>JAUIKM010000054.1 GCA_030430495.1 bacterium | reverse complement strand
TACCGCTGACGATAGCGATCGCATTATGGCCCTCGCCGCCGTTCAGCGTGTCGAAGTCCGGCAGGTAACTGAAGCCTTCGCCCGCCCAGGAGCGCTCCTCGCCGCCGCCGCGGAACTCCCACCAGACATCCAGTTCGTCCACGGCATACGCCGCGGGCGCGCAGGCAAGCAGCAGGAATACAAACAATAACGTGCGAAAGCTGGTCATGAGGATTGCCGGTTTGTTGGTCAAAGTGCGGGTGTCGATGCGTTCGGGCTGAAAGCCAAGTATAAGATTAAAGTCAACACAATCCGAGCAAAATATTGCACCGGGTACACATTTGTACCCGGCCGCGTTTTGTACCGGCGGCGCAAAGACCGCATGGATACAGGCCGCGGGGCCACGAGCCTGCGCGTATTTTTTGAAGGCTTATCGCCCGGCATCGCAGGTCTTTGACTGATGCCGCCGCGTATGGCGCGGCAACGGCGCACGTTTTTAACACAAGGCGCGGCGGCCGCGCACAGACCCGCAGATGCAAGCCTGTGCTCCCTGTGGCAAACAACAGAAAACAACAAGCCGAAGGCCCGAGTGAGGGGCCGCGCGGCGAAGTGATCAGGATGGATCGTACATCAGAACAATTCGGCGCGCGCCGCCCTGCAAACGGAAAAACACCAACGGGCGATATTCTCCCCCAAACGTGGCGCAAAACGCGGGTGATCGGCAGCGCCCGCACCAGTCACCGCGGCGGCATGACGACGTGATCCATATTAATGACGGAAATGAACTTCAGTTCCCCCCCGCCCGCCAGGTCGACTCTTCTCCATTATTATACGCGCCTCACAAAACGCGCGCCAAAAGACGCTGCCGCGCTGCAGGTCGATCACCCGTTGACAAACAAGAAAATCATGCTTCAGCTAAAGCCATGGACGTCCGCACAGTCGTTGCGCGCGCCAAATCGGTTTGGACGATGTTAAAACGGTATGCCGTGCGAAACGAGTATTGAAGCGGCTTCAGGACAATTGGCGCTCCGGCCGCACGCCGTCCCCGGATCGGTGGAATTGCTGAACAGTCAAAAAAATCAGAGGCGGCATGTATCGAATTCAAAATGCCGTTGTTGGTCTGGTCGTAACGCGCCGAAGGCAATCCAACGACGAGACGGAGCCGACGGAAGCGTTCCAGAAACCCCGGGCAGCGACACTGACGCCCGATTCGGTAGACGGAAACGACCAGGCTGGGACGGCCGCGTCGCCGCACCTGAAACCGACAACAACTCCGGAAAGCAATTGTATTCATGCTTAATCAAGGATTTACTGCAATGACACAAACGTTCTCAATCTTGCGCCAGGCGGGCATGGCTCTGATTGCCATGCTGACCGTCGGAGCCATCGGGCTCCAGGCTCAAAACGATGGAGCGCCTTTCCCACCGACAGCTTTCCATGCCGAGTTTAACGGCGAAACGTCGGAACTGCACATGAGCTGGGATCCGGCGCCGGATGGCCCTGAAGCGGATGGTTACAATATCTACGCTTCGATCGAAATGAACTTCCCCGATGACCTGGTCCAGATTGCCAGCACGGAAGAAACCACCTACACGACCAATCTGGAAGACCTGGCCGATCAACTCGGTCTGGATCCCGAAATGGGCCTGTTCCGCACGATTTTCTTCGTCACCGCCTACAACGAAAACGGTGAGAGCCCCTTTGCCGGTTTCGGCGGCGACATCGACCCGCGCGACGGCATGGATGACGAGTGGATCAAATTTGATATCCGCCTCGGCGAGCTGCTCTCCGAAACGCTCGGCCCGTGGATGCGTCCGCTGACCGACAGCGAAAAAGAGGACATCCTCAACACCCTGCGCGAAGAGTTCGGCGATCTGCCCTTCGATCCCTTCCAGCACGGCGGCGAAGGCCACAACAATGAAGACGCCGAGAAAATCCTTGAGGCTATCAAGGAAATCATGGACGACGTTGCAGGCCCGGACTACGACGGCGATCCCTGCGACCTGACGCAAGAGCAGATCGACGAAATCAACCGTCGTCTGGCCGAAGAATTCGGCGGCCCCTGCCCTCCGATGCTGATGTGCGGCCACGATGGCGGCGACTTCGATCCCGAGCTGTTCGAGCGCTTCAACGAACGCTTCCAGGAGCTGATGGACGAAGCCATGGAAGACGGCGAAATCACGCGTGAAGAAGCCGAAGAAATCGAGCGCATCCTGCGCGAAGAATTTGGCGACATGTTCCCGATCGAAATCGGCTGGGGCGGCGGAAACGGCGGCGGCAACGACGACGAGTTCCACAATCGCCTGATCGAACTGCTCCAAGAAGCCGGCGGCGACGACTGGAACGGCGATCCCTGCTCGCTGACCGACGAGCAACGCGCTGAAATTCAGTCCAAAATGGAAGAGGAATTCGGCGTTGACCTGCAAGGCCTGTTCCCCTGCGACCACACGGGTCTGGACGAAGCTCATCGCATGCTCGAAGAGCTGCTGATGGAAGCCGGCGGCGAAGGCTGGAACGGCGACATCTGCTCGCTGACCGAAGAACAACGCGCCGAAATCCACGCCAAAATCCTCGATGAAACCGGCGTTGACTTTGATTGGCTGCTGAACGCATGCGACAACAACGACGGCGGCGGCGATCACGGCGACAAGGAACTGCTCGAAAAGCTGAACCGCATCCTCGACGAAATCGGCGGCGATGACTGGGACGGCAATCCCTGCTCGCTGAGCGACGAGCAAATGGCGGAACTCAAGCGCCGCTTCTCCGAAGAACTTGGTGTTGAAGTCGACGTCAACTTCGGTTGCGGCGACGAAGAAACCGAAGGCGGCAACGCCGAAGGCGAAGAAGGCGACGCTCTGCCGACGATCACGACTGTTAAAGTCGGTACGACGGTCAAAGAAGTTCGCAGCTTCCCGAATCCGGCTGTTAACTCCGTTAACGTCGAGTTCAACGCTCAGGTGGCCGGCCCGGCTACCGTCACGCTGATCGACCCGGCAGGCAACACGGTTCTCCGTCAAAACCTGAACACGGTTGTCGGTCCGAACACGACCAACCTCTCGCTCAGCGCTGCTTCCAGCGGCACGTACTTTGTGCGCATTGAGCTCAATGGTGGTGTGTCTCAAACGATTCCGGTCATTGTTGTGCGATAAGGGCGCATAACAAACCGTCTCGTCAACACGTTGGGGAGTGCTCGTTTACGAGCGCTCCCCACTGTTTTTTAAACACTCCGCCGCTGTTTACTCCCCTGCCCCGACTCAGACAAATCCATTTTGTTAACCACGCAGTCTGAAGCTGCACGGCGCAGAGCCGGCGCCAAACCGCCGCGTCCGAAGTCTCAGAACCAGTCTTTCAGCCGACAAATCCGTCGGCAGGCGATTCGGCCCCCGGCCGTAACGTGTTTAAGTCCACCTCCGTCCTGCGACCAGCCGTTTAAGTTCTCCCGTCGTCAGCGCAACGAAACAACACAGGCAACACCATTCAACTTGTACACTGCCCTAGTTGACATGCCGCCGGTTGTTGAAACGACGGATTTAAACTTCACTTGCAGCTCTGTTCGGCGCGCGGTTGAATCCTCGGTCGATGCGTTTAAACTTCACTTGCAGCTCTGTTCGGCGCGCGGCGGTCGCAAACCCGAGAGCCGCACACAAATTGTTCGCCGCTGCCAAACGTGCCCTGTCGGCTACGGCCTTGTGAGCCGCTGACAATGAACACGCGACATCGCATCCGCCGGCGGAACAGTCCGCCTGTGCGGAGTGCGGCCAATAAATGCCGGGTCAGGCTGCATAGCGCACCTGGCGAGAAGTAAAAGAAACAGCGGTCGGAAAGATGGAAGGCTTCGGGATTCAAGTCAATGGAAGAGTCGGAAGCCCCGAGCGGTAATCAGGGTCGAGTCAGAAAGTCCGGGCCGGAAAACAAAAAGCTGCGAGCCCCCGGGACTCACAGCTCCAATTGTACAACGCAACATATCAGCCGATTAAAACACCATCCACAAACGCGGTCCTCTACTGCTTTGCACTCCCCGCACCCAGCCAGACAGACAACTCATCCTGCGGATTGTGCGCACACACCACGTCGGCAAATCCGTCGCCGTTGATGTCGCCCAATGCCAGGTGCACCGGCTCCGGCGATACGTTCGGCGTCGCGGATTTGTCGAAAACGGCGTTGCCTTTGTTTAACAGGACGCTCAAAGTTGCGTCGCGGAAATTGCTCGCAACCAGGTCGATCTGGCCGTTGCCGTCGACGTCGCCGGCGACGATTCCCGTGGGATCGATGCCGACGGAAATCATGGACGCCTCGCTGAATTCGCCGCCGCCTTTGCTGGTGAAAACGGCGACTTCGTTCGACAGAAAAGCCGCCGAAGCCAGGTCCGTTTTGCCGTCGCCGTTAAAATCGGCGGCGCAGATGGAGGCGGGACGTTGGCCCGCGTTTAACTTCTGCCGCACTTCCATGCGCCCTTCGCCGCTGTTGCGCAGCGTCCAGACCTGATCCGATCCCGTGTTGGCCACAGCCAGGTCCACATCGCCGTCCTGATCGAGATCCAGCGCGGCCAGGGCAATCGGCGTGAATCCGACGCGAACGGCCGGCAGCGTTTCCGGCTTCAGGCTGGCGTTGTTGACAAACACCGAGACCGAGCGCCCGCCGTTGTTGGCCGAGGCCAGGTCGGTAAAACCATCGCCGTTGAAGTCGGCGGCGACGATCGAAACCGGCGAGAGATCGGTGGCGAGCGTAGCGCCGGGTCCAAAGTTCCCCGCGCCGTCGTTGACCAGAATCGAAATTGTGTGCGTGCGCGAGTTGGCCACCGCCAGGTCCGCATCGCCGTCGCGGTCCAGATCGCAGGCGGCAATGGACCAGGGACGCGTCTCCACGCGAATCTCCTGCCCGCCGCTGAAGGTTCCATCGCCGCCGTTCAGACGGATCGAAACCGTGCCGCCGTCGTTGTTGGCCACCGCCAGGTCCAGATCGCCGTCGCCGTCAAGATCGTACAGGACGGAGGCGCGCGGCGCATCGCCTGTCGGCACCGGCGCGCCCTTGACCAATACATCCAGGGCAAGCGCGGAAGGAGCGCTCAGGCAGACCGTAAAAAGTCCGGCAAGAAACATGCGGGCCGGGAATTGGGGGAAACGGCGAGCGGAGAAAGCGGATTCAGCGGCACTCTGCATCGGGGGGGATTTCCTTCATTTGAACATAAAAGTGCGACGACCGGGAGCAGCGCCGCGGGCAACAGCCACGCAATCCGGATCGGATCGGGACTGCGCATCAAACACGCCAGACAACTTCGGGTTACGCGCAAAGCGCGCGGCAATTGTGCGGTCGACGCGGCAGCAAGAAATTCGCCGCGTTTGTGCGGAAAGTTATTCGCTCAGAAAACGCGCGTCAAGCCGCGCCGGGTCCACCCTGTCGCAGGTGACGGTAAAGACGTCGTCGGGCTGCGCTCCGGGCGGCACGGTCATTGAGAGCTCCATACCCAGCGCGGGAATCATCACGTAGCCGGCCGCGCCGCGGCGCTCCAGCAGCACGGCTTCTCCGCGCCACGCGGGATTGCGGCGCAGGAACTCCAGCGTCCAGTGCCGATTGGCATCGCGCTCGGCACTGCGCACGCTGCCGCCCACCGCTTCCGCCGCGCCGACGCGCGCCAGCATCTCCTGCTCGTCCATCAGCGCTTCGCCGCGCACAAAAGCGCGCAGTTGCTGGTGCACCACCAGATCCAGGTAACGTCGCAGCGGGCTCGTGGCGCGCGCGTAGACTTCCAGCCCCAGCCCGGCATGCGGCTCGGCCGTACTCTGCATGCGGCTGCGTTTGAACGTTTTGCGATAAGCGAACATCTCCGACGGCGTCCGCGGCTTGCGCAGTTCGTCCGGCGCGGCCTGACTTGTAAACGGAAACGGAATCTCGTGCGCGAGCGCAAAACGCGCCGCCGCCTCGCCCGCCGCCAGCATGAACTCGGTGACGAGCATCCGCGAGCGATAACGCGGCAGGTCGATCAGGTGAATCTCGCCGTCGCGCACGCGCACCTTCACCTCCGGCAATTCGATGAACGCGGCGTCGCGCGCGCGGCGGCGCTCACACAGCTGCGTCGCCACGTCCAGCAGGGCGCTCAGTCTGGCATCGCCCGCCTCGATCATCTCCTCGGCGCCGGCGTAGGTCAGGCGCTGCACGGCAAGCAACGAGGGCCTGACCTGAATGTCTTCCAGCTCCGCGCCCGTCAGTTTGAAACCGATCGAGAGCGCCGGAGACTCCGCCGCGAGGCCCAGACCGAGCAGATCCGTCGCCGCTTCCGGCAGCATGTTTGTTGTGCCTTCCGGCAGATAGAGATTGGCGCCGCGGGCGCGCGCTTCCAGATCCGCCGGGCTGTCGGGACGTATCAGCGCCGCGGCGTCGGCCACGTGCACCCAGATGCGGTCGCCGTCCAGGCTGACGGCGTCATCGGGATCGCTGCTGTCGGCATCGTCAATCGCCCAGGCGTCGAGGGCGCGCAGGTCCAGGCGCTCTTCCGCCTCCAGCTGCGGCAGTTCTGCCCGCGGCTGCGAGCGGTCAACACCATGCCGCTCGGGATACGGATGATCGGCCGGCCCCCAGATGCCGCTGCGCAGCAGCATTTCGTAGGCGGCGTCGGGCGTCGACGGCAGCTCCATTTCTTTCAGTACGGCCGATTTGCCGCTGCCGCCGCGCGCCAGGTCCATTTCCAGTTGCAGCGCGGCCGCGTCCTGCGGCAGCGGTTTGGCTTCCGACAGTCGCTGCGCCAGCGCCGCCAGTTCGTTTCTGGCCGCCTCCCGTGCGGCGCGCGCGTTGAGGACGGCCTGAACCTGGGCGGCGTCGCGTACGACAATCGCGTCGGGCTCGCCTTCAAAATAGAGGCCGTCCTGCAGCAGTTCCCAGGCCGCCCAGGCGCCGGCGGGGCTCCATTCTTCAAAGGCCAGTTCGGCCAGCGTTTGCAGGTCCGGCGCGTCGCCCTGCAGCAGTTCCCAGGCGGTCTGAACGTCGCCCTCGACCGGCGGCAGCGCCGCGGGAGACGCCAGCGGACCTTCGTGCAGCAGCAGGACGTCCTTGGGGCGCACCTTGAGGCGGCGGCCGTCGCGCGTGAGAATCTCAATTTTATCGCCCGCGGCGGCGACAACGGCCGGCTGCTGTTTATAGACCAGCAGATTGCCGGCTTTCAGTTGTGTTTCTGCTTTGGCGCTCATCGGAGAAAACTTCCAGTGCTGCTGCGGAAAAACGCGGGACGGGTGCGCGACGCGACGTTCATGGGTTCAGGGACCGACGCGGGACCCGGCGAATTCAACCACCGTGGTTAACAAAAAAATCATGCTGAAAAAGGTCAGTGGACGGGGCGAACCACGCGGAAACCCACGGTCGAACGGCGATATCCAAACATGTCGGGCGCCAGCGGAATGCGGCGCGAAGAACGGCACTCGGCCGCCGGAAATTTGTAGGCCCCGCCGCGCACGGTGCGATTTTTGCCCTGTTCCGGACCCGTCGGATTTCTGCGGTCGATGCCGGGGTAAACGGCAAACCAGTCCCAGACCCACTCCGCCACGTTGCCGTGCATGCCCCTGAGCCCAAAACCATTGGCCTCTTTTAGGCCGACATTGTGCGTGCTGTCGCCCGAATTGGCGCAGTACCAGGCCACGCGGTCGAGCATCGGGTCGGTGTTGTTGCAGTCGTAGGCCGGCGTCGTCAGGTCGCCGTTGAACAGGTCGGAGTTGCTTCCGGCGCGGCAGCCGAATTCCCACTCGGCCTCGGTCGGCAGTCGATACCCCTTGCCCTCGGGCAGCCGGGTCACCGCCGTGCCGTTGATGTGGTAGGCGGGCGTCAGCCCTTCCGCCTCGGAGCGGCGGTTGCAGTATTCGACCGCCTCGTACCAGGTGACGGATTCCACCGGGCGCTGATCGCCATTGAAGCGGCTGGGATTGGTGTCCATGTGCTGCATGTACTCGGCCTGGGTGACCTCGTCGACGGCCATGAAAACCTGCGAAACATCGACCAGATGCACCGGGCCTTCGTTGACGGCGTCCTGAAAGCCGCCTGAATTGCCCATCGAAAATGCGGCCGACGGCAGATGCACAAAACCCGGCGGGGCCTGAATCGAACTGCCGTCTGTGTTTGCCTGTGGTTCCACCGCCTCGGGAATGGCGGCCACATCGTCGGGCGCCGGTTCCTCCTCTTCGCTCTCGCCGCAGGCGAAGGCCAGCACGGCGAAGGCCAGCAGCGGCATGAAAACAACAAAACGGCGCAGAGCCGGCGAATCCAGGCGAGTCATATTCATAGCAGCGACCAAAAACGTGAGTGTGCGGCAGATCGGGGTGTCGCCGGCGCGGGGCCGAACGCGACATAGACCCGCCAAAGCGGCAAAGCTCACCGACGCATTGCTGCGCGATGAGCCCGCACGCCCGTTTGTTCGCTACAAGTCTAGCAAAAATCGGCGGCAAAACGAGGGATGAGCATCAGTCGAAGTCGATGGGAAGCGCCAGTTCCACGACGTGCCGCACCGGACTGAAGCGATCGGAAGCGTTCATTTTGAAGATCAGGGCCGCGGCTACATCGCCGAATTGATACTGCGCCGCCAGGTTCAGCGTCATGCCGACGTCATCGCTCGGAGCGGCGTAATAGTTGGAAAAAATGATCGAAATTGCGGGTCCGGCCAGCAGCGTCAGGCGTTTGTGGCGCAGCCGCAAAACAGGTTCAATATCTATCAGCGTCGCAGCCAGCCCGCGGCCCTCCGCCAGGTTCCGCCACACGCGCACTCCGCCGCGCAGCAGCAGATCGGTCGAATTTTTCTCCCACACAGGCACGTGCACATGAGCGCCCATTTCCAGGTGATCGCTGTATCCGGCATTCGGCCGCATCGGGTCCAGCCATTCGCCGGCGCGCGGCAGCAAGGGACTTCCGGAGCTTGTCGTCGGCAGACGCGTCGACAACTGAACCACCACGTCGTCGCGCTCACCCAGTTCAATGCCCGCCTTCAGGTTGCCGAGGTGCAGTTCCGATTCATAGTCGGAATACGCCGGCGCTGCATCCGGCCCGATTTTGTCGACAATCTCACGCCGTTGCAGCGCGATAATGGGCAGTTCAACAAGCGCGCGAATCCGCGTGTTAAACTCGTAGCGCCCCGTCAAAAACGCACCCCAGGCGCGCCAGGTATTCGGTCCGTCTTCCGTTACCGCCAGGCTCGTTTCCAGCAGTATATCGGCATTCATCGCAGGGTCGGCCCACACCGGACTCTGCGCCCGGATACCGCCGCAGCAGACTGTTAAACACAGGCACACTGTTGCCGCCAGTTGTTTAATCATGACCGGATTCTCCATAGTGGTTAAATTGTTTCCGCCGGGAACAGCACTGCCCGCTTTGTCGCCTACAGCAGACAAAGGCAGCCGCTTCGCCTGTTTAACACAGGCTTGCTTTTTCCTCTTGTTAATCGCCGGGAAGGAAGTCGAAAGTGTGCGCGTTGTTTCCAGTCGGCGAAGATACACAGGCGCGGGGTGGACGTCAAGTCATTCGGTCGTGGGGACGGTTAAATGCCCCGGGATTTCTGCGGCGAGTTGGGGTGGGCGGCAATCAGTCGACGCAACGGACGGGCTCTCAATATCCGTCCGCTGCGTTTTATTCAGATCAATTGTCAGACAGAACCGGTCGTTAACACGCATTCATCAACTTCAGGCGTTCAGGAGCCGCGCGGCGGCGGCCACGCCCGCTCCGGCGTCGATCGAGGAATCTTCGGCGGCCAGCACCGCGCCGACGGCGGAGAGACAGGTGAGCACGTTCTCGGCGCTGCAGGCGGTTCCCATCAGGCCGATGCGCCAGGCTTTGCCGGCCAGCGCGCCCAGCCCGCCGCCGATTTCCAGTTCAAAGTCGTCAAGCAGGCGCGCGCGCAGCAGGCCTTCATTCATTCCGTCCGGCAGCATCACCGCATTCAGATTCGGCAGGCGCGCGCCGTCGCGGCCGATATACGTCAGGCCCAGCGCCTCCAGTCCGGCGCGCATCACCTTGTGCATCGCCGCATGGCGCGCCCAGGCGTTTTCGACGCCTTCCTCGTGGATCATCAGCAGTGACTCGTGCAAGGCATACAGCGCGTTGATCGGCGCGGTGTGGTGGTAGGCGCGTTTGCTCTCGCCCGACCAGTACTGCATCACAAGATTAACATCCATGAACCAGCTCTGGCAGCGGCTCCTGCGCTGTTTAATGCGTTCCAACGCGCGCGGACCGAACGTCAGCGGCGAGAGGCCGGGCGTGCCCGAGAGATTTTTCTGCGAGCCGGAATACACGGCGTCCAGTTCCCATTCATCCACTTCCAGCGGCAGCGCGCCCATGGAAGTTACGGCGTCGACGATGGTGACGCAGTTGTGTTTATGCGCCAGTGCGGCGAGCGTTTTGGCGTCGCTCAACGCACCGGTTGAAGTTTCAGCGTGAACAATAGCGAGTACCTTGGCGTCGGGATGTTGTTTAAGTGCGTCTTCCGCTTTGGCCGGATCGACGGGGTCGCCCCACTCGTCTTCGACCATGACAACCTGACCGCCCATGCGCTCGGCCATTTCCTGCATGCGGCCGCCGAAGTAGCCGTTGCGGCAGATAATCACTTTGTCGCCGCATTCAATCAGATTGGCAAAACAGCTTTCCATTCCGGCCGATCCGGGCGCCGAGACGGGCATCGTCAGTTGGTTCCGCGTGCGAAACAGCCCGCGCAGCAGTTCACTGATCTCGTCCATCAAACGGACAAACTGCGGATCCAGGTGGCCGATCGTCGGGCGCGCCATCGCCGCCAATACGCGGGAGCTGACCTGCGAAGGGCCCGGCCCCATCAGCAGTCTTTGCGGTGGATTAAAGGATTGGTATTGCATGGTATTCTCCGGCCTTTCTGTTGTACAATGCTGTTGTTAGCCGCGGCTTAAACACCTTCTTTGAGCGGCGTCCGTTAAACAACTATTCTTCGTCGCGATGCAGCAGGGCGTCCCGCAGAACTTCGGCCGGATGCAGCGCGCGGCGTCCCGTGCCAAAGCCGATCTGGTGACGGCAGCTGGTGCCGCCGGCAACGATTATTGTGTCTTCGGACGCCTTGCGCACGGCGGGCAGCAGACTGCGCTCCGCCATTTTGAGCGAGATGTCGAGGTGCTCCTGCTCATAGCCGAACGACCCGGCCATGCCGCAGCAGCCTGAATCAACTTCTTCCACGTGATAGTTGCGCGGTATACCCAGTGCGAGTTTGGTCGGGGCCGTGCCCACCAGAGCTTTCTGGTGGCAGTGTCCGTGCAGCAGGATATTGCGACGTTCGCGCACGAAGTCAACCTCAATCGCGCCTTCGGCGTCGGCGCGCGCCACGTATTCGTCAAAACTGAGGGCCCATTCGGCCACGAGGTCGACGCGATCGTCGCCCGGCAGCAGGTAGCGGTATTCATCGCGCAGGGAGAGGATGCACGAAGGCTCAAGACCAACGATGTACATGCCGCGCTCGGCGTAGGGTTTCAGGCGCGTGAGTGTGTCGTTGGCGGCGGCGCGCGCCTCGTCCACCAGCCCCTTGGAAATCATCGGCCGGCCGCAGCAGCGGATGCCGGGCAGAATTACATCGTGGTCGGCGGCCCACAGGAACTCCGTCGCCGCCCGGGCGATATGCGGATCGTGATATGTGTTAAACGTGTCGTTAAACAGCACAACTTTGTGTTTGGCTTTGCCGCGGCGCGCGGCCGCCTTGCGCCGGAACCAGGTCGAAAATGTCTCGCGCGCAAACTCGGGCAGCGGGCGGCGCGCGCTGATGCCCGCGGTGGATTCAAGCATGCCGCGCATGGGTTTGGAGCGCAGCACGCTGTTAAACATCGGCGCGAGCGGGCCGCTGCACATGCGGCTCATGCGCGGCAGGGTTCCGAACAGACGCGAGCGCAGCGGCACGCCGTTGGCGGCGTGGTAGCGCGCCAGGAATTCAAACTTGATTTTGGCCATGTCGACCGAGGACGGGCATTCGGCCTTGCAGGCTTTGCACTCGATGCAGAGGTCCATGACGTCGTGCATGCGTTTGCTCGTCAGCTCCTCGTGCGGCAGCAGGCCGCTGAGTGCGGCGCGCAGGGCGTTGGCGCGGCCGCGCGTGCTGTGTTCCTCCTCGCGTGTGGCCATAAAACTCGGGCACATCACGCCGTTGCCGATTTTGCGGCAGACGCCCGCGCCGTTGCACATCTCCACCGCCGGCGCAAAACCGCCGTCCTCGCTGAAGTCCAGATGCGTCCGCTCCTCCGGCACGCGGTAGTTTTCACCGTAGCGCAGGTGTTCGGTCATCGAAGCGGGATCGGCAATGCCGCCGGGGTTAAACAGATTATCCGGATCAAAGGCGGTCTTGACGCGCTTGAACAGGCCGAACATCTGCGGACCGTAGAAATCTTCGGCCAGCCAGGCGCGCACGCGGCCGTCGCCGTGTTCGCTGGAGAGCGAGCCGCCGTATTGTTTAACAAGTTCCATCGACCGGCGTGCGATCTGCGGCAGTTTGGCGATCTCCGCGGCGTTCTTGGTGTTGACCATCGGACGTATGTGCAGGCAGCCGGCGCTGGCGTGCGCGTAGTAGGCGACTCTTGTTCCGAGTTCGTTGCAGAAACGTTCAACTTCACCGACGTACTCGGCCAGTTTGCTCACCGGAACCGCGGCGTCCTCAATAAAGGGAATCGGTTTAAAGTCGCCCTTGACGCTCATCAGCAGACCGAGGCCGACCTTGCGCACGGTCCAGACATTGTTCTGCAGGTGCGGGTCCACCGCCGCATTGACGCGCGCACGCACGCCGCGCTTTTTCAGGTGGTCGCGCAGGTGCTCGACGCGTTGGCTCAGTTCATGTTCGCGCGTGCCGTAGTATTCGGTAATCAGGATGCAGTTGGGACGGCCGTCGACAAAGGTGTGCAGCAGACGCGCATAAGCCGGCACTTCGCGGCATTTGTCCAGCCCGAGTTTGTCGACGAGTTCAACAGCCGAAGGATCGGTTTCCAGAATGATTTCCACCGCGCGCAGCGCATCGAACAAATCTTCAAATGCCACGATTGCCAGCGCCGTGCGCCGCGGACGCTCCACGAGGCCGAGCGTTATTTCCCGCATAAATGCCAGCGATCCCTCCGCCCCGCTGACGAGCGAAGCCAGATTCATCCGCGCGTCGGCAGGATTCTTGAAATTCAGTCCGTCGGGAACCAGGCGGTCCAGGTTAAAACCGCCGCAGCGACGCCAGTGCAGGGGCGTCGCGCTTTTGATGACTTCAGCGTGATTGCGCCTGATCTCTTCGGCGGCGCGATAGATGTCGCCTTCGCGGCCGGAGAGTTTGAGTTTGAAGTTCAGCGCGCTTTCGTCCAACGCCCGCAGAACGGCGATGCTGCCGTCGGCGAGCACCACATCGGCCGCACGCACGTGATCAACGGTCATGCCGTACATGATCGAGTGGCTGCCGGTGGAGTTATTGGAGACAATCCCGCCCATGGCGGCGCGGTTGGAACTGGCCGGATCCGGTCCGAACATCAATCCTTCCGGTCGCAGCAATCGGTTAAGTTCGTCCAGCACCAGGCCCGGCTGCACGCGCGCCCAGCCTTCTTCGGTGTTAACTTCCAGCAGTTGGTTCAGATGCCTGGTCGTGTCGACCACCAGCGCCTCGTTGACGCACTGCCCCGCCAGGCTGCTGCCGCCCGCCCGCGCCAGAACCGGTACGCCATGGCGTGCGGCGCTTTCCACCAGCAACTGCACTTCATCGGCGTGACGCGGAAAGGCCACGCCGAGCGGCACCTGCTGGTAAATGCTCGCGTCGGTACTGTACAATACGCGGTTGTAATCGTCGGTGCGGACATCAAGATCGGCCTGGCGACGGATGTCCGCCAGGCAGTCGTCAAGTGCCTGCGGCAAGGCCGGAAGTTGTGTCCCGGCTGAACTGGGGCTTTGCATGCCGTGAAATTACGCAGAATCGACAAGACATTGCAATTTAGTTGCCTAAGCAACTATTTTCCTGCTGAACAGCCCAAAATCGCCTGTCAAAACGTCCTGTGCTTGCCGCAATACCTGCAACTCACGGGCTCAATTGCCGCGACTCGCTTAAACAGAACTTCCAACTGCGCGACAAACAAAAATGGCTTTAAAGGGTAGTAAAAAGAACTCAAAATGCGACTATGTCGGGATGTGATGGTCACGTTAAATTTTGCCGGCCGGCATATCTGATTCAAACCGTGTTTAATTAACAAGCCAATCCGATCGATTCACTCAGGGACAGCCGGTACAGGTCAAGGTGCAAGTGCGCCAGAAGTAACCGGTGACCTGCATGTGAACGTTGCTACAGCCGTTGGCCATACATGCGCGCGCCAGACGGCGACACTCAATGTCGGTATACACGGCATACGTGTAAACGGCAACCAGTCCAAGCACCGCCAGCCCCCAGTGAATAAAACGTTCGTCGCGGGCTTCTTTGTCGGAAAAACCGTTAACCCTGATCGAGATGTCTTGTCCGCTGAAGGATTCAAAGACCTCAATCCGCTCCGGATTGTCGGTTTTAGCGGCGTAGCCAACGTTCATTCCGTTAAACTGCAGTTCCTTCCAGCCCGCGCGTGCGCGCGTGTCGACCAACTGCACCTTGCGCATATCCTCGGCGGTGACCGAGCCTTCCACGTTGACCTTGACACCCTGGCAGTTAACGTGGCCAACGCTGTAACGAACCGATCCGTCATCGTTGAGGGTCAGATGACCGGCGTGTTTGTCGAGATTGTGAACAAATGACAATTCGGCTTTCATGAAATTACTCCTGTTAAACATGACATATGTAAAGCGCCTGCTGTTTGCAGGTTGTTTTATCCTGAGTTAACACGACATATCGGTTCGGCGGCCGCACCTGCCGCTGCGACAAATGCGACGCACCAAACCGTTGCCATGTCGGGGCAAATGTCAATCGCGCTTTCGGCGCGGACCGGAGCGCTCGCGGCGCAGATCTTTGGTAATGAGGTCCAGCCCGCCGATTGTCCAACTGCACCGCACGGATCCGGCAAGGAGATAATCATCCGCTGCGCCGGAATCTTTGTTTAACCAGATGCAGTATTCAACCTGGCGCAGCGCCCCCTGATCCACGGTTTTACCGGGCGGGAGTGCGCGACTGCCGGTTTGAAGCCGCCCCTGCCCCGCCGCCGAAATATCAACCTGGCCGAGCGTATAGAACTGCTGCGGCCCCATGCCCGATGCGTGCAGGAAGAGGATGCCCACGCCGGGCTCGTACTTGCGCAGTCCAAGTTCCCAGACGTTAAGTTGCGTGAGCGACATCCGGGGCGGAGCGGTCCATTCCGGCGCAACGTCATCGGCCTGCAGCGGCAGCGACGTAGTGCCGAGATCGAGTTGCAGGTCGATGGAACCATCCGCCAGCAGGTGATTCGGCTGCGCGTCGTCAGTAAAGCTGAGCACAAAACTGCCCGAGCGCAGTTGGCCGAGCGGCATGTTAACCGGGTTGAGCGCCGCCTGCGATTGCTGCGGCGGGCTTGGCATCGCTCCGTTAACCGTCACATCGGCGCTGCCGATAATTTCGTTAAACACCGGCGGCCCGGAGCTGGGCAGAATCTGCAAACGAAGCTGCCGTTCACCGGAGCCGGGCAACAACGAACCGGCTGCGAGTCGAGCTGTCAAGCCGTCGCCCAGCCAGCCGCCGCGAGAGGCATCGACGCCCTTTTTGGCATACACTGTTTTTACCGCAAAACGAGATTGATCCGACATGGCTCGTTTTTCCTTTGTTTTCAGAAGTCCAACAATGCGATTCCTGTGATCGCCTTTTCACGAAGCAATCTAGCTCCGGGGGCCGCGCCCGGGAAAGCCGGAGGCGCGGCATCCTCTCATTTCCAGCGAGGCGCCGCAATCAGGGAATCGGCTTTTCCCGCATATTTACGGCTATTTACAGCAGGCATTCAGCGGAATTACATAAATTTCCAGATGCAGTATTTTGCACCCTACTTCAACATGCCGGGCTTGACATGCAACACACAAATGAACTGCTGGAATTGATCCGGTCGATGGACAAACAGGAAAAGCGCTATTTCAGTTTGTACGCCTCGGCATTCACGCGGTCGCGCGAAAGCACAACGCTGCAATTGTTCAAAAAACTGGCGGGCGGGGCGTCGCCGAAGTCTGACGTGGAATGGCGTGAGCTGCTGCGGGAGTGCGGTGGGAAGAACCCTTCGGCGCTTAAACACCGGCTGCACATGCAGGTGCTTGACAGCCTGGCCGGCCGGCATGCGGAAGACTCGGTTGAAAACCGCCTGGCGCGGAGGCTGGGCCACGTGGATGTTCTGTATCGCAAGCGGCGGCTGGAGGCCTGTCTGGCGCTGTGCGATGACATCTGCGCGGAGGCGCGGCGCTTTGAACTGCACGCGACGCTGCTGCGCGCTCTGCAATGGCGACGTCGCGTTCTGCTGCGCCTGATTCCGGCGGACTTTGAACGCCACATGCGGGAGAACGCCGCCGCGGTTAAACAAACGCTGGCGGACTGCGGTCAGGCCAATGTGTATCTGGACCAGGTCGGGCTGTTTTACGCGGCCGTGTACAAACCCGGACTCGGGAACTCCGGCGCGGGAACGGAGCGCCTGGACCAGCTGATGCAGGACCCGCTCATGACCGACATCGATGCGGTGAGTTCTTTTACCGCGCGCCTGCATTTGTTAAAAGCGCAGGCTTTTTACGCCTGGATTCAGGGGCGGCTCGGGGCGGCGCTCAGCTGGTATAAACGCGTCGTCGACCACTGGCAGAGCGATCCACAACGCATCGACGATGCGGTGGCGGTTTTCAGCGCCGATGTTTGCAACTACCTGACCTGCTGCATCGCGGAACGCCGCACGGACCAGTTTGCCGCTTTGCTCAATCACATTGTCGACTTAAACAATAAACTGCGCGACGGCGAATTTTTCCGGCTGGATCGCGTCGGATTTCTGGAGCTGAGTTTTCACCTGAATCGCGGGATGTTAAACGAAGCGCTTGAGCTCGTGCCCGTCATCCTCGGCGGTCTGCAGCGGCATAGCGCCCGCCTCAATCCCGGCCGCCGTCTGATGCTTTA
Organism: bacterium; assembly: GCA_030430495.1. Classification (GTDB taxonomy): domain Bacteria; phylum Bacteroidota; class Ignavibacteria; order Kapaibacteriales; family UBA7675; genus JAUIKM01. The sequence continues at coordinate 6,025 of JAUIKM010000054.1, read as the reverse complement.
CTTCAATTGCGCCATGGCGCTGCTTCTGAAAGGCGAGAATTCACGCGCGCTTTCGGCCCTGCTGGAGGTGCTGGACGCACGGCACGAGGCGGTACGCGGCGACATACGCGATGCGGCGAAGGTGCTGCGCCTGCTGTTGCATTTTGAGCTGGAGGACTTTGACCTGCTCGAAAAATTGCTGGTCTCGATGCGTCCACAACTTCAGGCGGAGCGGCCCTCCCCTGCGTACGGCCCGGCTTTTGCGGCGTGTATTAAACAGGCGCTTTCGGTTCACGGACTGACCAGAGAGCTGCTGACGGAGTTACACGGCAATCTGATGAACATCCTGGATCCGGCGGACGGAGCTCCGGCGCCGGGTTTGCCGGAGCTTTTGTTCTGGACGGAAAGCAAGCTGCGGCACACGTCAATCGCGGACGTGTTTACGGCCGGCGCGCGGTCCGACACGCTGCGCGACCCGCGGACGCTCTTCCGACGCCGCGACGCACAGTCCTGGCGCTGAGGCAGGACAGAAACTCTTATTCCCGACGCAACTGTACGGGTTGTCACCTGGCTCCGCAGGATAAACCATATGGGCATTTCACGGTCAGGCGGCAGCGGCACACCTGAATTGCAGCGGCCTGCGGCCTCGCCTTTTTTTTGTTTGGCCCGCTTGCAGACATCGCGACGTCGGTGAAATTGTCAACGCGTCAAAAGGAACGCTTGCATGTCGGATTGCCAGGTCGACCGAACAGCGATAAAATACACGCCGGATGCGAGCTCCGATGCGTCGATGTCGAGTTCAACCTGTTTTGCACCGTCGTTGCTCAGACTGCGGCGCAGCACGACTGTCCCGACGCTGTTCAACAATTCAAGCTCCACCGGATCGCCCGCCGACGGCATGTTGATGTCGCAGTGAAGCGTCGAACCTTCAACAGGATTTCCGCGCACCTGCACGCCCAGCAAGGTACGCCAGACGACGGCGTAGCCCAGGCAGTATTCGTGGATGCCGAAGCGGCCGTTTTGCACGTCAATCCGCGGACAGAGTACGTCGCCAAGGTCGATCTGCACATTGTCAATCGTCACATCGGTCGTCTGCCGATCGTTTAACAGCGCCGTGCCGATCAGGTGTGTTAACAGCAATTGAGGCGAAGTGATGTCGCCCGTGTAGGTAATTGTCATAGTCTGTCGTTCGGGGCCAACGACAGTTGTAAACGGGAGGTCGCCGCCGACGCCTTCGACCCGCATGAATGTTTTGTCGATTGCGATATCAAATTGGATCCGCACATCATTGAGCGGCAAACGCGCGGCCGGCACTTCAATGACAATGGCGATGCTGTCCTTGCTGCCCGGCTCGGTCAGCTGTTCGTCCGGCAGGCGCAGGACAATGTCGATGGAATCATTGACAACAACATTTACCGGCAGTTCCAGTGAACATCCGTCATCGTTAAACACGGTGACCGTATACTCCGTGCTGACATCCGGAGCCGCCGTGGGCGTGGGGCTCTTGAAGTCGTCGAGGCCGGTGCGCGGCGACCACTCGTAGCGCGTGCCGCCGGAAGCGTTCAACTGCACCGCATCGCCGCGGCAGATTTCAAAGGCGGGCGCAGCCTGGGCAACAGGTAGAGGCAATGCCTCGACGGTAAATGTTTCTGTGCGGCTGCAGCCCGTCGTTGCATTGCGGCCGGTAACCGAGTAGGTCGTTCCGGCGCGAGCCGTCAGCAGCGGACCGGCTGAATTCGGATCGTCAAACAGCTCGCGCGGACTCCAGTTGTAGGTGTCGGCGCCCGAGACATTCACGCGTACCTGCTCGCCTTCACATATGGGCGGCGGCGGCGTGAGGACCAGGTCGGGCAGGTCCGCGACAGTAACCAGAACAGAATCTTCAACGACTTCACAGGCGTTCGGCGCTTCGAGGCGCACCTTGTACCACCTGGTTACCTGCGGCGTTAACGTCGGCGTGCGAGAGTTAATATCATCAATGCCTTCCGCGGGCGACCAGATAATATCGCCCTCGTCGGCTTCCACATTGAGTTGAATTTCTGCGCCCTCACAAACCGAGATCTGTTCGGCGCCGGAGATTTCGATGCGGGTGCGTTTAAACACACGAATTGTGCGCCGGGCGGTGTCGTCCACCACGGGATGTAATGCAATCAGTGTAATTTCATATTCGCCCGCCTGCGGGAAACAGATTGTTCCGGGCTCGCGCTGGTCGCTGGAGGCGGGGTTGGCGCCGGGAAACTCCCAACGCCAGGTTTCGGCATCGCCGCGAGTCGTGTTAACGATGTCGATGCAGTCGCCCTCGCAGATTTCGAGCGCGGAAACGTCAAAGCCAGCAAAAATGCGGTCGCAATCGGGATTGAGTTTGGCGGGACCGAAGATGTGGTCCATGAAATTCGGCAGACCGGCCGTGCTTTGACGCACTGGAAAAAACTGGCCAACGATATCGGCATCAGCGACAAAGCTCGGCGAAATGTCGGGGTCGCGAATGGCGGCCAGTTCACGACGCGAGTTCTTGGAAATGTAGATGGAGTTGTCGGGCGCGATCTGCATGGAGCGGTAATCAAAAACCTGCGCATCGGCCAGAAATTCCATCGAACTCTGGATGGACGAGGCATCGCGGTTCTGCAGCGAGAACTGCAGGACGGACCCCGTACGGCTGCTTACAAAGAAATGCTCACATTGCGGCGAAAAGGCCAGTCCGTAGATCTGCTTGACAACACTATTGGTAAAAGGTGAAATTGGCGCGTTGATAATACGCGAATTAAAAACGCGGCCCGACGCGCGATTGAAGTCGAGCAATTCAAAGGCCACGTCGTTAAAACTGTCGTATGCCACAGCCAACATCGAACCGTCGGGAGAAATCTTCATCTGGCCGACGCCGTTGACATCGGCGCCAATCGCCTGGAACCCGACTTCAGAGACCACCGGATCCAACTGCACGCCGTCCGCCGTCACGCGATAGCTGAAGTAGGTGTTGTTGCGCAGCGAACGCGTCACGACCCAGTAACCTTCATCGATACAATCAATTGTCCCGCTGATGCGCTCGCTCATCTCAATTTTTGGATTGAGCACAACGCGTTCAACGACATCGCCGAGACCGCCGCGCAGGCGCATGTCCACGACGCTGTAGGACGTATACAGGAAGTAATCGAGGAAAGGCTGATTCAGATCCAGGTCGTTGCGGTCAACACCGGCGCTGGTATAGTTTCCGGGGTTGAAGATGTAGTAGATGTTCGGATCGCCCGGATGCGGCACAACCAGCGCGGACTGGGTCGTGGAACGGGAGATAAAGTTGGAAGGCGTGGATCCGGCAACAAGATCGTAATCGCTGCCGGGCATGATGCGATGATCGGCGCCCCAGACAATCATGCCGTCAGTGTAAAAAAGCAGCGCGCCCGTTTGCGGATGTGAATAGGTTGCGCCGCCCTCGGTCGCCACAAAATTGGACCATTCGCCGACGGTGTCGATCCCTTCAGGCTTGAATTCAATTCCGATATTGATACCGAAATACCAATGATTCGCCTCGTTCTGTGCATTCAAGGGAAGGCAGAACAAGAGTGCACAAAGAGCCGCTGCAGGCAGTGTGAGTTTTTTCATGAGTTGTGCGTTCGTTTTATCTCAGAAAACTGGAGACGCGCAAGTTTCCGCGGGCACGGAGCTTTGAAAGGGTATTCGGAGCATTAACCCCCAAGCGGCGTGCATGTCTCTATCTGTACCGGTACCGGCAGACATTGTTTTCCGCGTCTTCGGCAAAGATACGGCAATTTCGCGCCGACATTCGCTCCACGCGGCCGGACCTTCCGACGGCTCAACACACACAACATGGGACGGGCGTTCGCGAGATTCAAGCGGAAAAACGCCAACGTATCAGTTTCCGTGATGAACGGGCATGAAAACGCGGGTAAGCGGCATTCGAAGCTGATCGAAGCATAGTGATGTGCGACGCCCGAAGCGTCACCACGGATCTGCGCCACATGCAAACGCCCCCTCGACGACGCACAACCGGCGACACCGTGACAAACAAGATGGTCAGAAAACGAGCCGCGCAGGCGGCGCTGTAATCAAGCTACGTTCAGTCGGTTTCAGAGCCCGTTGAGGAGCCGACAATGCCCGCGCGACGCATGACTTCGTATGCCAGAATGGAACCGGCCGCCACCGTGCCGAGCGACACCTCGGTCTTGCGGCCATAGGGGATGCTGATGACTTTGTCGGCCGCTGTAAGGAACGAACGCGTAACGCCGCGTTTTTCGCCACCGACGAGCAGGCAGTTTTTGGGGCCGAATTCGACGTCGAACAGGCTGACGCCGACGTCGGTTTTGGCGCTGGTGAGTATCTGAAAACCGCGCTCGCGGCACCAGTCGGCCGCCGGCTGAACCTCGGCCACGGCAGTGTTTATCAGCTCGCTGCAGCCGCCGGAAGCGCGCGCAATCGTCGCTTCGGCGGGGCCCCACTCGCGCGGCGAACGGATGAGCAGGTCGACGCCCGCCGTATAAAAGGCACGCACGCAGTGACCGTAGCTGTATGGATCTTCGACGCCGTCGAGCACAACGACAAATCGCAGGTTGTCCGTTTCGGTGAGCTCGCCAAGCGCGGGGTCGCTGCGAAGTCCGGCCAGCGCCAGGACGCCGCCGTGTTGTTTGTCGCCGGTCATATTGTCCAGATCGGGGCGTTTGCGCCACTCGATTTTGACGCCCGCCCGCCAGGCCGCGTCCTTCAGGTCGAATTTGCGGCGTTCGTCCATAGCGCGATCCACAAAGAGGCGCTCGATTTTACGGCGTCCGCCGGCCAGGGCGCCCATCACGCTGAGACGACCTTCAAGCCGCACCGCAGCTGTTTCCGTGCCGGTAGTGGCAGTATTTTTCATGTAAATGTTTGCCTGCGATTGTTGGAACCCGTGAAAACTACCCAAAAAGAAAAATGCAGCGTACGGTTGGTTTTTACGTCCGCTGCATTTCTCGTAGACGATCCCCTCTGCAATCGTCCGGCCGAACAGCACTGGTCCGGCCCGCTTTTTTCAGGCGTTAAAAAATTCGAGGAAGATGTACACCGCCACGCCCGTAACGGAGACGTAGAGCCAGATCGGGAACGTAATCCGGGCAATCCGGCGGTGTTTGGAAAATCGTTTTGTGTATGCCAGAAACAGAGTCGTAAACACCAGCGGCACGTTGACCACCGAAAGCACGATGTGCGTGATCAAGATAAAAAAGTAGACAAACCGAATCCAGCTCTCATTGACAAATTTGGTATCGCCGACAAAATGGTGGTAGGTAAGGTAAGAAATCAGAAACAGCCCGGAGGTAATCGCCGCGGCGGTCATATAGCGCATGTGGATGGCGCGGCGTCCATTTTTAATGGCCTGGAGGCCGAGCAGGAGGAAGACGGTGCAGATGGAATTCAGCACGGCATTGACGGTTGAGAGGACGGCCCACTGGCCGGTTTCGGTCGCCGCTTCGGGGCGGAAATAGATAAACCACACGAGAAAACCGATAATCGCGGCGCTTATGACCCCGATCATCGTGTAAACGGCTTGCAGGTTGTCTTTGCCGTCCGGCGTACGCTCCGTCAGTTCCATGTTAAACCGGGCCTTTCTGCTGTAGCGGGGCAGGCTGTTGCGGGGCGCCTGCCACAAAAAACTTTGGCCCATTGACGAGCCAGGGGCGCGGGCCGTGCACGGCGCGGACGAAATCCTGTCGGGCGCTGAAATCGACAGTTGGAAAACACTCCCGTTTGGCGGTGCTGACGGGACGGTGGAGCATGCACTGCGGCCGCTTGGTATTTTTTCAGCTTGTAGTGTTGGATTGCTGCGCAGATTATCGGGTGAATGAAGCGGGACGCGCGCCTGTGGAGTTTGTTTGCAGCCCCTGCCGTATCGGGCGGGAGGAGTGGGAATCCGGCTTTTTGGCCGGACGGCATGGCTGTGTTCGTTGGTGGTGGAAACGCTGCTGGAGGCAGACTGTATGTTTAAAAAAATCGATTTCCGGCCGATGCTAAGGAGAAGAATAAATACCTTCTTAACGAAACGGATCGGAAATCGATATGTCACAAC
>JAUIKM010000053.1 GCA_030430495.1 bacterium | reverse complement strand
TGAGCAGATCAGCCGTTCGCTCCGCGTTGTACGCTAAACATTCATGATCGAAACGGTGCGTCGGACTTCCGGCGCACCTGGTAATACAAAGCCCTCCGGTCGTTCTGGCCGGGGGGCTTTTTTGTTTTATCACCTGGCAACGGCGACCGCGACGGCAGACACGGTGCGTTTGGACTTCGCGTTTGACGACGAGCAAAATGGATAGAAGAGCCGAGCAGCAAAGCTGCTCAAGGCGGTCTTAATGTTGTTGTCCGACGCGGCGCTGTGGAGCCTGAACCGGACATATGAAAAGTAATGGCAAGGCCGTACGACTATCTTGGCGGGCTTGTGTTGTTCCTAAGCCGCGGCGATGTTAAATTGATCGCTTGCTAAGAATTCACGGCGTCAATCCCAGGTGCATGACCGAACTGCTTCTTCCTCCGCGATACAGTCAAAAAGACCAGGTTCGCAGCGATTCAGCCGCGAAAATAGTGACGTTCACCGCCTATGACCGCGAACGCCGTCAGCCGGTTTCCATCAGCGCACATCCGATTCTCAATCGCAGCGAAAAAGAAATAATTCTGGCGGAAGCGCGCCTGCGCAGCCAGATCAAATCAGACAGCCTGGCCGAGCTCTACGACTACGGCTACACCAGCGACAGCATTCCCTACATTGTCCAGACCTTGCCGGACGGGCGCGATCTGCGCGATGTTCCGCGCGAGTACTTCAGCGATGTGACTTATGCCGCCGGTCTCTTTCAGCAGATCCTCGAAGCTTATGCCGACCTGCATGCCGCCGGTCTCTGTGCCGGCTATCCCGCGCGCGGCGTCATTCTGGTGCAGGGTGTCGGCAGCGCCTCCGTTCAGGTGCTGCACAACGACGTCGGCGCACTGGTGCTGGGCCGGCGCGATCTGGGGCAGGTGGGCACGGGCGATACGCCACTCGCGCCGGAGCGGATCCTTGCCGGCTACCTCGATGCGCGCTCCGATTTTTTTCTGCTGGGCTGTGCTCTGTATGAAGCAATAACGGGGCGCGCGCTGGCGCGCGGCCCTCACTTCCGCATGGCGCGCGAAATTCTGTACGGCGACGCGCCCGACCTGCGCGCGGCGGCGCCGGACTTGCCCGAGCCGATGTGCGAGTGGATAGAGCGCCTGCTGCACCGCGATCGCACGCAGCGCTTTAATTCGGCGCGTGACGCGCTGCGATTTCTCCAACGTCGCGGTCTGGTCCGCGATTCCATCCGCCTGCCCGGCAGCTCAACGATTCAGTACGCAGCGCTCAAGCCGATCGGCAGCGAGGCGGTTGAAACGACGCTTAAACACTTCCTGGCAGATCCGGGCGCGCGCCCCATTCTGGAAATAGCCGGTGAACGCGGAACGGGCAAAAGCCTGTTGCTGCGCAGTCTGTTCCGCGAGTTGCTGCTGACGGAAAAACCCGTTATCGCCGTTGTACAACCGACTTTGCGCGGCATTGCGCGCGCCGCCGAAGAATACCGCGAGCGTCGCCGTCTGGCCGGCGGAAAGGCGCAGGTGCGCAGCGAGACGATGGTGGCGCTCAGCGCCGACGTGTTGATCGATGAGATCGCTCTCGACGCCGACAGCGTTCAGGCCCGCGGCGAAAAACTGGTTGTGCTGATTGACGACACCGACCGGCTGGACGCCAACGTGCGCGCCGTGATAGAAGGTCTGGCGCAATATTCACTCGACTACAAAGGTTGCATCAAAATCCTGCTGGCCCACAATTCGCAGTTGCGCAGTTTCGGGCAGCTCTCGCAGATCAAAACCATGTCGAATCTCGCGCCCGGAGTGTTGGGTCGCCTTTGTGCCGAAGCGCTCGGTCCGGTCGAGTTCGGCGATGACATGCAGAAAATGATGTACCGCGTCACCAACGGAAATCCGCTGATGGTGACGCTGTTTTTGCGCAAACTGATCCGCGACGGCATTCTTTTTGTCCGCGAGAACACCTGGCTGACGCTGAGCGCCACGCTGCCGCCCGCTCCTACGATGACGGGTCTGCTGCGCGAAGAGCGCGAGGCGCTGCGCCACTCCGCTTCGCGCATCTGGGACGTTCTGGCGCTAAGCACGCGCGAACTGCGCGTCGGCGAGATTGCAGATGCCTTGTCACTGCCGCTCTGGACCGTTGTTGAAGACTTGCACTACCTCTGCCAGTCCGGTTTTGTCGAATGCCGCCAGGGGGCCTGTCGGCTTACGCATGACTTGTACCGCGAAGCCGCGATCCGCGACCCGCTGGATTACCGCGAGCAAACTGCGACGCAGGCGCCGGCGGATACCGGCGCGCAGGCGCGACTCTTTGAAGATGCGCCCGCAGAGGGCGTCGCCGGCAGCGAGCAGGACTTTGCACTGCTGCTGCGCAGCCTGCAGGAACTTTTTGCCCGCCGCAAATACCGCAAGCTGATCCAGCGCTGTGAGCCCCTGCTTGAAGCCGGTGATGCGCTGACACCCGAAATCCGCGCCGAAGCGGCGGCGCTGACGGCTTCGGCCTGGCGCGAGCTCGGCGACGAAGAGCGCGAGTGGAGCGCACTTGAGTTTCTCGAAGCAGCAGCCGCCAAAGTTTCCCGCATTGATCTGCAGGCCGAAGCGCTGGTGCGCCAGGTTGAAATCGGTCTGGCTCGCGGTGCAGGCGCCGTCGCGAATGACCGCGCACAGCGACTGCGCAGGACGGTCGGCAGTGCTGCCACGGGCGATGAACACGTGCAGACGCTGGCCGCCTACGCCGACTTCCGCTGTAAACTCGATCAGGGCGACGCGCCGCGGGTGGAAGAACACGCCGGTGAGCTGATTCAGCAATTGCGGCGTTTTGACGACAAAGGGCGCGCGGCGCTGTTGGCACGCGAGGTGGGGCAGCATGCGCGCACGGTGGAACGCAATTTCAGCAAAGCCGCGGAGTGGTATCTGCGCAGCGCCGAACTGTACGAAGAAGCAAAGCAGATTCTCGACGCCGCTCGCGCGCTGGGCAACCGCGCATTGGCACTGGCCGGTATGCAGTCCGATGAAGAAGCCGTCGAAGCCTTCGGCCGCGCGGTCAAGCACTTCCGCAATGCCGGCGACCGTCGCGGTGAGCTGGCGGCGCTGACGCACCAGACGCGTCTGCGACTGCGGATGGGCGCTGTCGGGGAGGCGGAAGTCGACGCCCGCCGTGCGCGCGAAGTGGCATCCGAGCTGAACGACCAGGAAACGCTGACGACTATTGACGCTCTGCTGGCGCGTATCGATACCCAGCAGGAGCAACACGTGGCCGCGTCCCCACAGCCGCAACCCGAACAACTTGCGCTGGCGGGCACTTCCGCGGCAATCCGCGCCGTACGCGATGAAATTGCAAAAGCAGCCGAAACGGGTGCGCCCGTCCTGCTGGACGGGCCCTTCGGCAGCGGTCTGGACGCGGCGGCCGAAGCTATTCACGCCCGCGGCAAAAGCGCCGATGCCGAGTTTGTATCCGTTGCCTGCGCCGATTTTGACGGCAATGAGCTGATAGAATACGTCTTCGGCGCTGACGGCATTCTGCGCGGCCTGACACCGGGCGACAGCCCGACAACTGTTTATCTGATGGACATTGACTGTGCGCCGCTGCGATTCCAGACTATGCTGCTGAACGTTCTGCGTGCCGCCGTTTCCGGCCGCGGCGGCGGGTTTCGTCTTATCAGTTCCTGCCGCCGCACTCCGCGCGATGCCGTCAGCTCGGGACGGCTCAAGCAGGAGCTGTACTACGTGCTCAACATCATTTTCATTCGCATGCCGGCTCTGGCGGATCGGCGTGAGGACATTCCCGACCTGGTGCGCGGCTACACCGCGCGTTACGCACAACTCTTTCATCGGCGCATCGATGACATCAGTGGCGTGCTGCTGCAGCAACTGCAGCAGAAGCCGCGCTGGGACGGCAATCTGCTCGAACTTGAGCGGCTGGTGCAGGCGCTGGTCGTGCGTGAAAACACGCAAATTCTCAGCGGAGACATCGCGATGGTAGAGCCGCCCGCGGTTCCATCGCAGCCGGCCGATCCCGTCGCCGGGAGGGATTCCGAAAGCAGCGCGATGCCCGCCTCTGCGTCGACAATTGACCAGGTACAACGCGAACACATTGCCCGTGTGCTGCAGCAGACGGGCGGCAACAAATCGCGCGCCGCCAAGATTCTGGGCATCAAACGCACGACGCTGCTGGCGCGCATGAAAAAACTGGGCCTGATGTCCTGAGGACGAAAAACATGGCCTTCCTGAATACAAAGGCAGCCATAGTGGTCGGAGCGCTGTTGAGCGGTCTGATTCTGGGTCTTGCCTTTCCGCCGACCACGCTGGGTTTCAGTGCTTTTTTTGCCCTGATACCTCTGCTGTTGCTGATGGACCGCAGCCGCCCGCTGCTGCACGGAGCAATTGCGGCCTACCTTGCCATGCTGGTCTTTCACGGCATAACTCACTGGTTTTTTGCCGTGCTGCCCTTCGGGCACGATGACAGTTTTCTGGGTATGTTGGGCGTGTTGTACTGGCTCGTCAACCCGCTTCTGCTCGCATTACCGTATATCGCGCATCACAGTTTTGTGCGTTCCTTCGGCCTGCGCTCGGCCTTGATGTTGCTTCCTTTTACGCTGACCGCTTTTGAATGGCTCAAAACGTTCACGCTGTTCTGGACGCCGGAACTGGCGCTGGGTTATACGCTTGTTGACTATACTACTTTGATCCAGGCGGCCGATGTTGCCGGAGTCTGGGGCCTGAGTTTCTTTGTCGCATTTGTCAACGCCTGTCTGACCTGGGTGCTGCTGGCGATTGTACCCTCCCTGCTGCGGCCCGGCGACGTCGGTCCGCGCACTTATGTGCGAACTCTTTATCTGGTCGTTCTCTCTTTTGTCATTCTTGGCGGCTATGGATTGCTGCGCCGCCAGACGGTCGACGTGGACATGGCGCTCAATGGGCACACGCGCTGGCCGCTTGCAGTCGTGCAGGCTTCCGTGGATACCTGGAGCAAGTGGTCCGCTCCGCTGGACGAGCAATTGGAGGCGCACCTGAAACTCAGTGCGGAGCTGACAGGAAATCCGCGCAATGAACGTCCCGTAGCCGTCATCTGGCCGGAAACCGCTCTTCCGCTCAATATGCGTTCCGAAGCTGGTCTCCAAACCATGCAAACCCTGCAAAATGAAGCCTGGATAACGGATATTCCCTTTGTGTTCGGGGCTATCGACAGCACGTCGCGCGGACAGTTTAACGCGGTTTTTTACATCGGTCCCGACGGCGCCGGCCAGGTGAGCCACAAGGTTAAACTGACGCCCTATGCGGAGCGCAGTCCTTTTGAAGATTTCTGGCAGTTCGGCGAGGCTATGGACGAGCAAAGCAACGGCGTGTCTGCCTGGACGGCCGGTGCGTCGCCAGGTCTGTTAAACATTCCAATCGGCGGCGACAGTCTGCGCGTTGCGCCTCTGATTTGCATTGAGTCCGTGTACCCCGACTACGTTCGCGCGCTGGTTGAACGCGGCGCGGACTTTATTCTGGTCGCCAGCAACGACGCCTGGGCGGACGGTACCGACGGTCCCGAGCAGCACTTTCTCATGTCGGTTTTCCGCGCGGTCGAAACGCGCCGATATGTGGTCAGCGCCGCAAACTCGGGTATTTCCGGCCTCATCAGCCCGGAAGGCATCGTGCTCGAACAGAGTCGCAACATGGACTCAACGGCAATGATGTTAAACATTCAGCGCAGTTCCGTCGGTACGTTTTATACCCGATTCGGCGACGCGCTGCCTTTTATCTGCCTTTGTCTGTACGGATTGGGACTCTTCGGCCAGATTTTTCTGCGCCAGGAATCAGTTGCGCTCCCGCTGTCCGCTGCCGAAACAAAGGAACATAGTTAAATCCTCCGCTGTTAAACAGACTTCCGATTCAGATCACTTCGCCTTCTCACTGTGTTCGCCGGCTTGTTTTTCCCTTTTGTTTGTCATTGAATCCTCCGTCTCAAGTCATCAGGTCTGTGCCGGGTATTCAGTCTGACCGTCGCATTCCACCTGGTCCAGGCCTCGCGCCGGATGTCCGGCGAGTGCGGGCGCCTCATCCCGCCTTTGCAGCGTCAACGGCGGTCCACCGCATGTTTCGACACAGGCAACATGGTTCGAATCATTCAGGTACACAAGCGTAAATGGTTAAACGGTAGCTATTCACCGCTGTGCGGTGGGCAAAACGTGGTTAAACGGGAGGAATTCTGTCGTTTGCAACTGATTAACCGGCAAGGCGGTGAGAATTTCTTTGCCGTGCCCGGTGGAGAGGTCGTGTGTCCGGAAATGTCCGAATCTACTCAAAGGCCGCAAACTGCGCCGCCGCCGCCGCCGCCAGATCGCGTGGGTTCAGAATGATCTGCAGGCCGCGCTTGCCGCCGCTGACGCTGATGTGTTCGTGCGCCAGCGCCCGTTCGTCAATCCAGGTCGGCAGCGCTTTTTTCATGCCCAGCGGCGAGCAACCGCCGTGGACGTATCCGGTTACCTGCCGCAGTTGTTTAAGCGGAAGCATGGCGCAGGACTTGTTGCCGCTGATTCGCGCGGCCGTCTTCAGATTTAACTGTGCGTTGCCCGGCAGGACCGCCACAAAGTGACGCAGCTGTGTGCCCGTCAGCACCAGAGTTTTAAACATCCGCTCGGCTTCGATGTCGAGCTTCTGCGCCACGCTCAGAGCGTCGAGCGAGTCTTCGTCCCAATCGTAACTGCACAATTCGTATCCGATGCCCGCGGCGTCCAGCAAACGGACGGCATTGGTTTTCATGCGTCGGCCTCGTCCAGAAAACTGCGCACTTCCAGCCCGTCCAGCGGATGCAGCTCGCTGGCCAATGGTTTGCTGTCGTAAGGCCGCCAGCCGCGTCGCCAGTCGAAGTACTCACAGGCGGCGAAGCCCTTTTTATAGTCGTAGTAGGAGTCGGCGGCATGGGCGTAGCCCAGGTAGAGAAACTCGTAGCCGCCGCGCTGCGCAAATTCGATTTCCCGCAGCAAGGTAAATATTCCCAGGCTGCGCCGCGCTTCGCCCGGCTCAAACATGGCGTAAATACTGGAGAGCGCCGTCTTGCCCTGCGAAACAAAACTCGTCGCCACAAGCTCGTCGGCCAGATACACCCGACACTCCAGCGTGCGGCAGGGGCGGAAGTGCGCCTGGTGCGCCAGAAAGTCGCTCAACTGCTGCGGGCGGTTCTCGTCGAATCGTTCGGCGTGGCGGTTAAACAATTCGTCTTTGATGCGGTTGTGTTCGGCGTCGCCGAACTCCCAGCGGAGGTCGGCGTTGCGGCGCAGGATGCGGCGCTGACTACGCGACGGCTCAAAATCGCGCACGCGCACGCGCAGCGGAACCACCAGGCGCAGGTGATCGCCGACGACGTTGAACATATCCCGAAAAAAATTCGTGCCGTGGTGACGCCACGCATCGGCCAGGAGCGCGTCCAGCATCTCCGGTGTGACGCGGCTGCACTCAAAACGCCGGAAAAACTCCGTCGTGATATTATCGTGATTGTACGAAAGTTCCAGCCACTCGCGGGCGTCCATACCTGCAGTCTCCGACCAAAATCATCCGTCCCGCACCCGCAGTCGAATGTGGAATTTCTCATCGGTGCGGCCGCTCTGTTTCACCTCCAGCAGGCCGTCCCGTTCCAGTCCGCGTACGATTTTGTGCAGCCAGATGCGTGTTTCGCTCTCCGGCGCGGCGCTAAAAAGCGCCGGAGGCATTATCAGTTGCAGGACTTTGCTGCTGTCGCACCATTTACCGTCGTCTGAATTTCGTAAAATCTCGACGATTTTCCCACGCCAGATGCGGTTTGGCGTTCCCTGAAACCCAGCTTCTTTTTTCTTTTCAGGGCGGCGCGGCGTTATTCTGAACGCCGAGGCACAGTGTATCGACAAAGCGCAGGCCTCGCAGCGCGGGCGGAAGGCGATGCAGACGGTGGCCCCCAAATCCATCAATGCCTGGTGCCAGGCCGCCGACCGACCTCGCGGAAAAACTTTGTGCGCCAGGCGGTCAACCAGCTGAACCGCCGCCGTCTGATCACTGTGTTCCATCCGCCAGAACAGCCGCGAATACACGCGTCGGATATTCACGTCCAGCACGGCTATGTCCTGATGAAATGCAAATGCGCACAGCGCCGCCGCCGTGTACGGACCGATTCCCGGCAGCGCGAGCAGAGCTTCGTGTTCGTCCGGCACAATGCCGGCGTGTTTGCCGACGATCGCACGGGCGCAATCCCGCAGCCGCAGCGCACGGTTGTTGTAACCCATACCGCTCCACGCGCGGATAATCGACGCGTTGTCCGCGGCCGCCAGGCTTTGCACGTTCGGAAAGAGTTCCAGGAATTCGGGCAGTTTTTCCTGCACGCGCGTCGTTTGCGTCTGTTGCAGCATGATCTCCGCCACCAGCGTCACGTAGGGCGGCACGTTCTCCGCTCGCCACACAAATGCGCGCGCATGTGCGGAATACCAGTTTAACAGAGCCGTCTGTAGCGCGGGCAATCCGGCTTTAAAGGGCGGCAGGCGTTCGCTCTTTTGTTTAACCGGGCGTTGCTCCCCGGCGGGCTCTTGTCGTTCTGGCTTTGTCTTCTTGTTTGTCATCGGGCTGGAAGTTTAAAGCCTGTGTTGAAGTATGCAGCGATTGTTTAACAGTCTCGCCGTCGCGTCGCAGGTCCCGCGGTGACGAGCAAAAGAATCAGGGAGCCTGAGACCGCAGCGCACCGCAGGTGAAGCGCAGGGCTCAAAGCGGTCAGAAGTCGATCAGTCCGTTAAACCGCAAGTACGTCGGGCGCGGAGAGAGTGTTAAAGCGGCACGCCGATCATAAAGTAGGCCAGCAAGGGGCCAAAAACGGCGGCGTCCGGGCTGCGCGTGAAAAAGAAACTGCGCCCCACCATGAATCGCGCAGGGCCCAGAGGCGTGTCAATGCCCACGCCCGCGCCGATGCCGTGTTTAAGTTGGCTGACGCGGATTTCCGTCGGTCGCCGCCAGATGGAGCCGATGTCGTAGCGCGCAGTAAAATACGTGTCGAAAAATACCGCAACAGGCGACTTAACGCGATATTCCAGCGAAGCCACAGCCATCTGGCTGCCGCGGTCCTCGTTCTCCCGGTAGCCCAGGAAGTCGCTCTGGCCGCCGATGCTGAAGAGTTCCGGGCGCGGCGTGGAAAGGTCCGCAAAACCAAAGCTGAAGCGCGGGCGCAGCGTGTGCGCACCGGAGCTGAAGTACTGCTCGTAGTGAGCCGTTGCTTTGGCGAACGACAGTTCGTTGTTTAAGTCCGCAATCGACGACTCAATCGCCAGCGAAACCGAACGCCCGCTGCGCGCGAAGTCGACGCGGTCGCGCGAATCGAATTCCAGTCCGAATTTAATCGTCGCCAGCGGTTCAAAGTCGGGGATGTTGTCCGTGCCGTCGCGGTAGGCGCGTTGAAATTCGTAGCGGAACCGAGCGGAAAACGTGGCTGTTTTGCTGAGCCGCCGGCCGAAGGAAGCCGTCGCGCCGTAGCGGTCGAACCACTCCTCGCCGCTGCGTTCGCGCTCGTAGCGACTGTCGCTCACCAGAATGCGTTCGCCGTAGAGCCGGAACAGACGGCTGGAAGTGTAAACGGAAATGCCGCTGGTAAAGGCCGTGTTAAACAATCGCGGAATGGACAGATCCATGGATGTGCCGAAGTTGCGCGAGCCGCCCGCGGCTCGCACGTCCAGATCCAGGCCGGTGCGGAACAGATCCAGGTCGGAAAACTCCGCGCCGGCCTGTGTGTTGCGCTCGTCGTCGACGCGCACGCCCAGGCGCAAAAATTGAGTGCCGCGTTCGCGCACGTTGATGTTAACATCCACGCTGTCGCCGCGTCTGAGCGGCGTAACTGTTACTTCGCTGAACAGTTCCGTGCCCAGCAGGCTGCGCCAGGCCGCCAGCGCTTCGTCGGTGTTAAACGGGCGTCCGACGATCATCGCCGCTTCGCGGACAATCTGATCGGCGTCGACCTCGTGATTGCCGCTGACGTTCAGCGTCCGAATGTAACCGGGGCGGCAGAGAATGTTTAATTCACCGGTCTCGTCGTCGAAGTCAAAACCGGCCACTTCCGCCAGGGCAAAGCGCCGGCGGCGGAACTCGTCGGCCACCGCCCGCCCGATATCGCTTTCGAGCTCCATCGAATACGTGCGACCGTGCCAGCGTCCGCCCATCGTGTCGAATTCCGGCAGCGCCGTATTGTCGATTCCGCTGAGCCTGATCGATTCAATGCGGGCGCCATAAGCCTGCGTCGCATCGACGGGCGTGTATTGCGGTTTGCCGTCGCCGTCGTTTTGATCGAGGTCCGCCACGACGATGCCTTCGTCATTCGGGTATTGTCGTTGCCGCGGGCTCAACCGGTCGAGCGAGTCGCTGATCCGGCGCAGCCGACGAAGCAGGTCGGGCAAAACCCGACGCGCGGCGCGGCGTCCGGCGTCTATGAGCGAATCGATATTGTTGAATTCATTGCTGGCGTGATCGCCGATTTCCGGTTCGATCAGAACATCGGCCAGCAGGCGGTCTTCGGCCGCGCGCTGCCGGATCATCGCCGTCACGGCCTGATCGGCCACGGCCCAGGGCGTGTTCAGCCCGGCGATCGGCAGCAGGGGGGAGGTTGTGTTCACGGCGACGACCAGATGCGGATTCAGTTCGCGTGCGGCACGCACCGGAATGTTGGCCAGCAGGCCGCCATCGACCAGAATCATTGAGTCGAGTTTGATCGGCGTGTACAGCAGGGGAATCGCAGCACTGGCGCGCATTGCGGTCACCAGATCGCCGCTGTCGAGCACGACGCTGCGGCCGGCCACCAGATCCGTAGCGACGGCGCGATAGGGAATGCGCAGCTTGTTGAAATCGCCGTCGGCGTGGTAACGCGCGTTCCACATCAGCTCGGAGATGTACTCTTTGAAGTGGAAACCGGAAGAAACGGCTTCGGGAATAATCAGTCTGAAGTTATCGAAGCGCAGCGTAATCAGGCTGCGATCATTTTCCTGTTTCTGGTCCAGAAACTGGTCGCTGCGTTGGTTTTCCTCGTTGACGGCCAGTATCTCATCCCAGGCGGTGGCGCGCACGATGGAATCCAGCTCGGCGGCGCTGTAGCCCGCGGCGTACATGCCGCCTACGATGGCGCCGATCGAGGTGCCGACGATCAGATCGACTTCTATGCCCGCGTCTTCGAATTCGCGCAGCACACCCACCTGTGCAAAGCCGCGCGCGCCGCCGCCGCTGAGCACAAGCGCCACGCGCGGCGCCTCGCGTTCGATCGATTCGGCGGAGGAGTCGGTTTCGGCCCGGACCGTAGCGCTCATTGCCGCAAGGGCGAGCAGGCAGGCCAGCATTTTCAGTGCAGCGAGAACCAGGAGGTTCATGGATTTCAACCGGTATCTTGAAAGGCGTCTCACGGCAGAATTCCGACATCCGGCCTGCCCACAGGCGCAAGCCGGATCCGCCGTTGGAGTGACGAGGTATGAGTCGGCTTGAGGCCCCTGCAAATTGTACGGCGGGCAAAGCTGCACCGCTTCCATGTCTTCCCGCGCGCCGTCGGCTGCGACCGTGGCACAGTATTTGCACCTTAAGCGCTGCAGGACAAACCCGTCGGGGCTTGCGGACGGCGCGGCAGGCGCAAAAATCGCCCGGGCACTGCGGATAGATATTCAATGGTGAATAATCACCAGGAACTGATTGCGGCGGCAGGTATGACCGAACAGGAACTGCAGCAACTGACAGCCGACCGGCCGAACAACGATACCGAGTTGTTCGACTGGAACGCATTCTACGGCTACAATCGCGCCATGAAACGCTTTGCGGGGCTGGCGGCCGATCATCCGTCCAAATACGTGCTCGAACACGGCGCGGGTCTGGCCGGCAAACGCATCGGCGACCACGAACGCGACTCGACGCTGCCCGCCATGATCTCGATTTCTTCTTCGCGATTCGAGACTTTGCGCTCGCTGACGAACAAAGCGCTCTTCAGTGTCGGCAATTATCTCTACTACGCCGACCACGCGCTGAGTGAGGCGGAAATAACGGCCGAGCGACAACGGCTGGGGCGCAATCTGCTGGTTTTTCCATCGCATTCCACGCATCACGTCGATGCCGAATACAGCGTGGCGGATCTGTGCGATTACCTGGAACAGATTGGACGCGACTTCAGCGCGGTGCGCATCTGCCTCTACTGGAAGGACGTGCGCCGCGGCCTGCACAAACACTTTGCCGCGCGCGGTTTTGAGTGCCTGACGGCCGGCCACATGTTCGACCCGCAATTTGTCGGTCGCCTCAAGAGCCTGCTGGCGACGGCCGATTGCACGCTGGCCAACAACGTGGGCAGTTCGCTCGCTTTTTCGCTGGCGATGGAGCGGCCGCACTGCATCTACCTGCAGGATCTGGAGTTCCGCGCGCACAGCCGCGACGAAGAGCAAAAACACCGCAATTTCGGCGATCCGGGCTGGCGGCGAACCGACTACTTCCGCCAGGTGCAGGAGCTCTTCTGCACAGATCCGAACGGGACAATTTCAACTGCGCAGCAAGCGTTCGGCGAGCGCTACTGCGGCGTGGGTGAGCAGAAGTCGGCGGCCGAACTGCGCGAAATTTTTGATCTGACCGAGGATATGTATCGGCGCGGCGGACACTATGCCCGCAAGAGCAAAAAAATCATGGCGCTGCACTGCGTGGAACTGTTGAATGAACACAGGGACGCGGAGGCTGGAATTCTGCTGCGCGAGGCCGGCAAGGTTTATCCCTCCGACAGCGGCTTTATCTATGCGGCGGCTTTTTGTTTGGCCCGCCGGGGCCGGAAGGCGGAGGCGCTGGAAATCATTCGGCCGCATGCCGCTGCGGGTCAGGCGTCGCTGCGTCTGCTGCAGAACGAACTGGAGGCGGCGTAGGGACATGATACAGGCCGGTTGCACAAGCGCACAGAGCACAATCAGGCGGGTGAAACCATGACGCACGTGCTTCACGTTATCCAGGCGTTGACGCTGGGCGGCGCGGCGCGATCCATGATCGCCACGTCCAAATATTCCAGCCGCGGCGGAGATTATCTTCACTCCATCGTGGCGCTGCACTCGACGGAGGCGGCCGCGGCGGACCTGGCGCGCGCCGGCGGAATTGCGGACATATATACCGCTCCCGATGACTCGGAGCTGGACGCTCTGCTGGCCGCGGCCGACATCGTGCAACTGCACTGGTGGAACACACCTGAAACCGAGCGTTTCCTGCGGCGCAGCTTCCCGCCGATGCGGCTTGTGATCTGGTATCACGTTGCGGGCGATGGTCCTCCGCACATTATCACCGACGGCCACGTGCGGATGGCCGACTGCAATATTCCCTGTAATCCCTTTACCCGCTACGAACTGCCGGTGTTTAAGAGCGCGGACGCGCGGTTCGCGGACGAGCGCGTGCGCATGGTCTACGACGCGGCCGACTTTGAGCGGCTGAGCGGCGGCCGTTTGCGCGATCACGAGGGATTTCGGGTCGGCTACATCGGTACGGTAGATTTTTTCAAGATGCATCCCGACTACGTGCGGATGAGCGCCGCCGTCGACGTGCCGGACGTGCGATTTGTCGTGTGCGGCGGCGGCAAACAGGAAGTTCTGCGCGCGCAGGCGCGTGCGCTGGGCGTCGAAAACAGGTTTGAATTCCGCGGTTATGTCAACGACATCAGAAGTGTAATTGAGGAGCTGGACGTCTACGGCTATCCGCTCTGTGAACACACCTACGCCGCGGCGGAACTCAACCTGCAGGAAGTCATGTACCTCGGCGTACCGCCGGTGGTCTTCCCCCACGGCGGTATTAAACAACTGGTGCAGCACGAAAAGACCGGCCTGGTGGTCAACAGCCCGGCCGAGTACACCGCTGCGATTGAATATTTACATGCCGAGCCGGAGATGCGGCGCCGTCTGGGCGAAAATGCACAGCGCTACGCCCGCGATGTGTTCGGTGCGGAAAACGCCGCGCGCGAACTAAACAAGGTCTACGAAATGTTAATGCGCCGCGATAAACGCGAGCGCATGCACGGGCGCGACCCCGGCCGTTCGCTGCTGGAGCAGCCGGTCGATTACTACGATGTGGATATCAACGCCGCCGCGCCGACCTGGGAAATTTTCTGTGAGTCTCTGGGCGATCACGCCGCCGATTTTCTGGCCTCTGTCGAATCCTTCGACGACGCCGAGTTGTTTAAGTCCGACGCGCAGATTGCCGCCTCATCGGCTCTGATGTTCGACACGGGCATCAAGGCCTACCGCCTGCACGACGGCGACGACGCCGTGCTGCGTTTCTGGACGGGACTGGTGTTGCTTGCGCGCGGCGATGCGGCGGCAGCCTCGGAACTGGCGGCGGCTTATCAGCAGGGATTGCAACATTGGCGCGTCCTGTGGTATCTGGCGCGCGCGCTGGAAAACGACGGACGCAATGAGCAGGCCGAATCGCTCGACCGCCAGTTGCGCGCCGCACTGCCGGACATCGACGAGCGAATTCCGCCGCAGACCGTGGCGCAGTTTCTGACTGCCGCGGCGACGGAGGAACCATCGCTTGCTGAGGATGTTGAAGACACGGCGGTTAAACAAGCTGCGGGATCATCGACTGCTGAACAGACTGACAACACGGCGGTTAAACTAAGCGCGGAACAGGCGAGTGTCACGTCGGAAAACATTCTGGTTTCCGCAATTGTCTCGACCTATGCATCGGCCGACTTTCTTCGTGGCTGTCTGGACGAACTGGTCGGACAAAGCCTGTTTCAGCAGGGCCGCATGGAAATCATCGTCATTGACGCCGCCAGCCCCGAAAACGAACAAGAAATTGTCAGGGAATTTCAGCAGCGGCACGTTAATATTGTGTATGAGCGCTGCGCCGAACGCGAAAACCTGTACCGTTCGTGGAATCGCGCCTGCACCATGGCGCGCGGACAATTCCTGGCCAATACCAATGCCGACGATCGACGCCGCGAAGACTGTCTGGCACAGCTTGCCGCCGCACTGGAAAACAGCGACGCGGGCGTAGCGTACTCCGACCTGGCGTACAGCCGTCAGGCCAATTTGCCGTATGCTTCGGCAGCGCAGGGCGTCTGGGAATTTCCCGACTTTGACCCGGCGCTTGCGGTGCATTATTGTCTGGGCTGTTTTACCATCATGTGGCGCAAAACGGTCTGGATAGCGCTCGGCGGATTCAATGCGGACAAATACGAACTGGCGGCGGACTTCGATTTCTTTACGCGCGCAGCGCTTCAATTCGGCGCGGCGCACGTCGCTATGCCGCTGACGATGGCGCTGCTGCACGACAAACAGCAGTCCAAACGCGAAGACAGGATGAACGAGGAATCGGAGAGTATTCGCGCCGGATTTGCCGAGTTGCCGCTCGAAATGTTAATGCCCGATGCGGATATTCACAGTCCCGAGCAACGCGCCGCGGCGTACTGCTACCTGGGTAACGTCGCCATGACACTGCGCGAACCGTGGTACGGTCCGCACCAGGCGGCGATCAAACCGCAGACCGCCGCGCGCTGGTATCAGTTGTCGCTGGGTGAGGACCGCACATACCTGCCGGCTCTGTTTAACACCGCTTTGTTGACGGCCATCGTCGGAAAGGGCGACGTTGCCGCGCAATTGCTGCGTCAATGCGAAGGCGCCGCCGGCGCGGCGATAGAAGAAGAATTGAAGCAGGCGCGTGATTTTTGCAGCCGCGCCGGCAAAATCACAATGGACATGCTGTTGAATATTCCGCTGATGGACGCGGGTATGCAGTCGCGCAGCGGCATTGAAAAAGAGTTCAGTGAGATGAGTTTTGCATCGGCAGATACGCCCGCCGCGCAGCGTGAGAAGCGGCGCATTCTGTTTACCATGTTCGGCTGGAGCGCGAGCGGCGGCGGCACGATGTTCCCGCGTTCCGTAGCCCTGGACCTGGCGCGCCGCGGAAGTGAGGTTGGCGTGTTTTACGCGGCCGGTCGCCACGTGGAAAATCAGCAGCCCTACCTGCTGCGCCGCAATGACGAAGAAGGCGTGACGCTTTTTGGCTTGTTTAACAGGCCGAGTGAGTTCCTGGACGTCACCGCACCGCGGCGCGAAGCCGAGGACGGCCAGGCGCTGCGGGCATTCCGCCAGGTGCTGGATGAGTTTAAACCCGATCTGGTGCATTTTCACAATTTCCTGGGGCTGTCCTTCGCGATAGCTGCCGCGGCGCGCGAACGCGGCATTCCGACGGTGTATACGCCGCACAACTACCACATGATCGATCCGGCGCTGTACCTGATCAACAGCGATTTGCGGCGCTGGAAATCGACCGATTTTTTCAGCGAATCCGAACTGGCGACCACGCAGCGGCGCGAGGACTGGGAAGCGCGCATCAGCGCTGCTCGGAACGCTCTGCGCCGGGACATCGACTGCACAATAGCCGTGTCCGGTCGGGTTAAACAACTGTTGGTGGACTTCGGCGCGGATGAACGTAAAACATTTGTCGTGCATCAGATGCCGCAGAGCACGGACGCGCTGCTGCAACAGGCCGCGCGGAAAACGACAGTACACCGCCCGCTGCGCGTCGGTTTTATCGGCGCCATGATTCCGCACAAAGGCGTGCACCGCCTGGTGCAGGCCATGCAGATGCTGGACGCGGGAAGCATTGAGTGCTGGATTTACGGCTACGGCAGTCCCGAGTATAAACGCCTGCTCGATCAACTGGACAAGAAAAAGACCATTCGCTGGCAGGGCGAATACGATATTGCGGACCTGGCAAACATTGCGGCGGGTCTTGACGCGGTTGTTATTCCGAGCGTTTGGGAAGAATGCGCCGGCCTGGTGCTGGCAGAGAGCCTGGCGGCCAATCTGCCGGTCATTGCTTCGGATATCGGCGGTACATCCGACTTTGTACACGATGGCGTTAACGGGCGTTTGTATCCGCCCGACGATGCGCCCGCGCTGGCGCGCATTCTGCTGGAATTCATCGAGGACGGAGAGGCGCTGCTGCGTCTGGCTAATCGCGGCGTGACGCATCACTTTGCCGACTACGTGGACCACGTCGCCGGGTTGTATGAGTTAATGATTCGCGGCGAACAGCTGACACCGGAACGCGTCGACTTTATGCCGGCTTTGGGTTTCGAGACTTCGCATGCGGAGGTTAAACAGAAAAATCAGGTCAAAGGGGAAAAGGCATCACAGTTGAGCCCGGAAATCGCCGGGCGCAGGATCGCGGCACAGGAACAGGCCGGAGGTTTTGCAACCAAAACAGCCGCGGGTTCGCTGCCGGATCCGCTGCCGTCGCCGCTGCTGCTTAACGTCGGCTGTGGACGCGACGTGCGCGATGGATTTGTCAACATCGATCTGTTCAGCGATGACCCGCGCGTGGTGGCGATGGACGTGCGTCAACTGGAGTTGCCGGACAACTGTGCCGACGCCGTGCTGGCGAGCGATATTCTGGAACATTTTTCACACCGCGAAACACGCGCGGTGTTAAGTGAATGGGCGCGCGTACTTAAACCCGGCGGTGAACTCGTGATTCGCTGTCCGTCATTGCGGCTGCAGGTGCAGGCCTATATGCGCGGCGATTGGGATGCAGACGTAGCGTCGTATATGATCTTCGGCGGGCAGACGAATCCCGGCGATTATCACTGCATCGGATTCGACGAGCAGTCGATCCGTCGTCACCTGGCGGCCTGCGGCCTGCTGGTGGAGAGTTTTGAGGAGGACGACACTCCGCAGGACCGCGGATTTATCAACCTCAACATGACGGTGCGGGCACGCAAACGGGCGATTAAACAGGACGCTCCGCCGCACGCCGAGTTAAACATCGCCTGGGAGGGTTCACAATTTGTGCATCACTCGCTTGCGCTGATTAACCGCCGGCAATGCCTCAATCTGATTCGCTCCGGCCTGGCCAATCCGCTGATCATTCCCTACGAGGCCGATCAGTTTGAGGCGGGCGACGACGAAGACCTGCGCCTGCTACAGCGTTATGATGTGCGGCATCGCGATGCACGCGCCCTGCAGGCGCCGCAGCTGTGGGTGCGCCACCAATGGCCTCCAAATTCCGAGCGACCACGGCAGGGAAAATGGGTCATCATGCAACCCTGGGAGTTTTCCGCGCTGCGCCGCGACTTTGTGGAGCTGTTTAATCGTGCTGACGAAATCTGGACGCCGTCGACATTTTGCCGCCGGGTCTATGTCGAATCGGGCGTTGACGCCGACAAGGTGCAGGTAGTTCCGAACGGAATCGACCCGCAGTTGTTTACACCGCGCGGCCCGGCTTACAAACTGGAAACGGGAAAACGTTTTAAGTTCCTCTTCGTCGGCGGGACAATTTTCCGCAAGGGGATTGACGTCTTGCTGGCGGCGTACAGTAAAACGTTCAGCGCTTCCGACGATGTCTGCCTGGTAATCAAAGACATGGGCGGCGACAGTTTTTACAAAGGCCAGACGGCGCGTGCGCATATCGAACAGCTGAGCAAACAAGCCGATGCGCCGGCGATCGAGTACATCGATGAAATGTTGAGCGAGGTGCAAATGGCCGCGCTCTACCGCGCCTGCGACGTATTTGTGTCGCCGTACCGCGGAGAGGGGTTTTCACTGCCGACGCTGGAAGCGATGGCCGCCGGTCTGTCGGTGATTGTTACTCAGGGCGGCGCGACCGACGATTTTGTGGATGAAAGCGTCGGATGGCTGGTCCCGGCAGCGCCGCGCAGCCTCGGTGAAGTGATCGACGGACATGCGATGACGGCTGAGACTTTTGTTCTGGAACCCGACGAGCAAATTCTGGCCGCACACATGCGGCAGGTCTTTGAAAATCCGGGCGAAGCGCGCGCACGTGCCGTTGAGGCGTCGCTGCGCGCTCGAACACACTGGACCTGGCAGCGCGCAGGCATGAAAATGTTAAGTCGCATCGACGCGCTGCTGAACGCGGACTATGCGTTGCGTTCAGAAAATGCGCTGCGGGATCGGGACGATGCCGCGATCGTATTCGGCCGCGCCGAACTCCGCAACAAACAAGGCGAGGTGGACGAAGCGATCGGCCTGTATCAGCAGGCAATTGAATTGGCACAACTGCCGCAGCCCTGGCTTTTGTTAACCCTGCATCGACTGGCGTCGTACGCGTTGGCGGCGGATGAGCTGGACCTTGCCGAGGAGTTTTTAACAAAAAGTGTCGGTCTGGAAGAGAACCACCCGGATGAGCGTTACCTGCGAGCGCTGATCCACATGCATCGCGAACAGTGGGAAGATGCGCTGGACCTTTTGAATCCACTGACGGAACACTGGAAAGACAACAAATATCGCAGCACAATGGGATTGGCGCTGGATCAGCTTCTGGCCGAAATCGGACGCTGTCTGTTGAGCCTCGACTTTCCCGACGATGCCCGCAAGATATTCGAGCTGGCATTGCAGATGAATGATCAGAATGCGGACGCTTGTTTTGGAGCCGGTCTGGCATTTATGACAATTGAGGCGATAGACGAGGCGCGCACCATGTTCGAGTGGGCGTTGAAGTTGCGACCGGATTTTGCCGCCGCCGCCGAAGCTCTGGAGAGTATTGCGGCGTCGGGCGGCATCACCTGAAACGCGCGTAGAAAGTTCGTTATGGGCAGCGCCGTTTTACGGCGCAAAAAAAAGCTCCGGCAATCACCATTGCCGGAGCTTTTCATTTACACGTGCTTCAGTTTACACTGAAGTCCATCCTGTGCGATTGATCAGTTGCAACCCATGTCGAGTTTGGCCTGTGCGTCCGAGAACGGGAAACAATCGCCCGAAGGCAGCGAAGTCGGAACGTAGCGCAGCAGGTCATCGTCGTACAGACCCGTCGAGATAAATGCCGTCATGTCTTCCATCTCGGAGTCGCTCAGGTTCAGCTGAGTGAACTCAGCGGCCAGTTGCGATTCCGGCACTGAGATGTTCTCGGCAACGGCGGCGTTTTTGTACTCGATGACTTCGCGGACGGAGTGCATCGAAGCGCCGTGGCCGTAAAAACGAGAATCGATCAGGTTGTACAGCGAGGGCGTTTTGAATTTGTAGTTGTCATCCGAATTGCCCGTAAACCCGCCGCGGCCGTATTTGACGGTCAGGTCGGGGCCGTCGCCGTAGACGCCTTCGCCTGCGAGGTCATTCATACCCAGAGCGTAGAATGTCATCGAGCTGAGGGCCGGACCGGTGTGGCAGGAGTTGCAGTTTGCTTTGCTGCCGAAGAAGGCGATCGCGCCGCGCAGTTCCTGTTCGGAGAGGGCGTTGCGGTCACCGGCGAGCCATTTCTGGAAGGGCGCCTTGTTGGAGAGCAGGGTACGCTCGTAGGCGGCGATGGCCAGACCTATGTGTTCATCGTCGACGTCCGCACCCGGGAAGGCTGCTTCGAACATTTGTTTGTAGGTCGCGTTGTTTTCAATGATGCTGAAGTCCAGATTGAGGCGGTGAACTGCCAGACCGGCAATCGCCTGCGTCTCGAGCCCTGTGTAACCCAGGTGGTTTGCGAATTTCGGCGTGCCTTCGGTCCAGGAGCTTTCCGTGCCTTCGTTGAGGCCGGTGGCTCCGAACTGACCATTCCACAGCATGACTTCCTGCCAGGCGGCGTTCATGGCCGTGGGCGAGCGAATCGGCTGAATGTCGAGTTCGAGCGTTTGGTAATCCGGGTTCGGCATGCGGTCGCCGAATGCGCCCCAGCCGCCTTCGCCGATACCTTGCGGCAAGCCGGCCTGGAAGCCGGACTCAGCGTGGTGGCAGGATGCGCAGCTGGAGGTGCCCAGACCTTCCGGTTTTTTCGGATTGGTCAGGATCGCCGTTTCGTGGTAGAGCAATTGGCCGAGAGCCACTTTGGCGGTCGTCAGCGGATTATTGGGATCCTGCGGGATCGATGCAAAATCCGTGGCGGACGGCATCATAAAGTAATCGATGGAACTCGTGGGCGAAGCTGCTTTCAACAGGGAGAGCAATTCGCTGTTCAGCTGATCCATCGTCGAATCGGTCGGATCGTCGTCGTCATCACAAGCGCTGAGCGATAACAGGGCGAAACAGGCCAGAGCAACTCCTGCCCGTTTCGCCAGCCGGGCAGCGGCCAAAAAATAATTGGTTGTTGGGAACTTCATGAGAAACCTGTTGGTTTTACGTCGGGTATAACTACGCACCCGTGGAAAAAATGATTACTACGAGAATTTAATGACGGTGGCAGAACAACGCCTGTGGCACAACCTGCGGATATACTGCCAATCCATAAATACACCCCCGGGCTACGACCTACCCGGGCAGCATGACACGCCAAAATAGCATTCAATCCCGTAAAAAAGCAATTATCAATCTTTGGACATCTGTTTTTTATCAGATCTATTACCCAAATTTGCTCTGAGAACCCACAAAAAAACTGTGTGTTCATCCGTAACCGGAACAATTGCATTTTTTTTCGGGTTATGCCCGCAGTACAAATCATTGCTCCTCTCTGTTGCCGGCAACCGCGTCCCGGCCGCTGCTCCAAACGCCGGCGAACCCGCGCAACAGGAATGTCTAACCCATCCGAGCCCGGACCTGCAGGAGAATGGGATCTATGAAATCCCGCATTCCCGTCGGGGAGTTGCAACGGCCGCGTTTTTCACTGTGGCTGAAGATTGCGATTCCCTCGACCATTTTTGCTGCCATCAGCATCTATGCCATCAGCCAGATTTCTCTGGGACAATCCATCCATCAGACCAAAATGGCCTCGCAGCAGAAACTGCTCAACGTGGTCACCATGGCGGCCTGCGCCCTCTCCGGCGATGATCACAATATCGCCATGAGCCGCAGCGACAGCTCGCAACAGTATTTTGACGTCCAGGTGGCCCTGCTGCGCCGCTTCCGCTCCAAACTGGACCAGATCGACGAATTCCCGGAGCATTGGTACACTCTGTTGCGCAATCATGGCGATACAACCGTATTTGGCCTGATGACGCACGAAACCGCTTTCACCGGTGACACGACCATATTCCGCAGCAAAGAGGCCCGCGCGGTGTTTGAAAACGTGTGGCGCGATCAGGTACCCCGCTTCACCGATATATATATGAGTGACAATGGCCGCTGGATTTCCGCCCTGGCCGCCGTCACGGACTCACACGATGAGACGGTGGCAATCCTGCAGGTGGACCTGCTCTATGAGCGCTACCTGACTCTGGTGGAGGAATTGCAGTCGGAGGCCAACTGGCTGATGATCGCCGGTATTCTCTTTGCCGGGCTGCTCGGCGTGTTGCTGGGGCAGTTGATCGCCGGTCCGGTCCGGCGCGTCAGCGAGGGCGCAACGACGATTGCCGAGGGCGACTTCCGCGGTGCGGTGGAGGAACCGCGTTCATTGCGCTGGTTCCCGGACGAAACCAGTTCGCTGATACACAATTTCAACTCGATGTCCGGCAAGCTGGAGCAAACGCTGAAGTCGCTGCGCCGGGCCAACCGCCGCCTGGAGAGCGTCGACAACGCCAAATCCGTTTTCCTGCATTTTGTTGCGCATGAACTGCGCACGCCGCTCAACGGACTGGGCACGATTAAACTGCTGCCGGAGTTGCAGGAGTTCGATAAAGATACGCTGGAGTTTCTGGATGATGCCGGTAAGAGCGTCGATCGTCTGCGCGCCTTTACCGCCGCTGCTGAGCGCTACATTGTGGCGCTGACGCACGAATGTGACGACTCCGAGGTGTACGTGCTCAACGAGGTTATCGAGGGGGTTGTGACCGAGTTGACGCCCTATGCGGATTGCCACGGCGTGCGAATTGACGTGCAGCTTCCACCGGAGCCTCTGCAGGTTGCCATGCCGTTTGACGTTTTGACTGAGGTGGTGCAGCAGGTTGTGCACAACGCCATCAAATTCGGCAGTTCCGGCGACCGCATTGAAATCGACGTGGTCCGCGACGGGAAGGTGGTGGACATGTACATCCGCGACTGGGGCAAAGGTTTTGCGGCGGAGCACGCCGAGCGTATCTGCGAACCGTTTTTTGTGGCCGACATTCTTCATCATTCACGTGGTTCGGGCGTCAACCTTGCGATGGCCAAAGTGTACGCCGAGCACTACAACGGCAAACTCAAGGCGCATAGCGATGGTCCGGGGCGCGGCAGCACTTTTCAGATTTGTTTAAACCTTGCGTCGGAGGACCGGCTGCCGGAGTATTACGGGGAACCCGAAAGCGCTGTGTCCGGCAACGGCCTTGTTGCCTGATCTCTGCATGATTTTCTTGTTTGTCATGCAGCCGCAAACACCGGGCCGGCGACATGCCGAAATTCTCGTGGCGGCGCCAATGCTGATTAAAAAGTGAGGTGTGTTTTATCAGGCTGCAAACGGGCTGTATTGACCTGTGAGTGGGCGGTTCTTTTTTGTTAAACGATGAGTCGTGAAAATTTGGGCAGACTTTGGGGAGATCAAGGGGCCCGCCTGCCCCATCGCCCGCCCCGCCGCCGGTATGTTAAAAAGCAAGGAATTTATCCCGACCGGTGTTTTAGAGACGTAGCCCCCCTGCGCCGTA
>JAUIKM010000075.1 GCA_030430495.1 bacterium | reverse complement strand
TTGAAGGTGTCTTCCAGCCTCTTGAACCGTCGCAGTCGCAGCTCAACACACAGTTCATTGTCAGGGCGAAGTGTTATCCGATCAGATTTGGCAACTCAAAGCAGCCCTATGATATTCCTGAAGTGCGCGTCTATTTTGACTCAATCTCGTTTTGTGATGAAAACAATGACTACCGCAATCGACGCTGGGGCGATCCGCATGTCAAGCTCGGTACAGGTATGCCCTTGTTTACCTGGACCACTGCTGTCAGCGATCCGTTCATTCTGACCGACAAAGACAAATGGATCTTTTTCCTGCCACGCGACGCTGTACGAAACGACGAAGCATTCGTTAACATGCTCCTCGACGACCTCGAACTCATCCCGCTGGCAGCCTACGTTCCGGCGCAGATAAAAACCTTTGTAAGCAAGGTCAACGACTGCGCCGGTGCGCCGGTCGACGTGCAGGTGCGCGTGTGCAAAGACTTTGAGGACAGTGAGCTTGACTTTGAACTCAAAGTCCTGCTGCCGCCCGGCGTGCAGTATCTGGGCGGCGATTTTGACTTAAACAACGATGAACTGCTGGCGCGTCCGGCGGACCTGCAATTCGACAGCATCGGCTGCGGCTTTTTTACCATGCGCGTCACCGCCGATCCGGCATTGGCCGACGGCCTGCCGCACTACATCAACATCGTGCGGCGCGGAGCGGAGGAATTTGTTCTCGCCGCCGCCGAGCTGCGGCCGCGGCGCTCCGGTCTGCGTTTGCGTCAGGACATTAACGCCTGCCGCAACAACGGGTTATTATATTCGCTCGACCTGTCGAACAGCAGCCTTGCGCCGCTGCAAAACTTTGAAATGCGCATCAGATGCACGCCGCCTCTGTCGGCTCCGCCGACGCAAGTGTTTGTGAACGGCGCGGCCTGGAGCGACTTCAGCGCGGATGCATCCGGCATTGTGTTGAACAACCTGGCGCTGGAAGGCGCTTCGCCGACCGGCAATCCGCCGCGGCCGCGCCTCGATGTGCGTTTTACTGCGCCAATTCTGTCATCGACGCAGTCGATGGAAGTAAACGCCGAAGTTGCGCCGCCCTCCGGCTGTGCGCGCAGCACAACAAATAATGTCGCAGTTGTTGAAAACAGCGTCGACCTCGGCGGCGACGTGCTGCTCTGCGATGCGCAGCTCCAGCTCGGCGTAAACGATGTGTACAGTTCCTACCGATGGTCGAACGGAGCGGCGACGCCGACAATCGAGTTAAACAACACCACGCCGGAAGGAATCCTTTCGCTCACAGCGATTGACGCCGGCGGCTGTGAACACCGCGACGCCGTGCTGGTTGAACAGGCCGAACGCATTCAATTGTTAATCGATCCGGCGGCCGTGTCCGTTGATCCGGGCGAAACCTTCCGTGTGACCGTTAAACAAAACATGCCTGCGCCGTCCGGCGACGCGCGCAGTTTCAGCGCAACGCTGCGCTACGACCAGACCATGCTGGAGCTGCTGAGTCCGGCCGCGCCGCGCACGATTGTCGCCGGGGCAAGGCGTTATGCCGAACACGAGCTGCGCGGCGTACGTCCCGCCGGATACAACGGTGAAGCGCTGCTGGAGCTGGAGTTTATGGCGCTGCTGGGGGACACGGCCCAAAGCAGGGTAAAAGTGTTCGACTTCACGCTTGATGAGTGTTTAACAGCGGGCCGTGCCGCCTTTGAGTTCACGGCCGCGGAGGTTTGCGCCGCCGATCACAGACAGATTGTGTTGGGCGCGCCCTTGACGTTTGGAGTCGTTAAAGCGGAAGGCGGCACAGTGCGCGTTTCAGTCAACGCGCCCTACCACATGCAGGCACACATCGTGCTGAGCGATGTGCTCGGCCGCCGCGTCGCGGCGGTGTTCAGCGGTGAACTCGAATCCGGTGAACAAGAATTTACCATCAATGGCGCACAGCTCGCGCCGGGCCTGTATTTCTGTAGTCTGCTCAGCGCGGCGGGCGTCAGGACGGAAATCCTGAGAGTGGACTAAGCTTGCCGATGTTAAACACATATCGCGCGGCCGCGGCAATCCTGACGCTTTTTTTCCTCGCCGCTCTGCTCTGCGCCGAAGCCGGCGCGCAATCCTGGGTCGATCGCCTCGGCCGCCCGGTCCCGGCCGCCGCAAAACATTCGCCGGATCAAACGCTTGGCGCGGCCGACTGCCGCGCCGGTTTTTTTGAGGTGCAGTTTGTCGATGAGGCGGGCCTGTTCAGTGCGCCCGGCGGGATTGGGGATGCGCGCTGCGCGGTGGTCTGCGCCGTGCTCTCCGACCTGTCGCAGTTGTTTGATCGTCCGGCAAATGCCGGCGCCGCGCGTATTCGTGTCGAAGCCTACGCCGACCCGACCGACAATGCGGCGGCTTTTGCCTCGGCGGTCTACCGCGTCGACGGCGCGTCCAGCGCCGGCCTGCTCGACGGCGCGCTCTGGCAGGCGATCAATGCCCCCGGCGATCCTTATGCGGGCTGGAGCAACACACCCGACCATCACGCGCGGATTGTAATCAACTTTGCACAGACGTTTAACCTCGATCCCGACGCCGTCAGTTTTAGCGATGTCGACCTCTATTCGGTTGTGCTACACGAGATGCTGCACGCACTCGGTTTGGCGTCTTTTGTCGGCGCGGACGGCAACTCGGTCCTCGCAGGCACAAACTGGTTCACGCGCTATGACTCTTTTTTGCAGTTAAACATCAATGCGGGCCTGACGCCGCTTGTCGCGCCGAACAACGGCTGTTACGAGCTGAATCCTGCGCCCTACGACCGCGCACTGTTACAGACGCCCTGCTCACAAACTTCTGCTCCGGTCGTCTTTGCCGGAGTCAATCTGTTCAACGCGGCCGTCTACACGCCGCGACCCTGGCGCGCGGGCGGCAGCCTGAGTCACTTTGATGAAGACTGCGCCGCCGATGGCCTGGAACGGGTGCTGCATCATGAAATCAGGCCCGGTGAAATCAAACGCCTGCCGCATGCCGACGAGGTCGCCGCGCTCTGCGACCTGGGTTATGCCCTCAGCGGCGTCTACGGCGCGCCGGCTAATCCAACGCGTTTTCGCAACGACTATGCCGCCTGCGGCGGATTGCCCGCCGGCGTCAACGACAGACCGCCCGGTCCATTTGTATCAACCCAGCCGATTGTGTTAAACTATGACGATCTGGCCGCCAACGATGTCAACACTGACAATATTAGCTGTATTGAAGTGCTCGGCACGAGCGGCGCGCTGCTTTCCCGGACGGACTTAAACAAGGGCGAGCAATTGGTCATCGATCCCGATCCGGGTTTTCGCGGCACGATTGTGCTGCGTTATCTGCCGCAAGGCGGCGGACTTGGCGGTAACATCACCTATGTCTTTCTTGAAGTTGAGTTTCCGGCCTTGCCGCCCTGCACCTGGCCGACGGCAAATTTGCTGTGTAATGGAGGATTTGAGAATTCATTGACCAGTGGCTACCTGAATATCCCGGATAGAGGAACCTGCCTAAACGGATTGACAATTACTCAGGCATGGCAGCCAACATATTCTCCAGATCTCTACGAGAGAATTCAGGACAGCACCGCGTTCATTCGAGACGATCAATTTGTCTTTGATGATTCGGATTCTCACCGTTTTGGACCGAATTCATGGGATAAAAGTCCTGAAAATCGCTTCTATCTCTATGGAATCAGTGGAGCTGAAGGCGTCTTCCAGCCTCTTGAACCGTTGCAGTCGCAACTCAACACACAGTTCATTGTCAGAGCAAAGTGTTATCCAATCAGATTCGGCAACTCCGACCAACCTTTTGACATTCCTGAAGTACGCATCTACTTTGACTCGATCTCCTTTTGTGATGAAAACGATGTCTACCGTACCCGGCGTTTCAACGACCCCTATATCAAGATTGCAACCGGTATTCCGCTTTTTGAATGGTCGACGGCCGTGAGCGAACCGTTTACGCTGAATGAAAATGACAAATGGGTGTTTTTTTTACCTCATGATCCAGTCCGCAATCCGGACGCGTTCATTAACATGCTCTTCGACGATCTCGAACTTATCCCGCTGGCCGCATACGTCCCGGCGCAGATAAAAACATTTGTGAATCAAGTCAACGACTGCGCCGGCGCGCCGGTCGACGTGCAGGTGCGCGTGTGCAAAGACTTTGAGGACAGTGAGCTTAACTTCGAACTCAAAGCCCTGCTGC
>JAUIKM010000052.1 GCA_030430495.1 bacterium | reverse complement strand
AGTTGGGCCCGCCCCCGCCACCACCTCCGATGAGTTGTTATCCTCCACCACACAGGCCTCCCTCCCGGCCCGAATCAGCAGATTCCGCCCGGTTTTGCGCCTGTGTCACTAACGCCGACTCGTCAGCCGACGCAGGCAACATGCGAACGATCCCCGCACGAAAAAAACGGAAAAAATTAAACGCTGCATATTTGCCGGCAAGCGGGGCAAAAAACGCGGTAAGCGGGCAACGCCGACGCTTTAAACGCACAGCGCACGAACGATCATGCCGCCCGTGCGCTGTAATCAATTAACCGGTTCGGTGTTTTACGCGCCGACGGTGGCGCGGCCGATGCTGTGGTATTCGAAGCCGAATTTGTCCATCCTGTCGGTGTCGTAACAGTTGCGGCCGTCAAAAATGATGTTGCTGCCGAGCGCTTGTTTAACCTGCTCAAAGTCGGGGTTGCGGAACTCGTTCCACTCCGTGGCGACAATCAAGGCCGCACTGCCCTTGAGTGCGTCGTACATGTCTTCGGCATAGGCGATTTTATCGCCGAAACGGCGCTGCGCGCCTTCGTGCGCTTCGGGGTCGTACGCGCGGACCGATGCGCCCAACTCCAGCAGCTGGTCGATGATGCGGAAGGCCGGCGCCTCGCGCGTGTCGTCCGTGTTGGGTTTAAACGCCAGGCCCCAGAGCGCGAAGTTTTTGCCGGAAACGTCGCCGCCGAAGCGCTTGACGATGCGCTCGACAAATCGCTGCGACTGGCGTCTGTTCGCCGCCTCCGCCGCCTCGATGAGCGTCAGGTTAACATTTGCCTCGCGCGCCGAATGCGCCAGCGCGCGCACGTCCTTGGGAAAACAACTGCCGCCGTAGCCGATGCCGGGGAAGAGGAAACGCTTGCCGATGCGCGTGTCCGATCCGATGGCGCGGCGCACGCTCTCGATGTCCGCGCCGACGCTCTCGCAGAACTCGGCCATCTCGTTCATAAAAGTGATGCGCATCGCCAGGTAGGAATTGGCGGCGTATTTGCAGGCTTCCGCACTCTTTTCGTCCAGCACGTAGATCGGGTTGCCGCTGAGCGTGAAAGGGCGGTAGAGCTCGCGCATCAGGTGCGCCGATTCCTCGTTTTGCGTGCCGATTACCACGCGGTCCGGTTTCATGAAGTCCTCGACCGCAAATCCCTCGCGCAGGAACTCGGGATTGCTCACCACGTCGATGTTGGCGTCGGCCCACACGTCGGTCACGGCTTTGCGGACGCGCACGGAGGTGCCGACGGGCACGGTGCTTTTGTCGACCAGGATGCGCAGATCGCTGATATTTTCTTCTTTCAGGATGACGCCGATATCGCCCGCTACCTTGAGCACGGTCTGCAGATCGGCCGAGCCGTCTTCGTCCGGCGGGGTGGGCAGGCAGAGGAAGAGTATCTTGCAGTTAACGACCGCCTGGCGCAGGTCCGTGCTGAAGTGGAGGCGGTTCTCGCGGATATTGCGCTCAAAAAGCACTTCCAGGCCGGGTTCGTAGATCGGCACCTTGCCGTTGCGCAGCTTTTCGACCTTGGCTTCGTCGATGTCCACACAAAGTACCTTGTTGCCCGATTCGGCAAAACACGTTCCCGTAACGAGGCCCACATAGCCGGTGCCGATTACACCTATCTGATTCGCCATTCCCGATTCCCGATCAAAAAATAAATAATGGAAGCAAGCTTCGGATCGTCTGTGCCCGCACATTCGGGCATTCTGTTTGCGTCTTTGACGATAAAACGTCAAAATTACGATTTCGCAGGCAGACTTTTCAGGACTTCTTCGTTACCCCTGTCGTCAGGGCGCGTCAAATCATGCATCAATCCGACAAAGAATCGACGTCTGAGCGGCCGCTACAGCCCCACTTCGGCGCGGGACGGCACATTGCGATGCCGGACGTGGCCCTGCGCGTCAACGAAATTTTCTACTCGATCCAGGGCGAGGGCACGCGCGCCGGCATGCCCTGCGTGTTCGTTCGCCTGCACGGATGTAAACTGCGCTGCAGCTGGTGTGACACGACCTATGCCATCGACCGGCGCTCCGGCGGCAACATGATGTCGGCCGCGGCCATCTACCGCGAGCTGGCGCCCTTCGACTGCTCCTTTATAGAATTCACCGGCGGCGAACCACTCGAACAGGAGGACGTGCTGCCCCTCATGGAGTGGTACTGCGACGAGGGTTTCACCGTGGCGGTCGAGACGGGCGGCCACGTCGACGTCGGCCGCGTCGATCCGCGCGTCATCAAAATTGTCGACATGAAGTGCCCCGACTCGCGCATGGAATCGCTCAACAATTACGACAACCTGAATCACCTGCAGCCGCACGACGAAGTCAAATTTGTCATCAATTCGCGCCGCGATTACGAGTGGGCGCGTTCACTCCTGTGCGATACGGCCCTCGACGAAAAATGCGCCGCGGTTCTGTTTTCACCCGTTTTCGGCGCGGTCGACTACCAGGAAATGGTCGGCTGGATTCTGGCGGATCACCTGCCCGTGCGCTTCCAGCTCCAGATGCACAAATTCATCTGGGACCCCGAAATGCGCGGCGTTTAATCTCGTTGTTTGCTCCGGCTTGTCGTTTTCAGTGCGTTTCTCAGGACCTGTCCCGGAGCGGCTCCGCCTTTTAAAAGGCCATTTTTGTTAACCGCGCGGATAGAAATGGTTCGGCGTCGGTCGTCGTTCTTTGCCTGCCGCGCACGTGCGTTGTACAGCTGCCGGCTGCCTGATTTGTGGAGTGCATCAAGTGTCAAGATTGTTGCCTGGGCAACAAATTTTTGGCTGTTGGTTGGTTTTTGGCCGGTGAATTCATGTTGACGGGCGACGTGCGGCCGGTCTTTGCACTTTCCGCCGGAAGTCACGCCGCTGCGCGGCAAACTTGCCGACTTGCGGCTTGAATCTGCGGGACAAACAAAAAAGTCATGCGAGCCTGAGCCGCAGGCTCAAAGCGATCAGAAAAATGCCGGGCAGAAGGAGATTATTCGGCCGGCCAAAAACATTCGCTGCGTCCGTGTCGTGGTCGTCCTTCCGCATGCCAGGCGTCGCTTGGGGGCGAAAATCGCCCGTTGACCCACGTTTTGGGCATCGCACAGTTTTTTGCGCGCGGAAAAACGGCGGCGGGGCGGTAAGCTTGTGGTGACGAGCGTGCAGCATGCGGCGCGCGACATCCGCGACGGATTCACTCAAAAAAAACTTGCACTGAAGCAGGGTGGGAGGAGTGCATCGGAGCGTGGAGGATTTAACCCGTGGCGGCGGCGGGGTGGCCCCCTGGATCAAGCCATAAGTACGCCCATTTTTGAACCACCGCCCACCCAGGCCCGCCCCTCCGTCCGCAAACACCCGCCCCTCCGTCCGCAAACACCCGCCCCCTCCGCCGGCAATCACGCTTCCCGGCGTCCCCATTTAACCCGCCCCGAGTCGCCGCCGGCCAAGCTCCGTGGTTTTGAGACCCAGCGATTTCTGCTATATTTGCCCGAATGCCGCGCCCGCGGCGCTTTGTGTTTGCCGACCAATAGCCGAGTTGCGTATGCAATCCACGGGAACGTCGACCCGTGAAGAATATGTGCGCCTGAAGGAGCACAATCGCCTTCAGCTCGTCATATTCATTCTGTTCGGCGCCCTCGGCGCTACGGCTTTTTTCCTCTTTGTTGCCATGCCCGTGCTGGAGTGGTTCTTTGAGGTCTTCCTCAAAGGCTCGATTGTACGCGCCAACGACTGGTCGGACTACGTCTCCTGGAGCGTGCTGGTCTCGACCGGGCACGGGATTGAATCCAACTACGAACTCAACCCGCTGCTCTGTTTTTTCCCGATCTGCGTCTCCTTCGGCCTTTTTATCGCTTTTTATGCCAGCGCCCTCATTTCACACCGCTACGGCCTGGTGTTTCAGAAAATTCAGCGCGAAATAGTTAACCAGCTCGACAAAGTGGCGCGCATTGTTTATCACGAAAATGTTGAGAGCGAACACAGCCAGCTCGAACAGGAGCTGCTGCACATGGACAACCGCCGCTTGCATCAGCTGGCCGCCGATCACCAGATTCACTACGACGAACTTCACACGCTTAAACGCGCGCTGCGCTGGCGCCGGCTCAGCGGATGGCGCAAGGTCCT
Source organism: bacterium (assembly GCA_030430495.1). Classification (GTDB taxonomy): domain Bacteria; phylum Bacteroidota; class Ignavibacteria; order Kapaibacteriales; family UBA7675; genus JAUIKM01. The sequence continues at coordinate 19,341 of JAUIKM010000052.1, read as the reverse complement.
CAGCGTGCAGGACGGCATCGGTCTCTATATGCGCCACTATTTCACTCTTGAGTACGGCAACGGCATGCTTGGCGTCGTCTACATCGGGGCGGCTATTCTCATTATTGTCATCGGATTGCGCGGCCTCAAGTTTATTCCCGCCACGGCGCCGTCCATCGTTGTGTCCGCGCTCATGCTGGAATTTGTGCTGCTGATTATCTACGCCATGACCGTCATCTACACCAAGGATGAGGAAACGCCGGACCACCGCGCCGAGAACGTGGCCAACGGCCGGCTGCCGACTTCAACCGCACTGCTGGCGCGCATCGCCGACCACCTCGAATCGATCAATCCCGCGGCGCGCGCCAATACGCAGTCCGATTCACAGAACGGCAAAGTCGACTCGGCCGCGGCGCGCGAGATGGAAAACCTCCTGCGCGTGTTTGTCGATCGGCAGTCGGATGCCGTTAAGCGCGACGAGGACTGAGGCATATGCTCGAAAAAAATGTACTCGTCGGCCGCGACAAAGAGCTCAAACTCCTGCTCGATTTTTACCACGGCGCCCGCAAAACCGGCCGCGGCGTCATGGTGGCGTTTGAGGCCGAATCCGGCTTCGGCAAATCCCTCCTGGCCGAGCGTTTTCTGGAGCACGTGCGCGATGAACGCGACAACACACTGACCGCCGAGGCGCACTGCCAGGCCCCCGTCGGCGATATGCGCGTCGGTGAAATTCAGCCGCTCTTTCCCTTCCGCAAAATCCTCGAAACGCTCAGCGCAAAAACCGAAGGCGCCGCCCGCAAAAAACTGCTCATGAACATGGGCATGACCGTCCTTTCGGTTATTCCCATTATTGGCGACGTGTTCTACGGCATCAAGGAATTTCGCCGCGACATCCGCGAATATCAAAAAGACAGCAGCGAAGGCAAGGAAGTTAAGTCGCGCGACGGCAAGCGTTTAATTCAACAGTTTGCCGAAGGTCTCCGCAAAATTGCCGCGGATAATTTTCTGGTCCTGTTCCTGGACGACTTCCAGTGGGCCGACGCGCAATCCGTCCAGCTGCTCGATCAGCTGGCGCGCAATATCGGCGACATCCAGGCCATGATTATCGTTTCCTACCGCGCCTCCGAAACCGCCGGCAGCCTGCACGCCGTCACCAACGTGGTGGCCGACGCCAAAAGCAAGGGACGCATCGGCGCGCTGATGAAACTGCGCGTGTTCGACGAGGACAACATCCGCAGAATGCTCGGGGCGCTTGCGCCCGATTTACAAAGCTACGATCAGCTTGTGGAGTGGCTGCTGGAGCGCTCCGCCGGCGTGCCGGGCGTGCTGGCCGAGTATATCCGCTATTTTAACACGCACAGCCCGGTCGACGAGGAAGGCCGCCTCTCGGATCAACTGCACGACGAAGCCTTTATTCCCACAACTGTGAACGCCTTGTTTGCTTCGACGCTGGAACGGCTTTCCGAGGACGATCGCACTCTGCTTTCGCTCTGCGCCGTGGAAGGTCGCGAATGCACGGTCTACGTCGTGGCGCGTTTGTTAAACACTGATGTGTTAACAGCTGTCCGGCGCATGCGCTCGGTGCAGCGCCGCACCGGCATTATTCGAAGTATCGGCGCGCGCATGCAGTACGGCCATAAAACAACGGTCTACGAATTCACGCAGGCGCTCTACCACGGTTTGTTTATGCGCTCGCTGGAGCACGAGGAAAAAACGACCATTCACGCGCAGATAGCCGAGATTCTGCGGCAGAACCTCGACGCGGCGCGCACGGAAGAGGAGCGCGAGCAGATCGTGCCGTACCTGGCCGCTCACAGCGACGGCGCGGGCGACGACAGGCAGTTGCGTACGATGTTGCTGGAGTCGGCCCAGTTAACGGATAAATACAACAGCGAGGACGTCACGCGTTCGCTCTTTGCCAACTTCCTGGAGCACGAGCCGGTCACTGCCGACGAACGCGACGTCTTTGAGCTACAGGCTTTTGCTTCGCTGATGGGGCGGCGCGGCATTGAAGACAAAGACTCGGTCGCCGATGAGTTAAACAGTCTGCCCGAGGTCGACGCGGCTGCGCAGTGGGCGGCGGAACGCCAGGAAATAATCGCCAAATTCCTGCGCGGCGATTACCGCGGCGCTTCGTATTTGCTGGACCGATTCCGCTCGCGTCATCCGGGCGAGGAGCTGACGCCGGGCATCGTCCTCGAACTCGAGTCGCTGCGAACCCGTTGTTTAACCGAGCTGCACGACTACGACCAGGCCGAAGCCTGCGCTCTTGGCGCCATTGCCGCGGCGGAGACGCACAATCAGCCCGTCTGGCGCTGTCTTTCCTTAAACGCGCTGGCTGTTTTATATCGTCGTCAGGGACGTCGCGGCAAGGCCGAGGAAATCCTGCGCCAGGTCGGCGAACTCTCACTTTCGCTCGGCCGCGAAGTTCAACTCGTCACCAGCGCCAATCTCGCCGCATTTTTACACAACAGCGAACCCGCCAAATCCGACGAATACCGCCGCGCCGCACTTAAACTCGCCGGCGAAATGGAGCTTCACTCGCTCGGCCGCGATCTGAGCAGCCGTTAAGTCCTGCCTTTTAAACAGCCCTTTAAATCCCCTCTTGTTAGTCGCGCAGTTGCACGTGTCGAGTCAAGGCGTGAGGAGTTCTTTTGTCTTTGGGCCGCGGAGCGTCGGACGCCGTACCGGTGACGCGTCCCGGAGTCGACGGCGCGGCCGCCAAACAGAAGTTCACAGTCTCCGAATGGAGCCGCTGCATTTCTGCGCCAAACAGTCCGGAGTCATCGGGAACTGTTGGCGCGCCCGGAGCGTTTGCAGGACCATTCGAAAATTTTCGTATATTCCGCCCATGCCGCGATTCTTCGCCATACTGCTGTCATTCCTGATCCTCAGCGCCAATACGGGCTGGGCGGTGTCGACGCATTTCTGCTGCGGCAAAGCCGTCGAAAGCCGCATCGTGATGGATTCCGCCGAGGGGCGCGGCTGCGAGGGAGAGACTTCCTGCCCCGCTCCGGGTGAAGAAAACGAGGAAGCGTCGGTTTCGCAGCGCTGCTGCGCCGACCTCAACATGTCGATCGAAACGGACCACACACTGGGCTCCGACTTTGCTCAACCGGCGCTGCCGCTTTCTGCCGCGCTTGCGCCTGAAGTTCTCTGTCTGCCGGCCGCCGCGCCGCCGCAGCAGCGTGTAACGGCTGATTCACATCGTCGCGGGCCGCCAGAGCGGGTCCACGTCCGCCTCTGCACCTTCCGTTTGTAGCCTCTTACGCCACGGGTCATGTGCCCCTGCCTGTCAGTTTCCACATATAATCAACCGGCAACACTACGCCAATCGGCATTACACATTGCGTCGCCTCGACTGCGGCGGCGTGAGCATTCAATCGTGTACTTATGATTCGCTTTTTTCTGGAGAACAAACTCGTCACGTTTGTTCTGCTGACCGTGCTCTGCGGCTGGGGCGTGCTTGCAGCTCCCTTCGAATGGCGGCCGGCGCAACACCTGCTCGACCCTGTTGCGGTCGACGCAATTCCCGACATCGGCGAGAACCAGCAGATTGTCTATACTCCCTGGGAAGGGCGTTCCCCGCGTGACGTGGAAGATCAACTGTCTTTTCCGCTCAGCACGGCCCTGCTGGGTATTCCCGGCGTCAGGACCATCCGCAGCTCGTCGGCCTTCGGATTCTCCAGCATCTACGTCATTTTCAGGGATGATGTGGATTTCTACTGGTCGCGCTCGCGCATCATCGAAAAACTCAATTCATTGCCGCCCAATCTGTTGCCGGACGACGTCAGCCCGCGACTGGGGCCGGACGCCACTGCGCTCGGTCAGGTCTTCTGGTACACGCTGGAGGGCCGCGATCCCGACGGCAATCCCACCGGCGGCTGGAGCCTGGACGAGCTGCGCAGCATTCAGGACTTTACCGTGCGCTACGGACTGGCCGCGGCCGACGGCGTCGCCGAGGTTGCTTCGATCGGTGGTTTTGTGCGCGAGTATCAGGTCGACGTCGATCCGCGCGCCTTGCAGCGCTACGGCATTTCACTGCAGGCGGTCGCCGCGGCAGTGCGACGCGCCAATCGCGACGTCGGTGCCAAAACGCTGGAAATCAATCAGGTCGAATACTTTGTGCGCGGTCTCGGCTACGCCGACTCCAGCGCAGATATCGGCAAAGCCGTCGTTGCCACGCGCGACGGCGTCGCCGTTCAGGTGCGCGATCTGGCGCGCGTCAGCCTGGGGCCCGCGCCGCGCCGCGGCGTGCTCGACAAGGAAGGCGCGGAAGTCGTCGGCGGCGTGGCGGTGGCGCGCTACGGCGCCAATCCCATGGCCGTCATCGGCAATATCAAAGCCGCGATAGCCGAGATTGCTCCCGGACTGCCGCGCAGGACGCTGTCCGACGGCACCGAAAGCACGCTCACCATCGTACCATTTTACGACCGCAGTGAGCTGATCGGCGAAACCATCGCCACGCTGGAAGACGCGCTCACGCTCGAAATGATCATCACCGTGCTGGTGGTGCTTGTGCTGGTGATGAACCTGCGCGCCTCCCTGCTGATCGCCGGCCTGCTGCCGGTCGCAGTCATCATGGTCTTTGTCGTCATGCGCCAGTTCGACATCGAGGCGAACATCGTCGCGCTCTCCGGCATCGCGATTGCCATCGGCACCATGGTCGACCTCGGCATCATCGTAGCGGAAAACATCCTGAGGCACCTGGACGACGCCGGTGACTCGCGGCCGCTGGGAGCAGTCATCGTGTCCGCCACGCAGGAAGTGCGCCCGGCCATCCTGACGGCCGTGTCCACCACGATCATCAGTTTCATTCCCGTTTTTGCGTTGGAAGCGGCGGAAGGCAAACTCTTTCACCCGCTGGCCTGGACCAAAACCTTTGCGCTGGCGACGGCCGTGCTGACGGCTTTGTTCGTCATGCCTGCGGTTGCGCATCTCATCTTCAGGCGGCGCGGTATTCGCGCCGGACTTCCGGGGTTGCTGCTCGACCTTCTCTTGCTGGCGGGCGGTGCGGCCGCGTCACTGTGGGTTGACGCGCTTGCCGGTTTTGCGCTGGCCGCATTCGGTGCGGCCGGTCTGGTGCGCCGCGCCATGTCCGACAAATTGTCGTGGACAAAACATCTGTCAACCGTCGTTGCGGTGGCGTTTGTCCTGTGGTTGTTGGGTTCGCGTTGGCTGCCGCTCGGACCGCAGTACTCGGATCTTGCCAACACGCTGCTGGTTGCACTGGTGGTGGGAGTCATCCTGGCTGCGGTTTATCTCGTTGTGCGCGGTTACCGCCGCATCCTGGCGTTTTGCCTGCGCAATCCTCTGGCGTTTTTTGGTCTTCCCGCCGCGGTGCTGGTCTGGGGGCTGACGGCCTGGATCGGTTTTGCCGGCGTCTTCGGCTGGGCGGCCGCGTCCTTTGACCTGCTGGACGTCAACATCCGCACCACGGCGGTCTGGAGCAGCGCGGTGCACGCCTTTCCGGGCATCGGCAAGGAGTTCATGCCGGCGCTGGACGAGGGCAGTTTTCTGCTCATGCCCACCACCATGCCGCACGCTGGCGTGCAGCAGAATACCGTCTATCTGCAGCAGCTCGACATTCTGACGGCCGCCATCCCCGAAGTAAAACAGGTCGTAGGCAAGCTGGGGCGCGTCGAGTCGGCGCTCGATCCCGCGCCGACTTCGATGTACGAAAACCTGATCGACTACAAATCCGAATACGCCTCCGATGCGCGCGGACGTCCCGTGCGCTTCCGTACAGATGAGCACGGCGCTTTCATTCTGCGCAACGGCGACACCTTGGACAACGCTGCGGCGGTCGAAGCCCGAATCGACGTCGCGGAACTGCTGCCCGACAAAAGCGGGAGTTACTATCGGCAGTGGCGGCCGCATATCTCATCGCCGGACGACATCTGGCAGGAGATCATCTCCGCGGCCTCGCTGCCCGGCGTCACATCCGCACCGCGGCTGCAGCCGATCGAAACGCGTCTGGTGATGCTGCAGACGGGCATGCGTGCACCGATGGGCATCAAGGTTTTTGGACCCGACCTGGCGAGCATCGAACAGTTCGGCGTTGAGCTGGAGCGCGTGCTCAAAACCGTTCCCGCCGTCAAAGCCGCCTCGGTCTTTGCCGAGCGAATTGTCGGCAAACCCTATATCAACATCGACATCGATCGCGATGCGGCGGCCGACTACGGATTGTCCATAGACGACATTCAGCAGGTCGTGCAGGCCGCCGTCGGCGGACAACGCGTCACCAGCACGGTGGAGGGGCGCGAGCGCTACGCCGTGACCGTGCGTTATCCGCGCGAATTGCGCGACTCGCCCGACGATCTGGCGCGTGTTCTTGTGACGTCCAAGTCCGGCGCGCAGGTCCCGCTCGGCGAAGTCGCTTCGATCGGGTACGAACGCGGTCCGCAGGTTATCAAGAGCGAAGACACATTCCTCGTCGGCTACGTACTCTTTGACAAACAAGAGGGATTTGCTGAAGTCGAAGTCGTGGAGGAAGCCCGAAGCATTATTGAACAGGCCCTTGCCGCGGGTGATCTGTCCATGCCCGCCGGTGTGTCGTACCGCTTTTCCGGCAGCTACGAAAACCAGGTGCGTGCAGAACAGCGTCTGGCGATCATCATTCCGCTGGTTCTCGTCGTGATTTTCCTGCTGCTTTACCTGCAGTTCCGTTCGGTCCCGCGTGCGCTGGTGATTTTCGGCGGTGCGGCCCTGGCCTTCAGCGGTGGATTTATCATGCTCTGGTGTTACGGCCAGGAATGGTTCATGAACGCGGACCTGCTGGATCAGTCGCTGCGCGCCATGTTCAATATCGGGGATATCAACCTGAGCGTGGCCGTGTGGGTGGGATTTATCGCGCTGTTCGGGATCGCCACCGACGACGGCGTTCTGATGGCCACCTATATCGACCAGAGCCTGAAGAAGCTGCGGCCGACGAATGTACAGGAACTGCGCGAGGCGGTGCTGCTGGCCGGAGGACGGCGCATCAGACCTGCGGCGATGACGACGGCGACGACGCTGATCGCACTGCTGCCGATTCTGACGTCCGACGGGCGTGGTTCCGACATCATGATTCCCATGGCGATTCCTGCGGTGGGCGGCATGCTGGCTGCGGCCGTCGCCTGGATTTTTACGCCTCTTGTGATTTACCAGATTGAAAAACGACGCCTGCCGGAGGTGCAATCATGAAATACACCCTGATCCCGATCGCGCTCTGCGCTTTTTTATGGTCGTCGCCGGGTGCGGCGCAGACATTGGATGAGTACGTCAGGATCGCGCTGGAGCAAAACCAGGAGCTGCGGTCCGTGCAGGTGCACAGTGAGGCGGAGCTGGCGCGCAGTCGTGCGCTGGGCGCATACCCCGATCCGCAACTGGGGCTCGCCTGGGGTGCTGCGCCGCTGGAGACGCGGCTCGGCGCGCAGACCGCCCGTTTTTCGCTGCGCCAGCCGATTCCCTGGTTCGGCCTGACGGAAGCGCGCGAACAGACGGCGGTACATGCCGCGCGTGCGTTGCAGCGCCGCCACGAAGACCTGCGCCGCGGCCTGCGCCTGCGCGTAGCGCGCGTGTACTATCGCCTGGCGGCGCTCGATCTGCGCCTTGCGGTTCAGCGTCGCCAGATACAACTGCTGGAAGACCTGCGCGCGCTTGTGCTGGCGCGATTTGCCGCTGGCGACAACCATCTGGTCAATACACTGCGCATCGATCTGGCGCTGGAACAGAGTAGCCTGGCGCTCGATCTGCTGGCGGAAAACCGCCCCGCCGTGGAGCGCGAGATGCGGCGCCTGCTCAACGACGAGAGCGCCGCGCCGCTGCCGGCGCTCATGCCGACGGGGCTGGACAGCCTGCTGTTCGCCGCCCGGCTGACGGAGATCGACGTGGACACACGCCTGGCGCGTCACCCAATGCTGCGCAGTTACGACGAACGCGGCGCCGCGGCGGAGTCGCTGGCCGATCAGCGGCGTCGCGAGGGCATGCCCGCCATCAGCCTGGGAATCGACTACGCCCTGATAAACGAGCGCAGCGACGCCGCACCGGCCGACAACGGCGCGGACGCCTTGATGCCGACGCTCAACATGCAGATTCCGCTGTTCCGATCCAGAACCGATGCCGGTATCGACGAGGCCGAGTTGCTCGGACGCATGCACGCCCTTGAACGCGACGACGCGCGCCTGGCGCTGCGGGCGCAGTACGACGATGCGCGTTTCCGCCTGACGGAAGCCGCGCGCAGTTTTGCGCTGTTCAGTACCCAGCTGGACAAATACGAGCGGATTTACGACCTGCAGACGGCCGCATTCCGCGCCGCCGCCGGCGACTTTGACGAACTGTTGGACACGCGTCTGCAGATGCTCGACCTAGAGCTGCGGCGCATCGATATGCAGCGTCGTTTTTACGCGGCGCAGGAAGAACTCCTGTATCTGCTGGCGGAGGAAGGCGAATGAAATCCCTGACGCAGATTCAGTACGGTATCGGCGCGCATGCGCCCAATTCTGCCGCGGGCGGACAGAAATGCCCGAAGCGGCCAATCGTGGGAGAAATACAATGACACATACAAAACACTCACGGAAGTTGAACTACCTGATAGCGGCGGCCTGTCTGGCGGCGGGCCTCGCGCTCGGCTGGTTCCTCTTTGCCGGCGGAAGCGATCATGCGGGGCACGAACATACTGCGGCGACTTCAGAGGCGGAGGCGACGATCTGGACCTGCTCCATGCACCCGTCCATCAGGCAACCCGAGCCGGGCGACTGTCCCATCTGCGGCATGGAGCTGATCCCGGCCGCCGCGCAGAGCGCCGAAAACAATCTCGATGAGGTCAGGCTGTCCGATCGCGCCCGCCGTCTGGCCGGGCTGGAAACGGTGGCCGCGCAGACTGTCGATGCGCGCACTTCACCTCTGGCGGTCAGCGGGGAAGTCGCCTATGACGAGCAGACGCTCTCGGTGCTGACGGCCCACATCGACGCGCGCGTCGACCGCCTGCTGGTCAACTTCGAGGGCCAGGAGTTTCGCGCCGGCGCGCCGCTGCTGCAACTCTATTCGCCCGCGCTGCAGGTGGCGCAGCAGGAACTGCACACGGCCTTTGCGATGCGCGCCGAACAACCAGAGTTGTTCGCCGCCGCGCGTGAGCGTCTGCGCAACTGGAAATTCAGCGACGCCGAGATCGACGCGTTTGCCGCGCAAGGCCGCAGCGACGGCATTGCGACGCTGACGACGGAGCGCGGCGGCCTCGTGCAGCGCCTCGACATCCGCGAGGGCGACTACGTCAGGACCGGTCAGCGGCTCCTGACGCTCATCAATCTGGATCGACTCTGGATTGAATTTGACCTCTACGAATCCGACATGGGCCGCGTCGCGGTCGGCGACAGCGTGATCTTTCGCCTTCGCGCGCTGCCGGGAGCCCGGCGCCGCGCGGTGATCGATTATATCGATCCGCAACTGGAGCGCGGCGGTCGTGTGGCGCGGGCGCGCTGCACGGTCGACAACCGCGATCGCATGCTCAAACCCGGCATGCTGGCCGAGGGGACGATCATGACGACGGTCAGGGACGCCGGAGCCGATTTCCTGCTGCCGGCCGGCGCGCTGCTCTGGACGGGCGAGCGCTCGCTTGTCTACGTCGAATCCGGCCCGGCAAATGCGCCTGTTTACACGTTGCGCGAAGTGACGACCGGCCCCTCCACGGGCGACATGGTCGTGATCCGCGCCGGGCTGGACGCCGGAGAGAGAGTCGTTTCGCGCGGCGTCTTTGCCGTCGATGCCGCGGCGCAGCTGGCGGGCGGCCGCAGCATGATGAACCCCGGCAGGACCTTTTTTAACGCCGCCGACAATTCCGCTTCGGACGATCCCGTCATCCACGAGCCCGTCGCCGTTTCGGCCTCCGCACGCGACAAACTGGCGGCTGCACTGGAGCAGTATTTTGTGATGAAGGACGCCCTCGTCGCCGACGACTTCACATCGGCCAAAGGCGCAGCTGTTGTGTTTAACCGGCAATTCGGCGCACTTGACATGTCGATGTTTAAGGGCCGTTCACACGACGCCTGGATGGAACACGGCCCGGCGCTGCAGTCGCTGGCCTCGGACCTGAGCAAATCAGGTGACATCGACGCTCTCCGGCAGCATTTAAAACCGCTGTCCAACCGACTGATCACGCTTGTGTCGGTGTTGCGCCCATTACAGGACGTTGTTTACGTGCAGTATTGTCCGATGGTGGAGAACGACAGCGGCGGCCACTGGCTCAGCCGCGAGGACAAGGTGTTAAACCCCTATTTCGGCGCTTCGATGCTGCACTGCGGCGAGGTGCAGGACTCGCTCACGGCCCCTTAAGTCCCGCTGCCGTACAGGCTGATGTTTAAAATCATGACAAGCTGGAGCCAGGTTCTGCCTGGCTCTGCGCTTTTAAACAGCCTTTTCTGGTTAGTCAAGCGGCGAGGAGCGCGGCGTTCACGCGTGAGGAGTATTCTTAACATTGAAGTTGCGGTGCGTCGTGCGAGCAGTGTCGGAAAGGACGCCAATGTGAATGTAATCGGCATGCGTTTGAATCCTTGTTAATCGGATGCTCGTTCTCGGACTTCTCATTTTAACGCCCAAATACAGACTGTTAATCCGTTTCAATCCTTGTTGATCGGATGTTCGGTCTCGGACCCGTCCCCAGCACAAAGTCCGGCGGGGCCAATGTCGGTTTCAATCCTTGTTGATCGGATATTCGGTCTCGGACTCTGGAGAGCATGACCTGTTAAGCGCCCGGTGAAATGTTTCAATCCTTGTTGATCGGATATTCGGTCTCGGACTGTTCGGATCGTGTCATCTGTGGCCACCACGACCTGGTTTCAATCCTTGTTGATCGGATGTTCGGTCTCGGACGTGGGCACACAAGCACCGGCACTTCGTCTTCCTCATGTTTCAATCCTTGTTTATCGGATGTTCGGTCTCGGACTTTTAAGCGCCTTTTGAGCCGCCGTATTTTGAGCCGGTTTCAATCCTTGTTGATCGGATGTTCGGTCTCGGACTGTAGGGCGTGCGCGGCTGCACCGACTGCATCGGAGCGTTTCAATCCTTGTTGATCGGATAGTAGGTCTAGGGCCTCGGTCAACTGCGTGCAACGATTGCTACGATTAACATGCTTCAATCCCTGTTAATCGGATGTTCGGTCTCGGACCTGCACGTTCCGCGTTTGGGAGTCGGACATCTTTAGTTTCAATCCTTGTTGCTCGGATGTTCGGTCTCGGACACCCGTGCCGTCTGATTTGAGGCGCTCACCCCAACCGTTTCAATCCTTGTTGCTCGGATGTTCGGTCTCGGACGCGCTTCCAAGATTGGGGCCTGCTCGACGCGAATTTGTTTCAATCCTTGTTGCTCGGATGTTCGGTCTCGGATAGTATGGCCGCATCCGGTCTATGTGGATTCTTACGTGTTTTAATCCTTGTTAATCGGATGTTCGGTCTCGGACAGGCCATGTTCGAGACCGAACAGGACGAAGCATTGGAGTTTCAATCCTTGTTGATCGGATAGTAGGTCTCGGACCTGCACGTAGTTTACTTGCGAATTGCCTGTACTCTTGTTTCAATCCTTGTTGATCGGATAGTAGGTCTCGGACTTTTCGGTCATATCTGCCCCTCCGCAGGTGGATGTGTTTCAATCCTTGTTGATCGGATGTTCGGTCTCGGACCTAAGTCCGTGCGTGTCTGGTGCAAGGGCCGTTTTTGTTAACCAGATCAAGCGTTTGTGTGGGAGCCATTTCGCTGTCACCACAGTAACCTGACCCTGACAGCGAAAGGGGCACATCAGCGCGTGATCAGCATCTTGCGCACCACAACTCCAGTCGGACGTACCAACCGCACCAGTATGGCGCCCGCGTTTCGGGCGAATATTACCTCCGAATACCGCCCGGCTTCCCGCAATCCGTCAACCGGGCGCGCCAACTCTCGGCCGACAAGGTCATGCAGCGAAAGTCTGACGTGACCGGCGTGCTCGACACCAAAACCGATGTGCACAATGTCGCCCGGCGCTGCAGGTGACGGCCGCACCACCAGTTCGTTGCCTTCGGTCAGTTGCTCACGGTCGGCGTCGCTTTCTTCAACCCCGACAATCCCGCATCCTTCCATCAGCACGACGTCGTGATGTTTGCCGCGCGCCGCACCAAAATTTACCGGCGGCTGCCCGATGATATTCGGGCTGTAAAGCCGCCGCACGCGGTCGGCGTCGCACTGGGTGAACTTGACCTGAACGTGGTTGGTTCTGGAACCCCAGCCATGCATCAGGTCGTCGGGATGAACGGAGTGCGTCAACCCCAGGTAGTGACCCAGTTCGTGGTGCCAGACAGAGCGCACATCGAGCAGCGTGATCCCCGCCGGCTCGTCGCAGCCGAAGGGGCCGTCGCCGTGCGGCGCGCAGGTGGTCCAGCGGACGAAGGGGTTCGCGTCATGAAACGCATCTGTGTTGTTGAACACGATGCGGCTTGCCTGTGACGCCGGGCCGCAGGTGCTTGTGTCGACGATGCGCTGGAACGCTTCATCCGGCGGCGCATCGACCGACGCGAGAAAGGTATTGGCGGCCAGCGTCTGCACCTGCAACTGGTCGCCGATTTCGGCCTCCAACCGCGAGAAGTACATGCGCCCGCCGCCCTGCGTCTCGGCCCAGGGCAGGCGTTCGCCGGTCTGCGCGCTCCAGGCGCAACGGCAGTTGTCGCCGATCGCTTCCAGCTCATCGGGGGCGAACTCGAAGGCTTCATCGGGACCTTCGGGCAGGTCGGCGGCAAAATCATATTGGTAGCGCACCACCGCGAATCCGCTTGAGGTGGGCTCCGGATACCAGCCGGCCGCCGCGTCCGACAGCGGAAATGCGGTAAAATACTCCACGACCGTGTCGCAACTCACGAAGCGGTAGAAGCCGTTGTTACAGGCGGCGATAATCTGCGTGCCGCCCGCTTCCGCCGTCCATCCCAGATGGTCGTTTGCGCCGTAGTTGAGTTGCATATCGCCGTGGAACACCTGGCTGAGAATGTCGCCGGGCTTGAAATTGATGTCGTCATTTTCCAACATCACGTCCTGCAGTGCGGCGGGGTTGGTCGCCAGAACCGTCAGGCGCACGCGGAAGAGCCGAATGCGGCCGCCGGCGGGGATCGTAACACGAGGTCCGACGAATTTCAGGACGTTGATCCTGAACCAGTCGTCGGTATTGGGCGTGACGGTCACCGCATACGAGTCGTCGAGCACGTCGCGATTCACGTCCAGCAGCTCAGGCGCGCCCAGGGCGGCGCCGTTGTACTCCACGCCCAGGTTGAGCGAACTGACCTCCCAGTCGTGGTCGCCGGTGACGGCGAATACGGTGACGATGCACCTGCCGGAATTTTCAAAGTCCGTGAACGGAAAGCGTTCAACTTCGAAATGCACGCGGCTGTCGGCGAAACAGACAGGGGAGGCTGTTGCAAGCAGCAGGCATGCCAGTGCGGCACGCAGAAGGCGGGACGTCATAGGATTGTCTCCGAAGAGCAGGTGTAAAGAGTTTGGTGTCAGGGGCTGATCCACCACGTCCTGATGGTCTCGATGTGCTCCTGCAGCGTCGCTCGAAATTCAGCCTCGGGAGCCAGAGTGCCGAGTCCCCAGAAATTGCCTTTGTCGAGGACCATGCCATCGACGATCGGAAAAACGCCGCCGTTGGTGTCGTGTGTATTGTGCGGGGTGAACATGATGCATTCGCCGTTACAGCCGCGTCCGACCTGCAGGAAGAGGTAGAGTTCGTCGCCGGGCTGCGGGACCTCGATCCGCGACTTGCCGTCCGGGTAAGCCATTCTGCCGGTCCACCAGTCCGGATGACCGTAGATGATGCAGTGCGGCGGGGCAGGCGGCGGCGTCTGCCCGTCCGGCGCATCTTCTGCGCCGCCGACGTCGCACCAGTTCGGAAGATGCATGCCCTTGATCGTGTCCAGAACCTCGCAGGCGACGTTGGACCATTGTGTTAGCCGGGCCCCGTAGGCCGAGTCCGTTCCACTTCTGACCTCCATCACGCGTGCGCGCACGACGTAGGCCGCGGCGAGCAGCACGGTATACCTGGGGCCCAGGCGGCCGTCGCCGATGAGGGTGCGCACCATACCGGTATGCAGGAGGACGGGGTAGGTTCCGTAGCCACTGTTTCCGTCCAGGATGCTCCGTCTGGACGAGGCGAAATAGCGCTTTACAAGAACGGGATCGTAGTCGTGCAGCGCGTAGTAGTAGCGCGCCAGGACGCGGAAGGTGTCCAGCGTCGTCATGCGCGGGTAGTTGCCGATCATGTCGGCGTCGTAATGCGTAAAGGTTCGTGCGACCGAGTCCAGGACGATGTAGGCCGCCATGCAGTCCAACGGCATGTCGGTGTGGTATTCCGGCATGGTGGTCAATGGAACATAAGGGACGCCGGCTTCGGTGCGCTGCGTTCCGTCGCCGCGCCATTGTGCGCATGCCGGAGTGTTAAATCCGACGTGAAGCGTGAGTAGTACCAGGAGGAGCAGGAGCGGTGGCTTCATGAGTAGACCTTTGTAAATATGTTGTAGGGTGTAAAGATACGACAAAAACCCTGGAGAATCTACCTCAAATATTCTCAGACGTGACGCCATGTTCGCGCCGCCAACCGCTGCGGTAATACAGGCCCCACATCATAGACCATCCTCCATGCTGCGGACCACAGTTCTTTCATCAGGCCGCGGGCGTCTGGATCGACCATGCGTTTCAATCCTTGTTAATCGGATGTTCGGTCTCGGACCGCCTACGTCTGGGTGTTGCCGGAGGCGGCGTTGCAGTTTCAATCCTTGTTGATCGGATGTTCGGTCTCGGACCCCAGCCTAGCGAATTCGTTCGAATTCCCTTACGGCGTTTCAATCCTTGTTGATCGGATGTTCGGTCTCGGACATCGACCAGATTATTACCAGCTTCACACTGAAAGGGGTTTCAATCCTTGTTGATCGGATGTTCGGTCTCGGACTGAAAGAACGTGAACAATGGAACCTGATTGAATCAAAGTTTCAATCCTTGTTGATCGGATGTTCGGTCTCGGACAAGAAGAAAATTGGGTTCATCCGTCTTTATGACCAATGTTTCAATCCTTGTTGATCGGATGTTCGGTCTCGGACCGGCGAAGATTACCCGGTTTCTACAATTTCAGATTTGGTTTCAATCCTTGTTGATCGGATAGTAGGTCTCGGACCAAGCAATGTAATGCGCATACACATGGCCGGTATATAGTTTCAATCCTTGTTGATCGGATAGTAGGTCTCGGACCGTCGGACGGCAGGAAGCTGCAGGCGGAGTACGACGAGTTTCAATCCTTGTTGATCGGATAGTAGGTCTCGGACCGCGATATACTCGACCTTCGCGATCTGGATGTTCGTGTTTCAATCCTTGTTGATCGGATAGTAGGTCTCGGACGTTGAAATGGCCTTTAATTGGAGGCCCAAAGATTGGGTGTTTCAATCCTTGTTGATCGGATAGTAGGTCTCGGACTAGGAAGGATTTTGTCATACGCGTCGAAGCGCTGAGTTTCAATCCTTGTTGATCGGATAGTAGGTCTCGGACAGAACACCGTTGCCGATGCGCCCGCCCTGCTGAAAGTGTTTCAATCCTTGTTGATCGGATAGTTAGGTCTCGGACCGGGGACGGACGAATACCGCAAGTTTCCACAATTAGAGTTTCAATCCTTGTTGATCGGATAGTAGGTCTCGGACTCAACCCGGTCGGGGTCCAATGCCCCTTTTCTTTCTGGTTTCAATCCTTGTTGATCGGATAGTAGGTCTCGGACAAGGTCCGGCACTGTGCGCGAGAATGGATCAGATTCGTTTCAATCCTTGTTGATCGGATAGTAGGTCTCGGACTGGAAACGAAGGAGCTGATAGAGTACCACGAAAAGATGTTTCAATCCTTGTTGATCGGATAGTAGGTCTCGGACAAGAAAGAAGCCACCCCACCCCAGGTCGAGAAGACCCGTTTCAATCCTTGTTGATCGGATAGTAGGTCTCGGACACAGACGGCTACAAGTTTGATTTTGAACTGGGAGTTAGTTTCAATCCTTGTTGATCGGATAGTAGGTCTCGGACCCACTCTGCGCGCGCCTTTCCGGCGGCTCCGTGTGGTTTCAATCCTTGTTGATCGGATAGTAGGTCTCGGACGCGAAAAGAGCTGTCCGAAGTGGCCGCCCTTTTTGAGTTTCAATCCTTGTTGATCGGATAGTAGGTCTCGGACTCAGCATCGTTCGCCGCGCCTTCCCCGGCTGGCTCAGTTTCAATCCTTGTTGATCGGATAGTAGGTCTCGGACCGTGTTCGTCGAGAAAGGCCTGCAGGTCCGCATCATGTTTCAATCCTTGTTGATCGGATAGTAGGTCTCGGACTTGCGCTTCAAAGGTTGGCGGGTGACGTGTATGGGAGTTTCAATCCTTGTTGATCGGATAGTAGGTCTCGGACACGCACGGCAGCGACGCCTGTAGCTATTACGCGTAGTTTCAATCCTTGTTGATCGGATAGTAGGTCTCGGACCAGTCCGACATCGAAAATCGGTCCGGATGCTCTTGTTTCAATCCTTGTTGATCGGATAGTAGGTCTCGGACCGGTCCTGCGCGGCGCGGACTTGCGTGGTGCGGACTGTTTCAATCCTTGTTGATCGGATCGTAGGTCTCGGACCTTTGCCGGGGCCGATTTAACGAAGCTCAACTTGAGTTTCAATCCTTGTTGATCGGATAGTAGGTCTCGGACCAAGCAATGTAATGCGCATACACATGGCCGGTATATAGTTTCAATCCTTGTTGATCGGATAGTAGGTCTCGGACAAAAAATGGCGGCGGGCGCGGCTCTTGAAATTGTTTTAGTTTCAATCCTTGTTGATCGGGATTTCCGTCCCACTGCATCACAAGATGCAGTTTGCGACTTGTGGCACTCCCGTAACTTGTTGTTACTGCTGGAGTTGCGCCACACCTTAACCCGGTTATGGTTTTTGTTTCTGCGTTTTTTGCCGTTTGTGCCAGTTGTATTAACATTTCTTCCGGCTTTAAAGTCTGGCTCCTGTATTGGTGCGGGTTCCAGAGTGAAAATGAAGTCGATTACACTGTTTCCAACTACAGGATCACCAACATGAAACTCACCGAAGAATGTGCGAATTATTTGACGCTGCAGCTCGGTTGAACCCTTCTCGAATATCTCCCCGATCTGGGCAAGTTGACTTAAACAATCAGCACTGTCAACATCAACAGTTGCCAACTCGTGTTGCAATGTATCAAGTGCATTCTCCGAATCAATTTTGTCTGCACGTAGTTTACTTGCGAATTGCCTGTACTCATCTACCGGCAGATTTCCGGCCACATAATCGGCTTGTATGCGCTCTAGTTTTCGCTCAATAGTTTGTACTGCTTTTGTTTGAACTTGAATTCGATCAAGTACACTTTTGTTAATGTCGTTTGCATGCTTCTGTACCAGACTGATGAAAAGATGAAAATGTTCTGATTTGAATGTCAGGCGATTGAATACCGTTTTTAAATCATTCTCAATATCTTTCGTTCGCGAATAGATTTTACATGTTTTGCAGAACAGATATGAGTATTGTTTCAGTCCACTTGGCAGTTCATGGACCTTGCGCATGGCGTACAATTTCCGTCCACAAGAGCATCGAACAAGTCCGGTAATGGCCACATCTGCCATGAGTTCGTTTTGCTGAACTCGGGAGGTCTTGCGCAAGCACCACCGATCGTTTGCTTGTTTCCACTCTTTTGCTGCAACCAGCGGTTTGTGTTTGCCCGGTACGACATGTGGCGTCTCTGAACGTGTGTCCATGCGCATCTCACCCTTGTAAAACGGGTTTTTTATTATGACTTCTACTTTCTGCGGCAGGCGTTCTGTATCGTACCTGCCGGCTACGATCTGTCTTCTGATAGCCCTCAGGCTCAGGTTCGTTGTTCGCGCTAACTTGTAAATCTGCTTAACTGTATTTGACTTGGATGGGTGAGGCTGGAGAACCTTGTACCCACTTTCTGAAACATAGTGATAGCCGAACGGGGCCTTGCCATGTGGCAATCCGAGTGAGCGTTTCTTTTTGATTCCGCCCTTGACGCTTTTTCCGCGATTCATGTTTTCAGTTTGGGCAATCACTGCAAGCAGGGTTCTTGGAAGAAAATCGCTTGACGTCGGCGAAAAAGTATCACAAGTGACCACTGCAATTCCAGCCTGAGCGAGACGGTCATAGACAAATGAACCATCTGAGAACATGCGGCTAATTCTGTCGGGTGTGATGGCTATAATGGCGTTGACCTCTGTACGCTTCTTAACCACTTCCAACATGCTTCTCCATTTGGGCCTATTCAATGACTTAGCGCTGCACCGATCCTCAAAGAATGACTCAACCCAAACAATGTTGTAAAGCTTTCCGAAGGCTTCAAGCGTTTCACGCTGAGCACCGAGTGAAAATCTCTTTCCCTGGTCTTCAGTGCTAACCCTGACATAACCAACCGCATAAATTGGCTTTCCGTCACGAATAAGACCTGGCAGGGGATTCTCGTGATAGCGACCGTCCGAAATATCAGCGGTTGATTGCAGAAGATCAATTGCCTCATTTCGGATGGCTTGTTTGGTTTGCTTTTTCTTCTTGCGCATAATACTGTGAATCCTACAAGCTATGTCTAAAAGTATGTGTGTTCAACTGATCAATACCACTTCACAAACAGCCGGGCCGTGCTCGCCAACACCTGCTGTTCATTCAAACGATCGTTCTGTGCTGCCCACGCCAATCATAGAACAACTGGTTGCCTGACCGTAAAGCCAAGCTCACCCGACTGGTAGATCGTGATCAACGATCATGTGATATGCTCCCATTCTTGGGAACGACTGGTTCAGTCATACAACCATCCTGCTGCTTATTCGAAATGATCATGGATGCAAACAGGTGCGCCAGGTCATCGACCTTGTCGGCCAATCGCTGTTGCTCTGTCTGTGAGAGTTCAGGGTAGCATTCCCCGATAGATTTAGTTAAGTCCTCCATACCTGCCGGTTCCTTTCCAGAAAGTTAGGAGGGGGCCGAGGCAGAAAAATGGAGAAACAAATAACGGTAGTCAACAGGCGGAGGTGGAAAATGCTATCATTTGTTAATACTTTCCACCAATCGGCGTTAATGTTAAACAATCAATCAATGTGATTATTGTGACCATTTCGGTTAATTCCACAAAAAAACGCATACGACCGTAGATATCGTCCCAGAATGATAACAATTGTTAACTGTTTAGGCGCGCACGCCCACACCGGCGATCATGAAAAGCCACATATTTCGCTCCAAGATTCCTGGTAGTTCACATTTTTTTGGAGTGAAATATGAAGAAAGTATTCGCCGAACCCGTTGATGTCGTTCCGCAGGCATTCTGGAGAATTTGCAGGC
>JAUIKM010000051.1 GCA_030430495.1 bacterium | reverse complement strand
GATTACTGCATGTTGTGACATATCGATTTCCGATCCGTTTCGTTAAGAAGGTATTTATTCTTCTCCTTAGCATCGGCCGGAAATCGATTTTTTTAAACATACAGTCTACCGCGAGTCTCCACCACGTCCAGACGCACTCCTCCCTCCCTGCAACCAGTGCAGATTTTTGTAAGGCAAACGTCAGTCCGGCATAACACGGCGCGTTGCATGCGGCGCCCCGTGTCATGCGCCAGTCTACATCGAATCCACATTCTATCCTCGCGTAAAAAACTGAACGTAGCCAATAACGTGGGTGAACGCGCCGCAACAGCCGCTGAACGGTCAGCGGCAGAAACAAAAACGACAAAGCCGGAGCGTCATCGACGCTCCGGCTTTATACAAACCACACGTGCTCAGTCACGCCGCATAGAATTCAGATCAGGGACCGCAGATATCGATCTGCTGACCGATCTCCGTCGTCTGGATCGTGATCGCGCTGTTAAAGATCGGCGTCACCGACGTGGCCTGAATGTTCTGCGTGACAACCGGCTCAGACATGCTGTGATCGAGTGGTGTGATCGGAATCGGACAGGCGTTGCCGCCCGTCTGCCCCGTCTGCCCACCGGGCTGCATGTTTAACAGATACTGGTCGCCCGCCTGCGCGGCATCCGTACGGCCCGCCACGTAATACGGCAGCAGCAGGTTGTAGTTAAACCCGATCGATCGCGCCGTGCTGTAGGTCAGTTGATCGCCGTACATATTTTGAAAGACAATCGGTACACCGGTCGACGATATCATCATACCCAGCGCCTCGCCGTAAGCCGCGCCGCCGTGGTTGGTCTGCCCCACCAGAACGAGATCGCCGCTGATGATCGTCCCCGTGTTCGAACGCTGCGCCACGTCGTAGGCCGTCTCGGCCGACGGCACCGGGTTCTGAAGCACGTCGTAGCGATTGGCCCATTGTTTAACAAAAAACTCGTCCATTGCCAGCACGCTGATGTCGTTGGCATAGAACGTGCCACTGTAAGTTTCACCCACGAGGTTAACCCTGTCGGTCAGCGGGCCGCCGCAGGGACCGAAGGACGTCGTTTCCAGGTTAAACGCGCGGTCGTTGCCCGTGCCGCCGAAGGAAGCCGCGCCCTGCAGAATCGGTGCGCCGTTCTGCGGATCGACGCGCACCACCCACATGTCGTAGTTGCTTGCACCATTGAAACTGTTGCTGGTCCCGACGGCGTAGACGTAGTCCGGATTAACAAAATCAAAAGCTCCCGGACGCACGGCGTAAAACTCGTCGGCACGGTCGCTTCCCGAAGGACCGGAGTAAATGTAGAGCCAGTCCATAGCCAGCGTCACCTCGTCAACCTTCAACAGGAAACCGTTCCTGGTTCCGTTGCCGAAGCTCTCCGTCGTACCCGCAATTAACAGATCGTTGCCGTAGGTGGCATTGTCGGGCAGTTGAATGATGGACGTGCCGCCGTCATCCTGAAATCCGCCAAATACACGCGCCACAGTCGGAGCGCCGCCGTAGGGCGCCCGCGCCACTACGATGTCGAAACTGCCGTTGTCGGGATTGCGAATACCCGTGGTCCAGGCCACGCCGGAACCGTCGTTTAACTCGAGCATCGACGCGTCGACGTCCCACGCCTCAACGTCGTGCATGATGCCGCGGAAGACCGAACCGAGCGGATCGGTATAAGTAATCAGAACATTGGGCGGATTGGAGTTAAACGCGGAAGCCGCATTCGACGCGTGTGTTCCACCGATTGCAAACGACCACCCCAGCAAGCTGCCATACTGCCCGCCGATGACCTTGTGTGTGTTGTCCGGCTCATTGTCGCCGCCAAATTGAACTTCCCATTGCCCCATCGCGGTCTGCGGCGTGTAAAGCAGAGCCGCCAGCAGAATTGCCGCACAGATACAGCGCGGAATGTGTAAAATGCGCAAGAACATACATCTATCTCCTGAGAATAACATTCAGAAATTGTGTTGAAGTTTAACGACTTAATCGTGAACGATAATGGTTTCGCTTTGTACGTCGGCGCCGGTCCTGATGCTGATGGTATACGCGCCGCTGCTCCAGCCCTGAGTGGAGATCGTATGGTTGCGCACGCCGCCGAGGACGCTGCCGTCAATTTTCATCAACGTGCGGCCCAACGCGTCCGTTACGGTAAGTACCGCGTCAGTGGGGATGCGTTTAATTAAACGCAGGCTGATATCCTCGCCCGAGCCGACCGGGTTCGGCGCCAGGAAAAACGAGTTTGTGTACGCCGACTCCGCCGTGGCGCTGCGCACCAGGTCTTCGTCCGGTTCAACATCCGTCGGCAGCGGCGGCGCGGGGTTCGGCGGCCCCTGGCAGAACTGTTCAACATCGGCCTGCATGTCGACCGAAAAACTGGGAGCTACCGGCGCGGATATCGAATACGTTGCAGGTGAAAGCGCGCTTACCGTTCCGAAGTCGTCGTTGCCGGGATTAACCGGTTCGGCGCAGGATTGACTCGTGTTGATGTCGAGTCCCGTCAGCAAGGTCGGCGTGGCATGTGCAATCCACTGGTCGCCGCCGCCGGGACCGTTGGAATAGGTCGTGCCGCCGAAGTAATACCCCACGCCGGGCACCACGTCAAGCGAACGCGCCGTCTCGTATTCGTCGCTCCCGTACACATTCGCGATCAGGACGGCGGACGCATTGTCAATTTCCATGGCAAAGGCGTTGCCGTTCGGTTCGGCGAAATTGTTGGTTTGTCCAACGACCACCACGCCGCCGTCATTTGCCAGATTGGGCTCGACGGCATAAGCTACATCCCAGCTTGGGTCGGTCGCATTTGGAATGTTGTATACCCGGTGGAAGGTGCCCGCAGCACCGAGTGAACCGTTAAATCTCGTCCGGATGACCGTCGCGTCGTTCTGCGTCAGAGGAAAAAGCTGAGTCTGATATGACTCGCCCACCAGCGTTACAAATGATTCCGCTTCGTCCGGATTGTAGGTCTGCGTCAGGCTGTAGCCGCGGTCGGTGCTGTTGTTGGCGCCGTCGTAAACCGTGGAGGTATTGATAACGGCAAGGTTTGCCAGGCTGATGTTAAGCAACCAGATGTCGTCGTTAAAGTCAAGTACATTGGCGCCGTTTGTTGCGCCGACCACATAAACGTAGTCGCTGGTGCCGTATCCTTCAATATTGTCCTGGCGCACGCAGTAAAAGCGGTCGTTGGCGTTAAATCCAAGCGAAGAGCAGTCGTAGCGCAAACCCGCCTGGACAATGCCATTATTGTCCATGCGAATTAACACTCCATCGTTGTCGCCGTTCGGATTTTCGTAAATACCCGCTACAACCAGCTCCCCCGCATAGGTTCCGCTTTCCAGCAGCGTAATCGACGTGCCGCCGTCGCGACCAAACGAACCGAAAAAGCGCGACCACAATACCGTTCCGCCGTAGTCGATGCAAATAACGGCAATGTCGTAACTGCCTGTATTTTCATTCCACACACCGGTGGTAAACGCAAACTTGTTGTCCGAAGGAATTTCAACAATTGAGTAATCTTCGTCCCAGGACTGCAGGTCAAAAGCCCAGCCGATAACGCCGGAACCCGATGGATCCGTGTAGCTGACGTACAGGTTCGGCGGGTTGTTGTCAAACCTGAATCCGTAGCTGTCCGTTCCGCCGATTGCCAGCACGCCGTCTTCAAAACCGGGCGTTTGTGTGCGTTCAACTTTGTAGGCCGTTTCAAGGTTCGGCCCGCCGACGCCTGACTCCCACGAGGGCTGCGCGCTTAACGGTCCTGTTAACACAAACAACATCGCGATCATGGTTATGATCGCGCCGGAATTGGTTAAGCATGGGTTGGTGTTCCGCTTGTCGCGGACTGTTCTTTGCATACAAATCTCCTTCCGCCCGCCAATACTCGTTGGCCGGTGCGGATTTTGAGCGTTGAATGATATAACTAATTATAGTGAATACATGCCCGCATTCCGTTGGCGCAGCCGGGTGTTTTGGCAACGGACACACTCAGTCCGCTCACACCGCAACAGCGGATGAGCCGACGTGAAATTCAGGCACGAGGTTTTACTGTTTAAACAGCTGTTTAAACTGCCTAAGCGATCGATTCGAACAGGTCAATGCTGGTTATATCAGGCGGAAATGCGCAGTAGTTTCGGCAGGGAGCCGCCTGTTGATTCCATCCGGAAACAACTGTCCAGGTTGTTTAATTGTTGCGCAGAAGGCGCGGCTGTATACATGGTACGATTCGAACACCGCCGCCGTGAGGCAGCTGATGTTGGACATTCGCTTCCGGTAAAAAATTGGTTTCTACAACACCTTCGCAGGCGTTCGTGTGCTTGGGAATACTATTGTACACTTGTTGTTCAACCAACCACATTTGACGTACTGCCGACGTGCAGGGGGGTAAACACGCTGGCAAGAGGATGGCGGCGATTTAACAGACAGCGAGTCGCATGGCGGTATAGGGCAAATTCACCTACTGTGACCTGATGCGACATGATCTGTTAAGTTGCATGTCTGTTTAAACACGTGATGAATGTACACTATCCAAAATCAAATGTCAACAGAAATGTAGATTTATTTTTCCACCGACTGCTGCAGGACTCACAGACCGTAATTTCCACTCAAAGACTGAAAACTCGCTGCGCGGATACTTATGCTTTCAGATGCGAGTTCGCCAGCTTCAGGTTTGTTCTTACAAGCCGTATTAACAAGCTGCGTAAAAAACGCAATCAATTGATTCCTGCTCACGATGGCAGTTCAGATCGAATTGACACCCGCAGTTCGTGCAGCCGTGACCTTGAAGCGCTTCGCCCTGCCTGCGGCATGGCTTGCTTTTTCTTTTTGTTTGTCAATGAGCTTTCAGTCGACAGTCTTGCAGCGCGACGACTTCGCTTGATTGTGACGCGCGGTTTAACGACGGAACAGTCGCCGCAGCGATGTTAACTCCGCCGTGTTTAACAGACCCCCGAAATACAACACAATGACAAACAAGAGAAGCCCGCCCAGACGACAAAACACCGCAGGCAGAAGCGCCCAGTCCTGCGTCAGAATCTCCACAGCCGCCCAGTCCGCCAGCGCCAGGACCACGATTATCAGAATGCGGCTCCATTCGTATTGCACCGCGTACAGTGATCGCGAGGCGAAGTACAACACACCCGCGCCGACAAAATAGGCCGCGAACGTCGCCCAGGCCGCGCCCGCGATGCCCATGGAAGGAATCAGAACGATGTTGACAAGAACGTTGACAAAGGCGGCGCTCAGAGTGGACCAGGCCAGCAAAGACGTCTTTTTGGCGATGTATGGCCCCACCAGCAGGTTGGTGCTGATGCCGTGAAAAAAGTATCCGCCCAGCACGATGGGAATAATAAACAAACCGCCCCAGTAACTCGCGTCTATCAGCGTCAGACCGCCCACCGGCGTCGTGACGACGAACTCCATGAAAAAAGCCACGACCAGAAATATGAGCATCGCCGCAACGACGAACCAGGTCATCACGCGCGAAAAAAGTTTTTTGGCCTCTTCCTGCGGGCCGGCCGCCTCGCGCAAAAAGAAGGGTTTCCAGGCGTAGTCGAAAACCGTAACGAACATCATCATGGGAATCGCCAGGCGGTAGTTGGCCTGGTAGATGCCCACCGCGTCCGCGCCGGCCAACGCCTTGAGCAGCGGGCGGTCGATCAGTTGAAGCACGATCGCGGCAAAGGAAGCCGGGATGGTCGGCAAGCCAAAACGGAACATCTCGCGCAGGAGTTCGATGTTAAAATACGGACGCAGGCGCCGCCACAGAATGTCCGCGTTCATGACCAGCCCCGCAGCGGACGAAAGCAGTCCCGCGTAGAAAATACCGGCCACGCCCCACTGGAAGACAAACAGAAAAGCAACGTTGGCGACGACGTTCAGGACTATAACGGCGAACTTGGTGAGGGCAAAACGTTTGGCGCGGCCTTCCATGCGCAGCAGCGCAAAAGGGATCAGCACCAGAGCGTCGAACAGAGCTATCAGTCCCGCCGCCCGCACCATATCCGTACCGAGGTCGATCTGCGCCGGGCCGCGCAGCACATCGGCGGCCAACATTATTATCAGCGTCAGCAAGCCGGAAATGGCGGCCAGGCTGAGAAAAGACAGGCTGAAGACGCGGTCCGACCTGACGCGATCGTCGCGCGCAAAAAAGCGGAAAAAGGCGGACTCCAGGCCGAAAGAATAGAAGATGTTGGCAAAAGCGACCAGGGCAAACAGATTGGCGACCTCGCCCAGCTCGGCCGGTTCGATCACGTGAGTGTAAAGCGGCGTCAGGAAAAAGGTCAGGAAACGGCCGAGCACCGTGCTGACCCCGTAGATAGCCGTTTCTGAACCAAGGCGCCGCAATTTTGACGTCATAAATTTCCCGTTGAGTTCGACGCCCGCCGCGGAACGGCGGGTTCAACAGATTTCCGGGCACTGATTCCGGCCTCTGCGCGTCCATGCTGCGGCAGTTTCCGGGCTGCGCCGTCAAAGTGCAGATTGGTTTGACCGTCGCACGGAATTCGATAAATTTGCAGCCGTGCCGTCGGGCGTTCCGCACGCCGGCATTCGGCTCCCGGCCTAAATACTGCCTGACCTAACCTTACACATTCCCCGATTCGGCCATGCGAAACTACGAAAATTTGCGCCGCGCGTTTTTCAGCTCGACACTTCTGCTTCTGGCTTCTTCCACGCTTTGTCTGGCGCAAAGCGATTCCACGGAACTGGTGCAGTTCTATGAACAGAACGTCGGCTACCTTGCGTCGGATCAGCTTGCGGGCCGCGGCACCGGTACGGACGGCGAGCGCATGGCCGCCAAACACCTGGTCGATTTCTTCAAGTCCAACGGCCTCAAACCCGTCGGCAACTCCTACGAACAAATGTTTCCCGTCGTCACCGCGCTGAAACCGGCAGCAGGCAACGCCTGCGACGCGAAGATTCGCGTGCTTCGTCCTGGCATGCCGCCGGAACGCGCCATCCAGGTGCCGCGCTCCTTCAAAATCGGCGATGACTACACACCGCTGGGCCTCTCTTCCAACGGCAGCGCCTCCGGCGGACTCGCCTTTGTCGGCTTCGGCATTTCGTCTCCGGCCGACGGCTATGACGACTACGAAGGCATCGACGTCAACGGAAAAATTCTCGTGATCCTGCGCGGTTCGCCGGACCACAACGACTATCACGGACCGCACAACGATGCGCGCCGCGATCCGCACAGTCCGCTCAACAGCCACATGGCGCTGACGACAAAGGTCCTGACCGCGCGCGAACACGGCGCGGCGGGCATCATCTTCGTGACGCCCATGGGCGATTCGGCCAACGTCCTGATGCCGCTGCAGGCGGACCGCATGGCGCACGACCTGGGCATTCCGGTCGTTCAGTTCAAACGCACCTCGATTGTGCATCTTTTTCCGCCCAAAAAGGAATCGCTGCAGCAAACCGAAGAGCGCATTTTTGCCTCGCGCAAACCGGAGAGCGTCATTCTGCAAAATGCCGAAATCTCCATCACGGTAGCGCTGGAGGAAGTGACGTCGGAAGCGCGCAATGTCATCGGCATGATTCCCGGCACGGACGGAAGCCTGAAATCGCAATACGTCGTTGTCGGCGCGCATTTTGACCACCTGGGCATGGGCGGCGCCGGTTCGCGTTACGAAGGCAAAGGTCCGGCGATCCATCACGGTGCGGACGACAATGCCTCCGGCACCTCAATGATGATGAGCCTGGCCAGGTACTACTCGCAAAACCCGCCCAAACGGCCGATGATTTTCATGGGTTTTTCCGGTGAGGAGATGGGCCTGCTGGGGTCGAACTACTTCGTCAAAAATCCGACCGTGCCGTTGGAGTCGATTGTATTCATGCTCAACCTCGACATGGTAGGACGCCTGCAGGACAACAAGCTGAACATCATGGGCACGGGCACGTCGGCCGAATTTGAGCAGCTGGCCCTCGCCGCGGGCGAAGCCGGAGCGCTGGAAATCACGACCAATGAAGACGGTTTTGGTCCGAGCGACCACACGTCCTTTTACAGTCATCAGATTCCGGTGATGATGCTGTTTACCGGCACGCACGACGACTATCACCGGCCGACGGACACCTACGACAAAATCAACTACGGCGGCAT
This sequence comes from bacterium, assembly GCA_030430495.1. Lineage (GTDB taxonomy): Bacteria > Bacteroidota > Ignavibacteria > Kapaibacteriales > UBA7675 > JAUIKM01. Next base: position 15,594 of record JAUIKM010000051.1, on the reverse strand, counting down.
GGCGAAGATCTTCCGCGCGGCGACGCACATCGTGGACGACATCGCCAATGCGGCCGATACGCCGCACTACCAGAAGACCAAATCGCCCGACAAAGCGGGCAGCTCCATGGCCTTCTCCGTGTATCTGGGCACAATTCCCGATTACTCCGATCACCCCAAGGGTCTGCGCCTCTCGGGTGTGCGCGACGGCGGTCCGGCCGACGAGGGCGGCATGCGCGCAGGCGACATCATCGTCCAGTTCGGTGAAGTCGAGGTCAAAAATATTTATGACTACACGCACGCACTCGGCAAATACAAACCCGGCGATGTCGTCGACATCACGGTTCTGCGCGGGCCGATGGAAGACAAATCGGTCACGCTCAAAGTAAAAATGGGCTCCAAATCCGGCGGCAAACAGTAACAGTTCGCGGCGGGAGAGAAATCACACTCACCGGACAACCGAACGGCATACGAGTACGAGTCATTAATTGCGGCCGTTCCGACCGGGGCGGCCGCGCATATGCGCTACCCGGAGGGCAAGAATGAGCGAGCCGTCAGAAAACGACGAGGCGCTGCAGCGCGCCGACTTCAGCATACCCAACGCCATCGGCAAAACGCTGGACGTAACGGTGCGCTATCGCCGCGGACTGGCGGACCAGCCCGTCGTCCTGCTGCTGCACGGATTCAAGGGATTCAAGGACTGGGGGTTTTTCCCATATGTGGCCGAAGAGATCGCCCGTTGGGGAGCCATAAGCGTGGCGATGAACTTTTCGCTCAACGGCATCAGTCTCGGCTCCGACGTGTTTGACCGCATCGGTGATTTCGCCAACAACACCATTTCGCGTGAAATTGCCGACGCCGCGGAAATGGTCGAGGCCATCAGCAGCGGCATGCTGGATGCGCATGTGCCGCTCAGCAAGATGTGGAACCGGCGCATGTACCTGCTGGGGCATTCGCGCGGCGGCGGCATCGCGCTGTTGACCAACCGCAATTTCAACGGCCGCGTGCACAAAACCTGCGTCTGGAATTCCGTCGGCCGCTGGGGCCGCTACACCGAACGCCAGGAGAATATCTGGCGCGACAAAGGCTACTTTGAGATCAGCAATCAGCGCACCAAACAGGTGCTGCGCATGAATCTCTCCTATCTGGAAGACATCGAGCGCAATGCCGAGCGCCTGGACCTGCTGCGCGCCGTCGCCGAGAGTCCGTCCGACGTCCTGCTCATCCACGCCGAGCAGGACCTCTCCGTGCCGATAGACGCCGCGGAAAAATTGCTGGCAGCCGCCCGTGCACACGACGCGGCAGCCGCGTCTCCGGACGGCGGCGGACGCAAGGTAGAGCTTGTGCGCATTCCCAAAAGCGGTCACACGTTCGGCGCGGTTCATCCGTTTCAAGGAACGACCAGGAGCCTGAGCGACGCCCTGCAAGCGACCCGTGAGTTTTTTGCACTATGATCAGAACCGCTGTTTTAACGTCTCTGTTGTTTTTGTCTTTCCTGGCGGCGGGCTGCGAACTGATAACCATCGGGCCGCGCCACGCTCCCCAGGCCCCCCTGCCCGACATCGACCAGACTACGGCGGTGGGCGCCGTCTATTTGTTTAAGGCGGAACTGGACCAGACCAACACCGACGCCGCTTCGTTCATGCTGGCGGCGCAGGACGGCAAACACATGCCGGCGCTGGACAAGTACGAGATGCAATGGGAACTGCTGCGCTATGCACAACTGATCGCAGGCAAAGAGATCACGCGCGTTCAGACCGATACCCTGTCGAACGCCAGCTATGCCGTGACAGCGGAGTTTAGTTATATTACGACCCTGCGATTTACCACGGTGCTGTTGGAAGACAAGTGGTTTATCTCGTCAATTGCCCTGTTGTAAGTTGTTTAACAGGTCGGGAGAACACCCATGCGACTGCTCATCGCGGCGGCGCTGCTGCTGATGTATTTGCCTGCTTTGGCCGAAGATTTCTCCCTGCCGGAACGCGCCCACAATCTGATCGACTCCGGGCTTGTTGCGCTGGACATGGACCGCGGCGGCCTGTGGATGCCCTGGGACGCCTACCCCGATGACGACCACCGCCTGAACGTGGTAAAAGACCTCTTTGCCGAACCGCTCAAAACGTTTGACGCGGCCTCTCTCTACGCCCAGTGGGCCCTGCAGAATCCCAATCAGCTGGCGCAGGAAATGATGCCAATCCTTCGCCTGGGAACGTACAAAGCTCCCTCCCTGGTCAACATGCTGCCGGCGCGCCGGCTGGATGAAATGCTGGACACGCGGCTCGACAGCAGCGCGGGCGCTGTGGCCGCGGCGATTATCAGGCAATACCTGGCGCCGATGCTCGTGGCCGACGAACGCGTGCGCGAGTCCCGCGGCGGCATCAGGTACAGCAACTACGCCCTGCTGCAGCAAAAAATCGACAGTCTGCAGATGTACTCGGAAGAAAGCAGCCGCGCCTCCGTCTACGAGTTGAAATCGGCCGAGCGCGCCGAAGAACAGGCCGCCCGCAATTTCTTTGCGGCCGCGCGCGATGCGGAAAAATTGCAGGCGCTCTACTCCGCCGGCATCGGCCTGCACGCACACTTCAACTCGCTGCTGAAAACCGGCGCGGACCTGCGCGAATACTACTCCAAAGAACTCAAAACAGTCACGCTCGAATCGCCCTACGGGCGCATCGCCATCGGCGGTCCGGGCGACGACCTGTACGAGGGCGACTACCTGTTCATTTTTGACGTCGGCGGCAACGACACCTACCTGGCCAAACGGCCGGAAGGCAAAAACGATCTGATTAACCACCCGGTGCGTTGTTTAATCGACCTCGACGGCGACGACGTCTACCTGGGCGGCAATTACTGCCTCGGTTCTTCCATGTTCGGCATCGACCTGCTTTACGATCTGAGCGGTGACGACACCTATGCCGCCGGCGATTTCTCGCTCGGTTCGGCCATGTTCGGCGTGGCCATTCTGGAAGACCGCGGCGGCAACGACACGTATAAAGGCGGCGTTTTCACCCAGGGTGCGGCCGCATTCGGCATCGCCATGTGCATCGACGGCGACGGCAACGACGTCTGGCGCGCGGCGGCCAACGGCCAGGGATTCGGATTCACGCGCGGCTTTGGCGCGGTAATCGAATCGCGCGGCAACGATCACTTCATCACGTCCAGCCCCTACCAGGACTTCCTGCGCTACGAACAGCACTTCATTTCCTTTACGCAGGGCGCAGGCCTCGGCTACCGGCCCTATGCTTCCGGCGGCATCGGAATGTTAAGCGATTTTCACGGCAACGACACCTATGTCTCCGATATCTACGGACAAGGCACGGCCTACTGGTACGCGCTTGGCATGCTGGTCGATGGCCGCGGCGACGACCGCTACGTGGCGTATCAATACGCACAGGGCGCAGGCGTTCACCTGGCGCATGGCGTGCTGCTGGACGTTATGGGCAACGACAACTACCTGAGCCACGGCGTTTCACAGGGCTGCGGACACGACATCGCATTCGGCGGCCTGATCGATCTGGACGGCGACGACGACTACATTGCCGAAAGCCTCTCTCAGGGCGGGGGCAACGCAAATGCCGTTTCTCTTTTGCTGGACTCTCGCGGCAACGACGCCTACAGCGCCAGGACGCTGAACAACATGCAGGGATTCTCCGATTTCCGGCGCGAGTACGGCATGGTCGGGTTGTTCGTCGACGGGGCGGGCCGCGATCTGTACACAAAACCGGTCAGCGACAGCGTCCACCGCAAGTCGACCTACGGCGTATTTCGCGATATGGAAATGGCCTTGAATGAACAGGTCGCCACAGGTGATGCGCCGGAGTCCGACGACGCAGATTCGTCAAGCGAGGAACGCGATCCGCTGGCCGGCGACATCGACAGCCTGTTCACCCAGGCCTCGGCAGCGCCCCAGAAATATCAGTACAATGTACAGCCGGCACGAGAGAAAATCCGCGACATGCTTGAAGCGGCGCTGCCTTATCTGGCCGGGCGCCTCTCCACCGAATCGGCACGCGAACGCCATGCGCTTACCGCCGTCATGCAATTGCTGCACGACACAATTCCGGCGCCGGTTGTTAAACAACTGCGCGATTCGCTGCGCTCAACCGACCCGCGCACCGTCCTGATGTGCCTCTCAATCGTCGGACGCATCAAAGACCCCGGCGTCAGCCCGGAATTGCACGATCTGATCGCTCACTCCAACTGGCGCATTCGCTCGGCCGCGGCTCTTCAACTCGGTAAGATGGGCGCACAGGCCACCCCGGCGGCGCTGGAGCGCCTGCTGGACGATCAACACATTCACGTGCGCATGCGCGCGGCATACGCCCTCGGACTACTGATGCCGCCCAACCTGCTGCAGATCGCCGGCACCTGTTTGAGCGACAAAAGTCAGCTCGTGCGCAATGGATTTATTGAAGGTCTGCAGCGCGGCGACACGGCACTTAAACCCGACCAGTTCCGCAGCCTGTATCGTTTAACAAATTCACCGCTGCGTCAGGCGCGCATTGCGGCGCTCATAACGCGCGTGGACAGCAATCTCGTCAAGAGCACGGATGTGGGACGCTGGATGGAGGAGCTGCCGGCGGACGCACGCGAAGCCATGTACAGCGCAGTCGACAACTCCGAACTGTGGCGTAAACTCGTCTACAACAACCGCCGCAAAGAGCCGCTCCGCGCTTTGCGGGAATTAATCGACGCCTGGAAACCCTCCTGACCGTCAGGAGTTAAACGCATGCTGCAGCACTACTACACCCTGTTTCATGTTGCCGCCGAACTCGACGTGCTGCGCGGCTGCGTGTTGAGCGAAGCCTACACGCAGTTTAAAGGCACGGCGTTCCTGCATTTTGAGGACAGCAAACGCACCGGCGTGGTGGAATGCAGTTTTGATCCGCATTTAAGCGCAATTTTTCTCAAGCCGCGCTTTGCGCGCGCACGCCGCAACAGCATGGATCTGTTTAAAAGCCTCATCGGCCTGACATTGCAATCGGTATCGATACCGCCGAATGAACGCATCATCACATTTAACTTCGGTACTGCCGCGCTGCACTGCGCCATGTTTCACGGCGGGCGCGGCAACATGCTTGTCACAGATGCGGGCGGCGCGATCGTCGATGCCTTTATGACGCCCTATTCCGAACGGATTCTGGCCTTTGTACCGAACGGCCGCACCGCGCGCGCACTGACCGACATGCTGCCCAACCTCCGCCTGGACAAAGCTCTGACGACGTCACTCCTGTTGAGCGGTCGTCAATATCAGCAGGAATTGGCACGAAGGTTAAACAAGGACATCGGCGAGACCCTCGGTTCTTACACAGCCGAAGACTTAGACAAGATTGAACAGTGCGCAGCCGACATCAGGCGCACCTGTTTAAGCAGCGAACAATATTTCCTGCAGGCGGATGCCGAAGGCATGCCGCTGCTCAGCATGATTCCGCTGACCGACGCCGCCGAAGAGTTCGACGGCATCAGCGAAGCAATTCTGCAGCGCATTATCCGCACGCGCCGCCTCCAACGCGACCGCGGCAAACGCAGTGAAATTGAAACGCTCTTAAACAAACTGGACGACAAAACGGGCCGTGCACTCGCCAATCTTGAGAGCGAAAAAATCGGCGCCGAGCGCGCCGCCCAACGCCGACTCTATGCCGAAATGATCATGGCGCGCGGCGAGCTGCACAAAAAAGGTCAGGATGAGATTGTCCTTGAGGATTGGGAAAACAATCAGCACACTATCCCGCTCGACCCCGCCAAAAGTTTGCTCGAGAATGCAGAACTGTACTTTGACCGCGCACGCAAAAGCGTGCAGGCCGCGGCAATACGCGAAAAGCGCTTTTTCCAATATCTGGAGCGACAGGAACGTCTGCAAGCGGCGCGTGCCGTGTTTAACGCCGCGCAGACAGATGAAGAACTCGACGCTTTCCGCAACGACTTTGCTGATTTATTCCCGCCTATGCGCAAAGACAGAAATACCATCGACGAAAGCCGCTACCGCCGTTTTGACCTCGGCGAGGGATTTATGCTCTACGTCGGCCGCAACTCGGCCAACAACGATGAACTGACGATGCGATTTGCACGCCCGAACGACTATTGGTTTCACGCCCGCGGCGTAAGCGGTTCACATGCGGTGTTAAAAGGCGGCGACGGCAAATCCAAACCACCCAAATACGTCCTGGAGCAGGCCGCAGGAATTGCCGCGTATTATTCCAAGGCGCGCAACGCCGGGTTGACGCCGGTAGTGTACACCCAGAAAAAATACATCCGCAAACCGCGCGGCGCGGCACAGGGCGCGGTCGCTCTTGAACGTGAAACTGTGATCATGACACGACCGAGTATCCCCGAGGGTGGGGACGATGATTAACCCCCGATCACATTCTTGCGTAGCTCAAAGCCCGAGTCACCAAGACTGTGTTTAACATTTTCGACCTGGTCCGACATTCACCCACTATCCCTGTTTGCCGACGGGCGGCTGCGTTAAACGCCTTATCACTACCAGCGTTTTGTCGTCCTGATATTCCGCGCCTTCGGTAAATCCCATGACCTCGTCAAAAATGCGGTAGGCCATCTCGCGTGAGTCGGCGCCGGCGCGTTCAACAATTAACTCGCGCAGGCGCTGTTCACCGAATTGTTTGCCCGCGGTGTTAAGCGCTTCGGCGATACCGTCCGTGAACATCACCAGATAGTCGCCGGGCGCCATATTAATATTCTCAACGCCGAACTTCTGATCCGGCACAATGCCGAGAATGCCGCCCGTCGGTTGCAGACCAATGACGTTGCGCGACGCCGCCTGAAAATGCAGCGGTGCACAGTGGCCGGCGTTGACGTAGTGCACCAGTCCGTTGGCCGAGTCGGTTAACTCGCAATACGCCAACGTGACAAAACGCTCCTGCGGAAAAGTGCGGTAGATGAGTTTGTTAAGCCGCATAATCAGCGGCGCGATGCGCGACTGGAAACCGATACCCATGCGCATCGCCCCGGAGACAAAGAGCGCCTGCGTCGCTGCCGGCAGCCCCTTGCTGGCCGCATCGCTGATAACAATGCCGCAACGCTCGCCGTTCTCCTCGTCTGGGTCCAGGTAGTCGAAGAAATCCCCGCCGACAAGATTCTGCGCCACGCTCATGCCAAATATGTGGTAATCGCGGAAGGTGAGTTCGTGGTCGGGCACCAGACCGCGCTGGATGTCGCGCGCAATCGAAAGATCGCGCTCAAAAGCTTCGTTGCGGCTGTCGGCCTTTAATTCCTTCAAACGCAGGGTTACGACGCTGCCGATAATGTTGATCGTGTCGAACACATTCTCGTCTTTTCCCGGCGCGCTGAACGCCAGCGCGTAGCGAAAATAGCGTCCGTTGCCGCTCTTGATGGCTTCGCCGACGCCGGTGGCGGAATACCAGCGGATGCCGGCTTCCTGCAGAACGCTGTCCGTCTCTCTGTTCAACACGGTGTGATGCGCCACCAGATCGGCAAACACAGGTTGTTGATCTATCTGCACCGTATAGCCGTCGGGAATGGGCTGCACGGCGCCGTACTGATGCACGAGCACGTAACAGGGTTCGCTGTCGTGCAGCCGCCATACGCGCGCACCGTTGACCAGCAGGTCTTCGCAGTCGACGACGCTGCGGACGACGTCGCGCAGCAGTGCCAGCTCGTTGGCATATGCGCCCGTCGTCAACGATTTGACGATCTTGTAAACTTCGCGTTGATTCATATTCCTCTCATGCAAAAAGCCGAATCGCGCCTCTGACGAACAGCTTCGCTCAAAAGTTTATACATCGCTCGGAGAGGTGCGGTGCAGCTCACAGCGGCGCGTGGCGCGATGGTGGTCCCGCCTCCGCTCAGAGCAGCCCGAGCGTTTGCAGCTCGGCGCGGATGGCGGCATGTGTGTCGGTCTGCGCGCGCGTCAGCGGCAGGCGAATGTTTTCCTCGATCAGTCCCAGTTGCGCCAGCATGTTTTTGACCGGTATTGGATTGGTCTCAGCGCCGGCGAGCTGTAAAATCGGCAGCAGGCGCAGAAAAGCGGAGCGGCCTCCGGCAAATTCGCCGTCCAGACAGCGGCGTACCGCCTCGCCGAAGTGGCGCGGCAGAACATTGGACATGACGGCAATGACTCCCGCGGCGCCGCAGCTGATCATCGCCTGCGTCAAAATGTCGTCGCCCGCATACAGCGCAAAGCCGTCCGGCGCATTGCGCACAATCTCCATCGCAACTGCGATATCGCCCGAGGCTTCTTTGGTGGCGACGATATTCGGACAGTCCTGCGCCAGACGCAACTGCGTCCCGGCTTCGATCATGCCGGCCGTGCGGCTGGGAACGTTGTAGAGAATCACGGGCAGATCGGGCACGCTCGCTGCAATGCGACTGAAGTGCTCGTAATAACCTTCCTGAGTCGGGCGGTTGTAAAAGGGACCTACGACCAGCGCGGCATCGACTCCGGCTTCGGCCGCGGCTTTGGTCAGCCCGATGGTGGCATTGGTGTTGTTGGAGCCGGTTCCGGCAATCACCGGTACACGCCCGTTGACCACCTCCAGCGCCGTGTTGAAAATCTCGAGTTTTTCCGCGCGGCTCAGCGTCGCCGCTTCGCCCGTGGAGCCGGCCAGCACCAGGCCCTCGATTCCCGCGTCGATTTGGCGTTCAATAAGTTGCCGCAGTCTCGCCGCGTCGATCGTTTCATCATCCCTGAACGGCGTTACCAATGCGGTCGCCGTACCTGCGAATATTTGAGCCTTGCCCACGTCTGCACCCTGAATTTCCGTAGATTGCATCCAAACGTGCGAATATACTAAAGATTCCGCGGCCTGCATCTCCGTCAAATCTCGGTCCGGGGCTTTCGTCTGGATGCTGACGTTGTGCCGCCAATCTGCCGCACGACCCCGGCAATTCTTTCTTCGAAAAATCGAACTACACAGACTACGCATGGATGGCGCTTACCTCGTAACCGCCCGTAAATGGCGTCCGACGCTCTACAAAGACGTCGTCGGGCAGGAGCACGTCAGCCAAACGCTGCGCAACGCCGTTCTGGGTCAACGACTACATCACGCTTATATCTTCAACGGCCCGCGCGGCGTCGGTAAAACGACGAGTGCGCGCATTCTGGCCAAGGCCGTCAACTGTCCCAACCTGACGCCCGAGGGCGAACCCTGCAACGAATGCAGCTCCTGCGTGGAAATCGGCACGGGCCGTTCCATCGACGTCATCGAGATCGACGGCGCGTCCAACAACAGCGTCGACGACGTGCGCAACCTGCGCGAAAACGCACAGTACCCGCCCGTACACGGCAAGTACAAACTGTACATCATCGACGAGGTCCACATGCTGTCGACCTCGGCCTTCAACGCCCTGCTCAAAACGCTGGAAGAACCGCCGCGCCATCTGATTTTTGTCTTCGCCACCACCGAACCGCACAAAATTCCGGCTACGATCCTCTCGCGCTGCCAGCGCTTTGACTTCCGTCGCATGCAGGTCGAAGAAGTAGCCAAACACCTGCGTCATATCAGCGAGCGCGAAGGCGTCGAGATCGACGACGAGTCCCTGGTGATCATCGCCAAAAAAGGCGACGGCTCCATGCGCGACTCCCAAAGTATTTACGATCAGGTGCGCTCCTTCTGCGGTAACGACATCAAAGCCGCGATGGTCTACAACGCGCTCAACCTGATCGACCAGGAATTTTTCTTTGAGCTGGCCGGCGCCATCCGCCGCGGCGACGTCAATCGCCTGTTCGCGATGACGCAGGAAGTCTTCCTGCGCGGCTACGACATGCAGGAATGCCTGAGCGGTCTGGCCGAACACTACCGCAACCTGCTGACGGTGCTCGTCACCGGCGATACGGACATGATTGAAGTTTCCGGCGAATTTGCCACGCGTTTTGAGTCGGAAGCCGCCGAGTACAAACAAACGGACCTGATGAATCTGGTGCGCATGACGCTGCAAACCGAACAGGCCCTGCGTTTTGCACCGCAGCCGCGCCTCCGTTTTGAGTTCGCCCTCGTCGAGATGGCGCGCATGCCGCAGGCCGCCGAATTGACCGCCCTGCTGCACGAAATCCAGGAACTGAAACAGGCCATAAACTCGGGCGCCACGCTGCGCATCGAACAGAGCGCCGCCCCCGCGCCGCGTCCGGCTGCTTCCGCGGCTGCGCCGGCGAGTGCGCCGGCAACTCCGGCAGCCGCGCCCCCGCGCGACAACGGACAGGACTCCGACGCCGCGGCTCCGCCTGCCGCTCCTCCCCCATTGACAAACAAAAAAGACACGCCCCCAAGCGGATCTGGAAATGCTTCCTCCGGTGGAGTAAGCGCCGCCTCGCTTGAAAACGGCTGGAGTGATTTTGTGCGCAGCAAATTGTCCAACGTGATTCTGCGCGGTTATCTGAAAAAAGCCGGCCTGGTCAACGTCCGGTTTTTCGACGGACGCATCGAGATGGAAGCCCTGGCTCCGACAGTAGGCGACACGCTGGACGAACAGCGCATCAGTCTGCAGGACGAGGTTGCGGAATACTACGGCGGCAGTGTGGAAGTGCGCACCGGCGGCAGCTCGGCGGCGACAGGCGCTATCGACATGTTCGGCAGCGTGAACGCCCCGCAGCAAAGTCAACCGTCCGGGGGCGCTTCGCCGGGAAAGCCTGAAGCGGCGCCGCGGCCCGCCGCACCCGACAAAACGCCGGCCAAAGACCAGGCCGACCTGCCGGAACTCGACCGCAAAATTATTGATCTGTTTAACGCCTCCGAGATTGCGTCGCGCTGACGGCGACGGGCAAGCAGTTAAACAGAGAGAAACTCAGCAGTCAGCACCTTACATCAATCGAGCGAGGAAACCATGGCGGTAGCGGCAGGCGATAAAGCCCCGGATTTTGAGGCCCGAACAGACGGCGGCGACAGCGTACGTTTAAGTGACTTGCGCGGCAAAAAGGTTGTACTGTATTTTTATCCCAAAGACAATACGCCCGGTTGCACAAAAGAGGCCTGCGCCTTCCGCGACCACATGGCCTCGCTGACAGAAAAAGGTGCGGTGGTACTCGGCGTCAGCCCCGACAGCCCCGCCTCGCACGACAAATTTATCGCCAAACACGAGCTGAATTTCAAGCTCGTGAGCGATGAGGACAAAAAGATTGCCGACGCCTACGAAGTGTGGAAGGAAAAGAAACTGTACGGCCGCACGTTCCTGGGTATCGAACGCAGTACTTTTGTCATCGACGAGGAAGGCGTCATAAGCCACGCCCTGCGCAAAGTGCGCGTCCCCGGCCACGTCGAAGCCGTTCTGGAGTTACTGTAAACCTCCGGGCCCGGAATCAAGACATGCCGCGGAAATGCATCCGCGGCTTTTCTCTGCAGAATTGATCAGCGACTATGATAGATACGCACTGCCATCTGAACGCCAAACAATACGATGAAGATCGCGCTTCCGTCATGCAGCGCGCATTTGACGGCGGCGTGGAAGCGATTGTGATCCCGGCGGTTGCGCCGGCCAATTTTGACGACGTGCTGGAGCTGACCGCTTCCGACCCGCGACTCTACTGCGGCGTGGGCGTTCACCCACATGCGGCGCGCGACGCCGACGATAGCGTGCTGGAGCGCGTCCGCCAACTGGCGCAGCGCGAGGGCGTGGTGGCAATCGGCGAAATCGGACTGGATTACTACTACGACTTTGCGCCGCGCGACGTCCAGATTCCGGTGTTTCGCAAACAACTGCAAATTGCGCGGGAATTGGACCTGCCGGTTATCGTGCACAATCGCGACGCGGGCGACGACATCATCGACATCATTCGCAAGGAGCAGGACGGCCGGCTGCGCGGCGTGCTGCACTGTTTCAGCGAGGGGCCGGAGCGCGTGCGCGAAGCGGTGGACCTGGGTTTCCACTGCTCCTTTACGGGCAATATTACCTTCAAAAAATCGACGCTTGATGCAACGGTCGCCGCTGTACCGCGCGACAGAATCATGATTGAAACCGACGGGCCCTACCTGAGCCCGACGCCATTCAGGGGAAAACGCAACGAACCAGTGTACCTCCATCGCGTGGCAGAAAAAATTGCCGAGATCCTTTCGATATCATTTGACGAGGTTGTTTCGATGACAACTCAAAACGCCAAATCCTTCTTCAGGCTGGCGATTCTCCTGATGATTCTGCTTCCCGCAGCGCTCGCCGTCCAGGTGCAACCCGGCTACGCCCAGGACCAATCCGGCGCTGCGGAGGAAGAGGAATACTACGACGACGACCACTATTACGACGACGACGAATACTACGAGGACGAGGAATACGAAGGGTCGCTGGACGAGCCGGAGAACCCCTATCCCAAGGTCGTCGGCATCGGCCTGCTGCTGGGCGGCAACACGATTGTGGAAACCGAGACGGGCGACTTTGACGGCGACGGCGTGGAGGACTCCAAGGACATTTCCTACGACGGCCTTTTTGCCATCGGCGGCTCGCTGACAGGGGCAATCACGGACAACTTTATGGTACAGGTCTCTTATCTCTACGCCAAAAACGACAAGGTGCTGCTGCAGGGCCAGGCCAATCCAAACACACACCAGCTCTGGGACATGGCGTTCATGTACACGCCCAACCCCTACAACCGCATTTCGCTTTACTTTGCGCTGGGCCCGTCCTACATCAGCAACAACTATGACGAACGCATCGAGGATGACCACTACGGCATCAACGGCGGCATTTCGCTGGTTGGAAATCTGGATTTTGGATTCGGCGTGATCACACCGGTACTGGAGTGGCGCGTGAGTGCTATTCTCGGCTCGCGCACGCTGGAGAGCATCGAATCCGGCGGCGAGCAGGAGCGCAGCTTTTTCTCGTCGATCCCGCGTTTCAACCTGGTCTGGTATCCGCCGCTCTGATTTGTCAGAAGTTTAAGTGTGCTTGTTGTTTAAGTGTTAAAACACCGGCTCTTTTGGGGCCGGTGTTTTTTTATGAGCTTTTTGTTCGTCATGCGGAGAGGAGTGGCGCGGCATTGAGCTGCGCCAGGCCATCGAGTGCGGATGCAAGGGTCGACGGCGCGGCCTTGAATTCACAAGTTTAAAACCTTCCAGATTTGACTTTGAGCGGACGCCGCATTCAGAGAGTTAAAATCCCTGCCCGTTTCAATCCTTGTTTATCGGGATTTCCGTCCCACTGTATCACTAGGTGCAGTTTGCGACTTGTGGCACTCCCGTAAGTTGTTGTTACTGCTGGAGTTGCGCCACACCTTAACCCGGCTATGGTTTTTGTTTCTGCGTTTTTTTCCGTTTGTGCCAGTTGTATTAACATTTCTTCCGGCTTTAAAGTCTGGCTCCTGTATTGGTGCGGGTTCCAGAGTGAAAATGAAGTCGATTACACTGTTTCTAACTACAGGATCACCAACATGAAACTCACCGAAGAATGTGCGAATTATTTGACGCTGCAGCTCGGTTGAACCCTTCTCGAAAATCTCCCCAATCTGGGCAAGTAGACTTAAACAATCAGCACTGCCAACATCAACAGTTGCCAACTCGTGTTGCAGTGTTTCAAGTGCAATCTCCGAATCAATTTTGTCTGCACGTAGTTTACTTGCGAATTGCCTGTACTCATCTACCGGCAGATTTCCTGCCACATAGTCGGCTTGTATGCGCTCTAGTTTTCGCTCAATAGTTTGTACTGCTTTTGTTTGAACCTGAATCCGATCAAGTACACTTTTGTTAATGTCGTTTGCATGCTTCTGTACCAGACTGATGAAAAGATGAAAATGTTCTGATTTGAATGTCAGGCGATTGAATACTGCTTTGAGGTCATTCTCAATATCTTTCGTTCGCGAATAGATTTTACACGTTTTGCAAAACAAGTATGAGTATTGTTTCAGTCCACTAGGCAGATCATGAACCTTTCGCATGGCATACAATTTCCGTCCACAAGAGCATCGAACAAGTCCGGTAATGGCCACATCTGCCATGAGTTCGTTCTGCTGAACACGAGAGGTCTTGCGCAGGCACCACCGATCGTTTGCTTGTTTCCACTCTGTCGCTGTAACCAGCGGTTTGTGTTTGGCCGGTACGACATATGGCGCATCTGAACGTGTGTCCATGCGCATCTCACCCTTGTAAATCGGGTTTTTGATAATGACTTCTACTTTCTGCGGCAGGCGCTCTGTATCGAATCGGCCGGCAACGATCTGCCTTCTGATACCTTTCAGGCTGAGGTTCGTTGTTCGCGCTAACTTGTAAATCTGCTTAACTGTATTTGACTTGGATGGATGAGGCTGGAGAACCTTGTACCCATTTTCTGACACATAGTGATAGCCGAACGGGGCCTTGCCATGTGGCAATCCGAGTGAGCGTTTCTTTTTAATTCCGCCCTTGACACTTTTCCCGCGATTCATGTTTTCAGTTTGGGCAATCACTGCAAGCAGGGTTCTTGGAAGAAAATCGCTTGACGTCGGCGAAAAAGTATCACACGTGACCACTGCAATTCCGGCCTGAGCGAGACGATCATAGACAAAGGAACCATCGGAGAACATGCGGCTGATTCTGTCGGGTGTGATGGCGATAATTGCGTTGACCTCGGAACGCCTTTTTACCACTTCCAACATGCTTCTCCATTCGGGCCTATTCAATGATTTTGCACTGCACTGATCCTCAAAGAATGGCTCAACCCAAACAATGTTGTACCGCTTTCCGAAGGCTTCAAGCGTATCGCGCTGAGCACCGAGTGAAAATCTCTTTCCCTGGTCTTCAGTGCTAACCCTGACATAGCCAACCGCAAAAATAGGCTTCCCGTCACGAATAAGACCAGGCAGGGGATTCTCGTGATAGCGACCGTCCGAAATGTCAGCAGTTGATTGCAAAAGATCAATTGCCTCATTTCGGATGGCTTGTATGGATTGCCTTTTCTTCTTGCGCATAATATTGTGATTCCTACAATCTATGTCTAAAAGTATGTGCGTTCAACTGATCAATACAACTTCACAAACGGCCGGGCCGTGCTCGCCAACACCTGCTGTTCATTCAAACGATCATTCTGTGCTGCCCACGCCAATCATAGAACAACTGGTTGCCCGACGGCTCTACCGGGCTTGCCCGATCGGTTGATCGTGATCAACGATCATGTGAAATGCTCCCATTCTTGGGAAGGATTGGTTCAGTAGTATGGCCATCCTGTTGCTCGTTCGAAATAATCATGGAAGCAAACAGGTGCGCCAATTCATCGACCTTGCCGGCCAATCGCTGTTGCTCTGGCTGTGAGAGTTCAGGGTAGTAATCCCCGATAGATTTAGTTAAGTCCTCCATACCTGCCGGTTCCTTTCCAGAAAGTTAGGAGGGGTCCGAGGCAGAAAAATGGAGATTCAAATAACGGTAGTCAACAGGCGGAGGTGGAAAATGCTATCATTTGTTAATACTTTCCACCAATCGGAGTTAGTGATTAAACAATCAATCAATGTAATTATTGTGACCACCTTGGTTGATTCCGAAAAAAAACGCATACGACCGTAAATATCGCCCCAGAATGATAACAATTGTTAACTGTTTAGGCGCGCGCGCCCACAGAGGCGTTCATGAAAAGCCACATATTTCGCTCCAAGATTCCTGGTAGTTCACATTTTTTTGGAGTGAAATATGAAGAAAGTATTCGCCGAACCCGTTGATGTCGTTCCGCAGGCATTCTGGAGAATTTGCAGGC
>JAUIKM010000011.1 GCA_030430495.1 bacterium | reverse complement strand
TCACGAAAATGACCGATCGTGATGTGTCTAAACTAATTTTCTATCTTTATATAACTACCGCTCATTGACAGAATACTATCGGTCACCTTCAGTGGGATTAGCCGGTCATTTTCGTGAGATGGGGCAAATGAGCCGGATGTTGACGCAAGTGTCACCTACACCTTCGATTGCAATGCAGGTAAACTCTTCGCCGCCCAGATTGACCAGAGAGTTATAGTGGGATTTTGTGCGTTTAAGGTTTTCAAGATAGTTCGAGTTGACCCACATTCCGGGCCAGGATGATATGACAGTTTCCTCTTCACCTGGAACCGTTGAATAGATGGCGCATGCGCTTGACAGCAAGCAAAGGAATAATATAATAGTGTACCGTCGAGTTAAGTTTTTTGCACCAGTAACGATCATGTTCACTAACGCCTCGCAAAATCAAGAAATTTAAACAGGTCGATCAGGTAACTACCTTCATATGCAGGGGCACTGGCATTTTGGCTATTGTTATCAGGAATAGTATCCCATTTGTATACCCCATGAACTTTTTTTGCCCAATATGAATCTGAACCTGGCGTGAAACTCGCCTCTACAGGACCATTTTTCGAACTGCTTGAATGAACAAACGTAATTTTTTTAGCCTTACCGTCTTCGTCTTTGTCCACCTTGGTTATCAAGCCGATATGATACGAGTGTCCTCCGCCCGTTCGAAATGAAATTGCATTCCCCGGTTCAGCGTCATCCGTGTCGACTTTTTCGCTACCATTTTCAATTCTCAGAACACCTGACGCTCCCTCTTGAGTTACAACTGGATCTTCCTCTCCGCCTGCTTTAATGCACTCGGATACCATCCCAGAACAATCCACGGGCTTTCCGGGTTTGCCTTTGCTTCCAAATCCATATGTAGAACTACTCTCGTCGTATTCATTTGCTTTCTCTACGGCCCTGGCTCTTTGTGTTGAATCCAGTCCGGAATTATCCAGAAATAGTACTGGATTGTTCAATCCGTAGTGATAGAGCGTTCTCTCCCGATGTTTCTCCCACAACGCATCCCCGCTCAAAAACCTGCCCGTCCCGAACTCATAGTTCCGCACGCCAAAGTTCCCGAAGTCCGTCTCGGCATCGCGCTCCTTGCCGATCCAGCCGAGGCGGGGAAGTTGCGCCAGTCCGGCGTAATCGACGATAAACTCGCCGAAAGGTTCAAATTCGATCGAATTGTCCATGATGCCGTTTTGTTTAACCGCCACGCGCACCGATCCGAAAGGGTCGTGGATTGACCAGAACTGAAGCAATACCGGTTTTTCAAGTTTGGAGTCCATGCTTCAAGCATTGCAACATTGAGCAGTTGACACAGTAAACAAGTGCAGATCTTCCAGATAGAGATTTTCGCTGTTGCCCGCCCATTGGCTATTTTACTCGCCTTCAGAGTTTCATGCTCGCCGGACTTCCAACAGATGAACTAGGTTACAATACCACTTAGTTTAGTGTTGCGAATTTTACTCTTCGTACTATATCATCTCCTTCGCCAAAATCGTCTCGCTGATTTCGTCCTTCCCAGTACAGCAGCCCTTCATTTTCCTTGACATATCGGAATTTAACCGGAGCCTGGCAGAATCCGGGACCTAAATAACAGCTATCGGTCAACAGATACGAATCGGTTCCTGGACCAATGAAACTATCGTAACCTATGTGTTGCCCATTATATAAATAGTGATTTTTACACACATACACACTCATATCCCCTATGAAATACTTGATTTTGTTAAAAAAGTATTCGTTTGTATCCATGGGAAGAGTTCCTTCCAGTTCAAAGTACATTCCCAAACCAACTTCGCACGAATCAAACAACATTTCTGCAATCTCAATCGCTTCAACTTGGTTTGTTTCATCGTGACCACGCTGCATTGTGTCGGCAGCATAATCAACGATAAAACACGACGTTGAGCTCACGCTAAGAAGAATTACACATGCATGGATGATAGGTCGAGTGACTGTCATGAACCGACTCGATTAGTACGCATTCTTTGTTCAACTAATATACGCGTTTGTGTGTTTAGTCTTTCGCTTGCAGCTGCGCTCTCTTGTGACACTCCATCTGTTGTTTGATTCAAAATCCGCTCATGCTCAATAGAATCGAGAATCAAGTCATATGCCTGGATGTATAGGTCAAGATCATATGCACCATATGCTCGGGATGGTATCTCAGGAAGTGTACCTCCAGCCATCAAAATAAGAAAGTGGGCAAATCCATTCGAATTCGGTCCCGTTGTGCCATATGCTGGGAGAAGATAGTGATACCTACGAATTGTGTTAAAAACCCGGATTATTGCATTCTCAAATTCATAATTGCCATTGCCTCCTTCGGGTGGTGTTACGGGCATCTCGGAATCACCATCCCATGAGTGATAATCTTTTCTTGTCAAAACACCATGATGGTCATCTCTAGGACCATTCATTTCGACTCTAACATCGAATTGATCTGTTTTTACTCTAATCGATGTATGACGCGGTAGGGCAACAGCCCATACAAAAAAGCCAACTCCGGGAAGTCCTTTAACAAATGGAGCACTGGAAATCCTGTTGGTGAACACTTGTACTTCTTCTCCTCCTGAATCATAATAACGAAGAGGGGAATTTACAGAGTATTGGTAAATGGACACGGGGCGATACTCCTCCCACAACGCATCCCCGCTTAAAAACCTGCCCGTCCCGAACTCATAGTTCCTCACCCCGAAGTTCCCGAAATCCGTCTCGGCATCGCGCTCCTTGCCGATCCAGCCGAGGCGCGGGAGCTGCGCCAGACCGGCGTAGTCGACGATGAACTCGCCGAAGGGTTCGTATTCGATTGAATTACTCATGATGCCGTTTTGTTTAATCGCCACGCGCACCGATCCAAGATGGTCGTGGATGTAATAGGTCTTGCCGAGCGTCGGGTTTTCGGAAATGGCGGCGACGTCGGAAAGGCCGTAAGATAGATATTCAGCCGGATACATCCACACGTTTCGTTCCGTCAGCCCGGAATTATTGCACTGATCGGTCTTCTGCTGCACGCCGTGCCAGACGGTGTGCCGGCGCGTGCCGGCCAGACCGTAGTAGGTCCAGAAGTACTTGTGCGCGGTCTCAACCGTACCGTCAATATGCCACTGACGTTTCTGCTCGCGCTCGCCGCTGGGGGCGGTGCGGTAGTGCCACAGCTCCGAAGGCTCGAACGTACTGCCGCCAATGATGCCTTTCTCAAAACGCACCGGCAGGCCGTTCATGTCGTAGGCCAGGCGTTTTTCCTCGGGCGCGGGACCAAAGGGGCCGCCGCCCTGCCAGGTCTTGCGGATGCGTTTGGTCGCGCCGTTGGCATTGTACGAGTAGGCCGTGTTCCAGCTCACCGAATTGACCGTGCTTAGCTGGTTCGGATGATTGACGTCGGTATAGGAATAACTGTTCGGATCGCCCGGCCGGGACTCGCTCAGGCGGTTGCCGACCTCGTCATAACTCATGCCGAAGTTCGCCGTCGTCGACGGGTCGGTGTGCGCCCAGTTCGTCAGACGCCGGATCGGGTCGTAGCTGAAATTGTGCGTGTGGCTGACCGCGCCTTTCAGGTGACTGTTGACCTGCTGAGTGATCTGCCCGGCCGCATCAAAGCTCAGCGTTTCGCTGAAGCCGTCCTGCGGTCCCGGCCCGGCCGCCGTCAGGTTCGTCATGCGCCCGCGCAGGTCGTAGCTGTAGTCCACCGACCAGCCGATTTGCCCGTAGGTTCGCGCAGCGACAAGATTGCGGGTTGTGTAGCTGTAGCTCAGGTCGGGCGTCACCGACGGCCGCGCCACCGAATTGGTATAGGAGGGCATCGCAATTCCAGTTCCGGTCGTGATGGAGCCGAGCGTGCTCCAGACTTCGTCGATGCGGCCGTTGTGATCGGTGCCGTAGAAAACCGCGTGCTGACGCAGCGCATCGACGTTGCGCACGGCGATGACCTGATTCATCGCATTGTACTCGTAATAGGTCGCGTCAAAACCGATGTTCTCGGTGTAGCGGATCAGCGCCTCGACGCGGCCGCGTTCGTCGTAACTCATCACGTGATAGTGAAAGGGCTGGTTGTCGTCGTTGCGGTAGGCCACGGCGGCCTCGCGGCCCTTCAGGTTGCGCACCGTGCCGGTCGGGGCCATACGGTTCCAGTCGTCGTGCGACGGAAAATGCCCGAAGGCCACGCCGCTGCGCGCCGGCAGCTCGTCATAGTGAATCACCGTGCGCACGAACTGCGGAAAGAGCGAAGCGTCCTCGAAGTTATAGAGCTCAGGCTGCTGGTACAAGGCCTGGGTTACCGGCATCTGCACCAGATGCATCAGATAAGGCGCGGCCGCCGGAGCATCGCTGCGCTGCCAGGGCGACGATGCCGAACCCGGCATGCAATTGGTGTTTGTGACCGGATCGATCTGCGGCGGCGTCAGCGACGGCGTCGCCCAGATCGAAGCGTTGACCGTGGCAACCGTGTGGCTGGGCCAGTTGTTGTTGATCTCATCCGGATTGGCCAGGTCGGTCAGCCGGCCCAGATTCGTCAGCGTGACAGTCGCCAGTTCGTCATGGCCTTTGCGTTTGCGGTACTGCAGCGGCTCGCCGCCGCCCTGACCGCTGGAATCCGCGCCGTCCAGTTCGGCCTCGCCGATCAGCGTGATGCGGCCCAGATCATCGTACTGGTAAAAACCCAGCAGGGCGTTGTCGCTCTGACGCTGATCCTGCACAAAACGCATGCGCCCCAGTTTGTCGTAGCGATAGCTGATCGTGCCGAGGTCCGGCTGCGTCTTGTAGCGGATGCGGCCGTATTCGTCGTAGTCGTAGCTGGTCACGTCGCCGGAGGGACTGACGACGCTCGTCAGGCGGTCCTGAACGTCGTATTCGTAGTCCGTCGTGATATTGAGCGTCGTGTTTGTCGTTGAAGGCGAGTAATCCAGCACCTCGCGGCGCAGGCGGCCCAGGCCGTCGGTAAAGGAGGCCGAGGTCACGTTGTTCTCGTCGGTCATCAGCGTCACCATGACCGCGCCGGCATAGTCGTAGTTGTTCAGGCCGTACTGAACCGGATCGGCGGCGATGTATTCATAACTCACCGTGCTGCCGTCCGGCGCCGTGATCGTCAGCGGACGGCCGAAGTCGTCGTAGACCGTCGCGGTGGTGTTGTTTTCCACGTCGGTGGCGCTCAGCACCAGGCCCTGACCGCTGTAGATCGCGCTGGACGAATCCAGGCGCGTCGGACTGGCCGGATCGCCGATGACCGTCGTGCTTTTGAGCACGCGGTAGTCCGGGCCGAACTCGTGCCGTTTTTCCGTACGGCGGATGTCCGGCAGGACGTCCGAATAACGCCCGCGTTCATCGTCGACCTTGACCACGATCTCGGATTTTAACTGCGCGTCGTTGTAGCTGTATTCCAGCGAGTTGTCGGCAAAGTTGTAGTAACGCTGGAATTCGCCGTCAATCACAAAGCGCGGCGCGCTGTGGTCGTCGTTGCCGAATTCCACGCGGCCGCCGTAGGTGAACATGCTCAGACGGAAATCGTGCTGCTCGTTCTCGGTCATGCTTTGCAGGTGACTGATCAGCGTGGAGGAGAGCGGAATCCGGATCGTGCCGGGCCGGTCGAAGTTGGGCAGCGAGGAACCGAAGTTCCCGGCGATGACCTCGGAGTTGAAGGTGTAGGTCTTCAGATGCGTCCACGTCGCCGTGCTGCCGGTGTTCTCCGATTCGACAAAGAGAAACATCGGCTGACCGTTCATGCCCGTCACCTCGACTTCCAGGAAGGCCTCGTCAATCCGCGTTGCCGTGTGCCACATGTCGCCCGCATGCGCGGTGTAGCGCACGTAGGCGGTGTATTCTTCCTCACTTACATAGGGATAGTTTTGCGGTCCGAAGGCCGCAATCTCGTCGCGCGCGTCCTTGCGCCGCGTCGCGCTGGTCACCGTAAAGTTGCAGACCGGCTCATCCAGAATGGGCCGCGCGGCGATGAACTCCTGCGCCGTCACGCTGAAGGTCGCGCCGGTGGTAGTACTCTGCACGTCGGTGCTGTAGTTGCAGGTCTTGACCATGTCGCGGCCGCTGCGCAGGCTGTAACCGTAGAGCCGCAGTTCTTCGGTCGTCTCCACGGTGTAGGTCCGCGTCGTCGAGGGAAAGTCGCCCGGCAGAATGCCGTAGCGCAGGCGGCCGTTTTTGTCGTAGTCGAAGGCGCTGTACCAGCCGTTTTCGTCGATGGAGCCGGAGGCCAGGCCAAAATCCGTCGTTTCAGTGCCGCGCGTCAGCTCGCGCCGCCCGCCGCTGCTGTCGGTCCGCACGTAGCGCGTCGCGCCGAAGGGCTGTTCGTAGATGTAGTAGTTCGACATCGGCCCGCGCGCTTCGACCGCGCCGTCGTTCATCAGCTTTTTGGCGCTGTTCGCGAAGTTGTTCGGCATATTGAACGACTCGAACCAGATGCGCGTTACCGCGCCGAAGGCGTCCTCGCTGCGCGCAAGCAAACCGCGCCGCGCGCCGTCACGCACGTAGAGGTAGTTCATTGTTTCAATTTCGACGCCGTTCACGCCGATCAGAATATCTTTTTCCTTCACGTTCGGCAGTAACGCAAAGTCCTCGCCGCCGATCGTCTTCTGCTCCCAGCTTGTCGGGTAGACGCCGCGCGCACCCGCCAGGGTATCGCCTGAAGAATTCTCCACGCGGCTCTCGACCATCAGCCCGGCCAGATACGGCGCGGTCAGCGTCTGGGCGTTGTTCACGGTTGTGAAGGCATCGATTTCAAAGTAGCTGCCGTAGGGGTTGACCTGACTTGTGTCGTTCTCCAGCGCCAGCCACTGCTGGATGGCGGCGAATTTGTCCCAGATCGTCGTCGTCCAGGTGATCGACTGCGTCGCCGTCGTGCGCTGCTCGTAGACGTCGATTTTTTTCAGGATGGTCTGCGGATACCCCGGCCGCCGTTTGTTGGTCGTTTTTTTGGTCACCGCGCCGCCGAACCAGGCCGCCAGCGTCGAGTCGCCGCCCCAGTCGTGCGCCTGCGCCGTTTCGTACGTGAAGATCAGATTGGAGGTCTCCTGCTCCGCGCCGTTCTGAATGATGCTCGATCCCGATGTCAGCGGCAGGCGGTGGTAGTTCGACAGGCCCGTGACGCTGCCGTAACTCATGTAGCTGCGCCGCGTCTCGCCCGCGCCTTCCTCGGAGGTGTTGACCAGGGCCAGAAAGGTCATCGGTCCTTCCGTCCATGTCGTGCCCGTGCCGCGCGTGTCCGGGTTCATGCGCGTCAGAAACATGTCGTCGTACGTGTAGGTGCGCGTCACCGTGCCGCGCACCGTGCTGCCGTCCGGCATGTAGTCCCTGACCACCTCGATGAAGTCATAACTGCCGCCGCCCGGGTTGTAGATCGAGTAGTCGACGCTCACCAGCAGCGTGTTCTGTTTATCGCGTTTTTCGAGTTTGGAGCAGACGGGATTCAGCAGCGTGCTCACGGCGAAGGGCGGACTGGTGTTCGACTCGGCAAAACTGCTGGAAATGGTCGAGGAGTTCGGGTTGTGATAACTCAGCAGCTGGTCAAAGGTCGGCGTCTCAACCTTTGACAGTCGTTTGTGACTGAGAGTCAGCTCGACCGTGCCGGACACCGTGTTTTGCACGGGGAAGTTGAAGTCCTCGTACACCCGCACGTGGTCGTCGTAGTCAAAATCCGTGCGGCGACCTTCGGGGTCCATGATCCACTGAACCATACCGGTCCAGGAACTGTGCGATCCCTCGCCGTAACCGCTCACGCCCAGGCTGCCGAGCGGAAGAGTGGTATTGCCGCTTGCGCCGCCACGACCGACGGCCGTATAGAAAATCTTGATGTTGCGCCCCAGCGCATCGACCGACATCCCGCCGTTCGAGTAGGAAAAGCGGTGGCCGTGCAGGCCCGTCATGACGGCCCGCCCGCAGGACGGCTCCATCGTTTCGTAGTGCCGCGCATAGTCGATCTGCGTAATCAGGCCGCCGACGCCGTTGATCTCGCGCAGGTAAAACATGCTGGTCCCGCTTTTCTGATTGCCGCGCGTCGGCGTGCTTTGGTAGATGTCCAGACCAAAAGGGATTTTTTCTTCGTAAAACACGTACTCCAGGCCGTCGCCCGGATACCAGCGCACGATGCGCGGCGCCAGCCCCACATCGGAAGATCCGACAAGATTCATGTTCTGCAGTCGCGAGAACGCAGTCGTGTTAATTTCAACGACGGCGTAGCCGCTCGGGTTGGGCTCGTCCGGATAATAGGCGCCGGTCCACAGATTGGCCGACTGGTAGGGATCGGTTTCCGAGCCGTCGACCTTAAACACGCGGTTGCGCAGCTCCAGAATCGAGCCGTCGCCGCGCAGCAGTTGAATCCGGTCGCGGTCGTCGTTGTTCTGGAAGAGATTCATACCGCCGCAGACGTCATAACCGGCGACGTTCCAGTTAAACGCCGCATCCTGAAAAGCCAGTTGCCCCGAGCCGATCGATTCATAGTCGAAGGTCAGATCCGTATTGTGGTGCAGCACCTGCACGGCAAAACCACCCACCGAAACAATCCAGGCCGGACGCTGCACCGAGAACTGCGTCCAGGAGTCGTACTCGTTCACGCTGCCGACGCTCTCAAAGCTCGTCTGGCCGTAGTTCCAGTACAGATTGCTGTACTGTGCTTCGGCCTGATCGCTGCCGCCGTAGAAATGGCGATAGGTCGTAAACTTGACCGAACCGCAGTAATTTAAACTCACCGGCAGCGGCGTGCCGTGCACCGTGTGGTTCGAGATCGGGTAAGAATAGTTAACAATGCCGTTGGAGTTCGACACCACCAGATTGCCGTCGACCATCACCGACGAACCGTTAAACATGCCCTGTTCGTTGTGCATGTCCGCCGCGTGCTCCATGTTGAGCACCAGGCCCGAATACTGTGCGCGTGCGGTTAAACAACTACCAAAAAGAAGGCCAAGAACGACTGCAAAGGAGCGAAAGTAAACACGTGCCTTGAACATAATTTTCTATGCCTGAATTGAGTCTGTGACAGGATGTAATTTTTAACCGGGATGAACAAAGCTGCAACAGGTGTTCCCGCGGCAGCGGCGTGTGATCAGCGAATAATAAACAGCGGCACGACCGCCGGATCCGGATGATTGGAACCGATCAGTATGGAGTAGCGACCCGCCGCCAGCGGGCGCAGGTCGAGTTGATGTTCCAGATAGGGACTGCCGCGCAGGCTGAATCTGTTAACGCGTCTGCCGCGCGCGTCGATGATCAAACATTCGATGTCCTCGTCCCGCAGTCCCTCAATGGTTAACAAGGCGAAGTCGCGGCTGGGCGTCGGACTGATGCGGGCGTGAATGTTTGAGGTGTGCTTCGATGCCTCCGGCGTGGCGCTTTGTTTGGCCGTTGGCAGCGTCAGTTCGGAGAGAATCGCGCCGTTCAGACCGGGAAACATTTCAAAGGGACTCGTGAAGTTGCTGCTGCTCAGCTTCATCGCCGCAAAGGGCGTCGTGAGCGTTGCGGAGGTCACCAGACAGAGATTTAAAGTGTCAAGCGTGTCCAGACCGTGATGTCCGAACAGTACAAGCGCGCGCGCCGAGTCCAGCCAGCCGCCCGACGTATCGGCGGTCTTGCCGGTGAGAATCAGCGTCAGATCGTCGGTCGTGTCCTGCGCCGGGTTGAGATTGCCGAGCGTGGCAATAACTTTCATACACAGCCAGGGCGGCAACTGAAGCCAGGTCTGCGCATGACGCAGGGAATCCGGAAAGGGATCGCCTTCCGGCGGACAGGGCGCGTGATCGCCCCAGCGGATATGCGTCGGGATCACCGTATCGCCGTTGACGTCGCCGCAGAGCGTGTCCGGCGCGCAGTCGCGATTGAAGTCGGCAATCAGAATATTGTGTTCGGCAAACAGGCTTGAATACGACAAGGACAGAGACAAGAAGACGATGCAGGCGATCAGTCCGCGCTGCAAGACAAGCAGGACGCCGGAGGCGGCGTGCACAGGGCCAGGTTGATTTTTCAATGTAATCTCCGGGGCAAAATTGGATCACATGTCTCGTTGTTGTGCGATCTGCAATCCAGATAGAACGACTTCCAGAAACAGGCTGCGGCTGGGGGAGTGACTGGACAACACCTGCGTCTGTTTCGGTTGAGAACAAACATAGGGTAATAAGGTGAATTATGCAAGGGTATAATTCAATGCACTACTTCTGTAGTCCCGGGTTGGATGTTGTCCTTCGGGAGGTCTGTTTCTTTTAGTTGGCTCAACATTGATTTGAAATGATCCGGGTTCACGTGTTTATGGTTTTCTGGTGGAAGCGCATTTCCTGCCGTGTAATTCAATTCTGATCGACAGGGCGAGACATCTTGATCAGTACACTGTGCAATGCCGAATCTGCATCACGTACCAGGTTTGGCCGGATCATCGGAGTCCCTTTATTACAGCTCCACGGCTCAATACTTCTATCTCCACAACAAACAAAACGGCCTTAAAAAGCAAGCCGGAAGCGCAGCGAAGGGCGAAGCGCCCTCAAGCCGCCGGGTGAAAAGCGCACAGTGAATGTTTAAATCAAGCGATGCCGCATGCCGCAGCTCAGTCCCACACCGGACGGCCGCTGTCGCGCGCCATCGCCTCGATGTCCGAACTCAGTTGTTTAACAAATGTCTTGCGGTCGCCGTGGAAATTGCGCGCCTCGCCGACAAAAACATCGCAGAAAAAGGGCACAAACGTGCCCTCGCCCTTGGGTAAAACCTTGCCGAGTCCGTGCAGAAAAATCGGCACAATCGGCACCTGCGGGAACCGCTCCGCCAGCAATCCCACGCCGTTCCTGAACGTGCTCAACTCCTCCGCGCGGCCGCGTGTGCCCTCCGGAAAAAGTACCACAATGTCGCCGGATTCGAGGACCTGCGCAGCGCCCGCCAGTGGATCGCGATTGAATTCGCCGGCCTTGCGCACCACCGGGACGATGTTCATGATGTTAAGTGCAAACCAGCGCATCAGCGGGTTTTTAAGGAAGTAGTCGGCCGCCGCGACGGGACGCACTCGCGGCAGATGGCGCAGCCTGAACAGACTCATTAAAACAAAAGTGTCCAGGTGGCTGTTGTGATTGGCCACGACAATCGCCGGACCTTCGCCCGTGGGCAGGCGCTCGCGGTTGCGAATGTTAAGTCCCAGCACCAGCAACACCAAAGGCCGGAATACCAGCAGGAAAAACAGCTTCTGGACCACGTGGCCTCAATAGTAAAAGTAACGGGTAAAGTGATAAAACAGGGGAGCGGTGTACATCAGGCTGTCCAGACGATCCAATATGCCGCCGTGGCCGGGCAGCAGACTGCCGGAGTCCTTCAGATTCAGATCCCGTTTAACAGCCGAAATAATTACATCGCCCACAAAACCGCCGACGCCGATAATCAATCCGACAGCCGCAAAACTCCAGCCCTCAAAGGGCGTCAGCCACGGGCCAAGCAGAAAGGTCAGCGCCACCGTACTGCAAGCCCCGCCGATAAAACCGGCCCAGGTTTTGCCCTGGCTGACCGTCGGCACAATCTTGCGGCGTCCCAGCCACTTGCCGAAAAGAAATTGCGCCACGTCGTTGACCTGTGTTAACACCACCAGGAAAAACATCAGCGCCGCGCCGCCGCCGTTGACATTTCCCTCGGACGGCAGTGTTAACAACATGGCCACGTGCCCCAGGCAGAAAACCGTCGTCATCAGGCCCCACTGAATGATGCCTGCCGAGCGCAGGAAACCTTTGGTTTCGCCGATCATTATCATGCGCAGCGGCAGGAAGAGGAACATGTACACGGGGATAAAAATGATCGCCATGCCGTACCAGCCCGTGCCGATCCAGTAATACTGCAGCGGAATCGCCAGGTAAGCCCAGAACAAGACGCGCCGGTCTGCGCGCCGCGTTTCAATGATCGACAGGTATTCTTTTAACGCCAGGAAACTCAGGAGGCCAAAAAACACGACGCCGGAGATGTCGCTGAGCGTCAGGCCGACGGCGAAAATCGCGGCCATGATCCACCAGGTGCGCGTGCGTTGCCGCACCTCGTCCAGGCTCCAGTCCGGTTTAACACGCCCCAGCGCCAGAACGACGACGGTGGCGATCACGAGGAAGGCAAAGACACAGATGATTGCCGTTAAAACATTGGGATGAACGGATTCGAACATCGATTACGCTCCAGCTTCGCGCAGGGCGCCCCGCGCGCGGTTGACAATTGTCCAGGCGGCCAGCAGATTGACCGCCGCCAGAAACCAGTTTGTCCAGGCGCCCGTTTCCAGTCCGAGGCCGAGCAGCAAACAGAGGAGACCAAACCACAGCGCGCGGTCGCTTTTGCCCATCGGTCCGTCGTAGCGCCGCGATGCGCCGATCGTCCGGCCCAGCACGCCCGTCATCTCGCCGATCAGCGCCAGCACGACCGCCGTGCAGACAAGCAGTGGATCGACGCCTGAAATCAGCGCCAAAGGCAGGTAGAGAGCCGCGTCGGACACCACGTCGCCCACTTCGTTCAGGATTGCGCCTGCCTTCGATTGCATTGCGTGTTCGCGCGCCAGCATGCCGTCGACGGCGTTGAGCGCCATGCGAATAAACAGCACGGCGGGGACAAACAACAGAATGAATGGCGCGCCCGGGTCGCGCCAGATCAGCATGCCGACGAAGATGGACAGCAGCGCCGCCAAAATCGTCACCTGGTTCGCTGTGGCGCCGGCCGCCGCCAGACGGCGTACAAGCGGCCGCAGCAGATTCTGGAAAGCCGGTTTGAGGTCGTAAATACTGGGCAAAAGGTGGGATCTCCATTGTGGATTGTCGGTCCGGGCGGCAGGCGGAACACGACCGCGCGGACCTGTTGCAGGCCGGAAATTTGCCGCCCAATTTAGTTCGATCCGCCGCCAGTTGCAAGCTTGCACAAACTGAAGACATGTCGTAAATTCGGGCCGCATCTCTACAGCAGCCCCCCAACAGGAGAATTCAACATGACAAGAATGACGATCTGTCTTCTGGTCGGAATACTGGCGGCGGCGCGTGTTTCCGCTGCGGGTGAGGCCGTGCAGTTCGAAGGCATTGTGAAGTTAAAATCCGAACGTGTTTACAGCGAACAGGATTTTCTCCCGAGCGATTCGACAACGGCGTGGCCCGACTTCCACAAATACGGGCGGTCGCCTGCGGAACAAACGTACCTGGAGATTCGCTTTCAGCCGGATCTTTTTCGCGTTTTGACAACCGATGCCTCGGGCGAGACCGACGACATTTACCAGTTGACCAACAACCGCCTCCTGCATTACAGCCGGGATTCGGCCGCCTATCTGGTGGACAATCTGGACGACCGGGAAGGCCGGGTAGAGGATTTTCAGGTGCTGGATGACACCTTGTCCGTGCTTGGCCGCGTCTGCCGTGGCGTTCAGTTTAAATTGTACGACGGGACCGGCGCCAGTCCCTTGCTGGTCCGTTGTTACGCCGATTCTACCTTGTACATCGATCCCGATCCGTTTCAGAATCTGCAACACGACGGGTGGGGCGCAATTATCGGCGCATTGCACGGCATGCCGCTCATGGTCGAATACGAAGCGACGCGTCCTCCCGGTCTTGTGCTGCGCTTCAGAGCCGTTGAAATCAGGCATGCGGAAGAAAATGAAAGGTTGTTCTGGCCCAAACCCGGAGCTCGCGTCATCGACAATTTTAAACACTGAGAGTCCTGAACCGATGAAATCGCTTTTTAACGTTTCCACTTTGTGTATGCTGGCCGTCCTGTACGGCGCCGTCGCACCGGCCCGACTCGCAGCGCAGTCCTTTGAAGGCGTCGTGCACTACGACATCGAAGTTGAACTGCAACTTCCGCCCGACGCTGACGAAAACGCCAGAAAGTTCGCTCCGCAGTTGCTGGCCATGATGCAACAAATGATCGGCAGCGAGTGCAGTTACTACTTTAAGCCGGGAGAGTTTAAAGTCACATCCAACGGTGCACATCCCGAGGAAATCTACAAAGCGGCGCAGAATGCCATGTTCCGCCTGGACGAGGAGGAGGGCGTGTACAAGGAGTTTACGCTGGAGCAGACGCTGGGGAAATTAAAAGAAGTTAAACACAGCGACGAAACCGCGGTAGTGCTGGACCGCACCTGCAAAAAAGTTGAGTTTCATTTTGAAGACAACATCGCCGTGTACTGGTACGATCCGACGCTTAAACTCGACCCCGACGAATTCGCCAAAATAGAGCGCGACAACTGGGCCGCTATGGTTAAAGAGTGCGGCGCACTTCCACTGAAGTTTTCGATCGGCAGCCCGCAGGAAATGACGGCGACTTTTACGGCGCGTCAGATCGAACAAAAAACGCTTGACGACGCGGAGTTTGAGCTGCGCGAAGGCTACGAAGTCGATAGCGGCACGGCCGATTTTGCGCGCGAATACGACGAAAAATCATCGTCCTTCCGCCGCGTTGAAATGTTTAATCTCATTTCCATGGAACTGCCCGAAATCCTGCTCAAGGACGAAATTGATCCGCTGGAGGAGACGCTTGTTCTGGAGAACTTGCTCTACGGCGTCGGCATCACCGCGATCAGGTACTCAAAGGATGAATACGACTACCAGACGGTCCGCAACGAGGGCGTTGAACAGGCGCTGGCCGCGGTTTCGGACTTTCAGACGACGCTCGATCAGACGGTCGAAATTCCCGGCGTCGTGTCGGCTCGCCAGATTAACGGCCACGGCGACTTCGATGAGGAATCCGTGATTTATTACAAGCTCTACGTCATCGAACTCAAGTCCGACACGCTGATTATCGTTGCCGAATCCTGGGACTTTGAAATCGACGATCACGAGCAGCACATGGATCGCATTCTGCAGTCGATCGAATTGCTGTAAACGCCGGAGAGCGGCGGTCGCGTTTGTTAACAGCGCGTTTCAGCCGGACCGCCGCGCCCCCCGCTGCGCTTGTGGCTTGCTCTTTTGACTCTTGTTTGTCAGCGTGTTTAACACCTGAAGCCATTGCGTTTGTTTAAAGTCCGTAAACCTGGCGGTCGCCCGGGTAGGTTACCGTGTAGCGAATGTTCTTCTGCACGTTGGCCGAAGCCCCCAGCTCCAGACGCCAGCGCAGACTGTTTTTCTGTCGGTGGAATTCGCCGCCGCCGTCCTCGTCCAGATCGACTTCTATGTCTTCGATCGCCGCTTTCGGGATCGGTTCCTCCAGCGTCAGCGTGATCGGCTGTGCGTAAGTATTGCGAATGAATATTGTGTAGTCGAAGGTGCGCTCGATGTCGTTGCCGAGGAATGAACTTTCATCCGCGTTGATGCGGCTTTCGCGTTTGACCACCACATTGCGGTCGCGTCCCAGCGAGACGGAGATTGTATCGGTAATTGAAAAGGGATTCAGTTGTGTTGTGCCGACAAAATTGCCACGGAAATACACATTGACATTGCCGGGCAGCAGGTTGTATTTGGACCATCCGCTGATGCGCGCCAGCAGGAAGGCGTCCGGATCCAGTTTGGGTACTGCGTAGTATTCGTAGAGCGGCGTTAACTCGTGTGATTGCAGCGACACCATGTGCGCTTCGCCGCCCGTCGGAATCGACGCCGGCACCGTGGTTGTGAACTCCACCACGCGATTCGCGCCCAGTGGATTCAGCGTCGGCGCCGTCGCAAAGGCAAACTGATTGATCTGTGCGCGCACGACATTGGCATGCATGTCATATGTCTGGATCCCCTTCAGATCGTCGGCGTCGAATTCGTCTTCCGCCCTGCGCGGCGCGGCAAAACCGATCATCCAGGGATTGACGACCGGGTGATTGCTGTTCTCGCCGGGATTGCGCGTCGAAACCGATATTGCGATGTCCTCCCAGTCGATGCCCGAATTCTGCCACACCAGCGCTTTGTAGTCCAGTTCCATGCCTTCGTCGATGTCCGGCACGCGGATGTCGTAGGAAGGCGACCAGCCGGCCTGATCAATCATGTAGGAAATGCCAAGGTCCAGCGTCGTGGCGCGTTCGGTAAAAATCGTCACGACCACTTCGTGGCGCGGTGTTCCGGTGTTTAAGCGGCGGATAGAATCCTGCAGCGTCCGGATGTGGCGCTGAGATTCCGCAATCGTGCGCTTGACGGCCGCCAGGTTAAGTTTCAGCGCTCCAAGCCGACGGCCGATAAAGTCGGCGGTGCGCTCGACGCGTTCGATGTCCAGCGGCAGGCTGTCGCGCCGCGGCGCGTTCAGTTGGCCGCTGATATATTTCTGTTCTTCCTCCAGCACCGCTTTTTCGGCTTGTTTGTCTTCGATGAAGTAGTTGAGTGAAGTAATCGAGTCCTGCAGCCCTTTGATGTTTTTGAAGCCCGGCGCGCTCGAGTCGATCGGCATGTCGCGTCGTTCATTCATCGAGACAAAAGTCGCGTCGCCTTTGAGCGTCGTGCGCAGCGTCGCCGCGTTCAGCGATCCGGCGATGCCGTCGAAAACCACGCGGCTCGTGCCGGTCGGCAGCCGCACCTGCGTTGTGTGAAAGACCTGTGCGCCGCTCAGATACACCTGCGCGCGATTCAACTTTGCGTCGACTTTGATCTCCGCGGCAAACACCCGGGAAAGTGGAAATAGCAACAAAGCGATCATCAGACCGCTCACAAGACCGATTGCTCTCAACATAACAGCTCCTGAATTGACCCGCGTCGCTGAAACGTCGCGTTTATGCCTCCATCACACGGCCCGCCGGGAAGGGGGCGTGCGAACAATTCAGGGCTTCATTCGCCGCGGTGAACCACAATATTGAAAAAATAATCGGCGATTTTTATTACACGCTGCACTTGCGCTCTTTGATTACTTGCGTCCACCCGACACCAGGTTGGCAAAGAGTTTAAATGCGCCGGGCACGCCCGCAGGAAGCTGGCGGAAGAAGGAAATCCCGGTGTAGATAAACACGCCCCGACCGTATTCCGCGGCGATCAGGCTGCCGCGCAGTTCCGGCTCGCCAGGATCGTGACCGGCAAAAGGCGTGGAGTATTCCGGCGCGAAATCGGCTGCAAAATACAGGCCGCGTTCCTGTACCCAGTTTTCGTAGTCGCGCGCTTCGATGACGTTCGGCGCATTTAACAGCGGACTGTTCCGGTCGAGGATTTTCATCTCCGCGCTTTCGTCCGTCACGCGTCCGCGCGAAAGGTTAAACGGGTAGGGGCCGATTTCATCGAGCACCGTGCCGCGGCTTACCGTGTACTGCACGACAAACACGCCGCCTTTGGACACGTAGTCCATCAGTCGCGGCTGGACCTGGCGCAGGTGCTCGCGGGTGTTGTAGGCCCTGATGCCCGCGACTATCGCGTCGAATTGCTGCAGGTCCGCGGATGTTAACATGTCGTCGTCCAGCAGCACGACTTCCGAACCCATTTGTTCGAGCGCGTCGGGCACATCGTCGCCCGAACCCATGATATAGCCGATTGTATGCGCGGTTGTGCGCACGTCGCTGCGGATGACTTTCAGCTGCGCATCTCTGTAGATGGTGTGCCGCGGAATATGCTCGTAGTCGATCAGTTCTTCACTCTGTCGGTATTCTGCGCCGCTGCCGTCCAGCCTTGCCGCGGCGCCGACCTGCAGCACAAAACTCGTGTCCGGCAGTGCGTTCGCCGGCGTGAGAGTGAATTCGACAATTTGTTCAATTCCGGCTTTCAGCTCAAAGTTGTGAAACGCCGGTTCCGCTGTCCAGTTGCCGAGGCCCGTCAGCCTGACGCGGCCTTTGGCCATGTCGCTGTAACTCTTGATGCGCAGTCCGACCGTGCGAGTATCGCGATTGTCGAACAGCAGGGTGCCGCGCGCAAAGTTAAGTGTGACGGGCGGCGTGATTTCCAGCGGTTTGAATCGTTCGCCGAAAGCCGGGTCGGTCCAGCGGTAGCGCAGCGGCAGGCCGAAGTTGAGCGTTGTCTTGCCGTATTGCAGGCGGCAGGTGACGTAGACCTGCGGCGCGTTCCAGGCGCGTCCGATCGTCAAGGGATCACCGACATCGTACATCGCGCCGTTTTTCTCGTTCTGCAGCCAGTACGGTTGTGTGAGCGGCGTCGAGGCCGGAAGCAAAACAGTGTTGTCGAACGCGATTTCGTCGCCGTGTTCCATCTCGCCGCGCTGCAGTTCGATGGTTTTGCCGGCGATGTGCAGGTCCACGAATGTTTTGACCCTGGCGACACCGCCCGGCGGCTCGTCGCTGCGCATGCGGCTCAGCATGCGGAACTGCAGGCGCAGGCTGTCGCCCGGCGCAATGAACTCCTGAAAACTGCGCGCCTCCAGCCAGAAGCCGCTCGCCGCGGCGATGTACTTCTGTACTTCGCGCTGTTTGAATCTGTTAAGTGCGGAAGCCTCCTCGCCGCGCAGCGCGTCCAGCGCCTGCAACAGGTCGCCGACGATGTACTGCGGCTGTTCCGGATTGTAGCTGCCCAGCGCGCGCCGCAGGTGGAAGGTCGATTCCAGCGTCGGGTCCGCCGCAAGTTCGTCATCGCTGAACAGGCGGTTTTCGTCTGTGGGCGGCGCGCCGCTCAGCAGTCGGAAATACTCGGTGCGCCGGCCGCGCTGCGGCGAAGCGCCGAATCCCTGGCAGCGGTGTTGGCTGCGCGCCCGCGCCGCAATTTCCAGATAGGACTCGCCCAGCAGATTGTTGTACAAACCCGTCTCAAATCGCGCGACGCTCCGCGGGCTCTCGCTGTCGTCCGGATCGTCCGGAAACCAGCTGTTCCACAGGACGCTGCGCACCCGCCAGACCGGCGCGTGTTTAAGTTGATCAGTGAACTGTGTGGGGTCGGCCGCCGCTTTTGCGCCTTCCACCGCCAGCTGCGCCGAGGCCGTGTGGTGGCCGTGACCGCCGCTGCCGTCGCCCGGAAATCGCGTGATAATAATATCCGGCTGCACGTTGCGGATCACCCAGACGACGTCCTCCAGAATGGCGTCGCGGCTCCAGGTGTTGAGCGTCTCGTCGACGGACTTGGAATAGCCGAAGTCCAGCGCGCGCGTGAAATACTGCTCCGCGCCGTCCACGCCGCGCGCCGCCAGAAGTTCCTCCGTGCGCAGCACACCCAGCGCGTCGCCTTTTTCCGTGCCGATCAGATTCTGGCCGCCGTCGCCGCGCGTCAGCGAGAGGTAGGCCGTGCGCACGCCCAGCTCGGAGCGGCACCAGGCCAGCACCGCCTGGTTTTCGTCGTCGGGATGCGCGGCCATGTACATGACGGTTTTGTTCGTCAGCAGGCGCTGCAGCCCGAGCTGGATTTCCGCGGCGTTTAACTGCACGGAGGGCGAGTATCCACTGAGCAGCGGAAATCCCTCCAGCCCCGGCTGTGAGTCGTTTTCGATTCCGGCGCGCAGCGGCGAAACGAACAAAACCAGGCACATAGCCGCGATCCGCGCGGCACGCCGCACGCGGCAAGTAAATCTTTCAGCTTGATTGTCGAGCGGCGATTGCGATGAAAGTCTGATCTGTTGCATAGCTGTGTTAAAAGAGTGAAAGCTCAAAGGCTTGATGACGGACCCGCGCGTTTGACGCGTCAATCTGCCATGTTAAACAGAAGAGGCTGTTGAAAAAGAGCGGGCAAATGGTCGACGCGCCTCAGCCGCCGACCTGTACTTGTGTTGCGCGCCTTCCCGTTGTGGACTGAATCAGCGTCAGAACGAGGAGGTTGATCGCCAGTCCCCAGACGCCGGCGTGCACGCCGAGCGGTTTGTTCCATTGGCCATCGCCGCCGAACATCAAGACACAGGTGGCCAGAAGTCCGGCCAGAATGCCGCCGAGCACGGCCCGTTTGCCGAGTGCGGCGCGGTTGATGCCCAGAATGACCGCCGGAGCTATCTGGCACAGAATCTCGAGTTTGATTTCCAACAGCCGCCAGATTGTCTCGCGCGATTCAATCGCCAGCCAGGCCATCGCCGCCATGATCAACCACGAAACGATCTTGCCGACGCGCGTCAGGTCGGATTGATTGCTGGCGGGGCGCAGACGACGAAACATGTCCTGCGTGAACAGGGAAGAGATCGCCAGCAGCGCCGAGTCGATGGTGGACATGATCGCCGCCGTGGCCGCGCAGATAAACAGGACCACCAGCCACTCCATGCCCGCAAACGCGCGCGTCAGCTCGCCGAGCATCATGAGTGTGATGTTGTCGCTCTCCAGGCGGCTCAGGTCGGGGAAGTGCGCGTTGCCGACGATGCCGACGTAAACCATGAAGAGCGTCGTCACCAGCGGCAGGACGGCCATCCACTGCAGCGAGCGTTTCAGGGCGCGGCTGCTGCCGGCGGCAAAAATGCGTTGAATGGCGTGCGGGTACATCGCTATGCCGATGCCGAGCAGAATGAGCGTGCTCAGCCACGAGACTTTCTGTGCGCCGGTCGGCGCGTCCCACAGGTCGGGGCGGGCGGAGTGGATGGCCGCCGCCGTGCCGCCGCGGGTTTCGTAGAGATATTCAACGGCAAAAAGGATGGCCACGCAGCCCGCCAGCAGGATCACGCCCTGCAGCACGTCCGTCCAGGCCACGCTGCGCATGCCGCCGAGCGTTTCGTAGACGACCATGATCAGCGAGAGGCCGATAATTCCGTAGGCGAAGGGAATCGCGCCGCCGCTGACGATTTCCACAATCGAGCCCATTGCCTTCAGATTCGTCAGGATGTAATTGCCCAGCGCAAAAATCGACAGGCCGCTCACCAGTACCGTCAGCGTGGTAGAGCCGTAGCGCTGCTGCACGTAGTCGCCGACGGTCAGGAAGCGATGCCGCTCCGCCAGGGTCCGCAGGCGCGGCGCATAAGCGACAAACACGGCGATCACGGCCATCATGAAGGTGACGCTCATCAGGAAGAGGAATCCCTCGCGGTAGGCGCGCCCGGCAAAACCGATCAGGGTATTGCCGCTGTACTGCGTGGCGTAGAGCGTCAGAAGCAGCACGAGGAAACCCATGCCGCGCCCGCCCAGGTAAAAGTCGTCCAGCGAGTTTTCTTTGCTGCTGCGACGTCCGGCGATGCCGATGCCCACGAGCGCCAGCAGGTAGAGCGCTATCACGGAGAGCGCTCCCGCGCCCAGGTTGAAATCAGGCGTCACGCTGCATCTCCTCCGCGGTTTCGGGCTCGATGGCGGCCAGGCGGTCCCAGAAGCGTCCAATGACAAAGGCGATTGTCAGGCCGAACAGGACCGACATCAGCACGGAATAGACGGCCCAGGAGGGATAGCCGAAGAGCATGCCGTTCTGCGTTTCGGTGGCCCACCAGGGAATGCTGAGAAGGCAGGTCAGGGTCAGCAGCAGGTAGATGCGTCCGGCGCGCGGCCGGGAGGTTTGGGGCATTCTCGTTCTCGTCGTTTTGCTGGTCGAAGGCCGAAATTAGGTCGGCGGCGGGCAACTACAAAACCCCTGCGGCAATCTGATCGGCCGCCGCGGCGTCCTCCTTATGA
Organism: bacterium; assembly: GCA_030430495.1. Taxonomy (GTDB): domain Bacteria; phylum Bacteroidota; class Ignavibacteria; order Kapaibacteriales; family UBA7675; genus JAUIKM01. The sequence continues at coordinate 123,754 of JAUIKM010000011.1, read as the reverse complement.
AATTTTTGTTTTCCATCGGGTGAACAATGCCGATTCGCCGAGTTGGCCGCCTGCGGCGGCGCATCGCATACTGGACAGCGGCTGTGTGTATGACGACAGTAAACATCCCCGCGACCTCCGCCGCGGAAGCGGCGCGTGATATGGTCGAGCTGCGCAGCGTGATTCCCGGCATTTTCCTGGACATCCGCTACGCCACGCCCGCCAATTTTACCGGCGAAATCCTGTACGACACTGCGGCCTGCTTTGTGCGCCGCGCGGTGGCCGAGCGACTGGAGGGCGCGTGGCTGGAGCTGCGCAGCTACGGTTATGCGCTCAAAGTCTTCGACGCCTACCGCCCCTACGCCGTGACGCTGCGCATGTGGGAACTCGTCGGCGATCCGCGGTACGTCGCCACGCCGGGCAACGGCTCGCGCCACAATCGCGGTGCGGCGCTCGACCTGACGCTGGTGACGCTGGACGGCGACGAACTTGAAATGCCGAGCGACTTTGACGATTTTAGCGAGCGCGCGCATCACGATTACACCGGCGCTTCCGCCGCGGCCATCCGCCGCCGGGAGTTGCTGCGCGACGTGATGCGACGCCACGGCTTCCTGCCGTACAGGGGCGAGTGGTGGCACTACGACGCAGCGGACTGGCGCAGTTATCCGATTCTGGATATTCCGCTCCGCGACCTGCTCGAGATTGCACCCACAATGACAAACAAGAGATCTGGCGGGTAGAGGTAAGTCCTTGTTTATCAAGATGTTAAAGTAGCCGTCCTCACAGCGGCGGACTCCGGGAATACGAGCTATGAATCCTGCAATCAGCAAGTTTTTCAGGCCGACGGCCGGTCGCATCAAGTGGCTGCTGGCGGTTCTGGCGGCGATTATTGTGGCGGTCGTGATGATCTACACCAACACTCTGGTGGAAGATCTGCGCAAGAACGAGGAGAACCTGGCGGCGCTCTACGCCGAGTACACCGAGCTGCTGCTGAACCTGGACGATCCGTCGACGGCGGTGATCGATTTTTTCCAGAACAACCTGTTGCCGCAGATTCACTTTCCGATGATCCTGACGGATCAGAACGGAGCGCCGCAAATGCCCTACGTGTACGGCACGGAAAATGTGGTCGTCGACACGAGCGTGTACACAACCCCGGAACAGCAAATGGCCTACCTGATTGAGCTGGTGCGGCAGTTCGGCTCGGAGAACGAACCGATCGTCATGCACGACAGCAACGGCGAGCCGGTACAGCGGCTGTACTATTCCAACTCCGAGCAGATCACGCGCCTGCAGATGTTCCCGTTGTTGCAGTTCTCCGCCATCAGTGGATTTATCTTCATCGGTTTTGTGGGTTTCAACTACATTCGCCGCACGGAGCAGTCCAACATCTGGGCGGGGATGGCCAAGGAGGCGGCGCACCAGCTGGGCACGCCGCTCTCCAGTTTGATGGCCTGGATTGAGATACTCAAGTACGACTGCGACAAACGCGATCAGGTGGAACAGGCCGCCCACGAAATGCGCGTGGACATCGAGCGACTGAACAAAATTGCCGACCGATTTTCAAAGATCGGCTCGCGTCCCGACCGCGAGGACCAGAATATTTCCGCCCTGGTGGAAAAAGTCTCGCGTTACTACGAGTTGCGCCTGCCGCGCCTCGGGAAACGCGTGGAAGTCATCCGCGATTTCAGCGACGACATTCACGCCGAGGTCAACTCCGTGTTGTTTGAGTGGGTCATTGAAAACCTGATCAAAAACGCGGCCGAGTCGATGGAGCAGGCCGCCGGCGCCATCACGCTGCAAATGGTCCGGGAGCCGCAGCGCACGGTCATCAACGTGACGGACACCGGCAAAGGCATGTCGACCGCCTTAAAACGCTCCGTATTCAAACCCGGCTTTACCACCAAAAAACGCGGCTGGGGACTTGGACTGAGCCTCTGTAAACGCATCATAGAAGAGTATCACAAAGGACGCATTTACATCAGGGACAGCGCGCCGGGCAAAGGCACGACTTTTACGATTGAGATTCCGACAAAAGAAGAGGGCTGAAGACGCGGCGGACCAGGCCGCGTCTTGTTCCTCAGCGGACGAGCAGGGGACAGGTGAATGTGCGTTCCACGCCCCGGGTGTTAACAGTTTTCAGTTCGACATAGTACATGCCGGCGGCGAGTTTCGCTCCGCTCTCCGCAAACAGGTCGAGCCCTTTGACGTGGTTGCCGGCCGGCAGATCTTCGAGTTCGAAGCCGGTCAGGCGCTGTCCCCGCACATCGGTGAGCCGCACGCGAACATTCGCCGTTTCATCCAGTGCAAACGACACTTGAATGTTGTCGCGCGCCGGATTCGGCGAAACTGTTAACAGATCAGCGTTTCTGTAATCAATTGTCAGCTCGGCATTTCCGCTTTTGGCGTTGACGACGCTCACCGTCACCGTCGCCGTTGAAGACCCGCCGTGGCCGTCTTCGATCGTGTAAGTAAACTGATCCACACCGCTTGCCGCGCCGGCGCTGTAGTCCAGCGTTGTGCCGCCGCCCGTGATTGCGACTGTGCCGAGTGCGCCGTCCGTCTTCGCTGAGATCGTCAGCATGTGGTCGTCCAGATCGTTGTCGTTAACAAGTGGTTCGATTACCAGCGTTGAATTTTTAACGGTCGATCCGGCGGCATCGTCGAGGGCCGCGGGCATGCGGTTGCGGAAAAGGACGTTGAGGGCGTTGTCAAGACTGCCGGGCGCATATGAATGACGGCTGTCATTGCTGACGGCATTCATCATTGTGCCGGCCAGGTCGTCAAATCCGTCGTGGCCATCGCTGACGCTCTGCACGAACGTCAGGCGGCCGTCATCGGGGCTACGCTTAAACAAAACCACCGCACTGCTGTTTTGTCCGGCGGCCCAGACCTGTCCGCCGTCGGCGGAGACGGCGACAGTACTGATTCCGTCGAGTCCACTGATACCGTGAGTTCCGTTTTTGAACATTTCAACAAAACTGAGGAGACCGCTGGTGGAGTTGCGTCGGAACAGTGCGATGGCGTCGTCGCCGGCGCCGGCCACGTAGACGTGCCGTCCGTCCGGAGACAGCGCCACATCAACGGCAGTGTTTATACCGTCGATTCCGCCGCCGCCGTCTTTGTAGCGGGCGACATACGTTAACTCACCGCTCAGAGCGTCGCGACTAAACACGCTGACCGCACTTTCTCCCGAACCCGCGACATAGACGTATTGTCCATCCAGGCCGACGCTCACGCCGATTGGTTTGCGCAGTCCGTCCACTCCGTCATGTCCATCCTTGAAGAACTCGACAAAGGACAAGTTCCCGAGCGTTTTGTTCAGGCGAAACGCCGCCAATCCATTGTTGGCGTAGCCGCTGACGTAGACCGAATTGCCGTCGGAGCTGACGGCCAGGCCGCGCGGCCGTTTTATGCCGTCTATCACCAGGCCGCCGTCCATGTGACCTTGTTTTTTGCGCTCGACAAATGTTAACAATCCGGAGCCCGCATCGCGTTCAAACAGCACCAGTGAATTGTCGCCATAGCCGACAGCAAGGAGGAATTGTCCATCGGGGCTGACGGCCACGTCATTGACGTACTTGAGGCCGCTGACGCCGTTGCGGCCGTTGCGGACACGCTTGATGTATTGCAGACTGCCGTCGGAGGTATCGCGGGAGAATATGGCAATCGAGTGATCGCTGCGGCCGGCCGCATAGACAAACTGTCCGTCGGGACTGAGCGCTGCCGCAACGGCACGCCGCAGCCCGCGCACTCCGGCGCTGCGGTCTCTGTGGCTCTCGACGAGTTCGATGTTGACATGTGTGTCTTCGCCGGCCGCTACCGCCGCAACTATGGAGCCGGTGGCGGTGCAACCATCAGGCGAGCTCACGATGTAGTTAAACATATCCAGGCCGCTGAAGCCGGCGTCCGGCGTGTAGATGACCGTGCCGCCGCTGACGGAGGCCGTGCCGCCGAGCGGATCGTCGACCGATGCAACCGCGAGGCCAACGCCTGTATCATTGTTAACAACATTGCTGCTCGCCGACGCCGTGCTCACCGCAAGGTAGTCCATGACCGCCTGGATGGTCTTCGGCGTGACGTTGAGCACCGTGGCGGCCGTGCACATACCGGAGGCCGTTCGCTCGACGGAAACCGAGGCATTCGTGGCGCCGCGGTCCCAGACCAGCTGAATTGCACCGCTGCCTTGACCGCTCGTGATTTGCCCTCCGATCACGGTCCAGTGATGCGTTGCGGACGTCGATGCAGGCAGCGCTGAATAAGTCAGCTGCACATCCGGACAGCCGCAGGTGGAACCGGAAATGCTCAGTGATGCCGCTTCACTGACGTTGACGATAAAACTGGTTGTCCGGCTGGTTTCGCCATCGGAAATGTTAATGACAACGGCCGATGTGCCGTGTTCAAAACACAACGGCTGAACCTGCAACAGCGTCGTCGCGCTCGTTGCCCCCAATACCAGTCCGACATCCGGCAGCAGAGTCGGATTGGCGGAAGTGGCGTCGAGTTGCAGCAGGTGAATCGGTGTGTCGACATCGCCGATCTGAACCGTCAGCGCACCTTTTTCATTCTCGTCCAGGTTCATCTGCGTTTGGCTGATGGAAATCGTCGGCGGATCGTTGACCGGTAAAAAGTTAATGTTAAACGTCGTTGAACTGCTCAGTGAGCCGTCGCTGACCTGAAAAGTCAGAGGCAGGCTGCCGCTTGCATTTGTGACCGGAGTGACAAGAAATTGTGTCGTTGCCGCCGTCGCGCCGATCTGTGTGATTGAGGCCACGGTAGTCAGGTCGGCAGCGGGCGGAAGGATCACCAGTCCGGACAAACCCGGAGAGACATCGTTGACCGCCATGCTGATGAGCAGCGCAACATCTTCCTGTCCAAAGACTGCGGTCTGACTGGTGGAAATGGTCGGGCTGTCGTTGAGCACGGTCAATGTCGTACTGGTCGAACCGGCCGGATTGGCGATCGTAACGGTCAGTGTTCCCGCGGTGGACAGCAGTCCCGGCGCCACGTGAGCCGTCAGTGCGCCGCGCGTGGCATTGCTGATGGTCAGCGTGGTCGTGCCCGCCGGTGAACCGTCGGGATTCAGCACGCTGATCTGCGCCTGCGTGAATTCAAACTCAGCGCCGCTGATCATCAATTCCAATGCGTTGAGATTGGCGGTTGTGACGACGGGCGTCATGGCGCCAAGGCTCGGAAGGGGCGGCAGATTGCGCAGGAGTTGCTGCGGGCTGTTCACAAATCCGGCGACGATGACATCCAGATCGCCGTCATTGTCCAGGTCGCCAAAATCAACACCGATGCCGCGATCCGCGCCGATTGCCTGGAAGCTGAAATTGGCATTGCCGTCATTGATCCAGAGTCCCTGTTGTTTGCCGTCATCCGCGTTTGCGACGATCGCATCCAGGTCGCCGTCGCCGTCCACGTCGCCCAGCGCAGCGGCAATGCAGGACCCACAACCTCCCGGAGTAGCCGGCAAATAGGACGAGGAAAATGTCGCGTTGCCGTTATTCCGCAGCAGAACATGAGGATCGCTCACCAGCAATGCATCGAGGTCGCCGTCGCCGTCCAGATCGCCCAGAGTAACATCCTGTCCCCCGTCAATGTCATGCAACACGCTGGCAAAATTGCCTGCGCCGTCGTTGATCCAGACGCGATTGGGAAATCCGCTGAGATTGACAAGAAAGACATCGAGGTCGCCGTCGCCGTCCAGATCGCCAATTTCGAGTGATTTGACGTAACCCGCATCCTTGGATGAAACGGTAAACGTGCCGTCGCCGCGGTTAAACAACAACTCCTGAACCTGATTGTTATTGTTGGCAACGATGGCATCGAGATCGCCGTCGCCGTCCAGATCGCCAATGGAAACTTTATGGCTGTTCAGGCTGCCGCCGATGTTCTGCGTGCTGAAGCTTGCGTCGCCGTTGTTTAACCAGATTTGATTGGCCTGGCCGGTGTTGCTTACGATAGCGTCCAGGTCGCCGTCGCCGTCCAGATCGCCCAGAGCAACATCCGTGCTGTTTCCGCCGCCAAACGACGATACATCAAAGGTAGCATCGCCGTTGTTTAACCAGATTTCCTGCCCTGCGTTGACAGTGTTGGCGATGATTGCATCGAGATCGCCGTCGCCGTCCAGATCGCCGATTGCGAGTCCGCCGCTCTGTCCCGCGCCCAGCAAGGTATGTCCGAACACTGCCCGACCGTGATCGGCCGCCGCGCGGAAGCCGTGAACAAGCGCCCGGGTCATGCTGAAGCCTCCAATATTCGACGCGCCGGTCACCGTCAGCATGACCTTTTCGCCCGCGTGAAATTTGGCAGCCGGATCGATCACAACGCGCGTATTGCCGTTGGTGTAGCTCAGCGTCGCAGCTGTGCTGATATGTCCGCTCTGCATGCCGTAGAGGATCAGATTTGCGTTGGTCGGCATCGTTGCCGTCGTCAAGGTGCCCGTGTCCATCCCTCCGATAAAGTCAATCAGAATATCGGCATTGCGCGCCGAAGCCGTCGTGTTGGCCGGCGGGCTGACAGAGGTGACTATCGGGACATTACTCAAAACATCCAGCATAAAAGTTGTCGAGCGTTGGAATTCGCCGTCATCAACCGTGATGGTCACGGTCACCGATCCGAGCGTAGCAGGCAGGGGACTGAAGCGGAAAAGTGACGTCGCCGCCGTTGCTCCAAGCTGCACGATATTGTTTGTCGGAAGCAGCGCCGGATTATCCGAGTTGACAGACAAACTCAGTCCGGTAATCGGGGTGTCGACATCCGCCAGCAGCACGCTGGTTGTAATAGCCCTTGATACATCGGTTGAAAGCAGCGATTGTGACGTGCTGATCTGCGGCGGATCGTTGACCGGGCTGACGTTAATTCTGAACTGTTGCGTAGCGGAGGTGTTAAAGCTTCCTCCGCCGGGCGGTCCCGAGTCGCTCAAGCTGACCGAAACAAGGGCCGTTCCAAATGCATTACCGGCCGGTACAAAACTCAGGTTGCCGTTTGTTGGGGCTATCGCGGGTTGCACGGCAAACAAAGCGGCATTGTCGCTGACGAGGTGGAAGGTCAATACCTGATTCAGCTCGGGATCGCCGTCATCGATTGAACCGGCAAACGCCGCAGAGTACGGCCCGCTGTCTTCTGTAGCGCTGACGTTTGCACCTGTTGTAAATGTCGGCGCATCATTCAGAGCAATAATTGCAATCAGTGCAGTAACCGTTGCCGTGCTGTTGACGCCGCCGCGGGCTGTGCCGCCGTTATCGCTCAATGAGACAAAAATCGTTGCATTGCCGTTGCTGCTTGGGAGCGCTCCAAATGAAATGACGCCGTTGATGCTGTTGATAGATGGTTGAATGTCGAACAGGGCGGCATTGTTGGTCGTGACGTGAAAAGTCAGGTTCTGTGAAACTTCGGGATCGCCGTCGTTGAATCCCGGCAATATCCAGGCCGTATTTACCGGCCCGTTGTCTTCGTAAAAACCCAGCGCCTCTCCATGCGTGAATTCCGGTACATCATTGACGGCGTTGACGGTAAGGCTAAAAGAGGTCGACTGGTTGTTTACACCATCGTCCGCACTGATCTGTATGGTCGCTACGCCTTCGCTGTTAACATTCTGATTTGTACCCGGCGTCAAGGTAAACTGCGTGCTTGCGCCCGTGCCTCCGACCTGCACAATATTGCCCGTCGGAACCAGTATGGGATTGTCCGCCGCTGCCGAAAGAACGATGTCAGCCGTTGCGTCATCCGGATCAAACAAAGACACGTTGAAACTTGTTGTTATATCCTCATTGGTCGTCAAAGAGGCAAAAGTCACAGTCAATACAGGGGCGCGGTTGGCGCCGATAGTTACGCTTGTCGATGTTGCTGTTAACACATCGCCGGATGCCACCGAAATGCTGACGGTCGTCGGAATGGCGGAGTTGCTGCCGTTGCGCAGCGCCAGACTGATGGTCGCCTGCGAGCTGCCGATGCTCATGGTCGCCTGTGTGCCGCCGCTGAACAGCGAGAGATTTGCAGCGCCGAAGTCCAGGCCGATGACTGTCGGGGAACTGACGGCGCTTTGCAGACCGCCGGCGTCGGTTGCATGGACCAGGACATCGAAGCTTTCGCCGCTCAGCGGCGAACTGGACATTGAATTTGAAACAATGCGGAGTTCGGTCGGTTGAGCAAGTGCGTGAGGCGCGCTAAGTACAAATGCGCCAAGTGACAACAAGGCAATAAATAATTTCATTGTATATCCGCTGAGTGTAGACAATTACCGTAGTTTCAGGACAGTCAGCTCAGCACGAAGCCGTGGATCCGAAGCGCTCGAATGCCGCCGGCTACGTGCCGAAAGCTTGTTGACTGCCGTGACATGCTGATTAATCAATCACGATGGCAATATGTGGCCGTGCTTTTTGCGTGGTAGTACGACAAAATGTCTACAATCAAATCCGGGAGTCAGATTCCGGCCAGAAAATTGCTCAAATTCTGGCTGGGCGCCAGATCGAGCTTCTGGCGGATGCGGTAGCGATATTGCCCGATGCTGCGGCCGGAGACATTCAGGATGCGCGCGCTTTCCTTGGCGGAAAGGTTCAACATGATCAGCGTGCAAACCTTGATTTCGGTGGGGGAGAGAGCGGGAAATGCCGTTGAAAGTTTGTGGACAAAGTCGGGATGCAAAGCACTGAACTGCGCCTCGAACCCCTCCCAGGATTGCTCGTCGTTGATCACCTCGTCAATCTGATCGCCAACCGCCAGGATCTGCGCGGCCGAGACGGAATCTCCACGCTGCGCCAATTTATTCAGGTCGCGTTTTACTTTGTTGAGAATATCGTTCTTTTGCGAAAGATACATCGCTTTGGTTGTCAACTCTTTTGTTTTGGCTTCTATATCAGCGCCGAGTTTTTCATTCTGCAGGCGGATAAGTTCATGTTCGCGCGCTTTCTGCTCCATGTCGTGCAAAATGTGCAGGTTTTTTGTGCGCAGGTCGGCCTGTTCGTTAAACAGAGACTCTTTGCACGCGTGAAACTGCTCGTAGTGCGTCAGGGCGCGTTCGAATTCACCGGTGAGGCGATACAATTCGACAAAAGCGCTGTGCACGCGATATTGCAGATCGTTTGAACGCGACTCTTCCGCCAGCTTGAGTGCCGTGTGCAAGTGCTCGGCCGCCGCTTCTGTTTGTTGTAAGCCGCGTTCAGAGCGGGCCAACTCGATCAACGTCAGAATGCGCCCCCAACTGTCGTCGAACTCTTCAAACATCGTCAGCGCGCGGCGGCAGTACTGCAGGGCTTCGTCGTATTTCTCCAGAAAAGCGTAGACCTGGCTGATGTTAACGAGTTGTGTAGCCTCATACCGTCGTTCGCCCAGGCGGACGTTTATTTCCAGCGCTTTGTGATAGTACTCCAGCGCCAGCAGATTGCCGTCGCGCGTGTTCTCCGTCTTGTAAACATTGGCAATGTTGGCATAGGTAACGGCTCGTTCAAAATCATTGTCGATCTGCTCGGCCAGGTGCAATGACTTAAACAAAAACTCGAGCGCCTCCTCGCGGCGCTCCATGCGCTCGTACACCACGCCGATATTGCGTCCCATTTCAGCCACGGCCAATATGTCGTTGACGCGCTCACTGTGCTGCAGGGCCGCAAAGTAATTCTCCAGCGCTCCGCCGTAATCGCCGAGCCACTGCAACACCAGGCCGATGTTGTTGTTGGCCGTAGCGCCGCCGTTGGCATCGCCCAGTTCCGCACAGATGGTTTTGTACTGCTGGAAGCAGGGCAAGGCCGCGCCGTAGTCTCCGCAGAAATAATGCGCGTGGCCCATCAGGTTGTACAATTCACCTTCACCGGCACGGTCGCGCAGCGAACATCGAATCGTCATGGCCTGGTCCAACAGCTGCAGGGCGGCTTTGCTGTCTCCCTGGATGGCCAGAATCTCGGCAAGGTGCCGGTTAATATCGGCGCTGAGCGCTTTGTCCTGCTCCGCATCGTTCAGCTGACGACACTGCTGCAATGTGTCGATCGCTTCGCGGGCTTTGCCGAGTTTGTATTGCGTTCGTCCGATCTGGATGAGTGTTTTGATGCGGCGGACCGTATCCCTGAATTCCGTGGCGATCAGCAGGGCCGAATGCGCCAGGGGCAGGGCGGCATCGAATCCCTGAGCTTTGCGGACGTGGTCCACTCGCAACAAAAGATTGTCGACAATCAAAGCTGCGTGACGGCGCGACTTGATGTTGCGTATGGCGATCTCATGTCCACCCAGCAAATCCGCCGCTTCATTCAGGAAGCGCAGGTTTGCATCCTGATCGTCCGCAGAGGCAAGCGCGTGCAAACACTCCACGCGTTTGTGTCCGCGTGACCTTGCCAATTGTTCCAGCAGAAATTCGCGACTTGATGTTTTGCCGTTGTTTGAACCGGACATGATTGCGTGCGATTGATAGAGCAGAGCCTGCAGAGGACGGCGGCCGTCGACCAGACGTCCAAACCGGACGAAACTACACTTTTCTGCCGAATGGAAAAATGACGATATTCCGGCCCGACCGCTTTTTACCCTTGGTTTGCCTTTGAATTGCAGGTCTCCGGCACAATCGATTCTGACAGTGGAGAGTGGTTGTTGGATGCAGGCGCAATTAACTTTCCGTTCTGTCGTCGCTTAAGCGCAGGCATAATCCGCCACCGCCGATCTACCTGACCCGTTAAACAATATTTTGACCTGCTTTTAGATCCCTCCGTCTGGTGCTGCTCAAGTAACTTGTTTTTTATCAATGAGTTATGTGCCTTCTCATCCTTTTATACCCACTCGGATTACTGGACAACGGCTTGTTGATTTTGTATTATGGCCTGTGAGTTCTCTGCGCGGAGATCATGCAAACACCCGCTGAGGAATGACCGGAGTTTTTTTAACCACTAGTGGGTTGATTCCACAGGTGTTTCGGGCCGGATTTGTTTAAGATCGCAAAACCGGCCGAACAGCGTTGCCCAGGAAGCCAGGGCGACGATTCGAGATCATTTTTGAACGTTTAACAGGAACACTAACAATGTTGTCAAGTCTTAAACGCATGGCAGCCTGCGCTGTCATTGTTCTGTGTTGTGGCGCGTATGTGGCCCAGTCCCAGTCCCAGTATACATTTGAATTGATGTATGCATCTTCCAATCCCGCTGAAAACGAGTGGGCGGCAGCCGTCAGCGTCGACGGCACCGATAATTCTTCCGTGCTTGTTGGTCCGGTTTTTGATTCGTCTCCGGGCAACACCAAGCCGACTCTGGTGAAAACAGATTACCAGGGTGTTATGCAGTGGACCAAATCATTTGATCTGCAAAGTGTTACCGACGACTACGACGTGATTGTCTGCGCCAATCAGGACATTGTGTTTACCTGCGGCGCAACACACCCGACTTCCGGTATTCAAGGAGCGCTTGTTGTGCGTACCGATCCGGCCGGCGTCGTGCTGTGGTCCAAACTGGTGTACTGCAGCATTCAACATCCCACCTGGGTGTACAACGGCTTTGGCTTGCTTGAATCTTCGGTCAACGGCGATATCATAGTGACAGGTCGAGCGGACAACACCGGCGTAGGTCCCGATTTTCGCGATGCCTTTCTCTGCCGTTTGCAAAGTAACGGAGTCCTGTTGTGGGGCGGTCACTATTCGGCTCCCAATTACGAAGAGGAAAGCTGGGATGTGGAAGAAGACAGCAACGGCAACCTGATCATGGTTGGTTCGGCTCTGAGCCTGAACAATGGCACGACCTATGCCATGGTACTGGCTACAACCGGTGCGGGTGCTTTCCTCTGGTCTAATCTTTCAGGTGCAAATGGCTGGTTTCAGGAATACCGCTCTGCGGTCTATGACGCCGGTACCAACAGGATCTACTGCGCCGGTTCATCGCTTGCCCTGGGATCAAACAATCACGACGTTCTGTTGGCGGCATTCAACAATACCACGCAGACGCGCATCGGAGCTTTGCACTATCACGATCTGCAGGGCAGTTCGGACGATCGCGCCTGGGGTATCGATCTGGGGATCGACAACGGGCTTGGACAGGCGCGCAATCTCGTTGTAGCCGGTGAAACGAACACCGTGCCGGGTTTTGCCAGCCTGACGGACAGCTACATGTTCGAAATCACGCCGACGCTTTCGCCACCCTACGTTGTGTTTAACATGTATGGCGATTTGCAGGAAGACCGTTTATACGACATCGATTATGCCGCTGCTACCGGAATCGGCTCGACGCAGAAAATGGCAACTCTACGCATGGCCGGTCTTATTGATCAGACGATAGGCGGTAGAGACTATGAGTTTTACCACGTCCAGTCCGACCTGGCCGGTTGGACAGGTTGTGAAAAAACATTGCCGGATCCGCCGGAAACGACGCAGTTTAATCAGATCGCTCCGATCTTCAGCTATGACCAGTGTTATACCTCGCGCAATGCCAACGTGCCGCAGGAAGTGCTCCTCGCGGATCTGGAACAATGTGCGATCGTCTACATGTACTGCCGCCGTGGCGTTTCGTCGCCCCAACTGCCGGGCGACGAGGCTGAGTTTGCGGCTTACCCCAATCCGCTCAAAATCGGCAACACCCTGCGTTTTGAGTTCCAGGGCGATGTGTACACGCACATGGAAATCAGCGACGCCACGGGCAAAGTGTTGCTGAGCGAGGATCTGGACGCAGCCGCGTCGGGCGTGGAAATGGCGACGAACGACTGGAATGCCGGCGTCTACTTTGTTAAACTCACAGGTCCGCAGGGCGCGGTGTCGTTTAACAAATTCATGATTATCGAGTAAGTACCAGCTGACCCGGCTTCAAGCCGGGTCATGTGCCATGGAACCCGCCGGCTTACAGATCGTCGGGTTCCTGTTCAGGCCACAATGCGCTCCGCGTGTTGTGGCCTTCTGTGTTTGGTCCGCAGGTACTCAGTCTGAATGTTGCCAGCTGATCCGCAGTACCGCCGGGCAGGCCAGACTGAAGACTTTGTGTTGTTTAACAAGGCCGTAAGCCGGAGACCAGGGCGCGTCGAACAAATTTATCGTCTGTCCGGCTTCTATCCGCGCGCGGCCCTGCGCCAGAATGCATTCCAGCACGCCTTCACCGGCGGCGCTGAACTCCAGGTCCGGATGCAGGTGGTACCAGGCGCGGGCGTCGCCGGGGTCCGTGCCTTCAATTGTGTCGCTGATGGTCAGTTCGCCGCCGTTGGGTAAAATCCGCAGCACCGCGCTGCGGCGATGTTTAAACCCGCGGCGCGCCAGGTAGCCCGAGTGCTCGGCGCAGAGGTCGAGTGAAGCGGGGTTGCCTTCCAGCCCGATTACTTTGACATCTGTTTCGTCCTGTTTAATCCGCCACAAACCGCCGAATTCAACCTGTTCCAGATCGCCTGCGGCGACGGTGTTGTGCGCCTGTGTGCCGCGCAGGCGATTGCGCAGCGCCGGATCCTGCGAGTAGACGCCTGTGCCGCTGTCGCAGAACACCTCCGTGCCGAGCAGCCAGAGCGTGAACGCCAGGCAGTCGTTGTGGCCGTGGCCGCCCCAGCCGTCCATGCCGTAGTCGCCCAGATCAATCATAAAGTGATGCGCGGCGGAGCGGTGCACCAGATAACCGCCGTGCCGGAAGTACTGCAGCGCTTCGGCGTCCGCGGGGCTGTTGTTTAAGCTCGCTTCCGACGAATCGGCGAACTCGCCGCTCTGCGCGCCGCCCGCAAACAGCAGGTCGGGCGATTGTTTAAGTACGCCGGCCGCAAGCTGCGGCTGCGCCAGCAGCTGCGCCGTGTCTTGCAGGTTGTCGCCGTGGTACAGGAAGTCCTCGTCCGCGCGGAAACGCAGAATGCGGCCGTTGTCCATGTCGCCGAAGTTGGGCGTGCTGCCGTCCGGACGCGTGTACGCCGCACAGAAACGCGCCATGGCCGCCAGCCTCTCATGGTATTCAAGAGAGAAATCAATGCCGCCGCGGCGTCCGAATGCAAGCGCAACAGTAAAACATTCCATCACCAGGCGGTGGTAGCCGCTCGACTTTTCGTAGCTGACGCCGTCGTCGTAGACCTGACGTCGTATCTCGCGCTCGAGCATCGCGCGCGCCTTTTTCTGCCAGCGTTTGCCGACCTTGCAGTCGTCAAAAAACACGCCCAGCGCCATCAGCCCGGCCAGGTTGGCATCCAGGTGATTGCCGGGGTGGCGCGTATACTCAAGGTTGTACTCCAGATAACTGCCGTGCGCCAGCAACATGCGCAGCATGGACATCCTGAATTCATCGCTGATTTCAAAAGCTTCCGCAAAAAAAGCCCAGCCGTAGATCCAGTTGATGGCGCGGATAGCCACTTCCATCGGCATGCGCCAGTTAACGCCTATTCCCACCGGATTCTGTTTGATCCAGTCGCTTAACAGATTTTCATAGGTGCGCGCCCATTCGGGGCTCTCGTCCAGCAGGTAGGCCATGCCGAGCCAGTTTAACCACTGGCAGCGGCTCAGCTCCCAGGGATACTTCACATCCGCGCCGGGTTTGGTTAAAGGAAAATCGTGCGCGGGGCGCTGCGGCCAGTCGACGCCGCTTTTGTAGTCGCGCCGCCATGCGATTTCACCGCCCAGGTGGCGTTCCGTTTCTTCGAGAAATTGAAAGCGGTGCAGGCGGACGGCCGTGGCTTGTTTAACAATATCTTCGGCGCTGAAAATCTGCAGCATCTTTTCGCGCAGCAGCGCCGTTTCCGTCTGCATGTCGAAAGGCAGGCGCGGCGCAATGCTCTCGCTGAACTCAGCCGCAAATTCTTCCCGGTCCAGGTGGGGGAAGAGTTTGTGGAGGTCGCCGTTGGTCGGCAGCGGGTCGCGCAGGGCGATGCCGTAGCGCCATGCCAGCGGCAGGACGCGATGGCGCCATACCACGCGGATATAATGCGGAATTTCGCTGAACTGCATGCCGTGCCCGGACTCTCCGGCCATAGTTGTTTAATCTGTTAACGTGTTAAAATGTTTAACACAGGGGAGATGTCAAAAATTGGATTCGTCGCGCCAGCGCTCGATCAGCCAGTTTTCTTCCGGATGCGCTCGCCGCAGCCGCAGGTTAACGCGGCCGTCCACACGCAGAACATCGCGCGCACTCAGCGTTACCGTCAGGTTAAACCCGCGCGACACATCCGCCAACACCGAATCGCCGATGGAGACGATCACCTCATTCCACACCAGGTCCAGATTTTGCGCGGTCTGGAACAGGCCGGTGGTCGAGAACATCTCCTCGTCGCGCCCCCAGGTCTCGTCCCTTGGCGTGTCCAGGTTGCTGTAGTTGCGGTAGACAAAGGTGAAATCAGGCGCGAGCAGGCGTCCGTAAATCAGCGTGTCCTTAAAGATGTAGGCGTAGCGCATGTTCTGGAAAACGCCTTCGACCGTCGTCTGGTCGCCCAGCAGGTTCTGTCCGCCGCCGTCTTCTTCCAGCGCGGGCGCAAAAGGATTGGTACAGGCCGTGACCGCAATGACCACCGCAATAAACAGCAAGATCGCGGGCAGGGGACTGCGCTTTTTTCCCAATCCGATATGAAAGCTCTTGTTTTGCACGCGGCGCCAACTTACAACATTTGATTCAGCGAGGAAAGACCATTTGATGCGCCGCTCCGGGTGAGGAGTGAACAGCCGCCGGGCGGCCTCCGCACAGGCGCGCTTTCAGTTGACGAATTGCGCCTTGAGCGTGCTCCAGGTTTCGCGCGTGGCGTCGGATGCATCCTCGGCCAGGTCCGTCCAGCGGCGAATGTACCAGAATCCGTTGTCCGCCGGCTGCATCGTAAAGGAGAGCGTGCCGGCCACCGTGTCCGGCGCACTCTCGCCGGATGCGCCGTGCACAAATACGTAGTCGGAAATGTAGCGGCTGGAATCGGGCGACTGCGTTTCGAACTGCGTCAGCCCGGCCGAGAGCGTCAGCGCGGGGATGCGCGTCTCCGGCACGCGCGCCATCAGCGCCACAAAGGCCTGGCGCTCGCGCTCGACGTCCCAGTCCGCAAATACGCCGGCAAAGCGCTGCGCGGCTTCGGCGGAGGGTTCAAACAGATAACTTTTGTCGTTGTCGGGATTGATCTCGTCCAGCGAGGCCTCGGGAAAACAGGCCGCAAACTTTTCGGCGTTTTTCTCGCGGATGGCCGCGGTGAAGTTTAACAGAACGATGTCGGGCGAGGTTGGCGGGATAAATGAGGTGCTGCCGGCGTCGGGTTCTTCCGGCTCGCGCGTGTTGAGCCAGCCGCAGGCGGAGACTGCAAGACTGAGCGCTGCAAATGCGCTGACAAACAAGAGGGGTTTTAAAAGGCTGTTTGGACCGTGAAAGGTCCGCGGAGTCGAGCGTTGTGTTAACATTGTGCGCCTGCCGGAGCGTTATTCCGCCTGAGCGACGAGGATGAGCCGCGGCGATTCCGGACCGAAGTCCGCGCCGCGATAGTCGCCGTATGTGTTTCGGATGGATAACCCTGCGGCGGCGAACATGTCGCGAAAGTCGTCCAGCGTGTAGAGGCGTACGCGTTCCACAAAGCTGTGCTCGCGTTCGCCCTGGCGGATGCTGATTTTTTTGTGTACGTGGCTGGCGTCGGCGCGTCGTTCCTGGCGAATCACCAGATCTTCGACGGTGGATTCCTCCTGCGGCACCAGATTGCGCCGCGTGTGTTCGGCGTTGAGGTAGTCGAAAAAGAAGTGGCCGCGCCGTTCGAGCAGGGCATCGTGCACGCGCCGGAGCACAAGGACGTCCTGATCGCGATCGTCGAAGTAGCCGAAACTCGTAAAGAAGTTGCCGACGGCGTCCCAGGGTCCATGCGGAATCGGATCGCGCATATCCTGGTTAAACAGGGGAACTTCGGCGGGGAGGCGTTCGCGCGCCTGTTGCAGCAGAGTGGCGGAGAGGTCGAGTCCGGCGACGTCCAGTCCGGCTTCGTGCAGCGCCTGCGTGTGGCGTCCGTTGCCGCAGGCCAGGTCCAGAACGCGGGAGCCGGGGGGCAGGTCGAGCACTTGCAGCATCAGTTGGACGGTCGTGTGCGCCTCGTCGTCGCAGCGGTGTTTGTACACGCGCGTATAGAGGTCGCTGTTGAACCACTCGGCAAACCAGGGCGGATTTTCGCTTTGCATTTTCATAGTTGGATGCGCCCTTGCAGCGCGCGTGAGATTGTTGCGTCGTCGGCCAGCTCCAGATCGCTGCCGATCGGAATTCCGCGGGCGATGCGCGAGACCTTGACGTCGAGCGACTTCATGATGCGCATGAGGTACTGCGTGGTCACTTCGCCTTCGGTATTGGGATTCATCGCCAGAATCACCTCGCGGACGGAATCGTTGAGACGCGGCAGCAGTTCGCGGATTTTCAGCTCGTCCGGACCGATGCCGTCGAGCGGGTTGAGCGAGCCGTGCAGCACGTGATAGAGTCCAAAGTACTCGTTTGTGCGTTCAATCGCCAGCAGGTCGCTGGGTTCTTCGACGACGCAGACGACGGATTTATCGCGTTTGGGCGAGCTGCAGATGGTGCAGGGATCTTGTTCGGTCAGGTTAAAACATTGGCCGCAGAGGATGACCTGGTCTTTCATGTCGAGCAGGGCGTGCGCCAGGGCTTCGACGCGTTCGCGCGGCTGGCGCAGCAGGTGCAGGGCCAGGCGTTGGGCGGACTTGCGTCCGATCGTCGGCAGTGAGCTGAGCGCCTCGATTGCGGCCTCGATAGACGTGGAGCTGTAGCGCATGGGATGCGTCGTCCTTCAGCGGAATAGATCAACCGGGGAAATTGAGGCCGGGGATGTTGGGCATTTGCGGCGTGACTTTCTGCATCTCGGCGGCGGCGGCTTCGGCCATTTCCCGCATGGCTTTGTTGACCGCAGCGATGACGATGTCTTCGAGGACTTCTTTCTCGGAGGCGACGATGCAGGCTGGATCGATGTCGAGTTTAACGACTTCGTGTTTGCCGTTGACGGTGGCTTTAACCATGCCGCCGCCGGCTTCGGCCGTCAGCGTTTTGTTGGCCAGTTCTTCCTGCACGCGTTTGACGTCCGCCTGCATTTCCTGAAATTTTCTGAGAATATCCTGCATGTTGAACGACATAATTTCCACCCGAAATTGTAGTGTGCGGCGCGGGCGGCCGTTCCGCCGCGCGCGAACCGGCAATATACGAAAAATGGGAGGAGGGTGAGAAGCCCGGGGGCGGGGGCGATTTGTTGCGGCTCCGGCCGGGCGGCGGGAGATCGCGCATTTGTTTAACAGGTGTTGCAGCACAGTTAAACGCGTACAGGCAACCGGCATTTAGCTGGAGCTTCGGGCAAGATTCTTCCAAAAATCCCCTTAAAATCGTAGTTTTGCAGCATTGAGCCCGCCCGACGCTACAGGCCGACGGCGCGCCGCACAGAGCCGCATCGGCTGTGAGTTTGGGGCCGCCCGTCCGCCCCCAATCGAAGCACGGAGAGAATCGCCGCGTGAAACTTCGATCCTTGGTCTCCGTTTGAGCGCCTGAACGCGCGATACGGATACGGTTCAGAAACAGAAGCGAAACGTTTACAATTCGGATACATTACGTCTTTCAACCAGAGGTGCACTATGGGAATTTTCAATCGCATCGCCGATATCTTCAAAGCCAACGTCAACGACGCACTGGACAAGGCCGAAGACCCGGAAAAAATGATTAAACAAATGGTAGTGGAGATGGAGGAGTCCGTCAACAAAGCCACCCTGGCCGTCGGCAACGCCATTGCCAATGAAAAACAGCTGGAGCGCAAAATCAGCCGCTCGCGTCAGTTGGCGTTGGACTGGAACCAGAAAGCGATGCAGGCCGTGCAGGCCGGCCGCGACGATCTGGCCAAAGCCGCGCTTGAGAAAAAAGCCAATGCCGACCGCGCCGTGCGCGATCTGGAAGCACCCTACGAGCAGGCCAAAGCGGCGTCCTCCAACATGCGCCAGAAGCTCGATGTGTTGAAAGGCAAACTGGAAGAGGCGCGCTCGCGCCAGAACACGCTGATCGCGCGTACGCAGGCCGCCAAAGCCCAGAAACAGATTGCCCAGTCATTCAGCGGCGTCGGTTCCGACGCATTCTCCAAGTTCGACAAATTCGAAAACAAGGTTGAACAACTCGAAAGCCAGGCCGAAGCCTTCGACCAGCTGGCCGGCAACGAAAACCAGCTCGATCAGGAATTCCGCCAGCTCGAAAGCGGCGCCGGCGCGGATTCGGAACTGCTGGCGCTCAAGCGCAGCATGGGGCTCCTGCCCGAAGCCGACGACCAGGCCGGACAAGCCGACGACGCCGCCGCACCGAACACCGGCGCCTGATCCGACGCGCCGCGACTCCCGACCGGCCCGACGCGCGATGATTTATTCGCCCGGCGGCTAACAAAAGCGGATTGAAGGGTATCGCGGCAAAGCCGCCGGCACGCAGCAAGGACCGACCTGGCAGTTTTTCCTCAACAGAATTCGAACGGAGCTATTATGGATATACAGGATCTCCAAAAACAGGGTCAAGCAATGGTGACTCCCTCTGAACTGATCGACGCAACCAGCGCCAAAGTCAAAGAAATTCTCGAAGCCAATTTTCCGGATTATATCGACTACGAAAACGGTTCCTTCACGGTGCAGCGCGGATCGGCTACGGTGCTGATTGTCGTGCGCCCGTTTACCGACAAGGAGACGATCGTCGAAATAGTCTCGAACCTCGTCAACGGCGCCAACGTGACGCCCGAGCTGATGAACTGGCTGCTGCGCAAAACGGCGGAGCTGCACTTCGGCGG
Organism: bacterium; assembly: GCA_030430495.1. Lineage (GTDB taxonomy): Bacteria > Bacteroidota > Ignavibacteria > Kapaibacteriales > UBA7675 > JAUIKM01. Next base: position 104,113 of record JAUIKM010000011.1, on the reverse strand, counting down.
ATTCGGTTTGCTCTTTGACGACACCGTCAGCTATTCCTACGCGCTGCCCGCGAGCAACCTGGACCCGTCCGAGCTGAAAACGGCGATTGAATCGGTGGCGATTATTGCCGATCACTACGACGATGAAATCGTGGCGATGGCCGGAGGCACGCTGGTGTCGGAAGGCTGGAACGGCGACGACGCTTAAACAGACAACCGACCGGACGGCCTGAAGGGACGGGCCGCAACAAACTGAATCCCTCGGGAACTTTTACGCTCCCGGGGGATTTTTTTGTTCGTCATCACATGCGAAGCCGGGCGTCGGCGCGTCCGTTTTGCAACGGCGTGCGAGGCGATCCGGGGCGGCGCTGAATATTGTGAAAAATTAAAATGCGGGACCGGCGTTGACGTCACTACGCGATAATTCGAAACGGCGGCGTGAGACAGCATCATCCGGCCGCCGCTCTCGCTTAAATTTTGTAATTTGCCCTCTGTTTGCCGAAGTGTAACTGTGTAAGCAGGCGGCAATTTCCAGCGCAGCATTTCCGAGAAGAGCCGGAAGGTATCATGACAGGACTCAACGACGCGTATCTTGAAGAACTCTATTTTCAATTTTTGCGCGACCCCCAGTCGGTCAGCCAGGAGTGGCGCAGCTATTTTGCCGATCACCGGGCGGAGATAACCGCGCAGATCACCGATTTCCGCGGCGCGGACATCGCCGGTGCAAGCGACATGCTGGTTCCGCCTGCGGCGCCCGTGCGCAGCAGCGCGCCGGCGGCGGCAGACAATGGAAGCAGGGACAGTGCGCGCCGCGCACCGACGGGCAACGGTCGCGGACAGACCGCCGCTGCTCGTCCGCAGCCTGCGCCGCCCACACCCGCAGCGAAAGCGCCGCAGCCACAGGCCGCGCCTCCCGCTCCGGCTCCCGCCAAAAGTTCCAAACCCGACGTATATGTCGGCGCCGGCGACGACGTTGAATTGCTCGGCGGCATCGCCGGCAAAATCGCCGTAAACATGGACGACAGTCTGTCGATTCCCACGGCGACTTCGGTGCGCACGCTGCCGATCATCTTGCTGGATGAAAACCGCCGGATGTTTAACCACATCCTGGTCAAGAGCGGCCGCCGCAAGCTGAGCTACACGCACATCGTAGCCTGGGCGATTGTCAAGGCGCTGCAGAAATTCCCGCAGATGAACGACGCGTTCACGGTGGTGGACGGCAAGCCGCATCGCGTGCGCCGCAAGCAGATCAACCTGGGGCTGGCGGTGGACGTGCAGCGCAAGGACGGCTCGCGCATGTTGATGGTGCCCTGCGTCAAAGACGCCGGCAGCATGAACTTCCTGGAGTTCGTCGACGCCTACGACGAAATCGTACGCAAGGCGCGCACCGGGTCGATCTCACCTGACGACCTGACGGGTACTTCGGTCACATTAACAAATCCCGGCGGCATCGGCACGGTAGCTTCGATGCCGCGCCTGATGAAAGGGCAGGGGCTGATTCTGGCGACCGGCTCGATCGACTACCCGCCCGAGTTTGCGGCGGTAGCGCCGAACGTGCGTGCCTCCATGGCGGTCAGCAAGGTGATGACGATTACGAGCACCTACGACCACCGCATCATTCAGGGCGCGGAGTCCGGCGTATTTCTGCAGTACCTGCACAAGCTGCTGCTGGGCGAAGAGAAGTTTTACGAAGTGCTGTATTCGCACTACGACATTCCCTTTTTCCCCGTGCGGTGGGAAGCCGACAACATGGCGCATCGCTATGCCGGCGTGGACCAGGCCAACGTGGTCGAAAAAGAGAGCAAAGTACTGCAGATGATCAACGCCTATCGCGTGCGCGGTCATCTCTACGCCGACATCAACCCGCTCTACGGCCCCAAGTACGAATACCCCGAGCTGGAGCCCAGTTATTACGGACTTACGGTCTGGGACTTTGAGCGCGAATACGACACCGGCGGACTGGGCGGAGTTACGCGCGCGCGCCTGCGCGACATCATCACGATGGTGCGCGACATCTACTGCGACAAAATCGGCATCGAGTTCATGCACATTCAGGAGCCGAACAAAAAGTCCTGGATACGCAATCGCTTTGAGTCGCACTATCACAGTATCGAGTTCAACGCGGCGACTAAAAAGAGGGTGTTCCGGCAGTTGGTGCGCGCCGAAATTTTTGAGTCCTTTCTCGGCACCAAGTTCCTCGGCCAGAAGCGCTTCTCGCTGGAAGGCGCGGAAGTACTGATCAGTATGCTGCACGCCATGGTGGACAAGGCGGTGGAACACCGCGCCACGGAAATGTACATGGGCATGGCGCACCGCGGTCGACTGAACGTACTGGTTAATCTGTTAAACAAATCGGCCGAGCAGGTTTTCCGCGAATTCGAAGGCATTAACGATCCGCATGCCAGTTTCCACGGCTCGGGCGATGTGAAGTACCACCTGGGCGCTGAAGGCGAAGTGGCTTCGAGCACGGGGCAGGGCGTGCGAATCACGCTGGCCTCGAACCCCAGTCACCTCGAAGCGGTCGACCCCGTAGTGGAAGGCATGGCGCGTGCGCGCATCGACCAGCTGGACGACATGAAGTACCGCAAGGTGATTCCGGTGCTGATTCACGGCGACTCGGCTTTTGCCGGTCAGGGCGTGGTGTCGGAAACGCTCAACCTGGCCAACCTGAACGGCTACAGCACGGGCGGAACGATTCACATTATCATTAACAACCAGATCGGTTTTACCACGCTGCCCGACGACGCGCGCTCGACGCCGTACGCCTCGGATGTGGCCAAGATGTTGCAGGTACCGGTCATTCACGTCAATGCCGACGATCCGGAAGCGGTGCTGCGCGCCACGATCTTTGCGATGGACTACCGCGCCGAGTTCAACCAGGACGTCGTGATCGACCTGCTGTGTTATCGCAAATACGGTCACAACGAAACGGACGAGCCGGCATTTACGCAACCGGTGCTGTACCAGAAAATTCGCTCCCTGCGCCCCTGGTCGGACTACTACGCCGAGCATCTGGCGCGCGAGAGCATCCTCACAAAAGAGGAAGCGGAGGAAATCCGCAACAACGAACGCGACGGGCTCAACCGCGCCTACGAGGCGCGCAACGAAGCCAAAAACAACGGCAAGCAGGCCGGCCCGCGCATCCGTCCCAACGCCTTCGACCCCGTCGATACGCGCGTGGACGCCGCGACGCTGCAGAAACTTTCGGCGCAGCTGACGGTTGTACCGGAGGATTTCAGCGTGCATCGCAAGCTGGCGGACATGCTGCAGAAGCGCCACGATTCGGTGATGAAAAACAAAGGCATCGACTGGGGCACTGGCGAGACGCTGGCGTATGCTTCGCTTGTGACGGAAGGTCATCCGGTGCGACTGTCCGGTCAGGACTCGGCGCGCGGAACCTTCACGCATCGCCACGCGGTGCTTGTGGACCAGAAAAGCGAACGCGAGTTTTATCCGCTCAACAACCTGGCGCCTGAAAGTCAGGCGCAGTTTGCGGTGTACGACAGCTCGCTGTCCGAGGTCGCAGTGGTAGGTTTTGAGTATGGTTACTCAGTGGTTTGCCGCGAAGGTCTGGTACTCTGGGAAGGGCAGTTCGGCGACTTTGCCAACGGCGCGCAAGTGATCTTCGACCAGTTCATTGCGTCGGCCGAAGAAAAGTGGGGGCAGACGTCCAACGTCGTGATCCTGCTGCCGCACGGCTACGAAGGCCAGGGGCCGGAGCATTCCAGTGCGCGCATCGAGCGTTTTCTGCAGCTGGCGGCGGAGGACAACATGGTGGTGGCGAACTACACGACGCCCGCCAACTACTTCCACGCTGTGCGACGACAGGTCAAGCGTTCTTTCCGCAAGCCGTTGATCATCTTTACGCCGAAGGCCAACCTGCGCCGACCGATCTCGACGCTGGACGACTTCAGCAAACAGGGCTACCAGGAAATTATCGACGATGTGCGGATAAAAGATGCGGCCGGCGTGCGACGCGTTTGTCTGTGCAGCGGTAAAGTGTATTTTGACCTGGAAACGGCGCGTGCAAAGGGCAAGGTTGACGACGTGGCGCTCGTGCGCGTCGAGCAGCTGTATCCGCTGCACGTGGAGCGTCTGGAGGAACTGTTTGACCGCTATTCAAATGCGGAGTTCTGCTGGGTCCAGGAAGAACCGAAAAATATGGGCGCCTGGACCTTTATTCAGGCGAACCTGCTCGACGAGTTTCCGCAGCGACCCAGGCTGCGGTACATCGGGCGGCGCGCCGGCGCAAGTCCGGCCACCGGCCACAACAGCGTGCACCAGCACGAACAGACGGAGCTCATCAACGAGGCTTTGGCCTGACGGGTCTACCAGAACCGATCCGGCCCCGAATTCGTCGCGGTATTCGGACGGCCTCAACATCCCGGCGGCGGCGGTTTTCCGCGCAACAGGCGGAACCCGGAGGCGTATGCGGGTGTTTGCTCCGCATTACACTCGAAAACAACATGTAAAACTACTACTCTGTTAATGGAAGGAGAATGAAAATGAAAAGGATGATGATTCTTTTCGTATCCCTATTCGCAGCGACGACGGCCATCGCAACGATGCCGGGCGGCGGTGAAATGTGGCGAACCAACATGGCCGAGGCCATCAAAGAAGCAAGCAACTCCGGCAAATACATGCTGATCGACTTCACGGGTTCGGACTGGTGCGGCTGGTGCATCAAGCTGGACAAGGAAGTGTTTTCGCAGCAGGAATTCAAAGCCTTTGCCGATGATAACCTCGTTCTTGTGTCGCTCGACTTTCCGAAGAAGAAGCAGCTGGACGACGATGTGAAGCGTCAAAACGCTCACTGGCAGGAGATTTACGGCATCCGCGGTTACCCCACGATTGTCCTGGCCGATCCTTCGGGACGTCCGGTAGCGCGTTTCGGGTATCGCAAAGGCGGCGCTCAGCCCTATGTCGACTTCGTTTCCGATCTGATCTCAAAAGACAAACAGGTATTTGGAGTCGCGACCGGCGCGTCGCAACACTGATCCTGAATTGCCGGCGAGCACTGGATTACACACGGGCCTTCAATGAGGGGGCCCGTGCTGGTTTAAAAGGATTTGTTGAACGAACCCGGCTGCGGGATTACACTGTTCGGATTATACCGCCGCAGCATTTGTGTGAATTGATTTTAGTCGCCACCGTTAAACTCCGGCATTCTGGCATACTGATTAAGATGAGCGACTTGCGTCGTACGCTTCGCGCATTGACTTTTCACTTTAAACATCCGTTCAGCGGCTGAACTGCGGCGTTCATCCACGTTTCGGGCTACGTTCAGTTTTTTACACGTGGAAAGAATGGGAAGAAGAGTTAGACTGGGCAATGACGGCGCGCAGCATGCGGCGCGTGGCAGGCGTTGAAGATTCACTCAAAAAAGACTTGCGAAGATTGCAGGGTGGGAGGAGTGTGTTGAGCGCTAAAATCGTCGTCTCGAGGAGGAGGCGGGGTGGGCCCCAGATCAAGGGAGAGGTGCGTCCACAGGTCACCCATGTAGCCGTGTGAAATCCTTATCTTCTTTATTATCAATGACTTATGCTGGCGAGGTTGCTTGCGTTTACACTTGTCGCTGTAACAGGCTGTCAACTTTTTTGTGTTGCACAAACGGTCGTTTCTCATGCCTGATCGGAGGCTGAGGGGCTGAGAACGCGCCTGTTTGGCCGATGAGCGCTTCGCCGCGTTGCGGCTTGCTTGTTTCTCTTGTTTGTCGCCGGGTTGTGAATTGTGCATCACAATCTGGCGGCCGGCATGGCGCTGAAGTGATTCGATCTCGATGACAAGCAAAAATGTCAAGAGAGCCTGAGCGAGAAGCGCAAGCGCGGAGCTCAAAGCGATCAGAAGCAGGCCGCGTAAAAAATGTGAAAAACTTGAATTGAGATTAAACCAATGGCCTGCCGCGATGCTCTAAGTAGCTGTTCTATCAAAAGCAGTGATTCATCATTCCGGAGTGGAGAGAAATGAAGGTAGCATCAATGTCGATTCGAGTTGTGACGGGATTTGTGCTGGCATTACTGGCAGTTGTGCAGGGGCAGGCGCACGAGCGTTCGGAAGCGGTTATGGAATTGCACAATGAACTGCGAGAGTATGCGCGGACGGAAATGGCGCCGACGATGGATCAGTGGAAACAAACCATTGATGCGACCCTGTCCGCCGACGATCTGGCCAGGCTCAACGAAATGCGCGCGCAAGCCGCTGAACACATGGCTGCGCGAAAAGAGCGGATGGAAGAATTCAAAAACATGAGTGAGGAAGAGCGCCGCGAACTGCGCGAGGAAATGCGCGAACGACACGAGGAAATGCGGGCCAAACACGGTGAAATGATGTCCTTTTTCAAGGACTTAACAGAAATCACGGCGCGCTATCCCGATCTGGTCCAGCAGATTAAACAGGAAGGCGAATCCCAAAAAGCCGCGATGAAAGCAGGCGCGCTGTCGATTGTGCAAGACTGGGAAAACGAGCATGCGACGGAGATTGCCGCCGCCGGCGAGCACGCACAAGCTCGGCTGGATCATTTGAAAGCGCGCCTCGGCGATGAATCAGTCGAAGCTCCGGCATGCCGCAACAGCGCGGGATCAGAAAAAATGCCGAAAAAATGTGAAGCTGAAGTTAATGTTGAAGAAGGGCGGATGATGCGCCACCCTCGCCACGGCAGACATCACGGCGGTCCTCACGGAATGGGGCTGGAATCGCTCCAGGGTCCTCGTGCGCTCGCGATGGTCTTTTTTTGGAACGGCCAGGCGGAGGAACTGTTCGGCGGCGATTATCAGCAGAACGGTTTCAATTCCACAGATGACGGATTGCTGCGCGAAGGACTTGGGCTGGATGACGCGGCGATCGACGTGTATCCGAATCCGGCGGTCAACCAGGCGACGATCAGCATCGACCTGCCGCAGAGCGACAACGTCGTGATATTCCTGCTGGACACGTCGGGCCGCGAAGTAGCGCGATTGTTCGAAGGGCAGCTGAGCGCGGGCGAGCACGAGTTTGCGGTGGACGGCAACAAATACAACTTAAACAGCGGCGTATATCACTTTCGGGTTGTCGGACAGAATGGCGCACAAAGCGGTCAGTTTGTCCTGACGCGATAAAGTGTTCGGCACAGGCCGCAAAGACTTGCTCCTGAAAACGCTCCGTTGACATCAGTCGGCGGGGCGTTTTATTTATTATTGGCGACGTTTGCGTCGCCGAGTGCGCGGCTTCATTGGAATGGCAGTGCGGTGAGGTCGCCAGTGTGTTTCCATTGAAAAGTATGGTTTGACTGACCGAGCAATTGTTGCCTTCGCGACGCGACTGCCCGGAACGTTCAGGAGCAAATATCTCCCGCTTGACCACAGCGGAAGCACCGTTCAACTTTTTACACTGGGTTTGACCTGATCGATTGTGTATGCTTGTGGTGTCAGCGCGCGGCATGCAGTGCGTTGGAAACCGCGACTCAAGCACTTAAAAAAATTCTGCACACGATGCAGGGTGGGAGGAGTGTGCCTGTACGCGGAGGTATTAACCCGTGGCGGCGGCGGGGAGGTCCCCTTGATCTAGCCGGAAGTACGCCCAATATCCAACGCACTACGACCCAGCACCTCCCTAACCTCTTAAAAATCAACAGTTTGCAGACTTTGCGCCCGGCATCTCGAAATACCATGCATCAAGCCGCCATCGCGCCGGCGCAGCAAAAAAAGACAAGCGCCCGGCCCCTGTTCGCCGGCGAAGCCGCCCCGAACATGTTTAATACCTGAAACAAACAAGCGCCTGCTCCGCGCAGTGCGAAACAGACGCCTGGCGTTGAGCCTGGAACCCCGAGTCAATCATTGTTGAACACACGCCCGCGCAGGGAAACGGCGAATATGAATGCCGCTATCTCTTCCGTCATTGTCTTCCCAATTTCGCGGCACACCACCGGACCAAATGCAGGTTCACCGTTATGAATGCGGAACGCAGAAGGAAAACCAGGCTGCATTGCATCACCTCAGGAAAGAGCATTTAACGTGTTAAACACTTCCCGCTTCAGTAGAACGGGCAGGAAAGGATTGGCGCTCACAGCGCTCTCCAGCAGTTTGCGGGCCTGATCGCGATTGCCCAGTGCGGCCTCGATCAAACCGGCATGAGCCGTCATGGCCGGGTCGGCGCTGCCCAGTCGCATCGCCTTGCGGATGAGTTCGCGCGCCTCCGCGGGCCGCCCGGTGTGCAGCGCGACGATTGCCGCCGTATGTTGCGCATCGATATTGTCGGGTCGTTTGGCCAGTTCTTTTGAAGCCCGAGCCGCCGCTTCATCCAGTTTGATTCCGTGGTCGGTGTACATCAGGGCAAACTCGCGGTTCATGACGTGACCGGCCGCCTCATCCTCCGCCAGCATGGATTCGATTTCCGCCAGCAGCGCATCCGCCCGGGCATTTTCACCGGCTGCGCGCAGAAGGTCGGCCCTGAGTTGCAGGAAGGAAAATTCAGGAGCCATCTCCGCCGCGGTTTCCAGCAGGTCAAAAGCCTGCGCAGTATTGCCGAGCATCGCCTGTACGCGCGCCAGACCGGCCAGTGCGAAAGGATACTGATCGCGTTCGAGCGCAGCCCGGTAAAAAGCTTGCTGCGCCGCGGTTGCGTTGCCCGTTTTCAGGTGGAGATTGCCGAGCGTGGTCTGCACCCAGGCGCGTTCTTCACTGCCGGGAATACCGGCCTTTACAGCCATCTGCATCGCTTCGACCGCGCCGGGCATGTCGCCGTGTATCTCGCGCAAATACGAGATGCGGGCGTAGGAGCGCAGGTCCGGACGGAGGCGTACCATCTGGTCGCAGGCCTGGACGGCCGCGGTATAGTCTCCCAGTTCCAGTGAGGCGTCGCAGAGTATGCCGTAAGCCGTTGCGCGATCGGGCGCCGAACCAATAGCGAGACGCGCAGTTGCATGTGCGGCGCGGAATCTGTGCAGCGACATCTGAACGGAACCGAGCGACACAAGGGCTTCGTATTTCATGGGGGCCAGTTCAAGTGCGACGTTTAACAGTTGCAGCGCGGCGGGGTAGTAGTGAGGATGTTCGCCCGTGATGCGCGCTTCGCTCATGAAAATCCGGGCCGTTTCGATATATGCATCGACGTCATTGCCGTTGTTCAACAGGCGCTGATTGAGTTCGGCATAGCGCATCCGCACGCGCTGAAATTCGCTATTGTCACGTCCCGTGCTGCGGTCAAGCAGTGCCGGAATATCGCTCAGCGGCGCATGCGTTCCGGCTGCCGCCGTGTCGGCGACGAGGGACAAGCTGATAAACAAAGCGGCTGTCATACACAAAAGAGAAATCGTTCGATTGGAGTTGTACAAATGCATGCTTCTTTCCTGTAGGTTTAATCGAGAAGGTCGGCGGGACGCCTGCCGTCCGGGGAAGCGCCCCGCCGCGGTGATCAGTTATCTACTTGTGCCGGCTCAACGCAGCACGTTTAACTTCATGCTGTCGACGGCGCGGCCGTCCACGCTGAGCTGGGCAATGTAGACGCCGGAACCATAGGACTGATCGGGGCGCCATTCGGAGGAATAGTCGCCGCGCGTCAGGTTTTCATCCAGCACGGTGACGATAAAGTTGCCGCGTACATCGTAGATGTTCAGCATGATCCGGCCGCTGTTGTTTAAGTGGAAACGCAGCGTCGTGAATGTTGTCAGCGGGTTGGGGAAGTTTTCACCGATGAACATTCCTTCCGGCGGGCGAATACCGAGCGCGCCGCCGCCGAATCCGTCGCCTTCCTGATTGACCGAAGTCACGACGCGATCGTAATCATAGCCGCGATGCGGCGGGGCCATAAAAGGCCAGTTTTCCCGCAGCGGCAGGTCGTTGGCTTCGGGACCGGCCGAGAAGGTCAGCACGTCGAGCAGGTCCTGCGTCACCGGGTTGGAACCGTCAAAGTCGTCGTACCACAGTCCCACTGCGGCAAGCACCACGCCGGAAACAGCCTGCAACTCAATGCGCGTCACGTCGTCCTCCAGGCGGCGACCATTGGGGAAGCCGTCCATGTTCGGAATCATCTGCAGCTCGGCGCTGGTGTTAAACCGCGCGTCGGTCAGGCCGAGTACGGCCGCCTGCACCAATCCCAGCGAACTGAAGTCGGGATCTTCGCGCGGCGTCGGCGGCACGGCCATGTTCAGGCGCAGCGCGTCGCCGAAGGTCGGCAGGAAGTTGTTGATAAACGGTTTGCCTTCGCTGAGCGGACCGTTGCTTTTGCCGGTGGCCAGTTGATAGGGCGCCAGATTGGGCACGCCGGTGTAGAAGATCGGCAGCAGATCCGCCGAGCGCGGCTCGCCTTCGCGCAGCAGAAAAGGGCCAAACAGTTCGTCGGAGAGCGCCGTCCCCATGCGGGCTTCTTCCGGCAGTCCGAAAAGGCCGTTCTTGCCGTTGCGGAAGTCAAAAGCGTCGAGCGAACTCGTCTGAATGCGCAACTGCTCAAAGCCGGGTACGGCCGCGCCGAACTGGCTGTCGTCCATGTACAGCGCCAGCTCGGGGTTGACGAAGTACTGCTGGAACATCGCCTCGCCGTCGGTATCGTGGGGCGAAGTTGCGTTCCACAGATTTTTATCGCCGACCGGAATCACGGCTTCGTTCGTCAGCGGCATGCCGAGGCGCGAAATCTGAATCCAGTCGCCTGAAACGTCGGGTTTCTGTCCGTCCGTGCGCAGCGTCGTTATCTGCGGGCGCGAGGCGGAAGCCCAGACGCCGATAATGAAGTCGGAGTCCAGAATGTTGGCGGCCTCGTCGGCCGATTTGCCGTCCTTTTGCAGCGTGGCAATTGGAATCTGCAGGGCGATGGTGTGGCAGTTGAATCCGGCCAGACCGTCGCGGGCTTTCATGTCGCCCTCGGCGTCGTTGCTGCGAATAGCGCCGAGATCGAAGATGCCGCCCAGATCGACAAAAAACGGATCGTCGACCGGTCCGCAGAAAATCTGCTCACCGCCGCCGCCGCCGGCCGCGGCCACGGCGTCCGCCATCAACTGTTCGTAGCTTGTGTTAAGTCCGACGGCCGACTCAATTGAACGCACGCCGATGTTCGGCGGCGGAACGACGCCGTCCTGCACGATGACCGTGAAGGATTGTCCGCCGTCCACGCTCTTTTCAGCCGTGTACGTCGTTTTCATGTTCTCTGCGCCGAGCCGGATGCGAAAGAAGGTCGTCGGATCTTCGTTCATCTGCTCGAAGGTAAAGCGATAAATGATGTCGTCGCCCGGAGTGTTAACATCGTTGTCGATGTGTATTTCATAGCGAATGTTTTCACCGAACGAATAATAATTCGGTCCGCCTTCCGGCAATTCAAACGGAATGAAATTGGCTATCACCGTGATTGTATTGGGATTGTCCGGGCTGCGGAAGGCGTACAGGTCGGTATTGTCCGCCAGCGGGTCGTTGCTGATAAGCGGCGCTTCGCGGTGGCTTGAAGCCAAGGCTGAAGCGGCGATGACAAGACTTAACAATACAGGCAAAACGATGCGCTGCAGTGCTCGATAACATGTCGTCATGGGTTGTCCTCGGGTTAATTAACAGGTGTTTCAACGCTGTGCTGTTGCTGCGACAGCTGAAAGGTCGGCAATTAAACATCCACCGGACCGTAGCACAGTTCGAATGTGTTCTCTCGTCAATAGCACAAGACGGAGAGCACCGCGTTCAGCCTGGTTCTCGGATTGTTTAAGTGTTTTGGTCCGGTGGATGTACTCCGGCCTTTCATTATCTGGATGTATGGAACTCCGGCGGAGACTTTGCGCTCCACCGATTTATCACTTGCCGTTTTTGTATCAGTAGTGTGCTTGAGTTGCCGGTTGGCCGTGTCCGCCTGGTTGGTCCACTGTTTTCGGCTGTCGCCGAATAGCTTGAGTGTCGATGTTGATTTTGTGTATTGCTCCCGAGTCCGTTGCCGGCTGTGGTTGCTTTCACAATCAACGTTTGTTGCTTGATGGTAAAGTTAGGCGTGAGACTGTTCACCCGACAGGTCAGGTACTGTTCACTTTCTGTTCACTTTGCGGTCAATGGCAAAAAAGAGCGGGATTTTTGGGAAAAACGGAGTAAAAGGGGAGTCGCGCGGCCTTGCTCAGGTGATTTCTCGCTGCCACAGCAGCTCGGTCACGGCTTCGATGCCTTTGCGCAGGCGGCGTCGGTAGGTACTGAACGCCAGGTTGAGCGCATCGGCGACTTCTTCCTGCGTGCCGATCGGGTTGATGTAGGTGCAGTAAATTGTTTTGTGGACTTCTTCATCGCTGACCGCTTCTTTAAGCTGATCCACCATTTCCGTCAGCAAAGATTGCAGGCAGGCGGCCTTTTCGGCAAAACTGACGTCGCTGTCGATCTGGTCCGCAACGACGCGCGACTTGAGCAGGGGATTGGTCTGCAGTTCAGTGAAAGAACCGAGAGTCCTCAGCGCCGTGCGCACCGCCGCCTGAAAGTCCTCGCGGCTGAGCACCACCAGAGGCGGCGGTTGCAGCGAGGGCGCGGTTCGAGCATCGCCGGACAGCTCCAGCCGCGCCATCAGATCCAGCCAGACGGAGGGCGGTCGTTTGCGCCAGTCGTGCCCGTACATGCCATAGCGGTGCCCGTTCAGGTCAAAGTCGAGCGCTTCCAGCCGCATTTTGTCCGCGTGAGAGAATCCCTCCAACCAGTAGGCCGGATCGTCGCAGGGCAGAAAGGTAAAAGCCAGGCGCGCCGTGGTCAGGTAGTGGCGCAGAAAACTGGCAAAAATCGCTCCCTGAGCCGGGGAGACGCGCTGGTACTCGGTCCGATCCATCCAGAACCGGAACAGCGTTGCCTGTTCACCGGGACGCAGCGACGCACTTTTCTCCAGGTAGGCCAGGCAGGCCCTGGCCGCCGGGTCAATTTCCTTTTCCGAGCTGTCATCCGAATTGAGCTCAAAAGCCGTCAAAAATCCCTGTGGCGCACCCGAGGCGTCGCGATAGACAAAAAAGTTCTGCGCCTGCCGCCGATACCAGTGTTGCGCGATTTTGACCGACTCTTCACCTTCGTGGCGGCGCAGCATGTCCAGCACGACGTTCAGGTCCGATTCCTGCATCACGTCCTGGCGCAGCATACCCGCTGTCTGCCAGTCAAAATTGGAGTGAATCACTGGATTGGCGCGGTGCAGAAACAGGAAGTCGAACAGCGCCAGTTGTCTTCCCGTGCCCGTCTGTTTCAGGCGTTGCAGGTAGTAGCTGCGCGCGCGTCCGTGCAGCTCGACATAGCGGTCGGGGTTGCGCCAGCGCAGGTCGGCAATCAGGGCCTCGCGCGCCAGATCGTGCGGGAACAGTCCCGTCGGTCCCGCTTCCACAAAAGTCAGGCTGCGCAGCCAGTCGAACAGTTCGCGCACATCGTCCGCCGCCAGGAGCGTTTTCAGCAGACTTTCGGTCGTGGCGCGCACCAGCGCGCAGGCTTCCAGCGCCGCGCGGTGGGAGGGGCCGGGCGTCTCCTCCACAAATTGTTCCAGCAGCGCCTGAATGACGTCCGGCGTTTGTTCGGGCTGAAAATCAAGTCCGGGATGTTGGGCAAAGGCGTCGGCCACCAGCGCCAGCGCCAGCGGATGCCCATGCGTAAACTTCAGAACCGATTCGTGCTGATCGTCGGGAACGTCGCGCAGGCTCAGGTAGCTGTGCCCGTCATCCGAGTTCAGGTTGCGCAGCGCCAGCGGTTTGATGTTGCGTCGCCACCCGGGAGCCGCCCGCCAGGAAGTCGATGGTGTGGCGCGCCCGCTCAGCACGACCATCATGCTGTCCGGCACGCGCCCGATAAACTCGTCGCGAATCCAGTTGTCCAGCGGCTGCAGCATTTCAAAGGTGTCCAGAAACAGCACAAAGCGCTGACTGACCGTTTGCAGCGCGGCGAGCACGTCCTCGTCTTCGGCCAGGTCCAGCCTGCGCCCCAGGAATTCCAGGAAGGCGTTGATGGACGGCTCAAAGTCGCGCGAATCCCACAGGGCGTGGTCCACGCCGCATTCATCACAAACGCGGATGCATTCTTTCAGGAGGGTTGTTTTGCCGGTGCCGCCCGGGCCGTGGATGTACAGCGCTTTCACAGGCTCGGCTTTGTCCGTCAGGACGGAGCGGAACATGGCAATCTCGGCCGCACGACCGATGAAGTGCACATTATCGTTTTGGACGCTGGCGCTCACGCTGCGGCAAACCTGCTTTCTCGAACTGTGTGTTCAGGCCGGAAACTCATCTGGATGGGATGTGCGCAACTTAGCGAATTTGGTTCGGCGCACAAACGCGCATACAAACGCCGTAGCGCGCGTTTCAGTGTTGTTGCATCTGTTTTGGATACAAGGTATTTCCCGACATTCTGATTGCAGCGCGTCTCACTCCGTTGCGCCGCTCGCTTTTTGAGGATGTTGTTTGTCAGCGGGTTTGAAGTTTTCAGGCGGCAGGTCTGTTGTCGGTCTGCCCGTTCACAGTCCAAAATCGCCCGCTCAACTACGTGCCGGGCACCGTTCAGTTTTTCAGCCATTGTTTTCAAGCGCCATGTGCGTAGTATGGCCTCAGAGCGGGGACGCACGTGCCGGGAACCCGCGAGCGAAAAACAACGGCCTCGAGCCGTCGAATCCGGGAACCCTTGAGTTCGCAGCCGGAGGGTTTGAGGCTGGTCTGACGTGAAAATGCAGGCGGCGGAGGATGGGGGCGGGGCCCCTTTGATTTCACTCAAAAAACCAATGATTTTAAAGTTCAGCTTCAAATTCAGAGTTCAGCTTCAAATTCAGAGACCAGCTTCACACCGTGTGTGACCAGCTTCAAATTCAGAGACCAGCTTCACACCGTGTGTGACCAGCTTCAAACTCAGAGACCAGCTTCACACCGTGTGTGACCAGCTTCAAACTCAGAGACCAGCTTCACACCGTGTGTGAACAGCTTCAAACCTTGTGATCAGCTTCACACCGTGTGTGAACAGCTTCAAACCTTGGGACCAGCTTTAAACTCAATGCCTTTTAACCGCGCGCTCACGCACGACAAACGCGGCCCGCACCCATAGCCCAAACCAGTTCTGTCACTCCAGGTCCGATAAAAACAAGGTCCGATCCGCGCAGGCGGATCGGACCTTGTTAATGTCTTCTGTCCGTATTTGATTGTTTCCGTCCTGCCTCAGGGGATGCGCGTCAGATTGCCCACGCCGCTGATGTCGCTGTCGACCTGCGGGTTGCCGCGGTATGCCACGTTGCCCGTGCCCGAGATCTTGACGTCCAGCTCGTCGGTCGCCCAGACGCGGCAGTTGGCGTTGCCCGAGATGTCGATAATCGTGCGCTCCGTTTCGTAGTCTTCCGCATTGATGCTGGCGTTGCCGCGCACGCGGACCGTGTGAAGTCCGCATTCGCCCCTCAGCGCCACGTCGGCGTTGCCGCTGACCGTCGACTCCAGCTCGTCGTTGATCATGTCGACATTGATGTCCGCCGTGCCCGTAACCACCAGTTGCAGGTCGTCAAACTTCAGCGTGTCGATCGAAGTCAGCGAGCTCGAACCCGTCAGCGTGATCAGGTCCAGATCGTCAATCGTCAGCATAACCCGCAGCGGCTGACTCGTATTGATGCAGCCTTCGTTGGTAATGTGCAACTCGTCCTTCTTGTACTTGAATGTGTAGCGCCTGAACAAATTATCGTCGGTCGTCACGCGCAGCGAAGTCGTGTCGCTCTGGCGGATAATTACGTCCGCGCTTCCGCTGATGCGCAATTCCGTAAAATCCTCCAGTTCCACCTCGTAGGTCTGCAGAATGCCGCTGCCCTCGTAGCAGTCGTCGTCCTCGGTTTCACATGCGACGGAAAATCCCGCCAACAAACAACAAGTCATCAAAAGCGCCGGGAAGCGAAAAGTGCGTTTTAAGTCGGTCATATATGCGTCGCTAAATGTCATTTAAGTCTGTCCCGATAATGGGTCCTGATTGCAACCGGATGCCCAATTTATCATCCGTCGTCAAGATTGAGAAACTTTCCTGTCCGATTATGTCGAAGGCGGCCGTTTGGTTACTTCCGTCCTTGCAGGTTCGCCGCCCGGCATGCATCACACCATGTGTCGTTGCCACGCACCGCGCCGGGAACCGCGCCCGTCCGAACCCGGTCTTCCAGCCCCCGCCAGTCCGTTGTTTACTCCGGTCCGCGTCCGGCCGCCGGCCATATGGCGAAGCTCGAATTAATTTGTAAATTCCGCGCTTCGGGTCGGTGCGGGGCCCTGTAAGGACGCGAAACCTCGCGACCGCCGGTGTTTTTCAGCACGTCTATCGGGATTCTGAATGAATATTGCGCAGAAATCAATGGCCGGCATCGTGCGCGGCCTGCTCGTACTTGTGTTTGCCGGTCTTGTGGCGCCCGACGCCGCGGCGCAGATGTTTGTGCGCGACCTCGACGACCCCTCCGTGCAGGACGGCGGCGATTCCTATGGTTGTAGCCTGGTCGACGTCAACAACGACGGTTACCCGGACCTCTACATCTCCAATGAAGGAACAACCGCCGCGCCCGAGCGCAACTTCTTTTATATCAACGACGGCTCCGGCAATTTTATCGATGCCGACGGCTTTGCCATTACCGAGCGGCCGGGCATGTCTCAGAGCGGGCTCTGGGCCGACATGAACAATGACGGCTTCCTCGATCTCTACGTCGTCAACCGCGACTACCAGCACAACTTCTTCTTCATCAATATCGGCCCCGAAACGGCTACAGTGTTCCAGGAAGTCAACTCCGGACCGCATGTCAATGACGGTATTGACGAGAGCGTGTTTGCCGGCAGTTCGCTCGACGGCGACATCGGCGATTACGACCTCGATGGTTATCTCGACCTGATAGTCGTCAATCGCGACAACGAGCGCAACTTCCTGTTCCACAACAGTCGCGGCGAGGGTTTTACCCGCGTTCAGGGCATTGAAATCACCGAAGATCGCAGCGAAAGCCGCGGTTGTTCCTGGATCGACGTCGATTCCGACGGCGACCTCGATTTGTACGTGTTCAATGACCGCGAAGCCAATATTATGTATCGCAACAACCGCAAAGACTGGACGCGCCGCCTCGGAGGAGCTCTACCGCTGATTCAGGGTCGCGCTAAAGGCGTAGCCTGGGGCGACTACAATAACGATGGTCGCATCGATGCGCTGCTCGTTCACAGCAATGAATACAATATTCTCTATCGCAACGTTGGTAGCGGCTTTTTCGCCTGGGAAAGTGAAGCACTGCCCAGCAATGAGGGCGGCGCCTGTGTAAGCGCCGCCTGGGGCGACTACGACAACGATGCCGACCTGGACCTTATCATCAGCAATACCGGCGATCGCAACTTTCTCTATCGCAACGACGCCGGCACGTTTACGCGCGTTACCGACGAACCGATGACGCAGAACGTCGGTGAGTCCACCGGCATAGCATGGGCGGATATCGACAACGATGGTTTTCTCGATCTCTATATCAGCAATCGCAACGGCGAAAACAACGAACTCTATCGCAACCAGGGCAACGGCAACAACTGGGTGAAAGTCGCCCTGCGCGGTTTTGGCTCCAACCGTTTTGGCGTTGGTTCCGTGGTGCGCGTCCGCGCCGAAATCGGCGGTGAAACGGTCGAGCAGATGCGCGTTATCTCCGTCCGCTCCGGTCCCATCTCGCAGTCCTGTATGGAAGCCTGCTTTGGCCTCGGCGACGCCGAACGTATCACCGACATTGCGGTCGAATTTCCCAGCGGCGACGTTGTGACGCTCGACGATATGGCGGTTAACACCCGTCACGTCATCGAAGAATCGCCCTCAACCTCCATTGACGCTCCCTTAAACAACACAATCGATTTGACAATTGCTCCTCATCCTCTGTATGCCGCACAAAACTCGGCGGCGCGGATAGAGTGGACGCAGTTAACAGCCGGTCAGGTTGAATTCAGCCTCTTTGCGCGCGACGGACGCCAGGTGTTACATCGTCCCGCGGTCTGGTTTGCAGCCGGTTCGGCCTCCCTGGAATGGTCGCAATTGAATGCGGACAATGTTAACATTCCCGCGGGTGTATACCTTCTGCGCGTTAACTCAAACGGCGCGTCGCACGATGCGGCGATTGTTGTTGCAGCGCCCTGATCAACGCCTCGACACGGCCTGTCCGGCGCAGCCCCTTTGGGGGTCTGCTTTTCATGACCTTCTTGTTTATCATCGAGTTGAACGTCACAATTAAACAAATACAGCAAAACTATGAAGAGCGCTCAAACCAGAAACCTGTCTCTGCTGCAACCGACCATTATGTTAAGTATGGTCGTGGCGGCGCTGCTCCTGCGGCAATTTGCTCCGGCGCCCGAGCTTCCCGACGTGGAAGACCGCGGACCGAGCATCGGCACGGAGGACAATCCCTATGCCCGCGCCGACTTTGAGTGGTTGCAGCTGCGCGATCCGAACACAGGCGATTTTCCGCCCAATATTGCCGTGCGCGAACGCACCTTCGCCGCAACCTTGCCGGTCAAATCACTGGCCAAAGTGGGGGACATCGTTTCCGGCGAGCCGATCTTCAACTGGACCAAACGCGGTCCGTTTAATGTGTCCGGCCGGACCCGCGCCATCGGCATCGATGTGAGTAATCCCGACGTGCTGATTGCCGGCGCAGTATCGGGCGGTTTGTGGCGCTCCGAAGACGGAGGCGCATCCTGGACCAAAACAACCGAGCCGAACCAGATTCACAGCGTGACCGACCTCACGCAGGACACGCGGCCCGGACACCGGCAAGAGTGGTATTACTGCAGCGGCGAGCTCGTCGGCAACTCCGCTTCCAGCAGTTCCGGCGCTGTGTCGTTCTACTTCGGCGCCGGTGTGTTCAAGTCCGAAAACGGCGGCCGATCCTGGAATCGACTCGAATCGACGGCGGGCGCCAGCTCCGTTGTTTTTGACTCGCCTTTTGATATCTGCTGGCGCATTGTTGTCAATCCCGTGGCGGATGGCCCCGCCGAACTCTACGTCGCAACGCACAGCGGCATACAGCGCAGCACGGACGGCGGCGCATCCTGGACTCAGGTCCTCGGCGATCAACTGGGCAGTTCTCAGTTCACAGATATTGCCGTCAGTCCGACCGGCGTGTTTTACGCCACTTTCAGTTCCGAAGGCGCAACCGACGGCGTATTCCGCTCGACGGACGGCGTTAACTGGACGGATATTTCGCCGGACGTTCTGCTCGGGCCGCACACGGTGCGCCGCATCGTGCTCGACATTGCTCCCGCCGACGAAAACGTGGTGTATTTCTATGCCAACACGCCCGGCTACGGTTTCCGCGACGTGACATTCCTGAAGTACACCTACCTGGGCGGCGACGGCAGCGGTGAGAACGGCGTGTGGGAAGAGCGCTGGCAAAACCTGCCCGCACTTGCAGGCCGTGGAACGCTTAACACCCAGACCTCCTACAACATGATCGTGCGCTCGCATCCCAACGATGTTAACACGGTTTATATCGGTGGAACGGCGCTGTTCCGCTCGACGGATGGATTTACCTCGCTGAACAACACGACGCGCATCGGCGGTTTTGGTGCGACGCTGGGGCAGTACATCGACTATCCCAACCACCACGCCGATCAGCACAACCTGAAGTTTTATCCCGACAATCCGAACCGGATGTTAAGTTCCAACGACGCCGGCGTCTGGCGCAGTGAAAACAACCTGGCGCAGCCGCACGAATGGGAAAACCTGAACAACGGATTGACAACGACCCAGTTCTACACGCTGGCAATCGACAAGTCGACGCCCGGTTCGAACTTCCTGATGGGCGGTCTTCAGGACCGTGGTTCCTGGTACACCTTTGAAGGCGACGGCAATGCTCCCTGGCTGCGCATGCGCGGCGCCGACGGCGCCTTCCAGGCTGTGGCCGAAAACGGCACGGCCTTCTACACATCGATTCAACAGGGCCCGATGTACCGCTACCGTCTCGATGAAAACGGATTCCCGACCGACACGGCTCGGGTTGATCCCATCGGCGGCCGCGACTATTTGTTTATCAATCCTTTCGCGATGGATCCCAACGACGATCGCATCATGTACGTGCTGGCGGGTGAATTCATCTGGCGCAACGACAACCTCTCGGAAATTCCCAACGGCAATCGCAACGCGACGCCCGTCAACTGGCACAGACTCGAAAACTCCAATGTTGACGGTCGTTACACGGCCATTGCCGTCGCAGCGACGCCCGCCAACCGGATCTATGCCGGGGCGCTTAACGGAGCGGTCCTGCGCGTGGACAACGCCGATCAGAACGACGCCGAGTTTGAAAATATCGGTGCGGGCAAAGGTCTGCCCGCCGGTGCATCATTCCTGCAATGCATAGCCGTTGATCCGCAGGATGGCGATCACGTTGTGCTTGTTTACACCAGCTACGGCATCCGCAGCCTGTGGGCCACCTGGGATGCGGGGGAGACCTGGCAATCCATTTCCGGCAATCTGGAAGAAAATCCCGACGGCAGCGGCGCCGGTCCGTCCACGCGCTGGGCGGAGATTGTACACGACGGCGAGGACACCTTCTACTTTGTGGCCACTTCCACCGGCCTCTATTCTACCTCTTTTGTCGATGGCGACAATACCGTCTGGGCGCGCGAAGCGCCGGATCTCATCGGCAACACGGTTGTAACGATGATCACTTCGCGCCCGAGCGACGGTTACATCGCGGTCGCCACACACGGCGGCGGCATGTACAGCACCAACGTTTCATCGGATGTTGAAGGGCGCGAGCAACTTGTTACTTCAATTTTTGAACTTGAAGAACCTTACCCGAATCCGGTGGAGTCTCAAACCACGGTGGCGCTGCGGGCCGAGCGCACCATCCGCGCCAATCTGAAAATTGTCGATCTTCAGGGCCGCGTCGTCGCCGAAATGTTTAACAATCGCGAACTGCACGCCGGTCGCCACAGTTTTAATCTGAGCACGGCGCGCTACAACATGGCCCCCGGCCGCTACTATGTTTTACTCGAAGCCGACGGACAGAAAAGGGCTAAAGCTCTGACCGTCCTGCGTTGATCGGCCGTTGCGCGGCTGTTCTGCCATTCCGGTTGAACGCTGCGAATTCGTCGCTGAGCGTTCAGGCAAATCGCACAAAATCCCAAAATTACGTGGAAATACGGATGAGCTGTGTGCCCTCAGGGCTCACAGTTCATCCGTATTTCCACGTGGTGGCAGGATTGTTGTCCTCGTGCGGGTTTCAATCGGCGCGCCCAACATTGCCCTCCAACATCTTGCATTTTCCGCGGCAGCATGTCAGCTTCCGGCGCGACGTTTTTTTGTACATTTGCAGCATTGTAACTGCTTCTTTGGCCTTTGAACGAAAATAGCGGGAGAGTAAGAAGATGGCCGATCAGGAACTGCACTACATGTCCGGCTTTGGCAACGAATGCGCGACCGAAGCGCTCCCCGGTACACTGCCGCAAGGACAGAATTCGCCCCAGAAAGTCAATTTTGGGCTCTACGCCGAACAACTCAGCGGAACGGCGTTTACCATGCCGCGCGGCGCCAATAAACGCTCCTGGCTCTACAGGATTCGCCCTTCCGTCGTGCACAAACCCTTTGAATTCCTGGGCCATCCTACTTTCCTCAGTACGCCGTTCAACGATGTGCCGCCGACGCCCAGCCAGCTGCGCTGGAGCCCGCAACCGCTGCCCGAGACGCCGACCGACTTCATCGACGGTATCATCAGCATGGGCGGTAATGGCGATGCCGCGTCGCACAGCGGCGTGGGGATTCATGTCTATGCAGCCAACAAGGACATGACCGATCGCTTCTTTTACAATTCCGATGGTGAAATGCTGATCGTGCCGCAGCTGGGCCGTCTGCTGATCAAAACCGAAATGGGCTTCATCGAAGTCGGAGCGCAGGAAATCTGTGTTATTCCGCGCGGCGTCAAGTTCCGCGTTGAGCTGCCCGGCGGCGAAGCCCGCGGCTATATCTGCGAAAATTACGGCGCGCAGTTCAAGCTGCCCGACCTCGGCCCGATCGGCGCCAACGGTCTGGCCAACCCGCGCGACTTCCTGACGCCGGTTGCCGCCTATGAAGAGCGCGAAGGCGACTTCCGCCTGCTGACAAAGTTCCAGGGCAATCTGTGGCAGGCCGAAATTGGTCACTCGCCGCTTGACGTCGTCGGCTGGCACGGCAACTACGCGCCATACAAATACGATCTTACGACATTCAACTGCATCAACAGCGTCACGTTTGATCACCCCGATCCGTCGATCTACACCGTGCTGACCGCGCCCTCCGATACACCCGGAACGGCCAATTGTGATTTTGTGATTTTCCCGCCGCGCTGGATGGTAATGGAGCACACCTTCCGTCCGCCCTGGTTCCATCGCAACTTCATGAGCGAGTTCATGGGGCTCGTTACAGGGCAGTACGATGCCAAAGCCGAGGGATTTGTGCCCGGCGGCGCCTCGCTGCACAACTGCATGGCCGGCCACGGTCCCGATGCCGCGACCTTTGAAAAGGCGTCCAACGAAGAGCTTAAACCGGTCTACCAGGGCAAAACGATGGCCTTTATGTTCGAAACGCGCTTCGCCGTGCGGCCCACAAAACACGCAATCGACAGCGCCGAACGTCAGCACGATTATTACACTTGCTGGCAGGACCTGAAGAACAACTTCAACCAGAACGGATAAGCCGGCTTTTGTTGGTCATTGATCCCGGCACATGAAAAACACTTCAGTCGGCCAAGCCGAAGACCTCGAGTTCTCCGTGGAGAACGGGCGCGCCCGCGTTCGACTCCACGGAACTGTGAGTGTGTATTCGCCGCAGGCAGGCAAGGCGCTGGTCGCACAGCTGGCCGGTCGCTGGCCGGAGATCAAACGGCTGGAAATCGATCTGTCCGACGTCAAACACTACGACTCATACCTGTCCGTGCTGGTCGGTACACTGCGTGATTCCACCGATCAGCACAACGTGGAGCTGGATTTGCAGGGCGTTTCGCCGACGATGCGCCGCTTTCTGGATTTGCTGCAACGGCCCGCGGACGAAGCGCCCCGGGCCCGCGTTTCGGCTTTCAGACGCCGCGTTGAAACTATCGGAAAGTCCGCCGGAGCGTCCTTTGAAGAATGGCGTGCGTTTGTGGCTTTTTTCGGCGAGATCACCATCAAGGGGCTCGCCCTGCTGCGCCGTCCCGGCGATTTCCGCTGGAAAGATTTGCCATTTCTCTTTGCCCGCGCCGGCGTCTCCGCCGTGCCGATCGTCACCCTGATCGGGTTTCTGGTCGGCATGATCATCGGTTATCAGGGCGCGTTGCAACTCAAACAATTCGGCGCGGACGTCTACCTGGCCAACCTGACCGGAATCTCGATTACACGCGAACTTGGACCCTTGATGACCGCCATTATCGTGGCGGGGCGCTCGGGCGCGTCCTATGCCGCGGAAATCGGCACGATGAAGGTTTCCGACGAGCTCGACGCCTTGCATTCGCTCGGTTTTGACGTGACGCCCTATCTGGTGCTGCCGCGCATCGCCGCCGTCGTTCTGGTCGTGCCAGTACTGACGCTCATGGCCGATTTCGCCGGTGTTATCGGTGGTCTGCTCGCCGGTGAGTTCACGCTGGAACTGTCGTCGACCGTCTACCTGACCCAGCTGAAAAAAGCGTTGACCTTTGCGCACGTGTTCACCGGATTGTTCAAGAGCCTTGCGTTTGGTTTCCTGATTGCCGCCGTTGGTTGTTTCAAAGGCATGCAGGTGTACGGCGGGGCGGAGAGCGTCGGCAAGGTCACGACCTCGGCCGTTGTGACGGCAATCTTCCTTATCATCTTGTCGGATGCCGTGTTTGCCTTCATATTTGAAGCGCTTAACATCTGACCCGGAGCCGACCATGAGTGAAGTCCCCCTCATAGAAGTGCGCAATCTGAGCGTTCGTTTCGGCGATCTGCAGGTGCTGCACGATGTGTCGTTCCGCGTCAATCGCGGCGAGCGTTTTGTCATTCTGGGCGGCAGCGGCAGCGGCAAAAGCACGCTCATGCGTTGCATTGTCGGTTTGCTGGAGCCGACCAGCGGAACGGTGCTGATAGAGGGTGAGGACTTTACCAAAGCGAACCGCGCCGCACGGCTGCGCATCCTGCGCAAGTTCGGCGTGCTGTTCCAATCGAGCGGACTGTTTGCATCGATGACGCTGGCTGAAAACATCGCGCTGCCGCTCGAAACCTACACGTCGCTGGACACACCTGAGATTCGCTCCCTGATCGACGTCAAACTGGCCTCCGTGGGCCTGAGCGGTTACGCCGGATTTTTACCTTCGGAAATCAGCGGCGGCATGAAAAAACGCGCCGGTCTGGCACGCGCCATGGCGCTCGATCCGCAGATTCTCGGCTTCGACGAGCCCTCGGCCGGTCTCGATCCGGTTACCTCGGCGGCGCTGGACACGCTTATCATTGAACTGAACGAAATCCTGAATACAACCATGCTCGTGGTGACGCACGAACTGGACAGCATTTTTAACATCGCGCAACGCGTCATCATGCTGGACAAATCGACGCACGGCATCATTGCCGAAGGCAGCCCGCACGAATTGCGCAAGCATTCCCGGGACCCGCGCGTTCGTGCCTTTTTTCATCGCAACAGGTCCTGAGATTTGAGCGCCCCAACCCGGCGACAAGCAAAAAATCAGGCTGAGGAGAAAAGCAATCATGGCTGAGATTCCCACCAGACGCGACAACCAGACCTTCCTCATTGGTCTGTTTGTGATTGTCGGCGTGCTGGGAATGGCCGCGACCATCATCTACGTCGGCGCGGTCGATTTTTTCGAAAAACCCAGTCTCTATGCGACCTATTTTGACGCGTCGGTTGAGGGCCTGGAACCCGGCAATCCCGTCAAGTACCAGGGGGTGCCCATCGGCACGATTCAGGCAGTGCGCGTGGCGCCCGACGGCGTGCTCGTAGAAGTGATAATGCAGATTGAACCCGGTGCAGAGATTCGTCCCTCAATGCGCGTGCGTGCCGAATACCTCGGCATTACCGGTAAAAAGTATCTGGAGGGATTTTTCCCCGATGTCGATGAGCAGGATCTGATCGACGATCATCCCGCGCTGAACTTTAATCCGGAATATCCCGTGGTGCCGTCGGCGCCGGGCGGACTTAAACAGCTGGGCCTGGCGCTTACGGAGGCCGTTAACAACGTTAACAAAATCGATACCAAGGGCATTTCCGACGCTCTGACGGCTTTTCTGGAGGAGGGGCGTCGCCTGGCTGGCAACGACACATTGCGCGCCGTGCTGGCCAAACTCGATCGGAACCTTGGGCAGGTCGGCCGTTTCATGCAGCGCCTGGATTCTACCCGCATGATCGAAAATGTCCAGCGCATCGGCGATAATCTTGCTTACTCGTCCGAGCTGGTTGTCGACGCGGTCGACACGCTCGGTAAACAGGTGTCGGCGCTTGAACTGGACCGCCGCGTGGAGCGCATCAACGCGCGTTTTGACTCGCTCATGACTCTGTCGAACCGCACGGTTGCAATGGCCGGTCACCGCGCCGAGTCCATAAGCTTTCAGGTGGCGGAGATAGTCGCAGAACTGCACGCCACCAGCCGCGAGCTGCGCCGCACGCTCCAGATGTTAAACGACAACCCTTCCCAAATGCTCCTGAGCGAACCCCCGCCAACGGAGGACTGATGCGACGAATGACCATTTTTTCCGCGGCGGCGCTGCTGCTGTGTTGTTTAAGTTCCTGTATTTCGCTCAAGTCCGAGTACCCGGAAATACACTACTACAACCTGCAGCCGATTCAGCCGGCGCAGCCGATTAAACATACGCTGGACGGCGTCCTGCTCGTGCGTCAGTTCCTGAGCCATGCCGAGTATTCCGGTGAAAACGTGCTGGTCGATCGCGGCAACAACAACATTGACCGGCTCTATTATCACCGTTGGGTCGACGAGCCTGCAACGCTCATTAGCGATATGCTTGTGCAGCGCTGCCTGGAATCAGAACTGTTCCAGGGCGGAGTTGTTCAGGGCGCCTCGCAGGTTTTACCCGATTACTTTGTGGAAGGGCGCGTTATGGAATTGATAGCGGGTGAGGGGCGTCCGCCGGAGCTGGAAGAGACAAGTGAGCGCGTGCGCGGCTGGGCCAGAGTGCGCGTGCATTTCAGTCTGGTGCGCATCGACGCCGAGCGCAGCAGCCGCGATGTTGTGCTGCAGCGCATCTACGAGTATGCCGCGCCGCGTCCCAACACAAGTATCTCGTCAATCGCTCCGGCCGTGAGCGTCGCGGCGGGCAATGTGGTCGATCAGTTTATCGAGGAAATGGCGCGCGTTTTGCGCTGACGCCTCACACTTCCGCCGCCGCCGCGGCCATGTGTTCCGCCATGTTGCGCAGCGTCTGGTCGGCCAGGCGACGCAGGTACAACACCGCCGCTTCGATCGAAGGCGTCTTGACGTGCACAAATATCTTCGGGCCTTTCGGCGCCATTTTCACGTCCGGATCATTCGTGACCGTTGTAATGAGCGATTGAAACACGCGATCGTAAAACTCTTTGCGGTCGTTGGGTGGCAGCTCCGCCTTTAATACGCCGTGTTTCCAGGTCACGCTTTCAAATCCGAGCGGCATCGAAGCAATCCGCAGTCTGATCACCGCAAACAGGCGCTGCGCTTTTTCCGGCGGGCTGCCGAAACGGTCGCGCATCTCGTCGATGATCTGCATCAGATCTTCTTCTTTTTCCAGCGTGTACAGGCGTTTGTAGAATTCATAGCGGTCCACGTCGATCGAGATGTAGTCTTTGTCGAGCAGCGCGTCGCCCTCGATTTCAATCGTAATATCGCGGTTGGGCGCCAGTTTGGGCCGCTTTCTGCCGACGTCAAGCTGTTCCTTGAACAGGTCGGCAAATTCTTCTTCTTTGATCTCCGCCACCGCTTCATCGACGATTTTCTGATACATCTCAAAACCGATGTCGGCGATAAATCCACTCTGTTCCGCGCCGAGCAGGTTGCCCGCGCCGCGAATCTCAAGGTCGCGCATGGCCAGGTTAAAACCGCTGCCCAGTTCGGTGAATTCCTCCAGCGCCTGCAGACGCCGCAGGGCTTTGCGCGAAATCGAATGCGGCGGGGGAATCAGCAGGTAACAATGCGCCTGAATGTTGGAACGGCCCACGCGGCCGCGCAACTGATACAGCTCGGCCAGTCCAAAGCGGTCGGCGCGGTTGATCAGCATTGTGTTGACGTTCGGAATGTCGATGCCGGATTCGATGATTTTTGTCGCGATCAATACATCGGCTTTGCGCTCGATGAAGTCGCTCATAATGCGTTCCAGCTGGGAGCCTTCCATCTGGCCGTGCGCCACGCTGATGCGCAGGTCCGGCACCAGCTCGCGCAGTTGATCCGCCAGATCCTCCAGGTTGCCGATGCGGTCGTTCACCATGAACACCTGGCCGCCGCGGTCCAGTTCGGCCTGGATCGCCTCGCGCAGCACGTCGCCGTTCCATGGCATGATTTCCGTGTGGATGGGAATGCGGTTGCGCGGGGCCGTGGCGATGACGGAAATGTCGCGCGCGCCGAGCAGCGAGAAGTTCAGCGTCCGCGGGATCGGCGTGGCCGTCAGCGTCAGCGTGTCGATGGCCGCACGCGCCTGTCGCAGTTTTTCTTTGGCCCCGACGCCGAAACGCTGCTCTTCATCGATGATCAGCAGGCCGAGCGAGCGGAATTCAATGTCCTTGCTCAGAATCCGGTGTGTGCCGATCAGAATATCCACCACGCCTTTTTTGAGGTTCTCCAGGATGGTGCGTTGCTCGGCGCGCGTGCGGAAACGCGAAATCACCTCGACGTTGACGGCATAGCGGCCCAGCCGGTCGCGGAACGTCTCAAAGTGCTGCTGCGCCAGAATGGTCGTGGGCACCAGTACCGCCACCTGTTTACCGGCCTGCACCGCCTTAAACGCCGCGCGGATGGCCACTTCGGTTTTGCCGAATCCCACGTCGCCGCAGACGAGGCGGTCCATCGGCTCGGAGCGCTCCATGTCCCGTTTGAGTTCGGCCGTTGTTTTGGCCTGGTCGGGCGTATCCTCGTACATAAACGAGGCTTCCATTTCTTTCTGCCACAGCGTATCGGGCGGAAAAGCCATGCCCGGTTTCATCTTGCGTTCGGCGTAGAGCTTGATCAGGTCGCGCGCGATGTCTTTGAGCTTGCTCTTGGCGCGCGCCTTTTTGCGTTCCCACTCTTTGCCGCCCAGTTTGCTGAGCTTGGGCGCGATGCCTTCCTGCGCCGAATACATCTGCAGGCGGTTGATGTAGTTCAGGTGCACGAACATCTTGTCGCCGCCGTTGAAAATCAGCCGCACGCAGTCCTGCTGTGTGCCGCCGACGGTAATCGTCTCCAGGCCGTCGAACCGGGCCACGCCTTTGTCCACGTGCACCACAAAATCTCCGGGCCGCAGTTGCTGCAACTCGCGCACGGTAAAGCCGACGTTCTTGCTGCTGCCGCGACTGCGTTTGGCGCGCCGCCGCTCAAAAATCTGGTGCTCGGTCAGCACGGCCAGGCGGTCGTCGTGATAGACAAATCCCTCCGACAGCACGATGGGCAGGCTGGTCAGGCGTTGCAGCGTTTCATCCACATCGGCCAGATGGTCTTCCCCAACCCCGACAAAGCCATTCTTGTTTGTCTCCGGGTGATTTTCTTCGAGTTGTCCGAGACCGTCCAGTTCATCGTCGTCGACCTCAAAGGCGGACTCGATCAGGTCGAGCAGGCGCTGCAACTGGTCTTTGCCGTCGGCGGTCAGAATGATGCGGTATTCCAGCGCCGTCAGTCGCCGCAGCTCGTGGCAGAGTTTTTTGATTGAAGCGTTTGTGGCCGGCTGCGGGCTTGAATCGACCGGCAGCGTCACGCGCCCCAGCGGATTGACGCGCACCTGTTTATAGGCGTCCAGTCGCGCCGGTTCGATCGAGGGTTTATCGGCCTGCGCCAGTTGCGTCAATCGCGCTTCAATGTCTTCAGGCTCGATGATAAACAAGAGGGTATTTTTGTCGAGGTAGTCGAATATGGTGGAGGTTTGCTCGGCCTCGTCGCCGGTGAACATGCTGCCTATGAAGGTGATGTCGTTGAATTCGCGAATACTGCGCTGCGAGAGCGGGTCGAATTCGCGAATCGAGTCGACCTCGTCGCCGAAAAATTCGATGCGGTAAGGGTTGTCCGCGCCGGGCGGGTAGACGTCCACGATGCCGCCGCGCACCGCCACGTCGCCCACGATTTCCACGAAGTCCTTGCGGTCGAAGCCGTTGAGCGCCAGGATGCCGGTGAAGTCCTCAAACGAGAGTTCTTCCTCGCGCCGCACCGTCATCAGGTTGCTGTGCACGCTGTCGGGCGAGGGGATCTTGAAGCCCAGAGCTTCCGCGTCCGCCACCACCAGAGCGCGTTTTTGCGTGCTCAGCACGTTGATGCCCGCCGTCAAGCCGATGAAGCGCGTGTCGAGTTGTTCCAGCTCCAGCGCCAGATGTTTGCGGCCCTCGGCGTAGAGGCAGAGGTGGTCCTGGTCGTCTATGAAAACGTTGAGGTCGCCGAAGACGGTCTCGGCCTGCGCCTTGTCGCCGCAAACGACCAGCAGATTGCCGTCGCGCCGCGCAAACAGGTCGGCGGCCAGCATGGCCTGCATTGAACCGGTCAGCGTCTTGATCGAGACCCGTTTGGAGGAGGCCAGTTTGGCGTCGAGGCGACTGCGCAGGCTCTCGTCCAGTTCCAGAGCGGATTTTTTGCGTCGCCGTTTTGCGGCAGAATCAGTCATGTCCAAATCGCGCTAAATTTCCGATAAAACGCTGTAGACTGTTTTGGCGCTTCAATAGTGCGTGGGCGTCGTGAAGCGGACTGTTGCGGGTCAGTCCGCAGATCGCTTCGCAACACGCACAAGGTGCAATCAAATGCGCTGAAAAACAGGCGTAAAAAATTAACCGGGCGGAATCTCGCGGGTGAGCGGGCGGAATTTGCAGACAAGCGTGCCGCAGTGTGTGGCGGCGCGTGGACGCCCAGGACAAATGTGATTGATATTTGAAGTATTGCGTGTAAATTGCAGACTGCTGGATTGATTCTGCATTCCCATCTTTCTGTCAGACTCAGCCCGGCATACGGTTTTGGCAAGCCTTTGCCGAAAAAACTCCATTGGTCACGGACCAGATTCTCTGAGCGATCATAAACCCAAGCCCGGATTTTACATGTCTTACCCGATCATTCTTCGAGTGTGCCTGGTACTATTGGTTCTATTTGTTGCGCCCGCCGCCGCGCAGGACAATGGGCCGACGAGCAAAAACATTGAGTTGCTCGCGCAGTTCAATCCGGGTTTGGAATCGGGCTTTGACTATAACGACATTTGGGGATATGCAGCCGGCGGACGCGAGTACGCAATTATGGGAGCTGTGAACGGAGTCTGGTTTATCGACGTGACCGATCCGCGCAATCCCGTCACCGTCGATTTTGTGGCTGGGCCGCATTCCACCTGGCGTGATATCAAAACACATGAGCAATACGCATATGTGGTCCACGATGCAATCAGGCCTTCATCCGAATTGAAGACCGGCCTTTACATCATTGATATGTCCGGATTGCCGGAAAAAGTAGAATTGGTTGGAATTTTTGATCAGGAGATGAAGAACGGTACAGCGCACAACCTGTATATCGATAGTGGAGTGGCATATCTGGCTGGTAGCAACCCACATGAAATGTTAATAACAATGAATCTGGTTAATCCGAGAGAACCGCAGATACTTAACGTTTTTTCAGATGTTTATTGGCACGATGTAGTAGTCAACAAGAACATGATTTTTGGATCGGCAATCCGCAATGGGTTCTACGCTGCAACGACAAATGTACCCGGACAGATTGACGACATGCAGCAATTTGAGCTTCCCGATGTGTATCTTCACAACATTTGGATGACAGACGACAACAACTTCATAGCTATCTCCGAAGAGCACCATGGAGCGGCAATGCGATTCTGGGATATCAGCGATCTCGATAATCCGGAAGAAGTTCTGAAATATGTGATCGATGATGTAGCCGTGCCTCACAATGCCCATATTCGCGGCGACTACGCATACGTCAGTTATTATTTCGACGGACTGAAGATTTTCGACCTCCACAATCGTCGTGCACCTTCAGAAGTTGCCTATTATGATACATATCCGTGGACCAATCCAGGCCAAAGAGTTGTGAACCCGGTCCTGGATAATCCTTTTGAAGGCGCCTGGGGCGTGTATCCAGACTTGCCATCTGGAAATATTTTAGTCTCAGACATTAGTGCCGGTCTTCTGGTGCTTGAATTTAATAATTCTCGTGTCGGTTATGTCCGAGGAGTTATTCGGGATAGTTTAACCAACAAAGTCATTCCGAATGTTACTGTCAAAACAGTAGACTCGCGAACCGGAAGCAAGTCAACCTTCATTAGCAGCGCGGTTGATGGCAGTTTCGTCGGCAGTCACAGAGATTCGAAGCACGTGCTGCGATTCGACAAACCGGGATACGAGTCAGTTAAGTATGAGTTGGAAGGTCTTGCGGCCGGTGGGGAAACCATAATTGATGTTAACATGCTCAGCAATATTGCAGGTCCTGTGGCACTGATGGTCGTCGACAAATTCAACCAGCCGGTACCCGGCGTTGAGCTGTTGGTCCGCTCCTTGCAAAGAGATATCAAGTTTAAAAAAACTACTGACAATACCGGATTTGTTTACCGACAGCTCCTGCTGGGTGAGTACGTCGCAAGTGTCAGCCATTGGGGATACATTCTACCTGATACGACCTTTGTGGTTGACAGCGAGGAACTGACTGTGATTCGCTTTCCGGCAGTTGCAGGATACCACCATAAATTCAATCCAGGCAATGATTGGAAACTGGGTACCAACAGTAATGCTGGTGAAAAGTGGAAACACCGCAAGGGCGCGGATCAACGAAGAAACACCGTTTTACCTGACGCAGATTATCGAGGACAACAAGCCGGCTATTTTGCGGAAGCAGTTGCTCAATTGGGAACCGCAAGTTTGCAAACACCGGCATTCAGCTTGATCGAGTTGGACAACCCAATACTCCAATTCAGGGTTTGGTACAACGCACCCAGATATGGCAAACATGCGAATGCAGATGATACTCTTCAGGTCTGGTTGGGAAATGGTGATGAATGGACATTGATTGATCAATACACAGACGTTCAGGACAGTGTATGGCGACAAATGCGCTACAACATTGGCGATTTGGTGACATCAACCGAAAATATGCACGTCAGATTCGATTTGGTAGAAGGCGACAGGAACAACAAAAATGACAAGAGTATCCGGTCCTTTGTCTATGCCGCCATTGACGAGATTATCATTGCTCCCGCTGATCTGAACGTCATCTCATCTGTCGAAACCACAAACGAACCAAATTTGCAGGTTGAACTTTTTTCCCTACGTCCCAATCCTGCAAACTCATTCATCGAGATCGTGCCCGCCGCCGCTTTGGGCCAATCCGGTCTCTGCGAAATCATCGACGTGCGTGGGCGCAAAGTCGTCGACCTGGCGTTTGACGCGCTCGACTCGGCTCCGTTGCGTGCAGACGTCGCAGGCCTGCCGCCGGGTGCGTACTACGTGCGCATGACGTTGGAAGACGGACGAATGCAGGACGTTCAGGCCCTGCAAATCAGCCGCTGAGGCCGGGGCGAACTGCGCGACTTCGACACTCCGGTCAGCGCCTGTTCACCCAAATCTGCGTCCTTATTCTTATCTTGGTGTTCTTAACCGCGGCGCATCCTCTGCGCCTTTGCGACATCGGGGCTCGTTACTGGTCGCTTTCTGTACAATCTGATTGCTGCTCTCCCTGCAGCGCACTCCGGAGTGTTGGCTTGGACCTTCTACCGCTCAGACATCCCTTGAATGCCGTTTTTTGCCTGATTCTCTTGTTTGTCGCCGCGTTGCCGGCCGCAGGTCAGGATGAAGCCGATCTGAGCGACAACATCGAGTTGCTGTCCTCGATCAGCCCGCGTAGCAACGACAAGTTCAACTACAACGACATCTGGGGCTACGTTTCCGACGGACGCGAGTACGCCATCGTCGGAGCCTTCGACGGAACGTATTTTATAGATGTCACCGATCCGCGCAATCCCGAAGTCGTCGATTTTGTCGGCGGGGCGCGCTCCGTCTGGCGCGACATCAAAACCTACGGTGAGTACGCCTACGTCACGCACGACGCAAACGAAAACGGTTTCGACAAACCCGGCATTCAGATAATCGATCTGTCAAACCTGCCGCAAGACGTCACGCTGGTCAACACCTTCAGCGAGCAGATGCCCAGCGGCGTGGCGCACAACATCTACATCGACGGGCACTACGCATGGATTACCGGTGCGCGCGAAAACGACCAGCTCATCGTGCTCGATCTCACTTCTCCGGATGAACCGCAGATCGTGGCGACCTATTCCGATCCCTATTGGCACGATGTGGTTGTCAACAACGGCATGGTGTTCGGTTCGGCGCTGGACAAGGGCATCCACCTGATGGACGGGACCGATCCGGCCGACCTGCGGGAAATTTCCCTGACAGGTTATCCCGGCAATTTTACGCACAATATGTGGCCGACGGCCGACAACCTCTATCTGGTGGTGACGGACGAGCGCAACGGCGCTCCTTTGCGCTTCTGGGACATATCCAATCCGCTCGAACCCGAACAGGTCGCCAGATACGATCTGCCCGGTCAGGCCGTAGCGCACAATGCGCACGTTCTGGGCGATTTTGCCTACGTGTCCTATTACTGGGACGGGCTCAAAATATTCGATCTGAGCCGCCGCGAAGCGCCGGTGGAAGTGGCGCACTACGACACCTATCCCGACGACGAATTCGGTCGCGGGCGCGGTTTCAACGGCGCCTGGGGCGTCTATCCGAACCTGCCGTCCGGCAACATTATTGTGTCGGACATGAAATACGGGCTCTTTGTCCTGCGCCACAACCGCGAAGCCGCAGCCTACCTGCGCGGCGTGATTAGCGACGGCCGCGACAACTCCGCAATTCCCGACGCCGAAGTCAAAGTCCTCGATCAGCCGATCTACGGCGGCACGAGCATCAAGTCCAGCGACCTTGAAGGCCGCTACGTCATCGGCAACAAAGCCGGCACGTACCGCGTGCGTTACTACAAGTACGGCTTTGAGCCGCTCGTGGTGGAAGACGTCGAATTTAAGAGCGAAGCAGATCAGGCGCTCGACGTCACCCTGACCAAGATTCCCACCGGACCGGTTACCATTCAGGTGCGCGACCGCTACGGCGATCCCGTGCGCGGCGTCAAGGTGCACGTCGAATCCAATGTCTTTGACTTCAGTTTCGACGCCGAGTCCGATCAGCGCGGGGACATCATGCGCACCATGCTGTTCGACAACTACACGATCTCCGTCAACCAATGGGGATTCCTGCCGCGCCAGATGCGATTTGACATCGACAAAGAGGACGAGGTCAATACCATTGAGTTTATCGTGGAACGCGGCTATTACGAACCTTTCTGGCCGGCCGAGGGCTGGCAGACCTACGATGAAGCCGATTCGGCCGACACCTGGACCTTGGTGCTTGCAGAAAAACAGGAATTGGACCGCGTTCTGCCCAAAGTCGATTTCCGGGATCGCGGCAACGGCATCTACATCTTTGCGCGCGCCCTGCGCGGCAGCGCACCCCTGACCTCGCCGACGTTTAATGCGAGTAACATTAACAATCCTGTGCTGTCCTTCCGCCGTTGGTACAACGCGCCGGAATACGAGAACAACGAGGCCGCCGACGACTCGCTGATCGTCTGGATATCCAACGACGACGGCGAATCCTGGAAAATCGTCACGCCGTTTACCGACGTGCAGGACGAAGAATGGCGCCTGGTCAAACTGCGTCTGGATGAAGTAATTCAGCCGACGGAAACGATGAAACTGCGCTTTGAACTGGTGGAGGGCGACCGCGAGAACCGCAACAGCATTCGCGTGCGTCGGCCCGTGTACGCCGGTCTCGACGAGGTGATTATCGTTTCGCAGGAAGTGATCAGCGATGTTGGACAGGAGGAACTCACGGCCGCTGCGCCGCCCGTGTTTAACATGTTCCCCAATCCGGCCGGTGGGCGCATGTTTATTGATGTTTCACACGCTGATACGCCGGAGGGGAACATCCTGACTATCAGCGATGTTGCAGGCCGCGAAATGCTGCGTGCATCTCTCTCCGCCGGGGATCCGCTCCGCGAAGTCGACCTCAGGCAGTTTGCTCCCGGACTCTATTTTGTTGAAGTGGGCCGGCCGGGCGGGCCCTCGCAAACACGCATTCTGATCGTTAATCGTTGATCGGTGCTGTATCCAGGCAGATGGACCCTGAAAAATGCAGGCGTCCGTGCCGGAGTTTGATGTTTTATCTGGAGGGATTCCCAATGCGTCGTGCATTGTATTTGCTCTGTCTTCTGCCGCTTGGATTGTTTACCGCTTGTGATGACGACGAGGGTGGAAACTCGGTCATCGACTATGATGCGATTGATCTGATTTCCTATTCACAACACGTCCAGCCGATCTTTTCGGCCTCGTGTACAAAATGTCATGGCGCCAACCTGGCCGAAGCCGGACTGCGCCTGGATTCCTGGGACAATATCGTCAAGGGGTCGGACAATGGCGAAGCGCTGATTGCGTTTAAGTCCGCCGATTCGCGCATCGTGCAGATGCTGAGCAAACTCGTCGGTGGACCGCATCCCGCCGAAGTTGGTTCCGCCGTGCTGCTGCCGTCCGAACAAACCTTCCTGGCGCGCTGGATCGATGAAGGCGCAATTAACGACGCTAAAGAAAATCCCTATCAGAATGCAAGCGATCTGCTTTACGTCTGCTGTCAGGACGCCGCTCAGGTACGCATTGTCGACATGGCGAGCAATAACGTCATCCGCATCGTCGATTTTGTTGAACTGGGGTATTCGTCGGATTGTAAACCGCACCACGTCGCTGTGGAACCCGACGGCTCCTACTGGTACGTCAGCCTCATCGGCGACAACCGCGTGGTCAAGTTGAACCCGCGCAATGAAGTCGTCACCGACATTTCGATCATTAAACCCGGCCTGCTTGAAACAGACCCCAACAGCAATCTGCTGTACATTTCGCGCTCGATGACCGCACCGGAAGATATCAGCACTATCGGCGTTATCGACCGCGCCACCATGCTGCCGGTTACCGGTGATACCGACGGTGAAATTCCGATGCAGTTTGAACTGCCGCACGCGCTGGAACTGGACGCCACGGGCCGTTACCTCTACACGGGTAGTCTGGTTCAGGGTGCTTTTATGCGCTACGACACACAAAGCGAAGATTTAACCAGCGGCACAATTGCGCAGGGCAGCGGTCCGCTGGAAGCTGAATTGAGTCCCGACGGCACGCGCTTGTTTTACACGGGCCAGGCCGACGGCAAACTCTACGCATTTAACATTAACGGCAGCGAGGATCCCGAGGCTGCCGGCTCGATTGAGCTCGGCTCCAAACCCTGGCACATGGACTTTTCGGCTGACGGTCAGTTGCTCTACGTGGCGCTGAATGGCGACAACAGAGTGGCGGTTGTTAACAGCGCGGACAATACCATACGCGCCATGGTGCAGGGCAACGGTCTGGCGATGCCGCATGGCGTGGCTGTTTCGCCCGACGGAAAATACGTCTACGTTTCCAACCGCAACAAGGACGGCAGTTATACGCCGCGTCACGATTTTGGCGACAACGAATTCGACGGCACGCTGGTCGTGATTTCCACCTTTGACAGCCAGATTGTCAAAGTGCTGGAACTGGCGGCTCTGCCCACAGGTGTTAACATCGCGCGTTAACAATACCAGGAGTTCGGGGCCGTGTGCCGCGAACTCGTACAAACACATCAAGGGAACGCCCGCGGTCGCAGAATCGATGGGCGTTCTGTTTAATACGCCGCAGGCAATGTTTATTGGGCGCAATGTTTGTTGCAATACGAATGGATTGAAAGAGGGGCCAGGATGAAAACGTATACACCGCGACCGATCCTTGATATCGCTGCCGCTTTTGGCGGCGCTCTTCTGATTTTCTTCTGTTTGCCGGCGCACCTGAAGGCTCAATTCACCCGGATTGTCGATGAAGCCCAGGTTGTCGACATTGAAGGCCGGCAATTGAAATATCCGTTTATCGGCGGAATGAAAAGCCCGCGGCCGGAACTGGTCGATATCGACGGGGATGGCGACCTGGATCTCTTTTTGCAGTTAAACGCGCGCCGCCTGGAGTTCTTTGAACGAGTGGAGGACGAGTGGCAGTGGCGCACATCCAACTGGATGGATATAAACATCGGCAACTGGTACAACTTTGTCGACTTTGACAACGATCAGGACATCGACCTGGTGTGCGCCGGGGAGGAGCGCGGATTCCGTCTGTACCGCAACGTCGGCTCGCCGCAGCAGGTCGTGCTGGAACTTGCGACGGACCAGTTGCTCGACACGGACCAACTGGTCATTTCGCCGGGTGGATTGCAATCCGTTCCGGCCTGGGCGGACATCGACTGCGACGGCGACGAGGACCTGTTCATGGGCGATGTTGACGGCACCATAACCTTCTACGAACACATAGGCCTTGACGCCGAGCTCCTGCCGCGCTACGACCTCGTCACCAATCGTTTTGAACAGCTGTTTATCATCACCGCCGGAGCACAAAAAGGCGATGACAAGGACGAAATAGCCGGCGGCGGCAAACACGGTGAAAACGTATTGACGTTTGTGGACATCGACGGCGACAACGACCAGGATTTTATCTGGGGCGACTTTTTTGCCGGCGGGCTGCTGCTGTTTGAAAACACCGGCAATTGTGAAGATCCCGAATTCAGCAACGGCGATGTCCGTTTTCCGCGGAACAACCCCCTCAATACCGAGGCGTTTAACATTCCGCGCTTCGGCGACGTCGACAACGACGGCGACCAGGATATGCTTGTCGGAATTCTCGACGGTGTATTCGGCTCGGCCGACGCCGGTCCCGGACTGTTGTACTACCTTGAAAATGTCGGATCGGCACAGGCGCCGGAGTTTGTTGAGCGTACGGCGCAGCTCATTCGCACGCTGGATTTCGGCGAAGCCGCCGCTCCCGCATTTGCCGACCTGAACGGCAACGGTCTCCCGGAACTCATCGTCGGCAACGAAACAATTCCCGGAACAATCGAACGCGGCACCCTGACTTATATGGAGCAGTCCGAAGGCGTGCTGCGGGTAATTAACAACGACTATTTTGGCGTGGACGTCGGCAACAACCTCAAACCGACTTTTGCCGATCTGGACGGCGACGACGATCTGGACATGGTCGTCGGCCATTGGGACGGCAAAATGACGCACTTTGTTAACATCGGCAATCCCGCGCAGCCATTTTTTGAGGAGAGCGATCTGCTGGCGGGAATTGACCTGGGAACTTATGCCGCGCCCTTTGCCGTGGACGTTGACGGCGATGAAGACTACGACCTCGTTGTCGGCGCGCTGAACGGCGCCCTCGCGCTGCTCCGCAATATCGGCGACGCGTCAACTCCGCAATTTGAACTCGTTGACGAACAATATCTCGGCCTGGATATAGGTACCAGTTCACACCCGGCATTCGGAGACATCGACAACGACAATGATCTGGATTTGCTGATTGGAA
Organism: bacterium; assembly: GCA_030430495.1. Taxonomy (GTDB): domain Bacteria; phylum Bacteroidota; class Ignavibacteria; order Kapaibacteriales; family UBA7675; genus JAUIKM01. Next base: position 65,649 of record JAUIKM010000011.1, on the reverse strand, counting down.
CCGGTTCCGACGGCGTTCTGGTGTACCGCAACAATGGCGGCGGATTTGAGGACCTGGTGCGGGATGAAAGTTATCAATTTGAAATTCACAGCTTGAGCGCTCCGGCAATCGGCGATATAGACGGCGACGGCGATCAGGACGTGATGGTCGGGACGTCCAACGGCGGCATGATTCTCTACCGCAACGACGTGGTTGTCGGCGTGGCGGAGGACGGTTCGGGAGAGAAGTTCAAAAGCGACATAATCATGCACGTGCGGCCGCAGCCGGCCAGACTTGAACAACTGACGCTTGAGATAATCAACGGCGGCGGGGCGCGTACAGATATTGGATTACAGCTTTCCGACATGACCGGTCGTCTGCTGTGGCGTCGCGACATACGTCTGCAAACCGGCAGCCGGCTGTTTAACCTGGCGGAGCTGTCCCCGGCGTCCGGCGTCTCGATTGCCGGGCCGCTCTATTTGCGCCTCATCGGCCACGACGGCCAAATTCTGGCGCAGACTTCAACGATTGTCCTGCCTTAGGCGTCCTCATCCGGATGAATACACAGGACGCATTGCTGCGCTTTTTTGACCGCCGCGAATATCACCTGCTTGCATTTGAGCGTCGGCTTGGAACTGTTTACAGTCGACTTGCAATCATTCGCCTGTTGCTGTTTTTCGGCGGACTGGTTACGACCGCCGTTCTGGCGCTCAGGGATCCGCTGTACGGCGCGGTCTCACTGCTGTTTTTCGGCTCGCTGTTTGTTTTTGTGGCGCTGCGGCACCAGCGTTGTGCGCGCTCGTTGAAACGCTCGGAGCTGATGCGCGATCTCAATCGGCGTCAGCGCGCGCGCATCCTGCTGGACTGGGACGAACTTGCCGCGCCGGCACTTGCGCGCGCTTCGGCTGATCACCCGTTCGACAACGACCTGGATCTGAGCGGCGAACGCTCTTTGCTTCAGCTCATCGACACATCTGTTTCCGACGGCGGTTCCCGACGCCTGGCTGAGTGGCTTCAGGCTCCGGACGTGGATCTTGAGGTTTCGCGCCGCCGTCAGCGCCTCGTTCGCGAACTCAAACCGTTAACACATTTGCGCGACCGGCTCAATCTGGATGCGCGGCTCGTCAGCAGCAAACGCCTCAACGGCGAGGAAATCAGTCGGTGGTTTGTACACAACCAGATGGAAGAAATTCCGGCCGCGGCTCTGTGGGGCGGACGTCTGCTGAGCGTAGCGACGATCGCCGCGTTAATCGCGCTGTTCAGCGGTGTGGAAAACCAGTTGTGGTACGGTCTGGCTTTGGCGCAGATTTTTCTGGCGCTGTTTATGCAGAAAAAGATCAAGCGCAGTTTTGCGTCGGGCCGCGAGCTTCACGACAGGTTGCGCGCTTTGCGCGGTTTGTTTAAACGTCTTGAATCGTTTAACTACAGCGGCAAACCCGAGCTGGCGGAACTGTGCCGGCCTTTTTACACCGATCCTCGTCCCGCCCGTTTGATCGAGCAACTGGACGGCGTCCTGAACGCCATTTCCGTCCGCGAAAACGTCGTGGTCTTCGGCATTCTAAACGGACTGTTTCCCTGGGACATGAGCGCGGCGCGGCGGCTGCGCGAAGTGCAGATGAATATCGGCGCGAACATTGACGACTGGATGGACCGCCTGTATCGGATCGAAGCGCTCATTTCTCTGGCCAACTTCGCCTGGCTGCATCCGGCGGCGCATTTCCCGGACCTGCTCGACGCTTCCGGCGAACCTGTCATTCAGGCCGAAGCCCTCGGGCACGTTCTGATCAAACGCGAGCAGCGCGTCGCCAACGACGTCGACATCAGTGGGACGGGCACGATCATAGTGCTGACCGGTTCGAATATGTCGGGCAAGAGCACTTTCCTGCGTACAATCGGCATCAACCTGGCGCTTGCCTATGCCGGCGCGCCGGTTCTGGCGCGTTCGATGCGCTGCACGCCGCTGCGCATGTTCACCTGCATCCGCGTGGGCGATTCGGTGCTCGACGGCATCTCGAGTTTTTATGCGGAGGTGCGGCGTCTGCGCGCGCTGCTGACCGCACTGGATGCGGAGCACGCGCATCCGCTGTTGTACTTTATCGACGAGATTTTCCGCGGCACGAACAACCGCGAGCGGCTGATCGGCAGCAAGTCGACCATCGCCGCGCTGATTGACAAACCCGGTCTGGGCCTCGTCACCACGCACGACCTGGAGCTGACCTCGCTTGAGACTTTGAGTTCGAAGATTCACAACTTTCACTTCAGGGAGCACATCGCGGACGGCCGCATGCACTTTGACTACACACTGCGTCCGGGGCCCTGCCCGACGACCAATGCGCTGGAAATCATGCGGCAGGAGGGCTTGCCTGTGGCACACGAATTGTGAGTCCCGGGGGGGGGGCGCACAGCTACCAGGTAGTTTTGCGTATTTTTTGGCCTGGTCGTCATTTTTCTGGTTTTTGGCACGATGAGTTTTGGAGCAGTGTGCCCTTAGGGCCCACAGCTCAAAAATCTTGCGTGCCAGAAACTCCGGATTGGCAACAAACTCCTGCCTCAAAATTGAAATCCTGACAAACGTCCCCAATCTCAAGCCGAAAGGCCATGAACTTACTGTAAGCGGCAATCGTTCGCAGCCGGATTGTTTGCCGCGATGCATTTCCGGCTCACAACTTCAACCCCGCTGACAAACAAAAGCAAAAAGCAAGCCGCCAAGCCGGAGGCGGGAGGGGCGAAGCGCTCAGGCCCGGCAGAGTTCCCTTTGCGCACCCCGCCGAATAATCGTAATTTGAAAGTTTGTCATATCAGCCGTCAGCAGCTGCCGCCGGCGTCAATTCGAACATTTTCTCCGAAAATATTTCTGGTACGGGTTGAATCATGGGTTTTTCGTGTGGTATCGTCGGGCTGCCGAACGTGGGGAAAAGCACCCTTTTTAATGCGCTGACCGAAAGCGGCGTCGAAGCGTCCAATTATCCATTTTGCACCATCGATCCCAATGTCGGCATCGTCAATGTGCCGGATCCGCGCCTGGATAGAATTTCTAAGATTACGCAGTCCGTTAAAGTGGTCCCCACGACCATGGAATTCGTCGATATCGCCGGTCTTGTTAAAGGTGCGGCGCAGGGCGAAGGGCTCGGCAACCAGTTTCTGGCGAATATCCGCAACGTGCAGGCCATTGCCCACGTGGTGCGCTGTTTTCAAAACGACAACGTCATCCACGTGCACGGCGACGTCGACCCGCTGCGCGACATAGAAGTGATTGAAACCGAGTTGATTTTGCGCGACCTCGATACGGTTGAAAAACGCAGGGAAACCGTTTCCAAACGCCTGAAAGCCAACGAAAAAGCCGCCAAAGAAGAAATTGCGTTGCTCGACCGTTTAAGTGCGTTTCTGGCCGACGGCAAACTCGCCAAAAACTTCGAAGCCGACGACAAAGAAAAAGCTTTTATGAGCGAATATCATTTGTTAACCGCCAAGCCGGTCATGTACGTTGCCAACACCGACGAAGCCGGTGTGCGCGACGGCAACGCCATGCTTGAAAAAGTTAAACAACACGCCGAAAGTCAGGGCGCGGCTTTTGTGCCTATCTGCGCCGATATTGAGTCGCAGTTGATAGAACTGGGCGATGAAGACCGCGAGATGTTTCTGAGTGAAATGGGCATGACCGAGCCGGGACTTAACCGCATGATTCAGCAGGGATACGAGCTGCTGGGACTGCAAACCTACTTCACATCCGGCCCGAAGGAGTCGCGCGCGTGGACCTATCGATCGGGCGCCAAAGCGCCGCAGGCCGCCGGAATCATTCACACGGATTTTGAACGCGGTTTTATTCGCGCGGAAGTGATGAAGTTCGACGACCTGATCCGTCTCGGTTCCGAGAGCGCTGTAAAAGAAGCCGGGCTGTACAAAGTGGAAGGCAAGGAATACGTCGTTCAGGACGGCGATATTATCTTCTTCCGTTTTAATGTTTAAGCGCGGCCTGACGCCTTGTTAAACAACTGAAACGCCATGCAGCGATTACTCCTGTTTGATATCGACGGCACATTGATTCGCATGCGGCGCGGCTTGGGCGCTCCGGCGGTCTTCGGCGTTTTTGCGGATATGTTCGGCGTTGAGATTCCGACCGATTTTGCGCACGATTGCAGCGGAAAAACCGACCTGTGGATTTTCCTGGAAATTGCCGCACGTTTCGGCGTCGCGCGCGATGAAGTCTTTGCCCGCGCTGTTGAAATTCGCGAGCGGGTGGAGGCGGTACAGGCGGCCGAATGTCGTCCCGACACCGTCCGGACTTTACCCGGCGTGCATGAATTGTTAAACACTCTCAACGGTGAGCGCGATGTTTCGCTCGGCCTGTTAACCGGTAATATGGAGGGCGCGGGTATTGCGAAGCTGCGGCCGCACGCGCTCGACGTGTTTTTCCGCTTCGGCGCATTCGGCTCGGATCATCACTTGCGCAACGAGTTGCCGCCTATTGCACTTAAACGCGCGCGCGACTTACATCCGGGTATCGACTTTAGCCCGGAGCGTTCGTTAATTATCGGGGACACACACCGCGACATCGAATGTGCGCGGGCCGGCGGTATGAAAGCGGCTGCCGTGGCCACAGGACGCTTCAATGCCGAGGAACTCGGACGACACGCTCCCGACGCTTTGTTTAAGGACCTGAGCGCAGCCGATACAGCCGAACTGTTGTTGCGCCTGCTTTAACAAATTTTCTGAACTACCCTGAAAAAATCCATTCTTGTTTGTCAGCGGGTTGTCATGCAAAAGTTAATTATCGCAATCGATGGGCCGGCGGGGTCGGGCAAAAGTACAACGGCGCGCGCGGTGGCGCGCGAGCTGAACTATCTGTACATCGACACCGGCGCAATGTATCGCGCCGTCGGGCTGGCCGTCCTGCGCGCCGCCTGTGAAGTAGATGATGCACACGTCGCCGGACTCCTGAGCGACATGTCAATCGACCTGGAGCGCAATGGCGATGACCAGCGCACGATGCTCAACGGCGAAGATGTTTCGGGCGCCATCAGAACGCAGGAAGTAGCGGAAATGGCTTCGGCCGTGGCGGCGCTGCCCAGCGTGCGCGCCGCGCTGACCAAACGCCAGCGCGAAATAGGCCAGGCCGGTGCGGTGGTGATGGACGGCCGCGACATCGGCAGCAACGTGTTTCCCGACGCCGATGTGAAAATCTTCATGACCGCCGATGCCGCCGAACGCGCCCGCCGCCGTGTTGCCGAGCTGCATGGCCGCGGCCAGGCCGCCGATTTTGACGTCGTTCTGGCGCAGATCCGCGAACGCGACGGCCGCGACGCCGGCCGCGAGATCGCTCCGCTCAAACGCGCAGACGACGCAGTCGATCTTGACACTTCAGGGATGGGCATTGCCGAGCAGAACAGTCGGGTGCTGGAGATTGTACGGCGCAAAATGGTGGGAAAAAAGGACTGAAATCAGACGCACTGCGTAGTTTTACGCAATTTTCAGCCGCAAACGCCGCTCATCACCCACAACCGCCCGCTCAGTCGCCGATGTGACCATACCCCCGCTCGTCAATCAAACCAGCCAAAAATATTGCTGTTCAGCCGGCGTCGATGGCGGGGAAACGTCCAGTAATGCAAAGGGCCAATATGCAAGTCTCTATTGATCCCAGCTCCGGTTTCTGCTGGGGCGTCGTGCGCACCGTGCAGATAGCTGAACAATATCTCGCCGACGGCAGCGGCCGTCCGCTCTACGTGCTCGGCAATATCATCCACAATCCGCGCGAAATTGAGCGCCTGCGCAACAAAGGTCTGAAGACGATTACTCACGACGACATTGAAGGGCTGGCCGGCAGCAATGGCCGCGTTCTGATTCGCGCGCACGGCGAACCTCCCGCAACGTATCGCCAGGCGTTTAAAGCCGGTGTGGAACTCATCGACGCGACCTGTCCGGTGGTCACCAAACTACAGGAGCGCGTGCGCAAATTTTACAATGACGACTTTCAGGTGGTGGTTTTCGGAAAACGCGATCACGCCGAGGTGAAAGGCGTGCGCGGCGTCTGCAATGACGAATGCATCGTGGTAAAAACCGTCGAGGATGCCATGACGCAGGTGGATCTGGACCGTCCGACCGTACTCTTTTCGCAGACAACGATGGACCGTCCGACATTTCTGGCCGTGCGCGACGCACTTAAACAGCGCATCAGCGAGCTGGTGGTCGACTCACACGAAAATATTGCGTTGGAATTTCACGCCAAGGACACGATTTGCGGACAAGTTTCGGGCCGGGAAGATAAACTGGCGGCCTACGCCGCCGACAACGACGTAATCATTTTCGTGGCCGGACGCGAATCTTCCAACGGCAAAGTTTTGTTTAACGTAGCAAAAGACGCCAATCCGCGCACGCACTTCATCGAAGAAATCGGGGAGATGCAGGACCAGTGGTTTGACGGTGCAACAAAAGTGGGGATTTCCGGAGCGACCAGCACGCCGCACTGGCTGATGCAGGATGTGCGCGACGCCATAGAAGCGCGTTTTAACCTACAGGTTGTTTAATCATCATCGTTGTTAACAAAACGGCGCGCCCGCACAAATTCTATCTGTAGTTTCTGCTGTTCCTCCGTGCCGCGCAGGCGCGTCAATTGTCCCTCCAGGGTGAATGTTTTGTCGCTGCGCCGCTCCAGTTCGTATGCCAACATCAGATCGGCACGAAAACTCCAGGTGAGTTTTTCGTCAATCAACTCATTGTCTATCGATCTGGAAACAAAATAGTCCAGATCATTGTCGTGCGCGCTGGTTCTGGCGCTGTGGCGCGAAATGACTTTGGCCGGCAGCAGAAATCTCGTGTTGTTAATCCAATCAACCTCCACCGCTTTATCGGTTATGAAGCTGACGATAGCATTCTTTCCCGTGACGATTTCCACTTCGTCGTCATCCTCGTGTTGATCATCGAAGCTGCTGTCGTTGTAGTGGGAAATTGTTGTGGAGCCGTCGGTCATGCTGCTGTCGCCAAAAGATACAAAGTGAAACAGTGAGACGGCGTTGTCCAGCAGAAAAGGGTGCGGGTGTTCAGTGCTGTCGCCAACCGCAAATCCCTCCAGTCCTTCAGCCTGCGGATAAGATTCAAGCAGCGTGCAGCGTTCTCCCAGTATTTCAACCACTCCGACCGAGTTAACGAGATTCGCATCCGCCGGCGCCGTTTGTTTCCAGTTGTACAGCCTGAAGTCGTACATGTCGCCAAACGAGTCGCCGGAGATAAAGTGCAGGTCAATATCGTAGCTGATATACTCAAAATCGAGTTCGCCCTGACGGTCGGTCAGCGTTTCTCCAGTGACGCGGTAAGTCAGCACCAGGCCCGCATCCCGCGAGGTATTTTTCAGGTTGAAGAGTTGCGGTCCCGGCGACGCGGGTTCGTCGGCACGCAGCGCCGCTGCAAAACAGGTTACGAAGGCGAAAAGCGCGACGAGCAGAAGTGCGGGAAGACGGCTTGTTGACGGACAGGACTGACTTAACTGTTTTTGCGCGGTTTGGATCCGACAATCCGGTCGGGGTGTTCTTCGATAAACTGTTTCCATGATCGCGGTCGTCCAAGCGGGGAATGAACTTTGTTTAAGTGGCAGATCGCCACGGCCAGTGCGTCGGTCGCATCGTAAAACTCGTGTGTTTCTTCGATGCCCAGCATGTCGCGCACCATAAACTGGACCTGCTTTTTGTCCGCGCCGCCACGCCCCGTAACGGCGCGTTTGACTTCTTTGGGCGAGTATTCAATCACCGGGATTTCGCGCATGGCGCCGCTCAGCATGGCCGCGCCGCGGGCGTGCGAAAGTTTAATCACCGACGCGACGTTCTTGGCGTAGAACAGACTTTCGAGCGCCATCTCATCGGGCAAAGAGCGTTCAATGACCTGCTGCAGACGAGTGTAGATCATGCGGCAGCGAAGGGGAAGGGCCTCGCCGGCCGCCTTGGCTTTAATCACGCCGTATTCAATCAACTGATAGCGTTTACCTGTGCGCTCGACAACCCCGTATCCGCAGATGACGCTGCCGGGGTCCACACCAATGACGCGCATAGTTTAACCGCCTTTTTGCTCCAGCCGGCAGGCGCATTTCGTTTGATGCAGATGCGTCGCCGGCCGCGCCTGTTAATCGTTTTCCAGTTCGGCCGCCACGTCGTCGGAAACCTCAAAATTGGAATAGATGTTTTGAACGTCGTCGCAGTCTTCAAAGGCTTCCAGGAACTTCATGACGCGTCGGGCGTCGGAAGCGCTGTCGATGTTGGCCATTGTATTGGCCACAAACTCGGTTTTGGCCTCACCGATTTCCGCGCCGTCAAGTTTTTCAAAATAGTCCTGCGCCTGGCCGAAGTTTTCCAGCGGCGTGTAGACGACGTAGCCGTCGTCCGTCGGCGACATATCTTCCGCACCGGACTCCAGCACGTGTTCCAGCATGTCGTCCTCGCTGAAACTCGCAGCGGAAATAGTGATAACGCCTTTGCGTTCAAAATTCCAGGCCACCGAATTTGTCTCGCCCATGCTGCCGCCGTATTTGTTAAACAAATGGCGCACATCGGCTACCGTCCGGTTTTTGTTGTCGGTTACGGTTTCCACGATTATGGCCACGCCGCAGGGAGCGTAACCTTCATAGGTATATTCTTCGTAGTTGACGCCGTCGATTTCGCCGGTGCCTTTCTGGATCGCCTTCTGGATTTTATCGTTGGCCATGTTGGCTGCGCGGGCGCTTTGCATTGCAAGGCGCAGGCGCGGGTTGGCCGCCGGATCGCCGCCGCCCTGGCGCGCGGCGATTGTCAACTCCTTGCTGACGCGCGTAAAGACCTTGCCTTTTTTGGCGTCTGCCGCCGCCTTGCGGTGTTTAATGTTGGCCCACTTACTATGTCCTGCCATCTCTCGATTCCACGAATGATAAGTCGTTAGCTGAATTAAGCCGACTTGCGGCCGTTGGATTGTACCGGGATGTCGATCAAATCCGTCGGGCGCAGGTCCTTGACGTATAACTGTAAATGTTTTGAATTGCGATGCATCGATTCTTCGATTGTGTAAATGATCGAGATCGGTTTGCCGGAATTCAGCATGGACAGTCGGTCGCCCAGGTTGAATCCAATTGCATCGATCAGAAAGTTGCCTTGACGCACGCGAAACTTCACGTGGTTTTTTCCGACGATTTTTGCGCGCCGTACCATGTGTACGTTGTGCGAGACAAAGGTCGGTTTAAAGTTCTGATAGCCGAAGGGAGAGAAGCGCTGCAGCAGTTCGACAAAGGCGGGGGAGAGTTCGTTCAGGTTGAGTTCCGTGTCGATCTGCTGCTCCGGAATCAACATGTCGTCGGTGATCGCCGTGCGTGCGACTTCGTCAAACAGGTCGCGCAGCTCATCGACATTCGACGCGTCCAGCGAGAGGCCGGCGGCGTACTTGTGACCGCCGAATTGTTTCAACAAATGGCTGCAACGATGCAGCGCCTGGTGAATGTCGAAGTTCTTGATGCTGCGCGCCGAACCCTTGGTCACATTGTCCACCGTGGTCAACATGATCGTCGGTTTGTGGAATTTTTCCACCAGGCGCGAAGCGACGATGTTGATGACGCCCACGTGCCAGTTGGGATCGTGCAGCACCAGCGACCGATAATTCTGTTTGTTGATCAGATCGTCGGCCATAGCCGAGGCTTCGTGGAAAATCTTCTCGTCAATAACGCGGCGCTGGTGGTTTTTACTCTCCAACTCCTGCGCCAGACGAAAGGCCTGAATGTCGTTTTCGGCGAGCAGGAGTTCAACGGCCTTGCGCGCGTCGCCCAGGCGGCCGGCGGCATTCAGGCGCGGAGCGAGGTTATACACGATGGTGGAAGAACAAATGGTCCCTACTTCGATATTCGAGCACTCGAACATGCCCTTGAAGCCCGGCCGCGGCGTTTCGTTCAGGCGTTGCAGCCCGAAGTACACCATGGTGCGGTTTTCACCGACGAGCGGGACCATGTCCGACGCCGAGGCCACCGCGACGAAGTCCAGGTAGTCGAGCGCCTTTTCAGGCACGCCGCGTGATGCGCACATGGCTTGCACCAGTTTAAAGGTGACGCCGCCAGCGCAGAGACTTTTGAAAGGATAAGAGCACCCTGGTTTGATTGGGTTCAGCAGGGCGTATACATCAGGTAGTTCATCCGAAGGTTCGTGGTGGTCGCAAATTATAACGTCCAGTCCGATTTCCCCGGCGTAGCGGGTGGCGTCGACGGAGGTTGTTCCCATGTCGACGCTGATGATCAGGCCCGCACCGGCGTCAGCCGCTTCGAGCAGTCCGCTGCGTGTTAAACCATAACCTTCACTGAACCGGTCGGTAATGAAGTAGTCGACATTACATCCGAATTCACGAAGGTAGTGCAGCAGCAGTGCTGTGCTGGTCGTACCGTCAACATCATAGTCCCCGTAAATCCAGATCAGTTCGCCACTTTCCTGAGCGCGTTCGATGCGCTCAACCGCTTCGCGGACTCCATCCATAAGAAAGGGATCGTGCAGATCCTCCATGGAAGGGTAAAAGAAGCTATGCGCAGTTTCAGTTGTCAACGTGCCTCTCGACACGAGGATTCTGGCAATGCTGTCTGGGATGTTTTCGGCTTCGGCTATCTGTTTGACGGTATGATCATCATTTTCCTTGTTGACAATCCAACGATATTGCAAAGAAAATACTCTCGGTTTGTTTCTAATTGCCTTAAATTTACACAAAAGCGATTCGTAATCCAAGCGTGAAAAATGTGGCCCCCAAAGCGTGTTTTTGGGACGAAAAGCATGATTCAGAGCGGACCGAAATCAAAGGCGCACTTTTATTCGCAGGAGCTGTTTTTCAGGGCTGCGCCGGCCCGGGTTCCAAGGCTCAGCAACGGAGGTTCATGGCCAAACGCAACTACAAAATGAAGCAGGGGAGCGCTCGCCGCGCTGCCAAAAGCTGGAGTAAAGGCGGCGCGTACCGCGACGTCGATGATGAATTTGTTCCCGCACGCGCAGTACCGATCAAACCGCGATCAAAGGATCTGCGCCAGCCTGATCGCGATGATGCGCTCGACGCACCGGAAGGACGAGTGGTCGATTCTTCCGGCCGCGCCTGGATTGTTGAGCTGGCCGCGGATGACGGTACGGCGACGTACTACGAATGCACGCCCTCACGCACGATTGTGACCGCCGAAGAGGGCGCGACGCTCGTGGCCGTGGGGGACAAGGTCAGCATCCGTCCCGACGACGACCCGGTTGAATCCGACCGACTTCCGACGGCAATTATCGCTAAAGTACATCCACGTATTTCGCGGCTCTCACGCAAAACCGCCGGCCGCTACGACGAGGAGCACGTGATCGCTTCCAACGTCGACCAGCTCGTCGTGCTCGCATCGGTCGGCAGCCCCTGGTACAACAAACGCCTCATCGACCGATACCTCGTGGCCGCACACCGCGGCGAACTGGACCCGATCCTGGTGGTGAACAAAGTCGACCTGGTGGCGGAGGAGGACCTGGAGCTGATCGTGGAAGACCTCATCGGCTACGAAGACTCGCTTGGCCTGCCCCTTTTGTTTGTCTCCCAGTTGGAAGGTATCGGACTTGAAGAGCTGCGCGAGGCGCTGGCGGGACACACCTCCGTGTTTTCCGGTCCGTCGGGCGTCGGCAAGTCCTCGTTGATTAACAAGCTGCTGGGACGCGATATTCAGGAAACGCGTTTCATCAACCAACGCACAAACAAGGGCATGCACACGACGACCTTTTCGCGCATGTTCCGCCTGCCGGACGGGGGATTTGTCGTGGACACTCCCGGCATCCGCGAGTTCGGCGTATGGGACGTGACGCGCGCCGAGTTGCCGCTCTGCTTTCCGGATCTGAGCGAAGTGGCCGAAGGCTGCCGGTTTAACTCCTGTTCACATACACATGAGCCGGACTGCGCGGTGAAGGCGGCCGTCGAGGCTGAAGAGCTGGACCCCGAGCGATACGTCAGTTATCTGCAAATCTTTGAGAGCCTCCCCGAGTGATTAACAAGAAATGGCCTGGGACGGTTTTTTCGGTCAGACGCAAATGAAAACGCGGCGTTAAGTCATTTAACAGCAGCAGCTTAAATAAAAGTGGAAAAGATTTTGTAAAAGTGTTTGGTAGTTTGTGGAACGCTCCATATATTCGCAATTCTCTTTCGCAAAGGAGAGGTGCCGGAGTGGTTGAACGGGGCGGTCTCGAAAACCGTTGTAGGTGCAAGCCTACCGAGGGTTCGAATCCCTCTCTCTCCGCAGAAATTTGACAAGCCCGGGTGGCGGAACTGGCAGACGCGCTGTATTCAGGGTGCAGTGTCCTTACGGGCGTGAAGGTTCGAATCCTTTCCCGGGCACCCAAAAAAAGCGACTCGATTATCGGGTCGCTTTTTTTATTTCTGCGTTTTTGGATTGCTTCAGGTTTTGTTTAAGTCGGCAAGCCCGACCGCCGCCACATGTGTTTTTGCGTGTGCAAACCCAATGTATTTTGTAATTTAGCGTCAGCATGGTCAATTGAATCGGAGCGGCAGGGGCGGCGCACAGGCGCAACCCGCGACTGCAACAGCGCGCTCCGGTCGGTTATTTAACCGCAAAGCACGAGGGGACGGCGCTTATGAGTTCGGATCAAATCCCGGTTTCAAACACGGCAACTCTGGAACGCGTCTACGACACGCGTCAGCGCAAGATCCTGCAGCGCGTGCTCGACAAGGATACGACCGTTATGGTCGACGATCCGCTCGAGAACGACATGGTCCTTAACATGGGCCCCCAGCACCCGGCCACCCACGGCGTGCTGCGCGTGCTGATCCGTATGGAAGGCGAGACGGTTGTTAAGTGTGTGCCGGAACTCGGCTACCTGCACCGCGGCTTTGAAAAGCTGGCCGAGAACATGACCTACCACGAATTTATTCCGCACACGGACCGCCTGGATTATCTGGCCCCGATGAGTAACAACGTCGCCATTGCGATGGCCATAGAGAAGGCCGCCAATGTGCAGGTGCCGGAGCGCGCACAGTGGATCCGCATGCTCGTGTGTGAGATGGCGCGTATTTCCTCGCACCTGCTGGCCATGGGCGCCACCTGTATGGACGTCGGCGCGTTAACGGTCTTCCTGTGGACCTTCCGTCAACGCGAATTTCTCTACGACCTGTTTGAACAAATTTGCGGCGCGCGATTTACGACGAGTTATACGCGCGTCGGCGGTGTGGCCAACGACATCGACGACGATGTTCTGGATCAAATCCGCGCCTACCTGCGTCAATTCCCCGACGCGCTTTCACAGTGTGAAAAGCTGCTCAACCGCAACCGCATCTTTGTGGACCGCATGGCCGGCATCGGCTACTGTCCGCCGGAGAAGGCGATTCAGCTTGGACTTTCCGGCCCGGCGCTGCGCGGATCGGGCATTGCGCACGACATTCGCCGCGACGAACCCTATCTGTTCTACGATCAGGTTGATTTCGACGTGATTACGAACAACGACTGCGACTGTTGGGGCCGGTATCAGGTGCGCGTGCAGGAGATGCGCGAATCGGTTAAAATCTGTCATCAAGTGCTGGACAAGATGAAACCGGGCCCGGTGATGGCCAACGACCCGAATCACGTGTTGCCGCGCAAAGCAGAGATTTACACAAAGATGGAAGAGCTCATTAACGACTTTATGCTTGTTAACTTCGGCACGATGCCGGAAGCGGGCGAAAGTTATTTTGCGCTCGAATCGCCCAAAGGCGAACTCGGCTTTTTTGTCGTGTCCGACGGCACGGGTTATCCCTGGAAAATGAAAATCCGCTCGCCGTCATCCAGCAACCTGCAGGCGCTGCAATACATGGTGGAAGGCTCGATGATTGCCGACGTGGTGGCGATTATCGGCTCGGTCGACCCCGTGATGGGCGAGGCGGATAAATAAGTCCGGCACGCGTTTAACTTCTGTGTTTAATTTTCGCGCCGGGCGTGTACCTTCCACGCCCGGCGTTGCTGTTTAAGGGAGGCGGCATGGCGCAACGTCACGGCAGGCATGGAATAACGGAACGGCGCAAGAAAAGGATTGAAAACGTCCTGCAGGCGCGTCAGCCCGACCTGACGCTGGTGCTGGAGAATATCCACGATCCGCACAACCTCTCCGCGGTCATGCGCTCGGCCGACGCCGTCGGCATTCTGCACGTGCATTTGCTGTACCACGGCGGGCAGGCGATGCCCGAACTTAAACGCTCCAGTTCGGCCGGCGCGCACAAATGGCTGGAAGTGCACACACACACTTCCGTCGACGAGTGTTTCGGCGCGCTGCGTCGTCGCAACATGAGAATCTACACCACGCATTTGCAGGAAGACGCCGTTTCAATCTTTGAACTCGACCTGACCAAACCCGTTGCGCTTGTGTTCGGCAATGAACACAGCGGCGTATCGGCGGAAGCGGCGGCGCAGGCGGACGGCAATGTACTTATTCCACAGTCGGGCATGATCGAGAGTTTAAACATCTCAGTGGCCTGCGCCGTGAGCGTTTTTGAAGCGTTCCGTCAGCGCGAAGCGGCGGGCATGTACGAGGAGTCGCGCTTGAGTCCGGCGCGGATGGAGGAATTGAGGGCGCAGTGGTATAAGAAGTGAACCCTGCGTGACGAAAATTCGTCAGTGCAGTGTGCCCTTGGGGCTCACAGCTCAAAATAGTATTGTGCCAAAAAACTTCTGTTCTGAAATCCCGCCTCAACGCCCCAAATACCCTCACAAACGTTCGGCGTAGTCGCGCAGGAAACGACGCTCGGCGGGGCTAAGTGACGACTCCCCGCGCGATGATATCTTGTCCAGTATCTCATTCAGACGCTCCTCGCTGAACGTCTCTTCTTCTTCGAGACCCGGAGTGAGGTTCTCTCCGCGGCGTTCGTGGCGGCGCAGCGATCGAAGTGCAAAGGAGTAGTCCTCTTCGGCTTCTTCTTCTTCCGTCTGTTCGTATTCGCGGGCGGCCCGTTGTCTGGTTTCCTGGCGCTCGTGCCGCGTTGATCGCGTCGGCATCGAGGTGTTAAAAGCCGAAACGGCAAATGCGATGCCCGCGCCGCCGCCAAACAGATCGATCGCCAGGAAACCGCCGAAAAGACCCGGATCAATAAACATTTCAATCAGATCCACCAGTACGGCCGAGCCGCCCAGGAGGGAAATCGCCAGCCAGCCGGGCAGGGAGACGATGCCGAAGAACGACATCTCGGACGTTGGAAACAGGTAGATAAACACCACCAACGCAGCCAACACAAAGGGAAACACGCCCGGTTGCATCGCAGCACCGGGATACTGACCCATCGCCGTGTACAGCAGACCAACCACCAGCAGCATCAGCGCACCGTAGGTGTACAGCCTCCGCGCGCCAAGCATGCGTTCCAGCACGGGAAACACGGCGTAGAGACTGAAAGCTGTCAGGATCAGATGATGCAGGTTGTCGCTGATGAACGGGAAGGTGAACAGACGCCAGAACTCGCCGTTGAGCACCGCCTCGGGATTGTGCCCCAATGCGATCCGCAACTGATTGGCGCTCAGGCTGTCCACGATAAAAAAGCCGCCGAGAATCAGCAGGAGCTTGTGAGCGATCGGTGTCTGAAGGCGGTCTGTCATAGTTTGCGTTTTATTCGAGCGTTAACCACAGAGTGCGTTCGTCCGTTCCAAAGTGCGACGGCCGAGGGGCCGCTCCCAGGTTGCTGTATTCAAAGTTAGCGTACTTCGGGCTATTATTGAAATATGCTACGCTGAAAGGCACTGAAGCCGCACCGCCGAGGTTGACGTCGTCCGAATGCCCGGTGTTCAATTTTCGGCTGAATTCGATCACCCAGCGGTTTTGGCCCGCGCTATACACGCCTTTGGCGTGCACGTCCATGCGGCTGACGCTTGACGAAGCATCCGTACGCAGCAGCCAGCCGGGCACAATATCGCCGCTCTTCCATGCCGCGCCGGTGGCAGGATTACTGTTGAAGTTAAACGGCACGCTGCTGTCGTTCCAGATAAAGTTGCTCGTGTTTAAACCACCGTTGCCACCGCCTGCAAGGCGTACAGGAAATCCCAGACCGGCCGAGCTGAAATTCTCCTGGGCAAAACTGCGTCCGTCGTCCGCGCGGCGCTCATTGCGCATCGCTCCGCCGTCGCTGCCCGCGGCTACGTAGTCATCGGCAAAACCCTGCGGATTGGTCGTGGCCGCTTTCCAATACCAGATGTCGACCGTGCCCTGCGTCGGATACATGCCGCCTTCGTAGTTTTCCAGCGCTTCCGTCGTGTGGCAGGCCGCATTGCAGCCGACCGTTTCGAATGTCTCGGATGCTGCGTCGCCGCGCACGTTGCCGCTGACGGGGAACATAAAACTGAAGCCGTCCTGACCGAAGGTCGTACGCCGCGCCCAGTTCGATTCCTGTGAGGCGTCGTTGCCGTTCAAGGCCCAGCTTGCCGGCAGCAGGTCGCTCTGCGGATCGGAGACTTCCACCAGGAAGTAAACATTCTGCCCGTCGTTAACCGATTTGAGCGTCATCGAATGTGATCCGCTCGGCCGGCTGGACTCCACCTGGCGCAGTGTTAATGTCAGTGCTTCGGCCGACTGCCAGACAGCATCGCCGCCGCTTCCGTCGATTGTCGGTCCCTTGGCGACGCGCGCCGAGGCCAGCGTCGTGCCGTCCGGCGTCTCCGTTGTGACGCCGCTGCCGCTCAGGCCGATATCTACCGTGCTTTCGATTCCCACGCGCAGCGAAGCCGAATAGGCGCGCTCACTGGTCGGGCTGAACTTGATTTGAACGTCGGCCGAATTGCCCGGCGCAAGCACGCCGCTCGGTTGTGAAACGATGCCGAAAGACTGCGCATCCGTTCCGCGCAATTGCGCCGCAATCGTGATATTTTCACCGCCGTTGTTGCTGACGCGGACCGTCAGGGTGCGGCTCTCCGCAATTTTCACCGGACCAAAGTCGAGGTTGGACGGCGATACCAGCAGATCGCTGCCGCCGACGGGCGAGTCGACATCGTCGCAGGACGACACCACCAGAATTGCGGCAAGCAGCAGGGAGGACGTCAGGATGCGCAACTTGGGGCGCTTTTCCTGACATGATTTTTTTGTTTGTTGTCGGGTTTGCATGTAGGTAGCCTGTGTGACTCCGGGCATTCACTCAGCCGCAAGCGGAATGCCGATTCAATCTGAAAGTGTGAAGGCGCGGCTGCTGTGCCGCGTTTGCAGGAAAATACACCTCGCCGTGCAAAAAGTTTCTCGACGCACCACAGGTTTAAGCCATCTGGAAGTGCGCCTTCCGCAAATTTTGTCAAAAAAATACCGGACGCGCAGAGAGCGGGTCCGGTGTTTTTTCTGATCGGATGACATCGCCTTGCAATGCTCGTGTTTTACTGGGGCAGATCCTGCAGAATTGCCTTAACCTTGTCGAGGTTGAGGTTCTCGTGATAATCTTCGTTCACCGCGATCATCGGCGCGCCGCCGCATGCGCCCATGCATTCCACTTCTTCCAACGAAATGCGTCCGTCCGGCGTGGTCTCGTTGTGACCGATGCTGTATTTCTCTTTGACGAAGTCGTAGATTTCGTCGGCGCCGCGCAGCTTGCAGGAGACGTTGGTGCAGACCTGCACATGAAATTTGCCCATCGGCTTTTTGAAGTACATCGTGTAGAACGAGGCCACACCCATTACGTGGGCATAGGTCAGGTCCATGACGTCAGCCACCAGACGCATGACGTCCTCCGACAGCCAGCCGAATTTCTTTTGGGCCATCCACAGCACCGGCATAATGGCCGATTGCGACTGTGGGTACAAAGCTTTCAGCTCATTGATCTTGGCAATTTCTTCCGGCGTGAACTGGATTTCCATCTGGAGAGACCTGTCGGTAGAACAAATTGAACGAGCAAAGTGCAAATTTATCAAAAAGGCCCGAAACAGCGCAGTTCATCGAGATTTTTCTCTAAACAGAACCCGCATTTTCAGCCACAGCCGCGCAGCTATCAGGACTTTGTGCGGCGTCGAAACGCTGATGCGCTTGGAGAATACATCGAAGTTGCGCATCTCGATTTTTTCCAGTAGACGATAGTAAATCGCGTCCATGATCTCGGCGGCGAACATGGTTTTCTTCTCGTCGGGTCGCAGCGCCGCCCGCGCCCGGTGGTAGAACTCGCGTGCGCGGCGCGTTTCAAAGCGCATGAGTTCTACGAAGCGCTCGTCGTAGACGCGGTCCAGCAATTCCTGTTCGCTGTAGCCGAAGCGCGCCATGTCTTCGCGCGGAATATAGATACGGCCGCGTTCGGCGTCCTGCCGGATGTCGCGCAGGATGTTCGTCAACTGCAGAGCGTAGCCCAGGTTGACGGCGTATTCTTTGGTTTCGTCGTATTTGTAGCCGAAAATTTCAATGCACATCAAGCCGACGATGCTGGCCACGCCGTAGCAGTAGTCTTTCAGATCGTTGAACGTGTCGTAGCGCGCCTGAACAAGGTCGCGTTCACAGCCGTCGATCAGGATGTGCAGATACTGCCGCGGGATGGCAAAGCGGCGCACAACCGAAGAGAGCGGCCGCAGAATCGGGTGTTGCGACTGACCATCGTAGCAGCGATCCACTTCCTTGCGCCACCAGGCCAGGTTCTCGCGTTTTTTCTGAACGTTGATCGGTTCGTAGTCGGCCGGTTCCGCATCGACGATGTCGTCGGTGTAACGGCAGAATGCATACACGGTGTGCATTGCTTCCCGTTCGGCCCTTGGCAGGAAAGAGAACGAGTAGAAAAAATTGGTGGACTGCTGCTGCGGCAGATATTGCTCGGCTTCGGGCATCATGGATTGCTCTCGGTCCTGGTCCGGCGCGGTATCCGGCGTGTGACGGCCGGAATTTTTCAATTTGTCATGCATTGATCGTAGGCGCCTGCTGTGTTGAATTGCAGCCCGTTTAGTACCGACTACAGACGTATTCCGGCGGGGCGTATGCGCAGCAGGGTTTTCAACAGTATAATTCCAAGATCAAATGTACGCAAGTTTGGGCGAAATTCGATGATGTCCGCCCCCAGTCTTTCAGCCTTGTTCAGAATTGCGCGGCCGCCGTTGACAATGGCCGCCAGTTCCATCCGCAGCCGCATGTGCGGCGTCATGTCCAGCAACGAAGCGCCGCGCTCCAGCCGCACGCGCGTATCCTCAATCAGATGCGCAACACAGTCGCCGAATGCGTCCGGCAGATCGCGCCTGCGCCGCGCCCGGCGCAGTTGCTCCGGCACCAGGTTGAATTGTTTCAGAATATCGGCCGGAACATAGCAACGTCCACGCGGCAGATCGCGCGAAAAATCCTGCCAGAAGTTCGCCAGCTGCAGGGCGCTGCAAATCATGTCCGAATACTCCGCTCGCACGGGATGCCACAGCCCAAAGACGCGCAGCAGCAATTCGCCAATCGGATCGGCGGAATTGTGGCAGTAAGCCAGCAACTCCTTCATGTTCGCCGGCGTGCGGAAACGCACATCGCTTCGGAATGCGTCGAGCAGACGGTCGAAAGGAGTGGTCGGAATGTCCAGTTCGTCGCGCGTGCGCCGCAGTGCCGTAAACACCGGGTTTGCACCGGGCTCTTCTTCGTGCAGCAGGCGACGGAAATTGTCCAGCATGAACAGGCGCCGCTCACTGGCCAGGCCATTCGGCTCGTCGGCGATGTCGTCGGCGATGCGCGCAAAGGCGTAGATGTTAAACACGTGGCGACGCTGCGCCGCAGGCAGCAGGAATGAGGCCACGGGAAAATTCTCGTAGTGCCCGAGCGCCAACCGGCGCGTAAAACCCTCCGCCGCTTGTACGCCGTTAACGGCAAATGTACCGCCGGAGCGATCGGCCAGCTCTTCAAGTTCCGCAGCTGTGAATTTCATTGGCAGTCTGGAAATGAGCTGCAAGCCCTCCGGGTTCGCAGCTCAACTGATGTTGTTTCAAACGTCCGGCTGTGTGCCAAACATAAAAAAACCCCTGCGGTCAAGGCGACAGCAGGGGCGTAAGACGTCAACGACAGATGCGGCGGATCACTCGTTGGGGAAGTGCTGCGCGCGGTTGTCTACGATGTCGGCGTTGTCGCGTACGTGGGTGAACCACGCGAAGTAGGCCTGGCGCGCCTGCGTCTCGCTGAATGCCTTATTCAGGCTGTCGCGTTTGGCCGCGAACTGATCCGGTCCCGGAACATTGCGGCTGCGGACGCGCAGGAAGAAAGCCATGCGCTCACCGCGCCGCGGACCGACGAGTTGATTCAGTTCGGCGTCAAATGCCACAGCCGTGAACATGAAGTCCTGTCCGAGGCCCGGAACCGAGCCGTTGTTCTTGACTGTCAGAGCGCCCGTCTGGATCAGCGAGTCCGTCACGACGTACTCCGTCAGCGACGGAGCGGCCTGGACGGCCGACGCAATGCTTTCGAGGCGTTGCATGGCGATGTCGAGTTTTTTGTTGATCATCACGCGCGCCTGCGCCGTCTGTTTGGCTTCTTCGAACGGTTTGACGCCCTCCTTGCGAATCTCAACGATTTCGGCCACAATTCGACCGTAGCCGTCGACTTCGATCGGTTCGCACACGTCGCCCAGTTCTCCATTTTGTGCAAAGGAAGCCAGAGCGTGCGAGCCGAGCGCCGGTTGGTTCGGGAAGATCAGGCCGGTTTCGCGCGGGGAGAGTCCCATTTGCGAAGCGACGCTGTCGAACGTCAGACCTTCTTTAACGATGCGCTCGCGGAAGAGGCGAGCGCGGCGGTTTGTGTTCGTCAGAGTGCGGCGGGAGACCAGCGGTTTGATCTGGATCTCGCTCCAGCGGAGTTCCTCTTTCGCAAATCCCTGCACTTTGATGATGTGGAAACCGAATTGCGACTCAACCGGGCCAACCAGGTCGCCGGTTTCGGCGCCGAAGACGGCGTCGGAGAATTCGGGCACCATGCGCTCGCGCTCAAAGTAGCCCATATCGCCGCGGTTGGTTTTGACGGAAGGATCTTCCGAATACTCTGTGGCCAGAGCCGCGAAGTCTTCGCCATTGCGGATGCGATCCATCAGCGATTCGGCGTTCTTGCGGACGCTGTCCTTGTTGTCTTCCGTGAACTTCAGAAGGATGTGCGACGCGCTGGCCATCGGCTTTTCCGCTTCGCGACGGTCGGACAGTTTGAAGAAGTACGAGCCGTCCGGCAGGAATACCGGGCCGATGACTTCGTTGACCTGCAGCGACATCAGGTAGGGTTTGCGCTGCGCGTCGACGTTTTCGACGTTGGTGTACTCGGAGTTGCTGCCGTAGTATTCGCGCAGGTAGCGGTCAAATGCGGCAGCTTTGTCGTTCATCGTCACTGCATTGGCGATCGCTTCCTGCAGGCGTTTTTCTTTCTTTTTGGCCGCCGCACTGTCGGATTCCGACGGCGTGTCGGGCAGGGCGACGTATTTGAG
Organism: bacterium; assembly: GCA_030430495.1. Classification (GTDB taxonomy): domain Bacteria; phylum Bacteroidota; class Ignavibacteria; order Kapaibacteriales; family UBA7675; genus JAUIKM01. The sequence continues at coordinate 44,337 of JAUIKM010000011.1, read as the reverse complement.
CTTGCGCGACGCCTTCTGCTGGAACTGCCCGGCATGGGCGTCGATGTACGCCTTGATTTCGTCATCGGTCACTTCCACTTCGGAATCGGGAATGGAAGCGGCGCGCAGGACGAGGTATTCGACCTCGGCGTTGCCCTGATTTGCGGCGTACTGGTACTGCAGGTAGCTGTCGGGCGCGCCGGTGTTCATAGCGCCGACGGCGGTGCGGACCTTGTCCTCGAGCAGTTGCTCGCGGTATTGGTCCTCGACCTGCAGCAGGAAGTTCTCGAGTTGTTCGTATTGCGCGGCGGGCATATTGCGTTCGCCGGTCATCAGGGAACGCGGATTGCGCATCACCGTCTGGTACATGTTCTGGTCGAACACGCCGTTGGTGTCGCTGAACATCTGGCGCAATACCTGCGGCGGCTGGTAGAAGAGGAGGTCGGCGACTTCTTTGTCCGTCACCGAGACGCCCAGTTCTTCGGCCGTCTGCTTGAGCAGTTTGCTGCGAACGAGCTGGTCCCAGATTTGCTGGCGCAGGCGCGGGTACTCCACGTTGGGTTCGCGTCCCTGCTGTATTGCCTGTTGCTGCATGTTGCTTGCAGCATTTTCAACCATCAGATTAAACTCGTAAAGGTAGATCGACTCGCCATTGACCGAGCCGACTTCCATCGTTCGTGGGTCCTGGCTGCCCTGCCAGCTACTCGGATTGGCGTCCGACATAACCATAAAGCCGATAAAGAGAACCGCGATTCCTCCCAAAGCCCAGGGGGACATTTCACGGATTTTTGCCATTGTCGCCATTGGTGGGCGCTCCTTCTGTCAAGCAGTAAACTATGTTCGGATCAAATATTACACTGGAAAGGTCGTGGAGGCTTGCATCCACGGCCTATGCCCATGTGCGCAAAAGTCGCAAAAAGACAAGTTTCAAAATTACGACCGTGGACGCTATTTTACAATTCCTGTTTCACGAAGGCAGCGGATTCACACGTTCAACGGCACGACAAACAGCAGGCTGGAAGGCGCTTAATGCAGATTGACTCCATCAGAATCGACCTACTGGAAACCGGCAGTTTTGGCCTGGATGGCGGCGCCATGTTCGGTGTTGTCCCGAAAACGCTCTGGACAAAAGCCTATTCGGAGGCCGACGAACGCAACCGCATTCCCATGAGCGCCCGCGCACTTTTATTGCGTACGCCCGACCGCACAATCCTGGTCGACAGTGGAAACGGCGACAAATTCGACGAAAAATTTGCCACGATCTACAAAGTTGACAACTCGGTCGACACGCTCGAACGTTCGCTGGCGGCGCATGGACTTGCACCGGCGGACATCGACGACGTGCTCATTACCCATCTGCATTTTGACCACGCCGGCGGATTGACGCGTCGCGCGGAAAATGGGGAACTCGTGCCTCGTTTTCCAAACGCGCGTTATCACGTCCAGCGCGCTCAACTGGAATGGGCGCGCAATCCCAGCCTCAAAGACCGCGCGTCATACTTACCCGAAAACTACGAACCGCTGGCGGCCGACGGCCTGCTGGACCTCATTGATGGACGTCACGAGTTCCTGCCGGGAATCGAATTGCTGCCGGTGGAAGGCCACACGCCGTCGCTCCAGATGATCAAGATCGGGTCGGGTTCCAATTGCGCGCTGTTCTGTTCCGATCTCTGTCCCACGCACGGACACATCCGCATTCCCTTTGTCATGGGCTACGACAACGAGCCGCTGAAAAGCATTGCCGCCAAGGAGGAACACTGGCCGCAGGTTTACGAGGAGCAGTGGGCCGTGATTTTCCAGCACGACGCCTTTCACGAAGCGGCGCGCATCCGGAGCGGCAAACGGGGATTTGAGCTGGGCGACTTCCTGCCCGTCAACGAGCAAAATGGGTTTGGAAAGGAATCCACATGACAGGTGCAGGATCCGCCGACGCGTTTGACGGGGCCAATTTTCCGCAGTGCGAGCGCGATGGCAAGATTTTTCTGGACGTGTGTGCGCTGGACGAACTGCCCCGCAAATCCGGCAAAGCCATCTTTTTTGACGACGAGACCCAGGTTGCGATCTTCAGGATAGCCGAAGAGCTGTACGCCGTCTCGCATATCTGTCCGCACCAGCACGTGCCGATTCTGGCCGACGGCCTGTTGGACGACCTGACTGTGACCTGTCCGCTGCACGGCTGGATGTACTCGCTGGAAAACGGCAAGGCGCTGGGCGGCGGCGCCAAACTGAAGACCTACAAAGTTTTTGAGGAAAGCGGGCGCGTCTGGCTCGAACAACCCAAGCGCATCGAGCCGGACTGGATCATGGATTTTTGACGATCCGCGTCCGCCGCGCGAATTTCACTTTTGAGGCCTCCCGTGCCCGCCAGACCAGATTCTTCCGGTAGACGCCGGGTTTTTCCCTTTGAGTTCAAAGCCGATCTGCATCGCGCGCTGGCATCCGACGAGGTGTCAACGCGCACACAGGCGATCAAACGCGCCGCCAGGGCCATCGGTTTTGATCTGGTCGGCATCGCCGATGCCGTGCCGCTCGACGCGGAGAGCGAACACTACCGACGCTGGATCGAACGCGGTCACCACGCCGACCTCGAATACATGCGTCGCAACGCGGAGAAACGCCGCGATGTGGAAACGATCCTTCCCGGAACGGCCTCGGTCATTGTCGTCGGCTGCAATTACTTCACACCGCATCGGCATGCACCAAACGAGGATGCGGGCAAAATTTCACGCTATGCCTGGGGCGACGACTACCACGACATTATTCCGCCCAGGCTGAACGCACTGGGGGAGTTGATCAGTGCCAACCGACCGGGAAGCAGCTACCGCGCGTACACCGACACAGGGCCGCTGCTGGAGAAACAATGGGCGCGCCGCGCGGGAATCGGATGGCAGGGCAAACACAGCAATATTATCAACCGCGAGATCGGATCCTGGTTTTTTCTTGGGCTGTTGCTCAGCACGGAGCACTTCAGCGCGGACCGCCCAATTGCCGACTACTGCGGCACTTGCAGCGCCTGTGTTGAAGCATGTCCAACCGGTGCAATCGAACCGGCTTACAACGTTGATGCTCGCCGTTGCATCTCATACTGGACCATAGAGACAAAAGCCGACAGGGAGATTCCAGAGGACATCGCCGCGCAGCTGGACGGCTGGCTGTTTGGGTGCGACGTGTGCCAGGACGTGTGCCCCTGGAACCGCTTCGAGTCTCCGAGCGACGAGACGCGTTTTCAGCCGCGCGGCGGCGCGAGTTCGCTGCCTCTGGAAGAAGTTGCGGCGATGGAACAGTCGCGCTTCTCTCAGCGTTTCCGCGGCAGCCCGCTCAAACGCGCCAAACTGGCCGGTCTGCAGCGCAACGCCGCCGCTCTGAATGAATGGCGGGAATTGCGCGACTACGCGCCTCAAACGCGCGATGAAGGCGGGAAAAAGGACTGATGCGCCGCGCGCGCCGCAGCTACAATAATTCGCCCTCTGACAGGTCTACGCCGAATGAATTGGCGCTCGACCGCCCGCAGGTCTTTTGTGTAACTCCCCAGCGGAAAACGACGGAAATACGACATGTCTTCTACACACAAAGTTGCAATTATCGGCTCCGGGCCGGCCGGCTTTACGGCCGCTATCTACGCCTCACGCGCAGGCTTTGACGTCACGATCCTCGAAGGCGAAAAACCCGGCGGTCAGTTGACGATCACGACCGACGTCGAGAATTATCCCGGTTACGCCGACGGCATCATGGGGCCGGAAATGATGGAAATTTTCCGCAAACAGGCGCATCGCTTCGGGGCCAAAAGCAAATACGAACACGTCAACAAAGTCAGCTTTGAGCGCCCATTCAAACTCGAGACTGAGCAAGGCAATGAGTACACGGCCGACGCCGTGATTATAGCAACCGGCGCAAGCGCCAAACTGCTGGGCGTGAAAGGCGAAGATACCTACATGGCCCACGGCGTGTCTGCCTGCGCCACCTGCGACGGTTTTTTCTTCAAGAATGAGGAACTCTACGTGGTCGGCGGCGGCGATACGGCGATGGAAGAAGCGACTTTTCTGACGAAGTTCGCCTCAAAAGTGACGATTGTGCACCGGCGTCAGGAATTCCGCGCGTCGAACATCATGCTGGAGCGCGCCCGCAAAAATCCCAAGATCGACTTCATGCTGGACACGGTGATAGACGAGTTTAAAGGCTCGGAAACCAACGGTCTGAAAAAGTTGGAAACGGTGGTGCTGCGCGACGTCAACACCAATGAAACGCGCGAGCAGGAAATCGGCGGCGTGTTCATCGGCATCGGTCACCGTCCGAATTCCGATCTGTTCAGGGGTGTGATCGATACGGACGACACCGGCTACATTCTGACCAAACCCGGCACGACTTACACGAATGTTCCGGGCATGTTCGCCTGCGGCGACGTGCAGGATTCGGTGTATCGCCAGGCGGTGACGGCGGCCGGGAGCGGCTGTATGGCGGCGATCGACGCCGAGCGCTGGCTGGAAGCGCAGGAGGGCTGATCGCCTTCGGGCGGGTTTGTCGCTGCTCTCTGCGTGACAAACAAGAGAATCAGGCCAAAACGGACATTAAAAAATAAGGCGGTACCCATTCGGGGCCGCCTTTGCTGTTTTTGAGAGCTTGCGTCGATGCGGGATCAGAGTACGCTGAGCCGCACGCCGAATTTGGATTGCAGCTCGCTTTTGGCCGCCCGCGCCTCGGCCTCGCTGGAATAACCCCACAGATGCACCTGAAAACGGGGAACGCCGCGTTCCATGCGCATTTCGTAGTAGGCGTTGACGCCGCGCCGCTGCCATTCCTCGGCTGCGTCGATTGCCTCTTCTTCGGTGTCGACAATTTGAGCCGCGATTTCATAGGGCGCCAGGGCCGGATCCAGCCAGCGAATCTCGACGCGTCGGTTGTTGGCCGCCTGCCATTGCTCGCTCTCCAGATAGTAGACCGGCGTATGTGCGCCTTCGCCGCGCAGTCGGATTCGCTCCGGCTGAACGCCGCGCTCCTGCAATGCCTGGCGTACGCGTCGCGCCCGTTCTTTGGCCAGCAGCGTGTTGCGGTAGTCGGAACCGGAGAGACTGGCGTGACCGATCAGTTCGATGTTTTTGCCGGGATTGTCGCGCAGCGTCTGTGCCAGCAGGTCCAGCTGACTGCCGTAGTGCTCGTCGGGAGCGGTCGCGGCATGGCCGAAGACGGACAGGATCTGGTGCTGCGGATCGTAGTTTTTCATCGGGATATTCGTGCGGCGCTGTTCGTTGCGCGGCGCAATATTGGCGTGGATAAACTGGACGTCGGCCTGCACGCCGTCGCGGCATACATCCAGTGAGCCGAGCGGCACTTCGCCGTCGCGCGGCGTGAGCCGATAAAAGGTGCGGTAGGAATTGACGACCTCGTTGAGAGCGGCCCGCAGCTGGCCGTAGTCTTCGGTTGGAATGCCGTAGTAACGTCCGCCGGTGTAGGCCGAAAGATAGCGCAGGGCGTAGGAGTCCACATTGTCGCCCAGGGCGACGGAATACACGACAATTCCGCTGCGGCGCGCGCGCTCGGCCACGTCGTTGATCGTGTAGATCAGCGAGGCGTCTTCACTGCCGCCGACCACAAGGACAAGACATTTTTCGGCCGTAGGCGTATTTTCGAGCGCAAAAATTCCCTCCATCGCGGCGCGGTAGAGCGCTGTCAGTCCGCCGAAGAGTTCAAAGTCCACTGCGTGGTACTCGGCGCGGGCCACAACCGGCGGTTCGGCTGTGATAAGCGTTTCAACACGGTGATCAAAACGCACCAGACTGAAGAGGTCATTCGGTCTGAGCGAGCAGAGCATGTCCTGCGTCGCAACGTCCAGCGTGGGCACGTAGGGGCGCATGTACGCCGCCTGATCCACGACGACGGCCACACCGAGACCATCGTCCGGCGCAATGTATTCACGCACTTCCGGCGTGACTTCGTAGGCGACGTCGGAGGCAAAACAATCAAAGCCGATGCGCCAGTCGTAGTCGTCGGCGCCGAGCGAAGGCAGATAGTTTCCGAACTCATCCATCAGAATGGCGTCGAACGCGTGCGGCGCGCCGTCGGGGTCGCAGTGAATGCGCATGACTTTCATCTGCAGCTCGGGCACACCGGCGGCCGCTTCGGCGTATCCGGTCAGGTAATTCGACTGCAGGACGGATTCGTGAAAGTGCGTACAGGGCGGGAGATTTTGCACGCGCGGTACTTCGCGGTCGACGTAGACGATTTCGGGCTGCGGGGCCCGCGCGACCGTAATCGGCCAGTATGCGGGGACTTCGTAGCCGCCACGGTACGCCACGACTTTGTATTCGCGCGTTTCGGTGGGGAAAAACAGCACGCTGTCGGATGGCGCGTAGCTGCGCCGGTCGTTTTCAAAGCGCACGCTGTCGGCATCGCTGAAGCGCCAGCGAATCTGGGCCTGATCGCCTTCCTGCACGACGTAGGGGCCGTCGATGTTTTGCAGTTGCGGCTGGACGGCGGCACAGGACCAGGTCAGAGACATGAGTAGTACGGCCGGGAGCAAGGCCGCGCGGAGCGAAGATGTTCGAGCGGAACGTGCTGAACAGCGGCGGTCGCTGCGCGCGGGCTGCATGAGTCGGGCTGGGATGCGCATCGCTCTCCAGAATCTCAAAAACGGTTGCAAAGGACGTCCCGGAAACGCCGCGGCGCTCCGGCCCGTCAGTGACGGTAATCCGGCAAAATGAAGCCCTGCAACGAGAAAAGCAAGTTCACTTCACTTTCAACTCTGGTCCGGGGCAGCATATTACTCTTCCGTGGCCGCGGCGCTGAAGCTGAATTCCAGCTTGTCGTCCGCGCCGCGGCCGACGTTGATCGTCGTGCCGGCGGAGATTTCACCCGAGAGCAGTTTGACCGCCAGCGGGTCGGCCAGATTGCGCTGAATGACTCGTTTGAGCGGTCGCGCGCCGAAGTCGATGTCGTAGCCTTTGTCTGCCAGCCAGTCGAGCGCGGCAGTGCTGATGTCGAGCGCAAGACCATTTTCCTGCAAGCGCTGCTTAAGCGTGTTCAGCTGCACTTCCACGATCGACCGTACTTCCTTGCGCGTCAAGGGGTTAAAGAGGATGATCTCATCCACGCGGTTGAGGAATTCGGGGCGGAAGGTGCCCTGCAGCACTTTGAGCATGCGGTCCTGGAGATCCATCAACATCGACCGCCGCCGGCTTTCCTCGGCGTTCTCCAGATCCGTCAGTTTTTCGCGGATCAGCTCCGTGCCGAGGTTGGAGGTCATGATGATAATCGAGTTGGTGAAGTTGACCGTGCGTCCCTGGCTGTCCGTCAGGCGGCCGTCGTCCAGCACCTGCAACAGTACGTTGAACACGTCCGGATGCGCTTTTTCAATTTCGTCCAGCAGGATGACGGAGTAAGGGCGCGTGCGCACGGCCTCCGTCAGCTGGCCGCCTTCTTCGTAGCCGACGTAGCCCGGAGGCGCGCCGATCAGTCGCGACACTGCGAATTTTTCCATGTACTCGCTCATGTCGATGCGCACCATGGCCGACTCGTCATCGAAGAGGAAGTGCGCCAGGGAACGCGCCAGCTCTGTTTTGCCGACGCCGGTGGTGCCCAGGAAGATAAAACTGCCGATGGGGCGATTGGTGTCCTGCAGGCCGGCGCGCGAGCGACGGATCGCATTGCTGACGGCCGCCAGAGCTTCGTCCTGACCAACCACGCGTTCGCGCAGGCGATCTTCCATGTGCAGCAGCTTGGTGCGCTCGGACTCCAGCATGCGCTGCACGGGAATGCCCGTCCATCGCGCCACAATTTCGGCGATGTCTTCCGAGGTCACTTCCTCTTTGAGCATCGTGCCGCTGGACTGGATGTCGCGCAATTTGTCGTTGGCGGCTTCCAGTTTGCGCTCCAGCTCGCCGATCTGCCCGTAGCGGATTTCCGCCACGCGCGCCAGATCGCCCGCGCGTTCCGCATTGGCCGCCTCGACCCTGGCGCGTTCAATCTCGGCCTTGATGCCGCGTATTTCCTGAATCGTGTCTTTTTCAATCTGCCAGTGCGCCTTCAGGGCGGAGTGGCGTTCGCGCAGTTCGCTCAGCTCGCGGTCGATGTCCTCGATGCGTTTGCGCGTCGAAATTTCCATCATCTTGTCTTCCATAATTCCCGGAAATCACATAGTTGAACAATGCAATGGTGTCGGGCGCATTGTCTGCGCCGAATGCGGGAGACCTGAACGTGACGTGAAACGCTCCCGCCAGATTATGACGCCGCAAGCGCTCGTCTCGTGTGTTGCAGTCGCAACAGCTCCACATTGCATATTCAGACTGAAAACACTAATTTTGTCCGGCAGCGGTGATGCACTTGTGACCATTTCGTCACGTCTTGTCTTTTTTGCTTCTGTGACGACAATCAAAGAGGAAGGGAGAAGCGCAGCAGATTGCACGGATCCCTCAAGGTCGCACCTGACGCCCGCAGCCGTACGTGCGACAACTCACACGGTGTGGCGGCCGGTTTTACGCATTTCCAACCAACGTTGCAATATGGATCCCGTTCTCAGTTTGGTAGCCATTGCAGGTCTCAGTTACCTGATCGGCTCAATACCAACTGCATATATTATCAGCAAACGATTTTTCGGTTTTGATATCCGCCAGAAGGGCAGCGGCAACATGGGCAGCACCAACGCGTTCCGACTCCTCGGAACGAAGTGGGGCATCACCGTCCAGGTCGTTGACATCCTTAAAGGCGTGGCGGCGGTCCTCCTCGTCACGGCGCTCTTTGACGGCCAGATGGCATTTATCAACCGCACGCCTTTTGAGGATGTGACGGTTCTGCGCATTATCGCCGGTTCAAGCGCCGTTCTGGGCCACATTTTCTCGGTCTTTGTCGGGTTTCGCGGCGGCAAGGGAATTAATACCGGTCTGGGCGTTCTCGTAGGGGTGGCGCCGGTGGAAGTGCTGATCATACTCGGTATTTTCATGCTGGTCGTCATGTTCAGCGGCTATATCTCGCTGGCGTCGATGTCCGCCGCGGTGGCGCTGCCTACCTCGATGGCTATCCGGCACAATTTGTTTCACGTCGAGATTCAGGGCTATCACACGCTGATATTTTTCTGCATAGCTCTGGCGATCATGGTGTTGTACACCCACCGCAGCAACATCAAACGACTGCTGGCCGGGAATGAAAACCGTTTTCAGAAATTGTGGCTGATTCGCATTTGCGGTGAATCGTCGGATTCCAAACCAACATCTTAAGCAGAGCATGAAGGTAGCTTTTGTCGGCGCGGGGAGTTGGGGAACGTCCCTTGCGCGCGTTCTCGCTCCCTCGGTAGCGTCTATCATCCTGTGGAGCCGTGATCGCGAAGTCGTTGAAGAAATTCACACAAAACGCGTCAATTCCGTCTACCTGCCCGCGTTTGAATTGCCGGCCAATATCCAGGCCACAACGGATATCAGGGCAATTGACGATGCCGACATCATCGTCATTTCCACGCCCACTCAGTACATCGCCGGCGTCATTCGCGAACACAATCTGAACCTGAGCGACAAACCAGTCGTCAGCGTTTCCAAAGGTATCGAACGCGGAACATTGCGCCGCATCTCCGAACTCCTGCACGAGGAAGCCGGCGTCCCGGAACACAATTTTGCCGTGCTTACCGGCCCCAGCCACGCCGAGGAAGTAGCGCGCGAAACACCCACGACTGTTGTCGCCGTTTCGAGCAATGACACAATCGGTAGGCTCGTACAGGATCTGTTTCTGACGCCCTATTTCCGCGTGTATCACAGCCGCGACGTCGTCGGCGCGGAACTCGGCGGCGCTTTCAAGAACGTCATCGCAATATCCGCCGGCATCGTTGAGGGCATTGGATTCGGCGACAATACAAAAGCGGCTTTGATGACGCGCGGTCTGGCGGAGTTGGTTCGTCTGGGCGAGGTGCTCGGCGCGGACGCCATGACTTTTTCGGGCCTCTCCGGGCTGGGCGATCTCATCGTTACCTGTACCAGCAAATTCAGCCGCAATCGCCACGTCGGCGAATTGATCGGTCAGGGGCAAACATTGATGGATATTCAGAATTCAATGCGCATGGTGGCGGAAGGCGTCGCCAGTACGGAATCCATTCGCGATCTGGGGCGTCGCCACAATGTCGAGCTGCCCATCGTCGAGCAGGTTTATCGCATTTTGTTTGATCGCGTTGCGCCGCTCACGGCCATCCAGGAGTTGATGCTGCGCGAAAGCAAGGCCGAGATCTGGCATTGACCCCGGCCTGTTTTACTGGTCTTTGTACTCGCTCTTTCTTCAATCCGCCCCAGCAAATCCATCTTGTTTGTCAGCGTGAGAGAAGCGTCGCGTCGTTCAGTTGTCGCCGAGGCCGCAGCGCTCAAATATCTCATCGACGCGGGTGAGCAGTGCTTCGGGCGCAACGATGCGGTCGATATCTTCGGCAGGTAAAATCGCCGTCAACTCTTCATCCGTCTTAAGTCTCTCCACAAAAGGCTGTCGATCTTCCCAGGTTTTCATGGCATTGCGCTGCACCATTGTGTAGGCATCCTCGCGCGATACGCCGCGTTTGGCCAGTTCCAGCAGCACCGTCTGGGACCAGAACAAACCGCTGGTGACGTCCATGTTTTTCTGCATCGCCTCCGGATACACCAGCAGTTGTTCAATCATCGGAATCGTTTTGTGCAGCATGTAGTGCAGAGTAATGGTCGAGTCGGGGCAGATGACGCGTTCCACCGAGCTGTGGGAGATGTCGCGTTCGTGCCAGAGTGCGACGTTTTCGAGTGCGGCCTGGGTGTTGCCGCGCAGCAGGCGCGCCATGCCGCAGAGCCGTTCTGAGATGATCGGATTGCGTTTGTGCGGCATCGCCGAGCTGCCTTTCTGGCCTTTGGCAAAAAATTCTTCGGCTTCCAGCACTTCGGTGCGCTGCAGATGGCGTATCTCCGTGGCGATGCGTTCCAGCATCGTACCGACGATCGCCAGCGTGCTGATGAACTCGGCGTGGCGGTCGCGTTGAATTACCTGCGTCGAAATCGGCGCGGGTTTAAGGTCCAGGCGTTCGCACACAAATTTTTCGACAAAGGTCGGCAGGTGTTGAAAGGTGCCGACGGCGCCGCTGATCTGTCCGTAGGAAATGCGATCGATCGCGTGCATCAGGCGCTCGATGTTGCGCTTACACTCTTCGCGCCACAGGGCCAGCTTCAGTCCAAAGGTGACCGGCTCCGCGTGAATGCCGTGCGAGCGGCCGATGCAGAGCGTGTGTTTGAACTCGCGCGCGCGTTTGGCCAGCACGAGTTCCAGTTCTTTCAGTTGCCCCAGAAGCAGCAGGCCTGCCTGGCGCAGTTGCACGGCCAGACAGGTGTCGAGCACATCACTGCTGGTCATGCCGTAGTGGATGTGGCGCGAGGGCTCACCGACGTACTCCGCCACGTTGGTCAGGAAGGCGATGACGTCGTGGTGTGTTTCCTTTTCAATTTCAAGGACCCGATCCACGTCGAACGCCGCTTTTTCACGGATGTGTTTAACGTCTTCATGCGGGATATGGCCGAGTTCGGCGCGCGCTTCACATGCCAGGATTTCGATTTCCAGCCAGATGGCAAAGCGGTTCCGGTCGGTCCAGATGTCGCCCATTTCGGGCCGGGTATAACGTTCGATCATGACGGGAATTCTCCGCGCATCACATGCGCCGATTGTTGAATGTTAACAGACAGAATCACATCGATTTTTTGCTGAGTTTGGGCACAAACTCCTGTGCGTACAGCGGCACAAAAGTTTGTGGATCAACGGTCCTACCGGCGGCGTACAGTTGCGCTCCCAGGCGCGCCACCGCCGCGGCGGACAAAAAGTTGAGTTCTTCAAACGAAGGGATGGCGGCCAGGTCCGCGGCGGGCAGCGCGGGACCGCAGTACAGAGCCGACGAGTTGTGTGTTGCCGCGACATCGGCGCGCGCCAGCAATTCAACCTCGCCCAGTGGCTGTGCATCGGCTTTGAAGATTTGGCGGTAGAGCAGTTCGCCATGCGAGTCTATCAGAACGTGAATCTGCTCCTTGCCGAGTGATTGTGCCGTTGCGGCTGCACGTAGTGCCAGCGCCTCAGATGTCGGCACGGCGGTCAGCGCCGGCTTGCCGTCAAAACACAGGGATTTGGCCAGGGCTGCGCCGATGCGCAGGCCGGTAAATGAACCCGGTCCGCCGGATACTGCGACGCAGTCGACCTCAGCGGCTTCCCATCCGATGTCCTGCAGCAATCGCTGCACGCTGGTTGCCAGCAGGCGGTCGTGTACGTGCGAGGCGCGGTAGAGAGTTTCCGCGATGAGTTCTTCGCCCACTGCCAGCGCGGCGGCGCAGGCGTTACCGGAACTTTCGAGAGCCAGAATTCGGGCAGTAGTGCGCTCCGCCATGCGGTAGACCTTTCGAGGATTCGCAGAGGAATATTGCCGCGGCGCGGCCGGAAAGAACCCGCAATTTACGAATAGTTATCGATTTGTATTGGCTCGCGGACGAAGGACGCGGCTCAATGCGGCAGGCTGGCAGTTGGGGGGATTTGGTCCGGATCAAGGCGGCAGGCGTGTGAAATATGTCTGCCAACGCGAATCGGCGCAAATCAATTTTGCGCGTTTTTCACGAATATCTGACCGCTTGTCGGGGAAACCGACCCGTTGACGTTTTTCCGCTTGAATCGGAGTTGCGTCTGTGGCATGTTGCCTGTGTCGATCAACCGGAAGGTCGGCCGCGCCATGCCAGGAAGTGCCCGCAGGAGGGCGCAGCCTGATCTGAATCGAACCGCGAAGTTTTGGGGCCGTACGTTCGTGCCCTGGGGTGTGAAATCCGGAAAAATTTGGACAGGTGGTGGAGGGGTGGGTTGCGCCAATATTGGGGCCCGAAAACCGTTGAAACCAAACGCTTTAAGCTCTTTGAAATCAAACGCTTTAAGCTCGCCGGCTCAGACCGCAATTGCATCCGAATCACCCCAACCAGGATCCTTGCCGGAATTGCTACTGCGGTCTCGTCACAACGGGATTTCACAAGGGCGAGTAGCTGAATGCTCAAATGCCGGTGCACACAACGGATCACCTTTGGTGAAGATGGCGCTTAAGTCCGGCTGCACTGAGCTGTTCGGCCCGTAGCTGGACGACTCACATGTTGTAGTGCGGCCGCCGCGCGTACGATTAAGGCATCGAAAATGGCGCTGAAGTCCGGCTGCCTTGAGCTGTTCGGCCCGTAGCTGGACGACTCACTTGTGGTAGTGCGGCCGCCGCGCGAACGATTAAGGCATCGAAAATGGCGCTGAAGTCCGGCTGCCTTGAGCTGTTCGGCCCGTAGCTGGACGACTCAGTTGTGTTTTGCAGACGCTTTGCAAACGGTTCGCGCGACCGGCATGCTGTCTTTGGCCGGTTGTCAAAGCTCAATCGCTGTTTGCCTGGCCGTGGCCTGACGCGCAGGCATGTATTCTGAACTTCTGGTTCGCTGACAAACAAAAAGAAAAAGCAAGCCACCGAGCTGCAAGCGAGAGGGGCGAAGCGCTCTTGAGAATTCGTTCAGTTGAGAGTCAACAAGTTGAAAGTGCGGTTGGAAGTGAGAGAGTCGGCGCCACCGAGCGCTTTGTGAGTGCGCCCGTAGCTGAGAGCAGGAGAGAGCATCGAAATGCCGGCAGTCGACCGAGGAGTAAAGGCGGGTTCGGCGTCTATTCAGGGATGATTTCGTGGTCGTCCAGCGCCTCGTCGATCACCAGGCGGATCTCGCCGAATTCGGTTTTGATGAGTCCCGGATCATCGGATGCCTCGCGACTCTGAAGGAAGTTTTCCTCAGCCTGAATGCGCGCCAGCCACTGGTACAGAAAAGGCGAGACGTTGACCCGAACGGGCGGCGATCCATTTTCACTGATAAAACCCTCAATTGCCGCGTGCATTTCCTCGGCGGCGTCAAAAAAATCCATGTTCCGTATCCTGCTTTATACAATGCGCACGGCCGGAATGCACGTGCGCCCGAAATGTACGAACGAAGGGGAACGCAGCCAAGACACTTCCCGTTGCCTTGCTATATCCGCCCGCTCAGGCGGTATTACGTCCCGCTTACCAGACGAGACCTGTATCGTCATATTTGTTGCGGACAAGTAAAAAAAGTTTGTCGAGACTGGTTTTTGCCGTATTTTGTGAAACTTTGCTATGCCGTAGGCGAAATGACATTGAAGTTTCACTAAACCCGCAGGGCGTTGGATCGGCGAGCGTCAGGCAGGCACATTTTGCGATGTGCATTGGAGTAATACTACATGCCCGATCAAGATTCGAGTGTCTTGACTGAGAGTGAAAACGGGACCGTGACGGAAACGGCCGCTCAGGAAGAATCGCAGCAGGAAAAGGTTGCCGCAAGCAAGCCGGCTCACAAGCGTTATTCCGTTGCCAACATCATGGACGACGACTTTGTCTATGACAGCGGCGGTGAAGCGGACTTCGAAACGATGTTCGAAGACACGTTGACGCAGATCAACGAAAATGAAGTCATCATTGGCCGCATTGTCGGCATTCAGGAAAACGAAGTATCGATTGACATCGGGTTCAAGTCGGAAGGCATTGTGCCTCTGGCTGAATTTTCGACAGCTGATGACCTCAAGGTTGGGGATGAAGTAGAAGTATTTCTGGAGCGACTGGAAGACAGCGAAGGCAAGCTGGTCCTCTCGCGCCGCCGCGCCGATTTCATGCGCATCTGGGCGCGAATCAATTCGGCATACGAAAATCAGGAAATTCTGCAGGCCAAAATCCTGCGCCGCATCAAAGGCGGTATGGTTGTCGACCTGCTCGGCATCGATGCGTTTTTGCCCGGCTCGCAGATCGACGTTCGTCCCATTGACGACTTCGACGCGTGGATCGGCCGCACGCTTGATGTGCGCGTGGTCAAGATCAATCATCCGAACGAAAATGTGGTGGTCAGCCACAAAGCGCTGCTGGAAGAAAAACTGGCGGAGCAACGCGCGGAGATTCTCGGCAAACTCGAAAAAGGTCTCGTCCTCGAAGGGCACGTCAAAGCGATCGCCGACTTCGGTATCTTCGTCGACCTCGGCGGAGTGGACGGTCTGGTTCACATTACGGACATCTCCTGGGGCCGCGTTTCGCACCCGTCCGAATTCGTCAAGCGCAACGACAAAATCAAAGTTGTTGTACTGGACTTCGACGAAGACAAGAAACGCATCTCGCTCGGCATGAAACAACTCACGCCGCATCCCTGGGATACGATCGGCGACAAATACGATCCGGAAACGCAGGTTACCGGTAAAGTTGTCAGCCTGACGGACTACGGCGCCTTCATCGAAATCGAAAAAGGCATCGAAGGTCTTATTCACATCAGTGAAATGTCCTGGACCGAGCACATCAAACATCCGTCCCAATTCGTTTCGATGGGCCAGATGGTCGACGCCGTTGTCCTGAACATCGACAAAGTCGACAAAAAACTCTCGCTTGGTATGAAGCAGCTCGAGCCGGATCCCTGGCAGGAACTGCTCGAAAAATACCCCGTGGGTACGCGTCACACCGGTATCGTGCGCAACATCGCCAACTTCGGCGTCTTTGTTGAACTCGAGCCCGGCATCGACGGCCTGGTGCACATCAGCGACCTGTCCTGGACGAAGAAGATCCGCCACCCGGGCGAAGTCGTCAAAAAGGGACAGGAAATCGAGGTCATCATCCTTTCGATCGACCTGGACCAGCGTCGCATCTCACTTGGACACAAGCAGATCCGCGACAATCCCTGGGACACCTTTGCCGATCGCTACGGCGTCGGCATCGACACGGAAGGCCGCATTGTGCGCATCATCGAAAAAGGCGTGATCGTCGAACTGCCGGACGGCGTCGATGGATTTGTGCCGACTTCGCAGCTGTCTTTCGCCCCGATCAAAAACATCGGCGATTTCTTCCGCGTGGATGAAATGATTCCCGCGAAAGTGATTGAATTCGACAAGGATTCGAAGAAGATCGTTCTTTCGCCGGTGGAATACCTGAAGGGCAATGATCAGGACACGATCGATACATACAATGCGAATCACCCGGTTCCGGGCGCTTCCGACTTTGTAGCCACGATCGCTCCCAGCGTTGAAGCCGAAGCTCCGGCAGCCGAAGAAGCTCCGGTAGCCGAGGAAGCACCGGCAGCCGAAGAGGCTCCCGCCGCCGAGGCCGCTCCCGCCGCGGATGAAACTCCCGCAGCAGAGGCTCCGGCTGATGAGGCTCCGGCTGATGAAGCACCCGCACAGGATGACGCTCCGGCACAGGATGACGCTTCCGCGGATGCCGGCGACGAAGAAAAAACGGAATCCTGATCTTGTGATTCCAGTCGGATAAACTCCACAGCCGTGGAGTGTACATCAGAATAAAAGGCGGGCCTCAGGGCTCGCCTTTTTACTTTCTGAGCCAGATTTTTTTGTTTGTCAGCGCGGTAGAAGCGCGGGGAAATGTACAGGCGGTCGCCGCGGCGCGGTCGCCGGGAGCAGGTAAACAAATGAACGATTCGGCGGTATTGGACTGTCTGCGCGCGCGCATGCAAGCGCCGCTGCCGGGCTGGGAAGCACAGGTGCGCATGGCGCCTGACGGCGGCCGCGGCCGTCAATTGCTGCCGGGAGCCAACGATCGCGTCAGGCGCAGCGCGGTCCTCTTGCTGCTGCACGAAGCGGGCGCGCTGGCGATAGACAAAGAAGCGTCAAAGTCCGCTGAAGCGCGGTCGGACGTTCACGTGCTGCTTACGGTGCGCAGCCGCCGACTGAATCACCACGGCGGGCAAATCAGCCTGCCGGGCGGCGGTATTGATCCGGGTGAAGATGCGCGCCAGGCGGCGATGCGCGAAGCCTGTGAGGAAGTCGGGATCGATCGCAGCCGGATCGACTGTCTGGGAGACTTGACGCCGCTCTACATTCCGGTTTCGCGCAACATCGTTCATCCGATTCTCGCTGTGCACCGCGGCGACGCCGGGCTGCGTCTGCAGGCTTCCGAAGTTGAGGAGGCGTTCAGTATTCCGCTGCGGACGCTGCAGGACGATGCTTCCGTGCGTTGGCAGACGCGCACAATCAAAGGCAATGAGATTAGATTTCCGTACTGGGATGTTCACCACGAAGTGCCGCTGTGGGGCGCCACGGCTATGATTCTGAGTGAGCTGCTGGCAATGTGCCGCTTTGATATTTAACAAAACAACAAGCCTGAGTCCAGGCGGCTATTGGTTGTCCGTCGTTCCGCCGTCCTCGTCATTGCTCGATGTCAGGTCAGGCGACGCCAGGACGGGGAATTCAACGTAGAACGTGGCGCCGTGCCCTTTGCTGCTGTTAAGTCTGATCGTACCGCGGTGCAGGTCGACCAATTTCTTGACAATGGACAATCCAAGACCGGTTGTGATTTCACCTGCCGTGGGGCGCGAACTCAGGCGCGCAAACTTGGTAAACAACTTTTCTTTGTCACTCGTGGAAAAGCCTTGTCCCTGATCGCTGATGCTGAATCCCACGAAAGCATTGCGGCGATACACGTTGACCGTAATGGTGGAATCCTTTGGCGAGAATTTGATGGCATTTGAAATCAGGTTGTCGAGGATGCTGCGCATGGCCGTGTTGTCGGCACGCACATAACCGATCGATTCGTGCGACTGCAACTCGATCGTGATCATTTTTCTGTGCGCCATTTCCACGTGGTCATGCACCGCACGCGAAGTGATTTGGAAGAGATCCAGCGGCTGCGGCTGCATTTCCCAGTGGCCGCTCTCGATGCGATTTAACTTCAGCAGATTGCCGATAATGGTATCGATGCGTTTAACCGCGCCGAGGATAGACTTGTAGTTGTGTTCTTTTTCTTCGTCTTCCAGGCGGTCGCCGTAGCGCTGCAGCACGGTGACGGAAGAGTCGACAACTTGCAGTGAGTTGCGCAGATCGTGGGAAAGAATGCTGAGCAGCATATCTTTTTCGTCGTTCAACTCCACGAGATGTTTGTTGAGCGACTCGACTTTGTGGATCGCATTGGTTAACTCGACGTTGCGCAGTCTGATAATTTCTTTCTGTTTTTCCGTCTGCTCCACATTGAAGCGGGCCTGCATGGCGGCGACCGTGCGTTCGTTCACATCGGCCAGCACATCCTTGCGGGATTCGGCGTAGGCGCGTGAATGTTTAAGTGCTTCCGGCAAATTGCCGAGCGATTCGTAGACGGAAGACAGGGCCTCGTGCACCTGATAAACGAGGTTCTTGTCGTTTATGTCTTTTGCCGTTTCGAGCGCCGGCAGCAGGTGCTCGAGTGCGCGGTCAAACTTTTGCTCGACGGCGCATAGCGCCCCGAGTTGAAACCTCGACAGTCCGGACCTCAGACGGTCGCCGACTTTGGTGGAAATTTCGTGTGCTTCAACGAAGTTGTCGCGAGCGGCGTTGTATTCGCCGTGTCTTCTGCGCAGTTTGCCGATTGATATTAACATTTCGGCCTGACCGGTCAGATCGTCCAGTTTGCGCCGAGCGTGCAACGAATCTTCCAGATATCGTTTGGCCTCTTCATCGTCGCCTTTTGCCAGGTGAACTTCACCGATATTGCCAAGACAAACGGCATATGCGCGTGTGTTGTCCCGCTGAACATATTGTGCCAGGCTGCCTTCAAAATACTTGAGCGCTTCGCGGAAATCGTTTAGCTCGGCATATACCAGACCGAGATTGTTGAGTGTTGTACCGGGGTCAAGGTCGCTGCTGCCGAATGATTTACGCAGGTTAAGACTTTTGTGCAGATAGTCGATGGCTTTGAGGTAGTCGCCAAGCTCAATATAGACGAGCCCGAGGGAGTTGAGCGTTCTGCTTTCACCGATGCGGTCGCCGTGAGTGTAGTGTATATTCAGACTGGTACTAAATGATTCAATGGCCAACTCAACCTCGCGCATTTGCCTGTAAACGGTACCGAGTCCGTAGAGGCAACGCCCAATTTCGGCTTCGGCTTTGAGGCCGCGGTAGAGTTCGATTGACTGCAGGTAGTGTTTGCGTGCGGCGGGAAAATTGGAAAGTTCACGATAGCAGAATCCAAGCAGGGCGTGGGCCTCGGCAGTCAGGTCGTCGCGAGCAAGTTCCTGCGCGAGCGCAAGAGCGTCGGAGGCGGCGGTCAGCGCCTGTGTGGTGTCACTGCGGGAAAGACGACGGGAAATGTCGAACAATTCCGTGATTCGAATGGACTTGTCTTCGATTTTGGATGTCCTGCTTTTCATGTTCTGTATGTTACAACCGGAGATCCTGCTCGCATCATTACTCCTGCCTGAATTGTCGTTTCCACCAGTATTGCCGGAAGATTTGTGAAGAATGGATACAATCACAACAACTCATCCTGGACAATTTTCACGGCTACTTTCTGCCGATCGGATTCAGTGTGCGGCGGAAAATCGATGATTCGATCGGATGGTGCTCAGGAAACGCATTTGCCCCGCAAAGCAATTACTTGAAACACACTTGTACGGACTCGGGCTACATTTCTGTGGTTTACCAACTCGAATGTGCCCGGAAAATACAATCTCCAGCTATAAAGACAAAAAGAAAGAGCGGTGAGAAAAATTGCATCTCTCACCGCTCGAATTTTGCAGGACGTAATAATGAATCATAGCTTCAGGATATCATCCATCAAATACACTTCCGGAATGCTAAGAAACATGGGCGTGTTACTTTCGTCGAAAGCAAAACACTTGCATACACTATCACTATTGATCGTAGATTTCAGCATCATCAAGGCCGACCCAATCAACTTTGATTAGAGCGCCTGTTTCCAATCGGATGATTTTGGACTCGCCGGCAAAGACTTCAACGTTGTTGATAACCATCGAGCGAACCTGGGAGGGAACTTCTGTCTTGTTGACAGTCCAGGGTTCAGAGAGTATGTCCGTGTGGAATCCACATTCACAGTGAAGCGTGACGGGAACCGTTTCAGAACTGCGGTTTTTGATCTTCAGTTCGTACACGGAAGCAAGAACAACCACTGCGGCCGTGGCGAAGATCAGGAACATTGCGGCGGCAAATCGGCCAGCTTTGCGAAATGATGTCATGGGGGAGTCCTCCAGAAAAAAAAATTAGAATTGATAGTGGATATACAAGTTCTTCGATCCAAGGTTTACGATTAGCAAAAAAAAGCAGTAGATGCAGTTGCTGCGGTATACCCTAGCTCAGTAAGCGTTTAAGATTGGCAGAATTTACAACCGCAGCGAACACGGATGCTGCTGAGCATCTGCAATCGATGCGGTTCACAAACATTTAATGTTTTGGGTTTGAATGGCAGTTCAATACCGCATTCTCAGATTTGGCGATTGATTCCGGGTCTTGTTGAGTGTTATCAGACAGACAATTCCGAACGAAAGTTTACGCGATAATGACGTTTACTTCGCTCGGCTCCCAAACATTATCTGCTGCCTCGACATTCCGCTGTTCAATGCGCCGGATTCGGAGACACTATCGAAGAACAACATGCGTACACGAACTTTACGCATTTCACAAAAATGCGCAAATGCATGCAAGTGAAAAAACAATATTCGCCAATCGCCACATTTGTAGAGGCAATTGTTACGAAAACGTAGCGAATTCGAAACAAAAGCCGCCAAATGACTCCCACAGAGCAAAAACAGCCCTCATTTTCTTCAAATGAAGGCTGCTGTTTTGTTGTCGGGGTCGACCGGTTTAGTCGGCAGATGCCGCCGAAACAGCCGAGTGACTGATTTCTGCATGGATTGGAAGCGGGCTACAGAGTTCGGCTACTTCCGACTTGACGCCTGCGAGCACGCTCTCATCATCCGGCGCGCTCAGAACGCGGTCGATGAAGGCGGCAATCTGTTTCATGTGGCTGGACTGCATACCGCGCGTGGTCACGGCGGCGGCGCCGATGCGAATGCCGGAGGTCACCAACGGGGATTTGTCGTCAAAAGGCACGGAGTTTTTGTTAACCGTAATGCCGGCCGCATCGAGCGCGGCTTCGGCTTTTTTACCGCTCAAAGCTTTGTTGCGCAGGTCGATCAGCATCAGGTGGTTGTCGGTTCCGCCGCTGATGATGTTGTAGTCGCGGTTCATCAGTTCCTGCGCCAGGGCTGCGGCGTTTTCAATGACTTTGCGGGCATATACGCCGAACTCTTCGCTGAGCGCCTCGCGGAAAGCGGCGGCTTTGGCGGCGATGACGTGCATCAGGGGGCCGCCCTGGATACCCGGCATCACCATGGAGTCGATCAGCTCGCTCATCATTTTGGTGCGTCCCGATTTGGGCGCAACGGCACCGAAGGGATTCTCAACGTCTTTGCCCAGCAGAATGATGCCGCCGCGCGGGCCGCGCAGCGTTTTGTGCGTGGTTGAAGCCACAACGTCGCAGTGCTGGATGGGCGAGTTGAGCAGTCCCCTGGCTATCAGGCCGGCCGGGTGGGCGATGTCCGCGAACAGGAATGCGCCGCATTTGTCCGCAATCACGCGGAAGGCGGCGTAGTCGATATTGCGCGAATATGCCGAGGCTCCCACGGTTATCATGGCCGGGCGATGCTGCATCGCCAGTTCTTCAACCTTGTTGTAGTCGATCAGACCGGTGGCGGGGTCGATGCCGTAGGGAATGAAGTTGTACTGCTTGCCGGAGAAGTTCACCGGCGAGCCATGCGTGAGGTGGCCGCCCTGCGAAAGGTCCATGCCAAGGACGGTCGCGCCGTTTTTCAGGTAGGTGTAGTAGACCGCCATGTTGGCGCCGGAGCCGCTGTGCGGCTGCACGTTGGCGTACTCGGCGCCGAACAGTTGTTTGATTCGATCGCGTGCGAGTTCTTCGGCAACGTCCACGTATTCACAACCGCCGTAATAGCGCTTGCCGGGGTAGCCCTCGGCGTACTTATTGGTCAGGAGCGAACCCTGAGCTTCAAGGACGGCCCGCGAAACATAGTTTTCACTGGCGATCAATTCCAGCTTGTTGCGCTGGCGCATTCCTTCGTTTTCCAGCGCTGCATAGAGCTCCGGATCCTGTTGTTGAACGGTTGGATACATTGGCCTGATCAATCCACCTAAAATGAACAAAACGTGTTTACCTTGCACGCTGTGCTCGTCAGCGACGCAACATTATCAAACGGGCCGACTTTGGCGACCAAATCGACACGCGGTCTGCGAGCGTTTGAGAGCTCCGGACGTCCGGTGCGAATGCCACAACGGAGAACTGTCCTTCAAAGTGCTTCTTTGCTGCGAAATCGCAGTCAATGCCCTCCGGCGTTCTTAAAACCTGTCGGTTTCAAGCGCCTTGCCGGAAAGCGATCAGACGCCGAAATCAGAGACTTCCGGCTGTCGACAAAAAAACTTCCGGAACGTTTGCCTTCAGTTTCTCCCGCGGAGACTAACAAAAAAATCATGCTTGAAAAAGCAGTCGGAGTTTGCGTTCCGGCGTGCAATTTCCAAACAGAAAATCAGCGGCGCAGCATCATTGAGTGCGCCAGCACGCGGCCCTCGCCGTCCAGGATTTGCACGGTATAAGCGCCGGACGCCAGGTTGGCCAGTTGCATCGGGATGTAGGCCTGTGCGCCACGCAATCCGGTTGTCGCCACGCTGCGACCATTGATGTCCATGATGTTGACGCGCTCGGCTTTGGTTGAGATGGAGGGAGCGATGTACACAGTAACAAAGTCCCGGGCGGGGTTTGGTCCGATTTGAACAACCGCGTCGTCGATTTCGTCGTTGACGTCGGTCGGCACGCTGATTTCCTGGCAGCTTGTTTCGCCGTTGACGGCCGAGGTTTCGCAGACGAGGCCTGGTTGGTCTTCGGGAATTTCGAAGCTGCCGGTAAACTCGCCGATGTACGAGGTCCAGATGGTCAGGTCAAAACGCTCGGGTTCCGACCAGCAGCCGAGCACCGTCGGTTTGAGGCCGGGATGGGCGGAGATGAATTGCTGCACGTCCATGTGCGCGCGCAGGTTGGCCGCCAGAACGTCGCTGTCGATCCAGTCGGGCGTCATCGGGGCCATGACGTGATCAAAGAAGTCGTCGGGAATGCCGGCGTCGACGTCCGCCGCGTCGATGATCTGCCACACACCGCCGATGGCCAGTTTTGCGGCCAGCAGTTGAATGCGGAAATCGGTGTTGTTTTCTTCCTGGATCACGTACATCCAGCCGACGGCCGTGCCGGATTCAAAATCAAACTCGGAGCTGACGGGAATGCCGCCGGCGTCAAACGAGAAGTCGGCCGTCGCCACGGCAATAAGCTGCGGCGAGCTCATCGACTGGCCCGCGCGTTCCATGACCTGAGCAATCGGGCCGCGCGCCTTGAAAGGCGTAAACAGCTGAGCCTGCGCGTACGGCGCGGCCAGAGTAAAACAGCAAATGGCAGCTATCAGTAGAAATCGTTTCATCTTGATACCTTGACTGGTTGTTGAATCAAACAGTGTCTCGACTGAAGAGAGACCTGAACTGCGTGGATGATTCAAATACGGCGACCAATTTCTCCAATCCGGCGCGGTCGGCCTCGGAAAAACGCGCCGGCAGCGGAGAGTCGACGTCAAAAACGCCGTAGACCTGATCGCCGTTGCGCAGGGGCACGACGACCTCGGACCGCGACGCGGGGTCACAAGCTATGTGCCCTTCAAAGCTGTGCACGTCGGCCACCACAATCGATTGCGCCTGCGCGTAGGCCGTGCCGCAGACGCCTTTGCCGCTTTCGATACGCGTGCAGGCGGGTTTGCCCTGGAACGGACCGAGCGCCAGCTCCACGCCGTCGCGCAGATAAAATCCGGCCCAGTTGATTGCGGGTAGATTCTGGTAGACAAAAGCGGCAAAATTGGCTGCATTGACCAACATATCGCGTTCGCCCGTGAGCAGACCGCGACATTCTTTGACGAGCTCTTCGTAATTTACCACCTGCATATCCGTTCCGTCATCCTACGTTTTTGCGCGGCCGGGCGGCCGCGAAGCACTGGTCCGAGGCCGCTAAAATACGCAAATTCCGTGCAATCGCGGATAAGCGGCGGGCGGACGACTTCTCCGTTGCTACGGACGGCGGCAAACACAGCAGAACAAACCGGGAAGAACGATGGCGGCGAACAAAAAACGCTCAGTCTATGTCTGCAATTCCTGCGGCGCGAGCAGCCCGCGCTGGGCCGGGCAGTGCTCGGCCTGCGGCGCGTGGAATACCCTCGTGGAGATGCGCGGCCTCGACAGCAAGGAAAAACGTCGGGCGACACTGCCCTCCGGCGGCAAACCCGAAGTCGTGCGCCTGGGCGACGTGGAGTGGACGGACGCAGACCGCCGCAAGACGGGAATCGGCGAGCTGGACCGCGTACTCGGCGGCGGCATCGTGCCGGGCTCGCTGGTGCTCATCGGCGGCGATCCGGGTATCGGCAAATCGACCTTGATGCTGCAAATGTGCGCCCGCCTGCAGGATGCGCTCTACGTCAGCGGTGAAGAATCGCTGGTGCAGATCCGGCACCGCGCCGCGCGGCTGCCCAAACCGCCGCTGGACCTCAAGCTGCTGGCGGCGACAAACGTCGAGCAGATTCTCGACGCCGCCGACCAGACCGGCGCCGGCGTCCTCGTTATCGACTCGATACAGACGATGTACCGCGACGATCTGGACTCGGCGCCGGGCAGCGTAGCCCAGGTGCGCGAGTGTGCGGCGCTGCTTATGCGTGCAGCCAAGGATCGCGGCATCAGCATTTTTCTCGTCGGGCATGTGACCAAGGACGGCATGATCGCCGGCCCGAAAGTGCTGGAACACATGGTCGACACGGTGCTGCAGTTTGAAGGCGAACAGGTGTACGCACACCGCATCGTGCGCGCCGCCAAAAACCGCTTCGGCTCCACCAATGAGATCGGCGTGTTTGAAATGTCGTCCGACGGCATGACCGAAGTGAAAAATCCCTCGCTGCTTTTTCTGGGCGACCGCGACGAACCGGAGTCGGGAACGGCCGTTGTGGCGGCCATGGAGGGCGCGCGCCCGCTGCTGATCGAGGTGCAGGCGCTGGTGGCGCGCAGCGGCTACGGTACTCCGCAGCGCGGCACGACGGGCTACGACGCCAAGCGCCTGCAAATGATCCTGGCGGTGCTGGAAAAGCGCATGGGCCTCAACCTGGCCGAACGCGACGTTTTTGTGAATGTGGCCGGCGGCCTGCGTCTGGACGATCCGGCCGTCGACCTCGGAATTGCCGCGGCGATCGTCTCGTCCTACCGCGATGTGCCGCTGCGCGCCGGCAGCGTGTTGGTGGGCGAGCTGGGACTGACGGGCGAGGTGCGGACGGTGACGCATCTGGAAACGCGCATCCGCGAAGCCGCCAAGCTGGGCTTTTCGCAGGCCGTTGTGCCGCGCAGCGGCGCCAAACGACTGCAGGCGCCGGAGGGAATTCAGGTCCGCGGTATCGATCGCGTCGTCATGGCGCTGACCGAACTTTTCGGCGGGGGAAAAGCCTGATTCTCGGATCGGGCGGAATCGATCGCCTCGCAAAAAATTGCTATCTTCAGGCCCTGCAGGAACTCCGTTTTTTCAGTCGCATGCCTCACGACACATCCGGTTCGTATGTTCGAAAATCAGATCAAGGCCGCCAAAACAGAGCTTCTGGAACACGTCCATACCGGTCGCCAGTACGAGTATTTGCGGGACCTGTGCGCCGACGAAAACGTGCATCCGTTCTACGCCGGTTTTTTTACGGCCGAAGTGGAGTGGTGGCTGCTCGAACGGCGCATGCTGCACCTGGCCAACCCGCGTTTCAACTACGAGAATCCCGATTTCAGCGAGCTCTTTGACGCCATGGACGAGCTCAGCCGGCGCGAGGCGCGTTTTGACGCGCACGACCTCAAGAGCATTCTCGACCTGGCGGTAAAAACGCGCATCAACTACCTGCTGCGGCCGCGCACCACACTCAAATGGTTTGTTTTCCGCGGCGAGCCCACCAAACCGCTGCACGAAGTTCTGCTGCGCCTCAACTACTTCAACGCCTATTCATATCTGATTGAGGGATTCAGGCAGTGGGCCGAGGCGCGCAGCGCCGACAAGGTCGGTTCCGACCTGCTTTCGGTTGTGGAATTTGAGCGCGCGCTTGAGACAATCGACAACGACGAAATTCTCGATTATTCCACCACGGAATTCGCCGACCTGCTCGACCCCATCTTTGAATTTTTTGCGGAAGTCGATGAGGACACGGTCGACAAGGGCATTCCAACGCCGGCACTGATTGTGTTTCTGGACGACAAGGGTGTTTTCCGCATCTCCCAGGAGCTGGAAAAGCGCATTCGCACCGAACATCTCGGGCATATCCGCAAGGCTGACTTCCTGCGAGTGATTGAAGACGTCCTGCACGAAATGGAAGAAGATCCCGAGCTCGAACGGCCCGGCGGCGAGACCGATCTTAGCCGCAGCTTTGACGTGGAGTCGGCGCTTGGGACTGGTGATTTTTCCGGGCACGCCGCCACAGTGGACGAAATTGCGGTCGACGATGACGACATCGACAAATACGTCATCAGCGCCTCTTTTACGGGCGATGAAGGGAAGCGGAGCGACGCGCTGCGGGAAACCTCGGCCGCGGCGGAATCCGATACGACGCCGGACGGGCACGCGGCGCCGGGGGACGAGCGGGCGTCCGAAGCAGATCCGGAAGCGAAGCAGAGCGCCATCTATAAAATTGAATTGGTTTCGCCCCGGAACGAGACCGAAACGAGTCCGGACCAGACCGCGACGCCGCAAGGTGAAAACGAGGCGGACGCGCAAGAGGATCTGACGCCCGTCGTCGAGGTTTCGCCGGAAGAAGCCGCGGCGGTGCTGCAGGCGGACGCGGATGCCGGTTTTGACAGGCAAGTGGATACACCTAAAAATACCGAAGAGAGTATTAATCAGGAGTCCGCGGATCAAGCTGAATACGGCGCTTACGATGACGCAGAAAACGAGCTTAAACAGGCGGACGATGCTGAGTTTAACTTAAACACTGACAGCGATTCCGATCCCGCGGATTCAGCGCCGCTTGCAGCGCAACAGAACGACGAGGACTTTCCGCTGCACGATCCGGCTTTTGATGCGCCGCGGCGGGTGAGCACGACACTTGAGGATTTGCACACCTCGCTCGAAACTGCGACAGAGGAACAGCCGGAGACCACGCAGAATCCTGAATCCGTGACGGACGAAGCGACGTCGGCGTCTGAAAATGAAGCTGTGGATACCGCGGATGAAGACGCGGCTGTGGACGTACAGACCGACGACGTGTGGCTCGGCGACGAAGAATACTCGACGACCGATGACTCTGAGACTTCCGACTCGGAGATTAACAAAAATGTCATGGAAGAGGAGCCGTCGGAAGATGGCGACGTTGAAACGGAAGAACACTTAAACAAGCCGGAACCGGATTCAACCGAGCCGGTCTACAGCGGGTCGGACGATCGGGAAAACCGCGCGAGTTTGCAGCCGCTTTACAGCGATGACCGCGAAATCATTGATTTTAACGCCGAAGTGCATGTTAAACAGAACATCGGTTGGCAGCCTGGTGCACGCGAGAACTACCAGCACTCGTTTCAGGACAGCGACCCCGGCGATACTTTTTCTGCAAAGCCAATTTTGTTAAGCACCGAGACAGAATCACCCGAGCCGGAGAGTCCGCCGCAGGTCAATGAACCGCACAATGAAACAGTCGGTTCTGCAGAGCCCGGCGACGAGGATCGGGGTCAGGCGCAATCCCGGCCGGGAGCGTCTCAGGAACAGGAACGGTATGCATCGACAAGTGTCGATTTTATTCCGGAGCACGCGGAAGAGTCGGAAACAGGAACGGACTTAAACACGGCCGTCGATTCGGATTTAAACACGGCCGTCGATTCGGACTTAAACGCGGACGTAGAGCCGGACTTAAACACGGCCGTCGATTCGGATTTAAACACGGCCGTCGATTCGGATTTAAACGCGGCCGTCGATTCGGACTTGAACGCGGACGTCGAGCCGGAAACAATCGAAGCGCCCACGACTGCGACGGAAGCCGCGACACCGGCAGCGATTGAGGGGGAGACCGACGGAGAAACCCTGGACGCCGAAATCGACCCGGTTGAAATTGACACCCAGGTGGAGCAGCCCGGAATTGCACCTGAAGCTGCCGAGGAAATTGCCGCGGATCGCATTGGAGAGAGCGCGGTGGAAGACGCTGAAAGTGCGACTGAAAACGTAGCGGCCTCCGAACAGACCACAATTGAGTTTGCGATTGACGGCAGTCTGCGCACAAAAATTATTCGCAAAGTGTTCGGCGGGAGCGAAGATGCGTTGGATCAGGCTCTGGCGACGTTGGCGGGCGAAAAACACTGGAAAGCGGCCCTTAATCGTGTTGACCTGATTCTTGCGGAACAGGACGTCAATCCGATGTCGCCGGCGGCGGCGGCGTTCCGCGAAGTGGTAATCAATCGATTTGCGGCGGAGTAAGTACTGTGTTTGTTGATATTGTTTCCATCGAAGTGCGCAGCGGCAAAGGCGGCAATGGCGCCGTCTCGTTCCGCCGCGAAAAGTTTGTGCCCAAGGGCGGTCCCGACGGCGGCGACGGCGGCAAAGGCGGCGATGTAATATTCATGGCCAATCCGCACCTGACGACGCTGCTCGATTTCCGCTACAACCGTCACTACCGCGCCGAGAACGGCCAGGCGGGCGGCAAGAGCAATAAAACCGGCCGCGGCGGCAAGAACATCGTCATCAAAGTTCCGCTGGGCACGCTGATCAAGAACGAGGAAACCGGAGAGGTTGTCGCCGATTTAACCCAGGCCGGGCAGCGCGAGGTCGTGGCGCGCGGCGGCTGGGGCGGACGCGGCAATGCGGCGTTCAAGAGCCCGACGAATCAATCGCCGCGCACTGCGGAGGAAGGCCGCAACTGGCAGGAACTGCCGCTGACGCTGGAACTTAAACTGATAGCCGACGCGGGGCTGGTGGGATTTCCGAATGCGGGCAAGTCGACGCTTATCTCGACGATTTCCGCCGCCAAACCGAAGATTGCCGACTACCCGTTTACGACGCTGGTGCCGAACATCGGTATGGTGCGGCTGGACATGGAGAAGAACTTTGCCCTGGCGGACATTCCCGGTCTGATCGAGGGCGCGCACCGCGGCAAGGGCCTGGGACACCAGTTTCTGCGTCACGTGGAGCGCAACCGACTGCTGGTTTTCCTGCTCGACCTGGAATCCGAGCGCGAGCCCTGGGACCAGTACAACACTTTGATTGACGAGCTGCGCAATTTTTCACCCCAGCTTGTGCACAAACCGCAGATCATTTGTTTAAGCAAGATCGACGCCATTCCACCCGAGTTTATTCAACACGCCATAGACACGGCGCCGGACACGGTCGACCGATCGCAGATTCTGACGATTTCTTCCGTGACACAGTCCGGTCTGGAAAAACTGAAGTGGCGCATGTGGGACATCATCGAGTCGCTGCGGGCGGAGGAAAGTCCGGCGGAAGAGGAGCAGGACGATGTGGTGGATTACATTCCGCCTGAGTACGAAGATGGCGACGCTGAAGGCGCGGCGTCGGAGGAAGAATAAAAAAAGAGAGCTGTGAGAAGCGAATCTCACAGCTCTTTTGTTTTGCACATCGCGAAATTTTGACCGCTTGGATTGAATTACCGCCCGGTTAACACGAAATTTTAAAATCGCTGATTTTTGGCACGGTAAGTTTTTGAGCTGTGAGCCCTAAGTACCTCACAGCTCAAACGTAGTTCTACGTAGTCGGACAGACCTGCATCACTTCACTTCAATCCGAATCGACCGATTCAGGAATCGACCCTCCGGCGTGTTCAGCGGGAAGATTGGCTCCGAGTTGCGCGTCTCGATTGTGTAGTCGGACCCCGCGATCGACGTCAGGAATTGTTCGACGGCCTGCGCGCGCTCAGTCGCCAGTTCGCGGTTGCGCTCGGCGCTGCCCAGGCGGTCGGCGCTGCCGTAAACAATCAGTTTGCGGCCGGCGGGCAGCGCGCGCACCATCTGGCGCAAGAGCGCTTCGTTTTCATCGCCGAGCACGCTGCTGTTGTAGGGGAAGCGCAGGAGCGGCTGGAAGTCCTCCAGGCTCAACTCGACTTCTTCCGTGCGCACCGAATTGACATCGATCGTACGCGCGGCCGACAGGTTGTTCGGCAGCACCGGGCTCATGCCCTGGAGACTGACTTCAAACTCGTTTTTACCAGTAATGCGCTCGGAAAAGGGAATCTTGATATCGCCGGACCCGGCCATTGCACGTGCCGTCGGATCGAGGTTGCTCGTAATCAGGAGGCGGTGATCCGACGAGAAGTTCTGCATCGTCGCTTTGGCCGTGACTTCACCTTTCAGACGCGAGAAATTGGTGCGGTTGACGTAGGTCTGCTGCGGCACGTTGCGGAGAGTTATATCCACGCGGCGGTTTTCCTCACGACCTTCCGGGAAGTCCTGGTTGGACGGCTGAGCCGGCAGCGGGGAAGCGCCGTCGACGACGCGGATCGAACCGGCGTCGACGCCCAGTTGTATCAGCGCCTGGCGCACGGCCTCGGCGCGCGCGCGCGCCAGTTCGGTCGGATTGTTTTCGTCGTCGTCCGAGCTGCTGCCACGCAGCGTCACACCGGCTGCGGGATTCTCCCTGAGCATGCGCGCCACGTCCGGCAGCAGCAGTTTGTATTTGCTGACGTGGTCAAAGACCGGCTCGTTGTCCTCGCTGGTCGAATATCGCGAGGGAATTGTGCTGCTGTTCTGCGGGAAAAACACCGCGTTGACCACGGACACCTGCGCCAGGGCCAGCAACTCATTACCGACTTCACGAACGGCATCGATTTTGCTGATTTCCAGGCTGGCGACGGGAACCGGGGCGGGCTCGGGTTCGGGAATGGGCTCCGGTTCGGGTTCGGGCTCGGGAATGGGCTCCGGTTCGGGTTCGGGCATGCCGATGGCAAAACGAAGGCCGGCTTCAACGCGGAATCCCGAGATGCTCCAGTCGGCGTCGCTCGTCACGTCGCCCAGGTTCATGTCATAGGCGAATTGCTGCGTGAAATGCAGATTCTTGCTCAGGCCGATCATATTTTCGAGGCCGAAGCTAAAGCCCAGGCCAAAACCATTGACTGTGTTGATTTCGTCGTTGGCGACGATACGCGAAGCTTCAAGCCCGTTTTCGTTGCGGAAGTTGGCCAGCGCCGGGTCGTCGATTACCTCGCGCTGCTCAAAACTGCTCGAAAAAGGAATGACAAAACGCGGTGCGGCCAGGACTCGCAGCGGCCCGCCAAGTAAATTGTCCAGCACGGTATAGCGCAGCTCCGGTTGCAGTTCCAGGTAACTGAGCGTCGCTTCGATTTCATGTGTTGTCGGCACGTTCACAATTGCGCCGGTCGTCGTGTCGCGCACCGGCAGTATATCGCCGGCGCTCAGGATGCCGCCGCGATCGCGGTAGCCCAACACAAAACCAAGGTGAAGCCGATCCGCCACCGGAATTTCCAGGCCCAGAGAAAGGCCCGGACCGGCGCCGTCGCCTTCCTCAAACAGTCCGCAATCCACCGATCCTTCAATCTGACGGAACGAAGCGTCGTAAGTCGTCGAAACCAGGCCGCCGCGCAGATGTATGGCGTAGCGTTCTTCGGAGAACGGTCCCTGCGCTGAAAGCTCGCTGCCGAACAAAGGCAGGAGCATCAGTGCCAGAGCCAAAATGTGAAATGCGAATTGAACAGATGCGGAGATTTTCCGGTCGGAACGGAAATCGAAAGCGGTTTGACGCATGGTTTTGCGTTTCCTTGCTGGTCTGCTTTTTGAATGTGTAATCGACTTCGGGGCACAAGTCAAAAGGGGCAATATACGAGAAATGCCGTGCTTCAGCAGGTCAAAATTCTCTGCCCGGAACGGACGTGCGCACCACGACGGTGGGAAACCGCCGAAACGGGCGTCCGTTACAGCTTGTCCTCCGCTTTGTCGGCGGGTGAAAATCGCGGCATTAGTTGCATTATTTGTACTTTTGCGCTTCGACCTTCCCTGCGGGACAGTGCGCGCCGTGTAACGTTCCGCTTCACAAATGAGCGTCTGCAATGATTTTCGTCTGTTGTCTGCTGTTGTTAAGCGTCGGCGCCGGCCAGGCGTCGGCAGCGAACTGCCATTGCCGCGAAACCGATCGCGCGGTTGAGGTAACATCGCCCGAAGGCGCGCACCTCCTGTTTTGCGGTTGGGAAGACAAGGCGATTGCTCCCGAGGTCTCACCGCCGCCGCTTGTTATGACGTCGATCCGCGATTGTCGCGGCGACAGCCTGCTGTGGTCCAACGAACTGGACGATGTGACGCCTTACCAGGTGGAGGAGCGCGGCAGCGGACTGACGCTGACGCGCGGCCTTATTTTTGAACTGGATACAAACGGCGTGCGCAGCTTCATTGCACTCAAACAATTCAATCTGGACGCACAGGGTGCGGGTTACACCTTTGACAGCGTCTACGTCTATGAACCGCCGCGCTTTGCCGGTGAGCGACTGACGCGCCTGCTCGAATCCTGCCGCCTGGTGGCGGGCGAGATACGCGAGGGCCGGCACAGCAATTTTCCGGGCGACGCCAATGACCTGCGCGAGATCTTTCTCGGCGCTATTGCCGACGTGCGCAGCGCGCGGTGGCTGTTTACCTCGCTCTCGCAGCACTTCCTGCTGGAGGGAAGCGTGGCGCAGAGCTACAAACGATATGCACGGCTCTACGACTACATCAATCGGCACGAACAATTTGAACAGGCGGACGGGCAATGAACGCCGCGGCTGAAGGGCGGACGGACGGACAACTCGAACTGGACCGTCCGCAGATTTTTCCGGACGACATCGTCGCCGCAGTGACGCGCGCCAACCTGCAGTTTGACGCGCCCCATGGTTTCCAGGCGAGCACGCGGGAAGGCCTGCCGGAGGGAATCGGTGAACGGCATCGCGCCGCGCTGGCCGCACAACTTGGTTTTGCACCGGAAGCCTATGTCCGCCAGAATCAGGTGCACGGCGACGAGGTGCAGATTGTGGGGCCGGGCGCCGCACCGCGCGATTCCGACGGTTTGATCTGCTCCGAAGCCGGCGTGGCTCTGGCGGTCAATATTGCCGACTGTGCCGCGATCCTGCTCTGCGATCCGGTGCAAAACGTCATTGGCGGTTTACATTCCGGCTGGCGCGGTACGCGCGACGGAATTGCACTGCGCGGGGTCTCGCTGATGAACTCCGCTTTCGGCTGTGAACCGGCTAATATGCTTGCTTACGTCTCGGCCTGCGCTTCGGTGGACAACTACGAAGTCGGGCCGGAAGTCGCGCGGCAGTTTCCGGCCGGGACGATGCGGAGGGACGAGCGGGGCCGCCTGTTCCTGGACATTCGCGCGCGCATCGTGCAGCAGTTGATTGAAAGCGGCCTGACCGCCGCGCACATTGAAATGTCGACCGCCTGTACAATCGGCGACCGGCGTTATCACTCGCACCGCCGCGATGGAAAACAGGCCGGACGTGCCATGGCTGTAATCTTGCGACGCGCCTGAAAAGCCGTGCAACGGCGGCGCGGCGGACGAACAAAAGCGGCTTTCCGGGGCCGTTTAAGGGCTGTTTCGGGGCCGTTCCGGAGTCATTGCGAGGCAAATGAAGATGTGTCAGAAAATTTGACAGTTTCAGACCAACGTTTTACAGATCGATATGTACTATGGAGCAGCACGATGATCTGGTGCTGGTGCGGCGATGCCTCAATGGGGACGCCAATGCCTTCGCCGGCCTGGTGAAGCAGCATCAACGCGCAGTGTTTAACGTCGCATATCGCATTGTTCGCGATTATGAAGATGCCAGCGACGTGGCACAGTCCGCATTTGTCAAAGCCTACGAAAAGCTGGACACGTTCAACGAACAGTACAAGTTCTTTTCGTGGATCTACCGGATTGCAGTCAACGAGGCGCTCAACTTCGTCAACAAACGCAAACCGGAAGATGAGCTGGACGAACGGATGGTGTCGAATGCGCGCGGACCGGAACAACTGACCGAGATCGGGGAGCGCAACGAGCAGATACAGACTGCCCTGCAGGACCTGCCGCCGGACTACCGCACCGTGATCGTGCTTCGTCATTTTCGTGAACTATCCTACAAAGAGATGGCCGAAGTACTACTCATTCCGGAAAAAACCGTTAAATCGCGTTTGTTCACGGCACGACGACTTCTGAAGGATATCCTCATCGAACACGGGATCGTCGACCATGAATGAAGAACTGTTACTCGATCTGATTAACCGCGACATCGACGGCATGCTCGATGAAGCCGAGACGCGTACGCTGCGGGAAGAACTGCGGCGCAACCCGGAAGCGCGCAAACTGCACGGCGAATTACAGGCCATGAACAAACGCCTCGGCGCGTTTGAAGATCTGGAGCCGCCCGCGGACTTCCACAAATCCGTTATGCGCAAGCTGCCGGGCGACGTGGTTCAGCGCCGCAACCCGGTAAAAAACGCCGCGGCGGAAAACGGCTTGTCGCGCCTGCTGAAGTCCTTTTTCAGTGCGCCCTGGCGCCCCGCCCTGGTCGGCGCGGCCGCGGTGGTGCTGGTCGTTTTTCTGCTCAAACCCGGCGGTACGCCCTCGGACACCGATAGCATGCCGGGAACGATGATCGAGCGGCTGGAAACGGTCAACGCCGGCGCGATCGAGAACCTGATTTCCTGCAAACTGCTTCAGGGCGGCGACGTGCTGGTTCTTGAGCTGGAACTGCTCGATGCCGATTCGGGACAAATTCAGCTGGCCTACGACAAAAATATCGTTGAACCGCGCGACGACGTCAAGGCGTTGCCCGGCGCGGACGCGGGCAAGCTGGCTCTGCGCCTGGAGCAGGGTAAAAAGCAGATATTGAAGTTCAAACAGCATTCTGAAGACATCGCCAGTTTTCAGATTCGCGGTACGGTGGACGGACGGTCCATCGACCTGAGGCTCAGCGACCACTGAGGCGAGCGCGGCGCTCTGTTTCGGCGGTACATTGTTGCAGCGGTCGACGGCGCGAGCCGTCCGCGAAACCTGCAATCATTCCAACCAGAATGGGGCCCACCGCATGCATATCGTTCTGAGCCTGCTGCCGGTTGTGCTGTTTCTGGCGGCGCTGTACTGGCTCGACTCCTACAAACTGCTTCGCATCAGCTTCGTTGCGGGCTGCCTGGTTCTGGGCGCGCTCACGGCCATCTGCTGTTACTTTCTGAACACCACGCTGCAGGACGCGCTGGGCATCACATTGCGCGACTACTCACGCTACGCCGCACCCCTCGTTGAAGAATTCGTCAAATCGCTCCCGCTGGTCTTTTTTCTGGCGCGCCGTCGCTTTGGATTCATGGTGGACGCTGCCATCGCCGGATTTGCACTGGGGGCCGGTTTTGCCTTCGTTGAGAACATCTACTACCTGATGCTTTTTCCGTCCGAGTCGTCGCTGCTGGTCTGGCTTGTGCGCGGTTTTGGCACGGCGATCATGCACGGCGGGGTCGTGCTGGCGGTGGCGGTGACGGCGGTGGCGCTGACACGGCGGGCTGATCGTTTCCGGCTGATTTTTGTTTTGCCCGGGC
Source organism: bacterium (assembly GCA_030430495.1). Classification (GTDB taxonomy): domain Bacteria; phylum Bacteroidota; class Ignavibacteria; order Kapaibacteriales; family UBA7675; genus JAUIKM01. The sequence continues at coordinate 8,976 of JAUIKM010000011.1, read as the reverse complement.
TCGTCGGAGCGCTGCTCATCCACGCAGCGTTTAATCAGTTTATTCTCTCGCCCTTGCAGAGTTCAGTGGCGATTCTGTTGTTGTTTCCTCCCATCGTCATGGTCGTGTACCGCCGCAGCGAGGCTGGTCTGGAGCGCTGGCTGGCGCTCAACTTCGATTCGGAGGCGCGCCTGCTGGCGATGATCACGCGCGGCGAATTCTCACTGACCTCGGCCGGGGCCTACCTCCAGTCGCTCAAGATATATTTTCCCTCGGAAGTGGTGTTTGACATGTACTGGCTGATGCGCCTGCACCTGGAATTGGCGCTGAAAGTCAAAGGGCTGTTGTTGATGAAACAGGCCGGTTTTACGCCCGCGCCGGACCCGACGCTGGACGCGCGTTTCAAAGAGTTGTCGTATCTGGAATCGCAGATTGGACCAACGGCCATGCTGGCGCTGCAACCGGTGCTGCGCATGAGCAGGAAAGAGCTGTGGCAGCTGCGCCAATTGCAGAAGGAAAAAACGACGGGAGTTCAGGCGGCGGACTCGGCGGCGGGTGAGTAGTCCTTGCGCATGCGAATGCAATTGCGGCCGTCGCTGCGCTGGTAGTCGAGCGAGTTCATGAGTGATTTGACCAGGTGCAAGCCAAGGCCGCCGATGGCGCGCGTTTCCAGCGGCGTATCCAGTCGCGGCACGGGAGCGTCCTGCCAGGGGTTAAACGCCACGCCGTCGTCGATCATTTCAATTTCGATGCTGCTGTCGTCCACGGCGATGCGGATGCTGATCTCGTGGCTCTCGTCGTCCTCGTAGCCATGCGTCACGACATTGGTGAAGAGTTCATCGACGGCGAGGTTGACGGAGTACAGAATGGCATTCGGGACCCGGCGGCGTTTGCACAGATCGCGCACCGCCTGGCCGAGGCGGGGAAGCTCCTGGAGAGAATTGTTGAGGGAAAGTGTCACTACGCTGCTCATCAGCACTCGTATCGCAAAAACTGTTGACCATGCCCAGTACCGGCCATACCGGAAAATGTTGGAATTATTCCACAGTTTGTTGCGCGATGTGGTGATTTCTGCACAACAGGTGCGGAGGAGATGCGGAGGCGATCAGGCCGTGGCCCGCAGCGCGCTGTCCGTATCGGGATAGATGGCAAAGACCTGGGAAAAACCGGCGATATCAAAGACTTCGCGAATCGGGGCCTGGAGGCTGCTCAGGCGCACTTCGCCGCGATTTGCCTGCATCTTTTTGGCCGTCAGCAGCAGGACGCGCAGGCCGGCGCTGGAGATGTAATCCAGCTCGGCGCAGTCGAGGACCATCAGCTTTTTACCTTCTTCGACATGGCCGAGCAGTTCGACTTCCGCCTGCGCGGCGTTTGTGACGTCCATGCGACCGGACAGCCCGACAATCATAGCCTGATCCAGGCGTTGCTGCGAAAACTTCATGTGAGTTCCATGTGTCGTTTACAAGCTCGGCGGCACGTGCCGACCGCGCGACGTGAAAATTACCGAAATCCCTTGCATCCGCCAAGCACCTTGAACGTAGAGCGTTGCATCGCGCTCAATGCCGCAGATTTGAGGCCGCGGAAGGCGGGAGCGGCGGGCGTAAAAAAGACCGGTCTGTTGGTCAACAATTTTGAATCTGGTCCGTCCGCTCTTCGGTGACAGAGTCCGGCGCACTTGCCGAACGACCTTCAGTAATTTTGGAGGATAATCACATGCATGCCAGTCTGGCCGACGCCAAAATCCGCGCAGCAATAGAACGCGGCGAGTTCAACGACCTGCCGCTCAAGGGCAAACCGCTCGATCTTTCACAATACGACGGCGTCAGCCCCGAAATGCGCCCGGCGTTGCGCGTTCTCAAAAACTCCGGCGTTCTGCCGGAAGAAGCTCAAATCCACGCAGAAACGCTCCAGTTGCGCGACCTGCTGAAGGCCGTGACGGATGACGACGAACGGCGCGACCTGCAGCACAGGTTAAACAAAGCGATGATTCGTTATGAAATGCTGACGGGCGGCAAACTGACGCACACGCCGCAGTACGAGGCGGCTCTTCGCCGCAAACTCGGTGGCAAACAAGAAGAGGATTGAGTCAGGCCAGGTCCCTTCTCCGGGGGCGAACAACAGACATGTACAAAGTTTTTACGCAGACAACGGAACTTCGGGAGAACGGTGTTTTATGCGGCGATGGTTGAATAAAGTTCTGGTAGGGGCGCTGATGTTGACGGCGTCCGTTCCCGCGCTCAATGCGGCGGACGCACAAATAAACTCGGCCTGGCAGGCCTGGGACGATCTGGATTTTGCAAAGGCCGAGGCTGAGTTCAAAGCCGCGCTGGAACAGGATCCGGCGGATGCCCGCGCAGTCAGCGGCCTGACTTTTCTGTACAGTCAGTTAAACAGAAACGACGAAGCTTTTGAGTTGTACTCGCAGTTCCTGCTTCAGTCGCCGGAACACGCGCCCTACGCCTATGCGCTGTGGGGAATTCCGGCCTATGCGATGCTGGCCGAGAGCGAAGAACACCTGCAATTGCTGCCCGGACTGGCTGAAATGGACGCACAGAATCCGCAAAGCAACGGGTTGTTAAGTGCCATTACCACCAGCAGTTACGGCTTTTTCCTGGAGCAGGAAGGCAAGTTGCAGGAGGCGAAAGAGGTGTACGGCAAGCTGGGCGTTATCAACGACTGGATGACCATCGGCCCGTTTGAGAACATATCGCAGTCGGGTTTTGACAAGGTTTTTGCGCCGGAGCTGGAGTTTGATCCGGATGCGCGTTATGTCGGCAAATTTGCGGTGCCGGCGTTCTGGTTCAAACCGTCGGTCGGGCGGCCCGATCTGTGGTTTGATTTTCAGCGCTATTTCTCGGAAGACAATGCCTTTTTCTACGCCAATACCTTTGTGCATTCGGACAGCAAGCAGGCGGCGGACGTGCGCATCGGCACGTCGGGCGCGCTTAAACTCTTCCTCAACGACGAGTTGCTGACGCAGGAATTCGAAGAGCGCAACAACGATGTGGACACCTACATCGTGCGCACGGAACTGCAGAAAGGCTGGAACCGCATCCTGGTGAAGGTGGGGCACGACGAGATCGACCGATCCAATTTTCTGCTGCGCATTACCGACGCGAAAGGGCGTCCGCTGCCGGGACTGCGCGTCTCGACGGACAAACAGACGTACACGCCCAAACCGGGCGCGCCCAAGATTGAAATCGCCGATGCGGCGGTGAAGTTTTTTGAGGACAAAATAGCGGCCAACCCGGACCACATCGAAAATCATCTTCTGCTGGCCTGCGTTCACAGCCGCAGCGACCGCAAGATAAAAGTTGAGCTTGCGCTGCGCGCAGCCGAAGAACTGGCGCCGCGCAACACGTACGTTCAGGAGCAGCTGATCAATGCATACACGGAAAACGGCAAGTACGACCGCGCGCTGAGCATCGTCGAGAGCCTGGAAAAACAGGCGCCCAACCTGTTGAGTTCGCTGGTCTACCAGATAGAGCGCCACTACGAACAGCAGGAATACGACAAAGTGCGCGAGCTGATCGACAAGGTTGAACTGGCCGTGCCTGAAGGATCGCAGTTGCCCTACACCTTCCGCTATACTTATCACGTCCGCAAGCGCGAGGCGGACAAGGCGCGCCAGTTGGTGCGCGAAGCCTACGAAAAATTCCCCGAGGACATCTCCTGGATGACGTCGATGGCCGCCGTGCTGACCGAAAAATCTGGCGGCGTGGATCCGGCAATCGAGTTATACGAGGACTACCTGGATGAACACTATTCACTGGCGGTTACGAATCGACTGGCGGGCCTCTACCTGCGCAAAGGCGAGGTGGACAAGTGGGAAGAGCTGACGCTTTCGCTGCTGGAGGCCGATCCGGCGCAGGCGGGCATCCACTTCCGCATGGCGGGCGAATACATCGATCAGGAGCGCTATGACGACGCACTTGCGTCCATGAAACAGGCGACTGATATGTGTCCCAACAGCGCGGCATACTGGGAGCGCGTCGGGGAAATACACCGCGCGCGCAACAACGACAAAACCGCACTGGAATACTTCTACAAGGCGCTGGACTTCTCGCCGCGCAACTACACGCTGCGCCACACTATTCGCGAGATGGAGGGCAAAGGCAACATCTTTGACCTGTTTGATCAGGTCGATCTGGACAGTGTGATTGCCGCCGCGCCGAACGCCGCCGACTTCCCCGAAGACAACGGCATGTACCTGATGGACGACCGCCGGCGCGTGGTGTACGACCGCGGCGCATCCGAATACATCGGTGAAATTGCGGTGAAAGTGTTTAATCAGAGCGGCGTGGACGAAGTAAAAGAATACTATGTGCCGTACTACGGCAATACGGAGCGGATTAACATCGAGCGGGCCTTTGTGCGCAAGTTAAACGGCTCGGAAGTGGTGGCGGACGTCAGCGGCAATTACGTGGTGTTTAAACAACTTGAACCGGGCGAGACCGTTTACATTCGCTATCGGGTCCAGACGTTTCAATATGGTCGTCTGGCCGGACACTTCTGGGACTCGCACTACTTCAATGGCGGTTATCCGGTGGCGTCGAGCCGCTACTTTTTGCTTGTCCCCGAGGATCTGACATTCAGGTACAATGTGCAGAACGGCGACATCAAACCCGAGGTGAAGAGGACGGACGAAGGGGTGCTGTACGCCTGGCGCACGCACGACGAACCCGGCCTGCACTACGAATACGACATGCCGGGGCTGACGGAAGTCGGCAAGGTACTGCACCTTTCGACCATCGAAGACTGGGCCTTTTTTGTGGAGTGGTACCAGGACCTGGCAATGACCAAAACGCGCGAAAGTTATGAGGTGCGCGAGAAGGTTAAACAACTGCTGCAGGACCGCGGCCTCAACAGAGACGAGCTGACGGCGCGCGAGCGCGCGGCGCTGGTGTACGACTTTATCACGGAAAATATCCGCTACAGCTCCGTCTCGTTCCGTCAGTCCGGCCTCGTGCCGCAGAAGGCGCGCGACGTGCTGGAAACGGGCATCGGCGACTGCAAGGACGTCTCGACCCTGGCGATTTCGATGCTGGACGAGCTGGACGTGGACGCGCACTACGTGCTGATCAACACGCGCGATGAAGGCCGCAATCAGGCGGTACTGCCTTCGATAGCCTGGAACCACTGCATCGCGGCCGTCGAACTGGACGCCGAGCTGATGTACATGGACCTGACCGCCAACAATTATTCTTTCGGCTCGATACCTGAACTCGACATCGACGGCTTCTCTTTGTTAATCCGCGAGGGAGAAACAGAACCGTTCCTGATGCCGGATGAAGGTTTTGTGCCCAACAGCCTGACGACAAAGACCAACATGAAGGTGCGCGATGACAACAGTATTGCCGTCAGCCTGAAATCGGCGCAGTCGGGCAACTTCAGCGCGATCATGCGTTACGCATTCCGCGACAAGGGCGAGCAGGACCGCAAGCGCGAATTCAAGGAAATGCTGGCTTCCAGTTTTCCGAGTGTGACGCTCAACAAACTGGAGCTCGGCGATTTGAACGAGATCGAACCGGAAATGGAATATACCTGTGAATTTGAAGTGCCGTCCTATGTGACTGAAACCGGCAGCTTCAAATTCCTCAACGTTCCCTGGTCGAGCAAACTCAGCGCCAACGAGGCGCTGTCCTACGACGAACGCAAGTACACCTACCTGTACTGGCCCTGGGCGGACACCGTCAGCGAGGTGATGGAGATTCACCTGCCGGACGGCTATGCGCCGGTTGAGCTGGGCGAGGACGTGCGTTTAAGTTCACCGGTTGCGGATTACACGCTGAGTTTCAGTTTTGAGAACGGCGTTTTGCGCGGAACGCGGCGTCTGGTCAACAAAAAGCTGGAAGTCTCACCGGCCGAGTACCATCAGTTCAAGGAGTTTTACAACTCCGTGGTGAAAGAGGACCAACGCCAGATTCTACTGCAGAAAAATCCCGTGCGACGGCAGTAGCGGCGGTTTAACAATGGCAATAATCGGCATCGACATTGGCGGCAGCAAGATTCTGACAGCCTCCTGCAACCGGCGGGGGGCTTTCCTGTTTCGTGCGCGCATCAACACGCCGCAGGACCCGGCCGACGCTTTGAATCAGATGACAGAAATGGTTCGCGCCGCGGCGAGCCGTGCTGCGGACGAAACCATTGACGCAATCGGGATTTCCTGCGGCGGTCCGCTGGATCCGCGCGAACAGACTGTCAGCCCGTTGCATCTGCCGCAATGGCGCGGACTGGAACTCGGCCGGGCGCTGCGGCGGGAGTTTGGTTGTCCGGTGCGGCTGGAAAACGACGCGGATGCCGGCGCGTTTGCCGAGTATTACGTCGCTGACGCCGGCATATCCCGACTGCTGTACGCGACGCTCAGCACCGGACTGGGCGGTGGATTTCTGGTCGACGGCCAGATATATCGCGGTTGCGACGAGGCACATCCGGAAATTGGACATCAGAGCGTGCAGTTGGACCCGGATGTTAAATCAGTCGTCTGTTCCTGCGGTGCGGTGAACTGTCTTGAGGCGCTCATTTCGGGTCTGGCGATTGAACGGCGCTACGGTAAAAAAGCGGCCGAATTACACAGGGACGAGTGGATGGAAGTCGGCGTATTGCTGGGGCGCGGGCTGCGCAACGCGGCGGTTATGCTGGCTCCGGGCGAAATTGCGATCAGCGGCGGTGTAGCCGTCGGCGGCGGCGAACTACTGCTTTCCGCGGCGCGTGCGGAGCTTGAACGCAACGTGCACATTGTGCCGTGCCCGCAGCTGCGTTTAAGTCGGTTGGACTATGACGCTGCATTGTGGGGCGCGCTCGCACTTGGATTCGACGCGGCGAACATCATGCCGCAGATTCTGCAGGCGGCCGCTGCTGAGCGCATGTCCGGGAGATAAGGGGAATGTATTCTTCAAACACACAAGAAATCGATCCTGATGTTAAACACACGCAACGCCGACGATCTGATACAAGAGCTGAATCTGATTCAACATCCCGAGGGCGGCTGGTTCCGCGAGACCTATCGCAGCCCGGTGGAGGTTGCGGCATCGGAACTGCCGGCGGGATACAGGGGCGGCCGGCGTCTGGGAACGTCGATTTACTTTTTGTTAAAAGAGGGTGAGCGTTCACACTGGCACCGTCTGGTGTCGGACGAGCTGTGGTACTATCACGGCGGGCGCGGCGTGCGGCTGTATCTGTTGGACTCGGACGGCAGGCTTGAAGTTAAACAGCTTGGCGCGGGCGCTGATTTCCAGCTTGTGATTCCGGCCGGTTGCTGGTTTGCGGCCGAGCTTGACACAGACGTTGGGCTGGGAGACTTCGGGCTTGTTGGCTGCGTGGTACTGCCGGGTTTTGAGTTCGAAGACTTTGAGCTTGGAACGCGTGAGCAGTTGTTGAGCGCCTATCCGCAACATGCGGAGTTGGTGCGGAAGTTTACGAGCGGGGAGTGAGGAATGCAGGCGAGCCGGAATTCAGCACTTGTATTGTGTGCCGCATTCGTTAACCGCAGCAATCTCAAACATGCGTTGTGAAAGGTACTATTGTCTTGCCGCCACAGGAAACCAGGTGGGCTATATGACAGGGAAAATGCGGCCTTCGACAAAGCACCACGGATTGGCCCGATAACCCGGCGTGCAAGTGCCTTGAGCGTGATGATCCTGAGTCTGGCCATGCTGCATTCGTGTGGATTGTTTGGATCTGACGGATTTGTACGAGCCAACAACGGGTATCAAGTCGAGAAACCTTTGCTCGGTCTTGATGACAGTGTCTTTGTCGAATTGCTGCAACGCATGCCTGAGATGTCGGTAATAGCGGCTTTTAGAGCGCTGGATTCGATTGGATATGGGCCAGATGTAATCGCCGACGGTCCAATTTTGGTGGATGAGCACAATCTGGAGAAGAACGGGGTAGCTATCGCATACGTAAACTACGACCGGCAATTTTCCATACACCTGTTTTTCAGTACTGAACAGGCAGCAGAGATGGATGCCGATTTGGATAGTTTCCGCGACGTAGGAATCCTCTGTGTGGAAGTTGAACAATCCGGCCCGGCTGAGGTGCGCCGCAGCGAACAACCCGCCGGTGCTGCAGTTATGGGACCGGGATTTAAGATGTTTGAGAAATGCAGGGATAAAACACAGGACTAGAGGCGAATTGCCGATTCGGTGTTTTGAAACGAGGTGAAATTTGCACTGACACTCTGCCGCAGCTCTGGCTTGACGACAAAAAAGGATACTCCGCATTGCCGGTGAACTACGGATGAACAAACTCGAAACTTCATGTGTTCTCTACGTTCAATCTGACCTGGTCGAGCACGAGATATTCGAGATTCTGCATTATCTCCCGGGCGGAACAAATGAGCAAATCGAGTTCTATGACAGTCCAACAGTGTTGCTTTTTTCCGACGAAAACGACGCCCACAAATACGCAACGCCGGAGATGATACGCCGTGATTTCATTTATTTCAAGTACATCATCAACGTTGTACCCGGCCCTGAGTGCCAAACAAAAGAGGAAATTGTCGGGATAGTCAGGGAGATCACGGAGACATTGTGGTCTAAAAAGATCAGCGTGGTCGCGGCGAGCGACTTTGAGCATTTGCTGCCGCACAAGGGTCGGCGTGAATTCCACGATTAAGCGGTGACTGCTCAATGGCCTTCGGCTCAAAACGCAGAACCTGTAAATCCCTGCGTTCACGGTTAAACATTGTCCGCTTGTGGGCGCAGAGTGTACAGTGGGTGAAATGTGAGAAAGTCCGGCGTTGGTTAGTTCAGTTGAGGCGCGTGCTTGTGATGTGTGCGTGTAAGTGGTTGATATAAAATGAGTTGCGGGTTTTGTGATGGCAGGGGTTCGTTTTTGGGCGTACTTCCGGCTAGATCAGGGGACCACCCCGCCGCCGGTATGTTAAAAAGCAAGGAATTTATCCCGACCGGTGTTTTAGAGACGTGCATCCTCATGCGACGCCGTGTAAGACGTCACGCCGGTTACAACGTGTTTTCTGTCATTGACCGAGCA
>JAUIKM010000010.1 GCA_030430495.1 bacterium | reverse complement strand
AAGGCAACGACCTGCACGTATTTGCGAGCGGAGCGGTGTACGCGACGGGCTGGACGGAAAGCTCGAACTTCCTGAATCAGAATCCGGCCGGCACGGTGCCGCAGGGCGTATACGGCGGCAATCGCGATGCATTTGTTCTCTCGATGAATCAAGCCGTCAATGCGGTCAACTGGGCGACGTTCTGGGGCGGCAGCGGCAGCGACGAAGGCCACGGCATCGTGATGGACGGCACACATGCCTACATCTGCGGCAATACGTCCGCTCCCTACGTGCCTCTGGTCGGCTCCGGGCCGGCGGCAATCGGTTCACTGACGGGAACCTGCGCCTTCGCCGCCAAGTTCAGTTCGACCGCCGCGGGCGCCGTGCCCTGGTCCTTCTGGTTCGGCGGCACGGGCAACGACTTTGCGACGGACCTGCACCTGTACACAAATAACTACGTGTTCCCTGCGATGAGCCAGCTGGCCATATGCGGCTTCAGCTCCAGCAACATGATGCTTGCGCCGAACAATACAACGACGACGAACAGCGGTATGAACGACATGTTTCTGGCGCGTTTTACGGCGGCGGGCGGCATAGAGCTGGACGCCGAGCTGCACGGCGGCAACAACGACGACCAGGCCAACGACATTGACCACTGGGATACGGCGCCGAACGGCTTCGCGATCGTGGGGCATACGGCGAGCACGGACTATCCGCAGATCGAGTCGATACAGGGAGCGCAGGGAATGCAGGACGTGGCTCTGGTGAGTTATTCCTATGCAAGCGGCGTTCTGCAGCCGGAATTCTCCAGTTACTTCGGCGGAATTTCACTCGATTTCGGCGAAGGGATTGAACTGCTGGCGGACGGCGGGACGTACTTCACCGGCGGGACGTATTCCGACAGTCTCATGGGCAGTGACTCGGGCGCGGTCTACCAGTATTTCCATAACGACGTCACGACAACGCCCGGCGTCGGCGCTTTTCTCGACGCCTACCTGACGCGCACGGAACGCACGAGCAAATTCGGTACCTTCCTGGGCGGCTCCAGCGACGACCAGATCATGGACATGGTGGTCGACGGGGACAATAACGTCATAGTCGTCGGCTGGACGGAGAGCACGGATTTCCCGACTTCGGGTACGGTGACGCAGGCCGCGCTGGCCGGCGGGCGCGACATGTTCGTGTCGAAATTCAATTCGAACGGCGACATCCTGTGGTCGACCTACTACGGCAGCGTGGACGACGACGAGGCCACGGCGGTGGACGTGGACGGCAACGGCAATATCTTCGTTACCGGTTTCACGGTGGGCGACTATGCCAACAACTTCCCGAATACAACGACTTGCACGGTCTACTGGAACCTGGCGACGACCCATGCCGACGGCGTTCTTGTAAGTTTTGACGGCGACGGCACCCTGCGCTTCGCCCGCGACTTCGGCGGTCAGCGCGACGACCGACCGCAGGACATCGAAGTCTGGGGCGGTGATATTTACATCACCGGCTTCACAAACTCGATCGACTTTCCGGTCACGACGACGGGCTCCTGGGGCACGCAACTGAACGTCAACGGATTTTTCAACCAGCGTTATGATGCCTTTGTCGCGGAGTTCCCCGACGCCAATACCTGCGGCGCACCGACCTGGGCGCGCTACTACGGCGGCGAAGACGAGGACCGCGGCTTCGGACTGGCGGTCGACGGCAACGGCGACATAGCTCTGACGGGCTGGACGGAAAGCGACAATTCGACCGAACTTTTCCCGGCCGGCAGCCTGCCCGCCTTCCAGGGAACAATCGGCGGCGGGCGCGATGCCTACATCGCGCGCGTCAACAATGCCGGCACGGTACTGCAGGTCAGCTCTTACCACGGCGGCTCCGACGACGATGAAGGGTACAAAGTCGACACGGATGCCAGTGATCGCATGATTGTTCTCGGTGAGACGCTGAGCAGCAATCTGCCGATCGTGCCGAGTTCGGGCACGGGTTTGATTCAGGCGGGTTTATTTGGCGCTGGAATTTCAGATTTGTTTTTGGCGACGGTAGATGGATCCGGGGTTGTACTTAGCGCAGCAAGCTATCTTGGCACGACTGGTGTTGATAACCCTGGTAATATCCATGTGACTTCCAGCGGTGATGTGTTTGTGGTTGGGACGGGTGGGGAGGTTCCCACTTTCCCAGGTTATTTCTTTGGTAAACTTCAACCCAATGGAGTTGGACCATCTAGCACGGATTCTTATGCTTTCAGAACCGAGCAATCCCTTTTGGCCGCAGATACCTGGGCAACTTATTACAGCGACCGTTCCCAGGACGATGCGGCGACAGGCATCGGCGTAATGACAGATTTCTGGACCAACGAAGAGTCGGTCGTGGTAGCTGGATTTAGTGCCAATGACAGTTGTATGTATCATCCGACGGCTTCCTTCCAGGAATTTAATGCCGGCAATATCGACGGATACATCGGTCGTATTGAACGCGCTATGGATGCTTTGCGCAAAGGCAGCGGCAATTTGCCGCAACTGGAGCCAGTTGTGACTACGAATCGACTTTTGTCGCTCGACGTGGCAGTCTTTCCGCAGCCCGCACGGGACAATATCACAATTGAAGTTTCTTACCCCGAGCAGGGCGCGGCCGACCTGCGGTTGACGACTGTCGACGGCAGGACCGTGTTACAACAATCGATTGATCTGAACCGGGCCTTGGAACTGAACCTGGCGGAACTGCCGCAGGGTGTGTATTACCTGCGTCTGAGTAATCAATCTGCAGCGGCGATGCAGCCGATTGTGATTCAGCGCTAATTGACCATCGTGGTAAATCTTAGATAGATCAATTCGTATCCGGTCGCTACCAATGAAAGTTGGTGTCGACCGGATTGTTTTGTTTGTGTTCATTCCTTGAACTATTATCAAGGCCAATAAAGTGATCCGTCATCCCTACGTCAGGTTGCAAATGAATTTCACCATCAAGTTTGCGTTTTGTATCGCAATTCTGGCATCATTCCCTTTGATCGCAGGCGATAGCGCTGACTGTGAGTACGAATACTGGGTAAATCCAATTGGTCCGGGCTTGTTGCGCCACACTTCTTCTCAATTTTGGATTTCTGCAAAGACAGATGCAGATGTAGACATTATTCAGAATGGCGGCGAAGTTGTTGAAACGGTCCGAGTTTCTGCCGGGGTTCCCCTGCGAATCGATATTGATGTCGCTTCGTTTCGGCCATTAGATCCATTGGAAGTTGGCAAAACACCGGTACATGTGTGTTCCAATGCGCCGCTGGATGTATTCTATTTATTGCTTAATGTAGATGGGCCAGGCAATTCAAGATGTTGGCCTTCGAAGTCTGGAGGTCGAACATTTGTCATTGGTACAACCGATGCAGATACTCTTCATCACTATGATCCGGATTCAGATAGAACAGCCGTTACTGAAGAGACTTCTTACGTGCAGGTTGTTTCATATGCTGACAATAATGCCATCGTCATGTATCCTCGTACTCCCATATTCGGCAAAGAGGAATTGCCTCGGGTTGATACGACGCTCATGTGCGGAGAAGTTGCTGTATTTGCTTCCTGGGGGGGGGATCTGACAGGCTCTGTTGTTTCGGCATGCAGCGACATCGGCGTGCAGGTCGGTAATGTGCATTCCCAGGGTTTTGTTCCGGACACACGGGGAGAAAGCGGTACAAGCCAAGCGACTTTTCACCAGATTCCTCCGATTGAAGCACTCGGTCAGTCTTATCTGGTTACACCGGCCTTCGGCGTGGAGAACGGAATGTTTATTCAGCTTATTGCGGCATTTGACGGTACGATGGTGCGTTTAGGCGATCAGGAGCGCGGCCCGCTGAGCCGAGGGGATACTCTTGTTTGTACCGACCCGGATCCGATGTTGATAGAGTCCAACAAACCAATTCTTGCTCTTCAGTATCTACCGCTTGTCGATTGTCCGGATTTTCCAGGCTGCGGATATGACGTATGTCTTATGCCGGCGGTTGACAACTTGCAAATGACCGACCTCGCATTTCAAACGCTTGACCTGCCGTTACTCTGGAATTATCCTCAGAATCAGTTTGTTAATGTCATCATGAAAACCGACGATGTGGCTTCCGGAATTTCTCTCAATGGAGTCGACATCGGAGATCGATTTCAACCGGCAGGACCATCGACCGGTTACAGCTTTGCCGCATTCGACATTGCAGTGGGAGCGAACAGACTGGAAAGCAGTCATCCCTTTGCCGCCTTTGCGTATGGATACATGGTGAACTTAGGCTACATGTACAACCTCACCGATGAATTCACCCCTCGACCAATCTTCGAAAATGTTAAACTCGGCGTTGACGCCGAAGACCAGATATGTCCCGGCGACTTTGCCGACTTTACACTCAGCGGCGACGACCACTGGCTGCAACACACGACGGTGGAGTGGCAGTTCGGCGACGGCGCGACCGCCGAGGGGCTGTCCGCGCGCCACGCCTGGGAAACGCCCGGTACCTACGAGGTGCTGGCCCTGCTCGATCTGGGCTCCGGATGTTTTAACGACACCGTTAAAACAACGATAGATGTCACAATGCCCGCATTTGTTGCGCGGCCCGACACCGTGGACTTCGGCCGCCTGGCGGGATGTGAAAACAGCCGCGAAGTCACGTTTACTTTGTTTAACACCGGCAATGCCGACGGTCTGGTCGAACGGCTGACGCCGCAGAACAGTGCGGTGGCACTGGTGGAGCCCGCATTGCCTTTCAACGTGCCGGCGGGCGATTCTGTTGAAGTGACCTTGCGTTTTACGCCGGAAACCGCCGGCGATGTTTTAACCTTTCTCTCGCTGCGTGCCGAACCCTGCCGCGTGTTGCAGGCAATCTACGTCAAAGCCGCCGCCGAGGCGATGGACGTGTCCGTCACGCCCGCAAGTCTCGACTTCGGCGTGTTAAAAGAATGCGATGCTCCGCTCACCCGCACGGTGACAATCTCCAACCGCGGCAGCGCACCCTTTGATGTTAACAATGTCACTGTGTCCGCGCCTTTTGTTTTATCGGCCATGCCGCGTTCGCCCTTGCCGCCCAACGAACAAACGACAATTGAGATTGAGCTGGACCCGGCGCAGCCCGGCGCGCTGTACAATGAAGATTTAACGTTTGCAACCGACGACGGCGTCTGCCGCCGCGACTGGACGGTCAGTTGTACGGCTGAAGTGTTGACGCTGGATTTGTTGTTGCCGGACATCGTCGACGTCGGCGTGTTTCGCGGCTGTGAAGGCCGGGATACAACACTGACGATCGGCTTGCACAACCGCATGTCCGTGACGCTGGAACTGGAGTTCTCCGGCGTACGTGCGCCATTTCAGATCTCGCCTGAACAACTGTCGCTCGCTCCCGATGCGGAGGCTGAACTTTTGCTTGTTTTTGCGCCGCAAACTTCCGGTGAGTTTAACGCGGACATGACGATCACCAGCGATTTCTGCGGACGGACGTTTAACGTCCCGCTGCGCGCCGTCTACAGCCCGGTGCAGATCGGCGGCCTGCGCGATCTGAATTTCGGCGCGGTGAATCTCGGCGAAGGTCGCACACAAACCTTAACGCTGCGCAATCAGGGCGAGGAGCCGCTTAACATCGATCGTTTAACCCTCGCTCCGGCGGGCGGCGACTACGTCGTACAGCAATCCACGCCGCCGCTTCCCGCAGTCCTCGCGCCCGATGAAAGCATCGAAATAGTTGTTGAGTTAAAACCGCACGTGTCGGGCGAAGTAAACGCACAGTTAAACATCGAATCCGACGCGCCCTGCGAGAACATCTGGACGGTCAGCCTGAACGGCGAAGGCCGCAGCGCGGCGCGTACGCTGGTGAGTCTGCCGGACGCGACGGCGGGCATCGGAGAAAAGATCGGGATAGATCTTACGCTGGAGGAGGCGCGGGACGCGGAATTCAGCATGCCGGACGGCTGGCGCGCAAGCATCCGTTACAATCGCGCGGTTTTTGATCTGCGCGCCGTGGAGAATGCCACCTGGTCGCTGCGCCCGGCCGCGGCGGACGATCTGCGCATCGTCGACATCGAGGCGTCGTTCAGCGGCGCACTGAACGCCGGAGCGCGTTTAACTACATTGGAAGGCGTCGCGCTGATGAGTCTCGACACCGTCACCGCGCTGGAGATCATCGACTTTGAATGGACCGGCGCGACGCTGCAGAACGACACGCGCGACGGCAGCCTGATCCTGCGCGACGCCTGTCTGACTTACGGTCTGGCAATCGGCGGACGTCCCGGATTTATCATCGCGCCGAACCCGGCGGGCGCGACGCTGGACATGCGCGTGTTTAACCTGGGCGGCATCATTCCGACCATTGCGATCATCGATGCGCTGGGCCGCACGCGCCGCAGTGAAGTAATTCCAAATGACGGACATTTAAACACGATCACGCTTGACATTGCCGACCTGCCGGCGGGCCCGTACTACCTGCGCTTCGGCGCGGCGGGTTACGCCGAGTCGCAGATGTTTGTCAAGACGCCCTGAGATTGAGCGCCAATTTCTTTCACCCGGCTTCATGCTGCGCATTCGGGAACCTTAAACAAAAAAGACTCCGCGTTTAACAACCGGAGCCTTCAATCCCGATGACGAACAAGGGAAAAGAACAAGCCACGCGCAGCCGGGGCGAAGTGTTCAAGCCCGTCTGGTACAGCCATGTATTCCGTTTAACTGCTGCTCAGGGCCTTCTGGTCTTTCATAGCCGCCTCTATATCGTCCTGTGTGTGCAGGTGGTCGAACAGGCCGATGCTGCCGTCGGGACGACGCATGCGGGCCATGTTTTCCTCGTATTCGCGCTGGTGGCGGGCGCGCTTGACCGCGGCGGATGCACGGACGACTTCGGCAAATGGACGCCGCTCGATCCTGGATTGCAGCCATTCCCGGAGTTCGAACAAATCGAGGATGCGCATCTCAAACGGATCGTCCGAGATGCTGCGCAGTTTCTCCAGCGCGCCGCGAAAACGTCCGGTTAACTCATCCGGCGTGCGCACGCTTGTTAAACTGGTGATAAACTTCAACACCAAGTCTTCCAGTTTGTAAATGCTGCTGCGCGAACGCAGAAAACGGTACGTCGAGCGCAGAATGTAGTCCATCGCGGAAATGTCGCCCAGTTCGTAGTGCGTGATCAGTTTGGCGATGTGTGCGAATCCGGCAATGTCGTTGCGTCCGTTCATGCCGGGGTCGTCCGTGATTTTCTGCAGCCATTCAAACGCCTCGTTGTACTGTCCGCATCCAAAACAGACGTAGAAATAGGCGTAGATTGAAAACGCTGTCTCGGCCTTGCCCATGGCGAGATTGCCAATATTTTTCGGCGCGCGTTTATACACTTCATAGGCGTCATTAAAGCGCCCCAGGCGCGATAAAAGTTTAATGTGAAAGACATCAAATAAGTGGTGTGTTTCATTGAGCAAATGTTTATCCGGCGGGCCTTCCTCGGAAAACAGGGCGTCCGTCCAGCACCGCGAAAACTTTTCGTAATCCAGCATGGAAGAACAGGCCTGCGCCAGGCGCAGCAGGCAGCGCGACCGCATGATGTCGTAGTAACCGTTGCCCTTGATAGCGTTGAGCATAAGGATGGAGCTTTGTTCGGCCGCAGCAAAATTGCGCATCACCATGTGGTAGTTGTAGGCGGCGTCGTAGTACAGAACGGCGTTCTGCGGATTGTCCAGAAAGCGCGCGTGCAGCATACTCGGGTGGCGCGCCACGCTGTGGAATTCCTGCATCTCCGGCTCGGTGCGCGGCGTGCCGATGGTGTCGAACAGAATGACGATGGCGGACTGCACCCAGCGATAGTCGACCATGGTGCGAATGCGATCCAGATCGTGTTTCATGGCCTGGTAGCTGGTGTCCAGCGAGGCGCGCAGCACCTCGGCGTCGCCTTCGATGATCGGCAGGACGGTCATCTGCAGCATACGGCTGCGCAGGGCGGTTAACTCATTGCCGTTGGTGCGCGCCATTTTCTCGGCTTTGCACAGAATGTCGTATTCCAGGTCGTGCATCTGGCGCTCGTGCAGCATGGAGGCTGTGCTGAGCATGGTGTCGGCCTGGCGCAGGGAATCCTGGTACACGCGCAGTTCGGTCAGGCAGCGCAGGACGGCATTTTTGAGGTAGTGCTTGGCCTGGCGCAGGTTCTTGCGGGTGCCCTCGTCCCTGATGCGGCTTTTTAACTCCTCTTCATCGTAGGCGGGCATGGCGGCGAGAACATCGAAGAGATCGATGTAGCGGTTGCGTTCGCCGTTGCGCTGGGCGCGCAGTTTGAACGCCCGTTTTTCGGCCTTGGTCATCGAGTGGATCAGGTCGAATAGTCGTTCGCTTTTTTGCATGGGTTTATTACAGCATTGTAGCCTGAAAGCCCGAATATAGTGCAAAAGCGGTATTTACAGCTATTTGAACTAGTGACATGTTCGCAATTGCTTCTTTTTGACGCCGCGACTCTCACCTAACTTCGTTTTCATTCTCGATATCAATGGCGTCCCAGTTATCGGACGGTGCGATGCAACACACGCCGGGGCTTAGTACCAACATTCGGCATCGCATGGTTTCCGGGGCAAGGCAGGCGGAGGGAGTGCCCGGCCTGTGCGGGATTGGCGGCGCTTCAGTCAATTTTTGAATTGGAGATGATCAGGACATGAAGAAGTTTTACCTTTTCTGTGCAGCTATCTGCTTCGCAGCCATTCCAGCCTCGGCACAAAATGTGGAATGGGCGCGGCAGCTGATCGCCGGCGGCGGCCAGGTTTCCAATGCGGCACATGTGGACAAGGACGGCAACTGCTACGCCACTGGATTTTTCGGCGGTCCGATGCTCGTTGACGACACTCAACTGAACGGCTCCGGTTTCGGCGATGCTTTCCTGCTCAAGTTTACGCCGGACGGCGACCTCGACTGGGCCGTAGAATCTACCAGCGACGGCTGGGACGGCGGTCGCGCTGTGGCGACCGACGACGACGGCAACGTCTACTGGACGGGCCGCTATGACGGCAATGCGGACATCGCCGGCGCCACGCTGACCGCCGTTGGATCCAACGATGTTTACACGGCCAAATACGACAAAGACGGCAACCCGCTGTGGGTGCGCAGCATCGGCGGCGGCGACCTCGACTGGGGCAACGGCATTGCCGTAGACGCCCAGGGCAACGTCTGGGTCGTCGGCCAGTTTGTCGGTCCGGCGGTCGCCGGCGGTGAGACGCTGGGCGGCGGGGGAGGCAACGACGCCTTTCTGTTGAAGTACAACGGCGACGGAGACCTGCTGTGGGCGCTGGCCGGCGGCGGCAGTGCGGAAGACAACGGCTACGACGTGGTAACGGACGCCGCGGGCAATGCCTACGTCTGCGGCAACTACAACGGCGCGGCGAACATGTTCGGCCAGGCGCTCAGCTCGGCCGGCAGCTCCGACTGCTTTTTTGCAAAAATCAATGCCGACGGCAGCATCGGATGGATGAAAACGATCGGTGGATCCGACCAGGATGTGGCTGAGAGCGTTGCGCTGCTGGACAACGGCAACATCGCCGTGGCGGGATACTTCACCGGTCCCACTTGTGACGTAGCCGGCGCTGCGACGCTGAGCGGCCAAGGCGTGGCCGATCTGTTTGTGGCGACCTTTGCGCCCGACGGCACGCTGGTTTCGGCCTATTCCTACGGCGGCCCCGGCGACGACGGCACGGCCAATTTCGGCCAGAGCCTGGCGCTCGACGCGGCGGCCGACGGTGGATTTATCCTGACGAGCAGCTTTGCCGGCACGGCCGACTTCGGCGGCGAGAGCCGCACGGCCATCGGCGACGTGGATATCTTTACCGGCAGCTTCAGGGCCGACGGCAGCGCCGACTGGGTTTTTACCTGCGGCGGGCCGGAAGAAGAGCAGTTCATCGGCGCGGGCGCCGACCAGAACGGCGAAGTGTTTATCGTCGGCAATTTCTTTTCCGAGACGCTCACCTGCGGCGAGTACAGCTTTGCATATACGCCGCCGATCATGGGGACGTTTGTGGCGCGTCTGACGACGGACTTTGTGCCGGAGCCGGCGACAATCGAAGTGAGCACGACGCTGCTGGACTTCGGCGACGTGCCGCAGGGCACGCCGAAAACGATGAACATCGTGGTGGAGTCCGTCGGCGATGAAGTGCTGGAGATCTACGGTCTGGATCACTTTGACCCCGACGCCGAGTCCAAAGGTTTCAAGATTGTCGGCGGCGGCGCGGCTACGCTGGCCAAAGGCGAGTCAATGACCATTCAGGTTGAATTCACGCCGGCCGCCGCGGGCGAAGTCGAGAGCGACATCTCAATCACCTGCAACGACGAGCAGCAGGCTTTTATTCTGGTCGACCTGCGCGGAACCGGCACGGAGGCTTCCGGCGGCGCGGTGCTGGGACTTGACACGCCGGAGATGATGTTCGGCGGCGTTGCTGTGGGCATGAGCGCCACGCTGAGCGGCACGATAACTTCCGGCAGTCAGGTCACGCCGCTGATCATCAGCGAGCTGAACTTTGGCGGCAACGCCGCGGCGCAGGGATTTACGCTTGTATCGCCCACCGCGGACGAACTGCCGATCACGCTCTCGGGCGGGCAGACACTGACGATCGCGGTTGAATTCGCGCCGGCTGCTCCGGGCGCGGTGACGAACGAACTGACGATCGTCTCGAATGCTGTGAACCCGACGGTCTCGAGCATCGCGCTTTCGGGCGAGGGCGTCGACGAGACGACTTCGGTGGACGAGGAAGTCCGCCGGCAGGCGGGGCTGACGGCGGAATTGCAGTTCGGCGGCAACGTTGTGAACAGGCGACTTAACCTGATGCTCGACCTCGAGCGCGCCGCGACCGTGCGCATGACAATTGTCGATCTTTCCGGCAAGGTAGTTAAACAACTTGCGGTAAAACAACTGCCGGCCGGGCGCGCGGTTGAAGAGGTCGAATTGAGTGAATTGCCGCGGGGCGTCTACTTCCTGCGTGTGCAGGGGGCGGGCATCCCGGTGACTGTGCCCCTTATGCATTCGCTTGATTAACATTTCCGATTTGCCGCTGTCCGGGGTGTATCTGCCGGCGGCCTGAGCGAATCGGGGGACTTTGGTATCCAACTGCGTCTCGGCAAGAGCTGTTCGCCGGTTTCTGGCGAACGGCTCTTGCACTTTTTAAACAGTTTGCCGCGGCGACTGACCTGAAGTTGACAACTGCACGACAAACAAAAGCGGATTTATCAGCGGTATCTGTGTTTAAGTGGAGATGAATCAGCTCTTTGCAGTTGAGCCGTTCAGGGCTGGCTCCCGGTTTAAAGTTTCGTCGGACGGTGTTTTATCCGGCATGGGATGAACGCATGTTTCTCTGTCGTAACTCATCAGGTGAAATGCCCGTCGTTTACCCGCCATTTCCCGCACCAGAGCGGGGAAGGGGCGCTTTTCAATCTTGGAAGCAAGCCAGCAATCCAGGTGAAACAGGCCCATAATCGCGTTTTCAGTCTGGTTGTCGCGAATCGTCTGCAGTTTTTCGCGATAGCGGCGGAACAGCTGCGTCAGGTTGCCCGGCGTGGTCAGGTAGTTTAACTCGGAGATAAAATCCATCACCAGTGATTCAATGAAAAAGATGCGTTTTTTGCGGCTCAGGTGGCGGTAACAGGAGCGCAGGATGTAGTCCATTGCATCCATGTCTCCCAGTTCAAAATGCGTGATCAATTTGGCGATGTGCGCAAAACAGCCGATGTCCGTGCGCATTTCCTGTTCCGGATATTCCGTGATGCGTCGCAGCCAGTCCAGTGCTTCCTTGAAGTGTCCGGCACCGAAACAGGCATAGAAAAAGTGGTAGTAGGCCGTGATTTCCATGCCGCGCGTAATTGAGGGCGGTACATCCAGCATCTCCTGCGCAGTAGTGCGGCAGGCTTCGTAGGCGTCGTCAAAACGACCGCAGTGCGAGAGCAGTTGCACGTTAAACATGTTGAACAGGTGGCGGGTGTCGCGCGGCAACGGCATGGCTCCGGAGTTGATCGCAAATGCCCGCTGTTTTAACTCGTTAAACTTCACATAGTCCAGCAGGGACATATACACCTGCGATTGACGCACAAGAAAACGCGGCAGCAGATGTTCAAATGCCTGGCGCGTCATGGCGACTTCCACCTGGCCCCTGGCCGCGCGTTCCGCCGCCGCCCAGTTTTTGGTGATCAGACTGTAGTTGTAGGTAACGTCACAATGTAAAACTCGGCAAAGCGGGTTGTCCAGATGGTCGGGGTTCTGCATGCGCGGGTGCCGCATCAGGTCGTGGTATTTGTCCAGATCGGCTGCGTCGCGCGGCGTGCCGACGGTATCGAGCATGACGGACATTCTGGCCTGGATCCAGCGATAGTCGATCAGGGCCTGAACTTCGCCCATGATATTCCGGAGGTCCTCGTAGCGCTGGTCGATCGATTGTTCGATCTTGTCCTTATCGCTGTAGATAAAGGGCATGACGGACATTTGTTTGGTCAGACTGCGCATGGCGTCGAGCACTGCGCCGTTGTCGCGCGCTTTGCGTTCGGCTTTCAGCAGCGCGTCGTACTGCTGGTCGTAGAGCATTTTGTGCTGCAGCATGGCAGCCTCCCCGAGCAGCATATCCGTCTCGTAGAGTTTGTTGGTGTGGATATGCATGTCGCTTAAAACGCGCAGGATCGACTTGCGGAGGTAGAGTTTGGCCTGGCGCAGGTGGCGCGTGATATAGCTGTCGCCGATGCCGGCCAGCAGTGTTTTTTCGTCGTAGTGATCCATCGCCGCCAATTTGTCAAACAGTTCGATATACTTGTTCTTTTCACCCTGCCGTTGCGTGCGCAACTTGAAAATTCGCTTCTCCGCCTTGCTCATGGCGTGAATTAAATCGAACAAATGGTCGCGTTTTTGCATGGACTTCATACCTGGAAGATGTCGGAATTGACGTTTAATCACGGTTAAACCGGAATCGCGTTCATTTGAATTTGTTACGCGCGCATCACTGTGACTTTTTATCGACGTGAATGTCACCATGTTTCCAATTAAACCGGAACTCACATCGGCGTGAATGCTGACGTGCGACGGCCGGTTTTCACACCCGGGGCTACAATTTTCTGTTCAACGCAGAACCCGCCGGCTCGAGTGCGGGGCCGTGTGCTCTGCACTTAACCTGGCGGAGTAATTAACTATGAACGCAGTTAACGACTGTAAGTGTACCGTTTTGGAGATGGTGTATCCATGAGAACTTTTTACTTCATTATTCTGGCGCTTTTTGCGGTTTCGACGGTGTCGACCCGGGCCCAGGACGTCGATTGGATTAAACAATTGAAGGCCAACGCTCAATTTGCCAACGCCGCCCACAGCGATGCTTCGGGTAACTTTTATGTCACGGGTTACTTCGGCGGGCCGCTCAATCTCGGCACGCAAACGCTGACAGGCGGCGGTACAGGCGATATGTTCCTGGTCAAGTACGACGGGCTCGGTCGCCTGCAGTGGGCCGCGCAGTCGGAGAGCGCCGGTTGGGACGGCGGACGCGATATTACAACCGACGCTTCGGGCAATGTCTTTTGCGCCGGGCGCATCGATGGGCAATCGCGCATCGGCAGCGCCACGCTGAATGCCGTGGGCGGGAATGATGCGACTGTCGTCAAGTACAATTCCAACGGCTCCGTTGTGTGGGCGCGCTCCGGCGGCGGTTCCGGCCGCGACTGGTCCAACGGCGTCGCGCTCGACCCGGCCGGGAATATCTTCGTGACCGGCCTGTTTGTCGGATCGGCCACCTTCGGCGGCCGCAATATCAGCGGCAACGGCGACAATGACGATATTTTCCTGGTTAAATACGACGCCAACGGCGGCGTGCTGTGGGCGCTCGGCTGCGGCGGCAGCGAAACGGAAGGCGGACATGACGTCGCCGTCGATGCCGACGGCAATGCTTACGTCGTCGGTTGGTTCAGCGGAACGGCCCGCTTCGGCGACATCTCATTGACCGCGGTAGGCGACTTCGACGGCTTTGTGATGAAAGTCACTCCGGGCGGCACGGTTGAGTGGGTGCGCCGCATCGGAGCGGGCGCCAACGACAGCGTCGACGATGTGGACATTCAGGACAACGGCAATATCATCGTTTCCGGGTATTTCAACGGCAGCGCCTGCGACGTGGGCGACCAGGCCGTGCTGGAAGGCTCGGGCACTTTTGACATTGTGGTGGCCGCTTTTACGCCGGAGGGCGATGTTGACTTTGCCACGAAAATCGGCGGCAACGGCAAGGACGGCCAGGCCGGGTTTGGACAGGGCTCGTCAATCAAAGCTGGACCCGACGGCAAATTCTGGCTTACGACCAGCTTCGGCGGCGTGTTGAACTTCGGCTTTAAGTCGATCACGAGCCGCGGCGACGTCGACATCCTGACGGGCTATTTTAACTCCGACGGCAGTCCGATCTGGTATGCCGGCTGCGGCGGTTCCGCTTACGACAACTTCCTGGGCATGGGCGTGGCGCCGAACGGCGACGTCTTTATCGTCGGCAACTATTTCTCCGATCCGCTGATTTGCGGCGAAGTCAACCTGCCGCACACAAACTCTCAGTTCAGCTCTTTTGTGGGGCGCATTAAACAGGGCGAGCCGGTGCCCGACGATCCCGCGCTGGGCCTGGAGACGGAGGAGCTGGACTTCGGCGATGTCGAACTGGGGAAATCCAAATCGCTCTCGCTGGAACTGACTTCGCTCTCGACGGCCGCGCTTGAAATTCAGGGCATCGAATTCTTCGACCTGGACGCTGAAAGCAAGGGTTTAAGCATCACGGCGCCCGATCTTGGCTCGCTGCCGGTCGAGCTGGCGCAGGACGAGTCCATCACGGTCACGATTGAATTTGCGCCCACGGTTGCGGAAGAAATTTTTAGCGATTTGTTGATTTCCACCAACGACCCGAACAAATCGGCCGTGCTTGTGACGCTCACCGGCATGGGCGTCGAGGCGTCCGGCCAGGCTCAGATTGAACTGTCGACCAACGACGTCGATTTCGGCGACGTCGAGGTCGGTTCTTCGATGACTTCGGACGTGGTGATTTCTTCCGTCGGCAGCGAGGCGCTTGAGGTCGCGATGCTTGAACTTGGCGCCACGGCGGCCGACATGGGTTTCAGCATTGTTGCGCCGAATGAATCGCAGCTTCCCGCTACGCTTCAGCCCGGCGAAACGCTGACGGTGTCGGTTTCATTCGATCCGGCGGCGGCCGGCGAGGTTGTCAGCCAGCTGCTTGTCCGCAGCAATGCCGTCGACGATCCGCAGTTGACGGTTGCGCTGCGCGGCAACGGCGAGGAGCCGGACCCCACGAGTGTGCACGAGCTGCAGAAATCGCTTAACGGTCTGACGGCTTCGCTGCCGCAGGGCAATATTGTCGGCGCGCAATTTCCGCTCGGCATCGGCCTGTCCGCGGCGGAAACTGTTGAACTTGTTTTAGTGGATATGAACGGCAATTCTGTTAAACACATCGGATCGCGGGCGCTTCCCTCCGGATCGCATCAACTGCAAATCGACGTGTCGGATCTGGCGCAGGGCGTATACTTCCTGCAGGTCCGCACCGGTTCGGCACAGCTTGCCCTGCCGTTGACGCTCCGTGCCCGCTAGGCCGAGACTGTACTGCGTGCATTTGGGTTAACGTTTCAGGCGGACCGGTCTCATCACGCGATGTGGCCGGTCCGTTTTTGTTTAAGCTGTTCGGTTAAGTTGTTTTTTGGCTCGAATTGTCGTTGTTAACGCCTGCTTGAGCAAACCGGCGCTTCGCCCCATCCCTGCGGTCGTGGCTTGCTTTTTCTTTTTGTTTGTCAGCGGGTTGAGCGTTGCCGGTCGTCGCGTGGTGGTTCACGGTTTTCGGTTTGACGTTTCGAGTCGGAGCAAGAACGAAAAATCGCGGTGTTGAAGTTTGCGACATTCGAGCGCCGTGTGTTCAGTTCTCGCTCATAGCCTGCGAGACGGACAAGCCGCCCGTGTTCAACATTCGTTGAGTGCGGGGCGAAGGTCAGGTGAATGGAGCGGCGTTTGTTGCGTTCCTGGGCATGGGCTGTGCGGAATACTCCAACATGGCCGCGAGGCGTTTGGCAGCCGATAATACGCCGACCCCGTCAGCGGTCAATCGCAAACGAGCCGGAGATCGGTTCGTGTTGGATGTGAAGATTAAAAAAACAGCCAGTGGTATGCAGGGTTTTCTGCGCAAGCGGGCGAGAAACATAGCGGAAGGTGAAGCGAAGCAAACGCAATCGATTTGTCCGGTACATGTAAATTTGCAACTGAAAGTCTGGCAAGACGTGTGGCATTCAACGAACGAATCCCGAACGTGTTTTGGGCGGGTTTTAACCTGTGATGCCGGGAGTGCAGCTATTACATGAAACTCTATTCTTTTACCTTTGCTGTTGACACACCTGAAGTCGGTCCGGCATTTCCGCAGATTCAAGATATAGGCGGGAGTATGAATCGATATTCGGAAGATTCTTTCTGGAAGATTAAACTATCGGAGATTCCTGACTTTACGCCGAATCTTGATTGTTTGATCGTCGATAGGCGAGCAAAACTGTCGGACCTGTTGAGTTCTTCAATACTCGACCCAGAGGGTATATTCGTTAGTCCGAAGTTTAAGGCAACTATTGATCAGTTCAAGTTGCCACCTTGTGAATTTTTTCCTGCAAAGGTTGAAAAGAAAGGAAAAAAAACAGATTACTACTTCTTGTATCAGTTGTCCGATTGTTCGAGTGATATACTTTTTAGCGAAACTAAATTTGCAGTAGTAAATCTCTTTACTGGCGAGATTTTGGATACGATACATATTGGCTCTAAGGAAGAATTAAGAGACAGTTCAAAACTGCTGCGGAATAGATTTGGCGCCCGAATTGACGCACTGGACTTTCAAATAAAACCGCATTGTCTAAAGCTGAAAGATAGTTTCCACCAAAAGGGATGGGATATGTTTACGTTTTCAGTTATTGGACTCAACTATTATGTCAGCTATCCATTGCGAGAAAGGATGCTCGAAGCCAACTTAACAGGAATTGAGATGGGAATGGTTGATTTGCAATGTCGTGGCTAAGGCGGACCAACACTGATGTGTGCGTTTGAGCAACAAATTGAGCCAAGAGCAGCAGCTCGATAGATCACACTTTTTCTTTCCATTCAGCGCGGCATTTCCAGTATCAATTATTATCAGTTGCTCATCGCAGATTAACATGTGGTTGAGCGCGGACGACAATGGCGTGGATTGTCCCCACGATTCTGTCCCCGGCAAATGGATCAGCGCTCGAGCAAACTGCCGGGGCAAGAAGTGCGAGTTCGATCGTGCGTTTACTTTGCTGCAGCGCGAAAGTACGGTTTTCGCTCTCCCCGGGAAAGGCGGAAGGAACAACAAGAAAGCTCGCTGGACCTACAGGCAATTATTCTGGTGACGAAGTGAGGTTGCACGCTTGTTCTGATGTCTGTGAGGATTCCGGCGAATATTCACTCGGTTTTAGACACTGAACATTACGTGCAGGTTCTTCCTCAATGTTACTCCTGCAATTGACAAGGCCGGGTTGGAGCAGTGTATTCACGCTCAAGTGAACTGGCCGTGGCCCGCTTACGCAGAAATACACGACGTTTAACAGCAAGGCGGGTACGTTTAAATTTTTCCACTTGGAACAGGAATGCCAGGATGGTATTCTCGCTGTACAGGCGGGCAGCATGCGGCGCGCCTGAGCGCTGACTGATCACTCAAAAAAAACTTGCACACAGTGCAGGGTGGGAGGAGTGTGTATGGAGCGTGGAGGATTCAACCGTGGCGGCGGCGGGGAGGCCCCCTGATCTAGCGAGGAGTGCGTTCAAAAACTACCCATCCAAAATCAACCTCACGACAACCCTTTATTTTTCAACGCTTTACACTCTTTGCTCCTCGCCCGCTGGTCGGGTTCTCTCCGTCGGACGCCGCGTTTTTTCGCTCAAGGATTAAACCGCCGTCTCAGCGAATCACCGGCCGGCGAACCCGACTGAACGACCTCCCGGGCTCTATTACCGTCCTGCAATTATTGCCTTCAACAGCTCAACAACCACCCCCGCGCCTCACGTCTTTGTTCTCAATGACAAACAACAGCGTCATCAGAGCCTGAGCCGCAGCCGTCAGGCCAGGCTCAAAGCGATCAGCAGACAAGTGTGATAGTCCGCCTTAAACAAAAAAGCCGCCCACGACACTGCGTGGACGGCTTGAGTTAAAATGTTGTGTCAAGCCGGTTTCGACTCTCATGCGCTGCCTTTAACCAGATCGATCAGCTCGCGTTCGATGGTTTTGCCGCGGTCGCGTGCGTACCACAGGTGCAAGGCCTTTTGCACCTCGGCCTTGGGTGTGCCCTCGGCCAGCCCGTTCCTGAACAGCTCGGCGGCTGTGCCGGGGCGCGGCCCCCAGTTAAACAACTCCTCGCCGTCGCGGTTAAACGCCACCAGTTTCGGAATGGCGCGTTTGCCGTCCGTTAAGTGCGCGTCCATAATGTCCATGTTGTCGTTGCGCAGGATAACCCGGATTTCCACCAGCGGGTTTGACTCCGCCAGGCGGTGAATGACGGGGAAACTCTGCGCCGAATCGGCACACCAGCTCTCCGTAATGACCATCCAGAGCTGCGGCGACTGAATCATCTGCATCGCACTGCGCGCTTCGTCGGACATCTTGTAGGTCTTTTCAACGCGCTCCGAGCGTTTCCAGTTGAGCGGCGTATAACGCGTCAGCCCGGGGTTGGGGCTCTCGTCCAGCGGTCTGTGCGCCTCCAATTCATAGTGCTCCTGAAACTCATCCCAGGTCATGCCGTTCTGTGGACGTCCATCCTGCCAAAATTGATTGCTCACCAGCCTGCCCTTTGAATCGAAAATGTTTAAATGTTTCGCTCTTGCCGCTTAAACAACAAAGGGCGGTTTTACGACTTCGGCCGGGAATTCCTTGCCGCGCGCCTGGATGGAAACTTCGGTGCCCTGTACGGCGTGTTCCTTCTCGATGTAAGCCATCGCAATACCGATGTTTAAGATAGGCGAGATGCCTCCGCTCGTGACGTAGCCTACCTCTTTGCCGTCGACGACGATTTTATAGCTGTGGCGCGGCAGAAACTTTTCCGCCCGTACTTTAAGACCGGTAAGTTTGCGACTTGCGCCGTTTTCCTTCATGGCGACGATCTTGTCGCGTCCGTTAAATTCGCCTTTGTTAACTTTTGTGATCCAGCCCAGACCGGCTTCAATCGGGTTGGTAGTTTTATCGATGTCGTTGCCGTAAAGAGCGTAGCCTTTTTCGAGGCGCAACGTGTCGCGCGCACCGAGGCCGACGGGTTCCAGGTTGAACTCCGAGCCGGCTTCGACGATGGCGTTCCAGACCTTTTTACAGGTGGTTTCGTCGCCGCGGAAGTACAATTCGAATCCGAGGACGCCGGTATAACCCGTGCGCGAAATGATCATGTCGACGCCGGCGAGCTTGCCCATCTGGAAGGCGTAGAACTCGATTTCGTCCAGCTTGTTTTCCGTCAGTTTCTGCAGCGTCACACGCGATTTGGGGCCCTGGACGGCCAGCAGGTTAATTTCATCGCTGACGTTTTTGAGCTCGAGCGACTCAAATCCCACGGCGTTTTGCTGCATCCACTCCAGGTCTTTCTCGATATTCGACGCGTTGATCACCAGCATGTAGTAGTCGCCGCAGTGGTAGACCAGCAGGTCGTCCACGATGCCGCCGTCCTCATAACACATGGCGGAATACTGGGCTTTGCCCTCGACCAGTTTGGCTGCGTCGTTGATGGTGATTTTCTGTATAAACGCCAGGGCGTCCGCGCCGCGCACTTCGACCTCACCCATGTGCGAGACGTCGAACATGCCGACGGCGTTGCGCACGCTCATGTGTTCCTGCAGGATGCCTTTGCTGTATTGAACCGGCATTTCGTAGCCGGCAAAGTTGACGAGCTTGCCGCCCAGTCCTTTGTGGATTTCGTAAAAGTTCGTCCGTTTCATGGCCTGGATCCGCGTTGTTCGATGGAATTCTGACTTACTGGAAACCTGCAAAAATACGAAAACGCGGGCGATCGCCGAAAAAAGGGGAGCGGAAGCAACAATCTGGTGCGTCAACCGCGCGTCCACTCCTGCGAATTGCGATAAGGCGGAGCTGCCCCGGGACTGCTTTATTGCGCGCTCCATTTGTTTGCCCCTCTTGTTTGTCAGGGAGTGTTCCGTTGTAAACAGCGGTGCATGTGCAACAACCATCGACCGACGATTCCGCATATGACCACGCTCTGGACGGTGCTGCGGCCCGGCTTTTACACGCTGTGTTTTTTCCTTGTGTTTGTCGTCGCGGGATCAACGCTGCGGGCTCAATTTCTCGATCAGGAATCCGAGTCGAAGGCGGATCGCAGATTTATCGGCATCACTTCACTGCGCTGGGTGGACGACGACATCAGTGCATTCGCGAACTTTCAGATTGCCATTGACGGGGGCGCGGCGCTGGATGAGGAACGCCACTGGTACTTCGTCACAGCTATCAACACAGGTGAGCTGCACGACTCGCGTCTGGTGTACGCCGGCCTCGGCACGCACTGGTTCCCGTTCAGTCGTCCGGATCGCGGGCTGCACATCGGGATCGACGTCGGTTATGCCCAGAGCGCCGAATTTTTCTCACAACAACTCAACGGCCCGCTCGGCAGCGGCCTCGGCGCGCAGTGTAAGTTGGGCTTCAGTTGGGATCCGATTGACGGCGTGCCGCCTCTGGTGGTCAGCGGTGTGCTGGGAATCTACGACGTGCACCGCACCTACAAAACCGCCGGAATCCAGGTGGGATTGTTGTTTTAAGTTTGTTTAAGCCGATCAGCTGCCGGCACTTCAGATTCTGTCCGCGTATTCCCGTGTTAACAATTCCGCTATTCGCGCCGGAAAGTTGGTGACGATCGCCTTGATCGGCAACTGCATCGCTTTGCGCAGCTGGTCGGGTGTGTTGATCGTGTATGCGCCGCAGAAGATGCTGTGCGCGCGGATGTCGTCGGCCGCGGCCGGGTGTACCTCGCGCAGGCTGCAAACGTAGGCGTCGGCATTGGCGGCCCGAACCACTTCACTCGGCAGGCGCTCATCCCCCGGCAGGTGAATGGCGGCGGTGTTCATGCCTTCAAATTCCTGTTTAAGTCGCAGCAGGGACTCGTGGTGAAAGGACGAGTAGAGCGTGTTGTTCTGCAGGCCGCGCTCGCGGATCATCCCTGCCACAAAACCGACGCGGCGCGTGAAATCCTCGCCCGCGCGCGGCGGTTTGATTTCGATGTTAATATTGACCTTGCCGCCCAGAAAGTCCAGCGCCTCGCTTAACAGGGGGATGTGTTCGCCGCGAAAACGCGCGTCGTACCATGCGCCGGCGTCGACCGTGCGCAATTCTTCATAGGAGTGCGCGCCGACTTTCCCGCTGCCGTCCGTAGTGCGATCCAGAACTTCATCGTGAAAGACAATAACCTGTTCGTCGCTGCTCAGCTGAATATCGACTTCAACAATACTCGCGCCGGCGTCGACCGCTTCGCGCAGTGCGGCCATTGTGTTTTCGGGTGCGGTGCCTGAGGAGCCGCGGTGCGCGGCCACCAGGACTTTGCTGTCCGATGCAAATTCACGTAGTGTCATCATAGTGTTTAACTCTCCGTCATGCGGCGTGCGGGGCCGCGATAGCCGCGCACATAATCTTCGGCAGACATGCGTTTTTTACCCTGCACCTGAACCTCAAGCGCGCGGAGGCATTTGCCCGCGCCGCAGCCGAACAGGATATCGTTGCCCGTCACCAGGCATTCGCCATCCTGCAGATTGACATCGGCGCCTGTATACACCTCGGCGCGATAAATCTTGAAGCTCGCGCCGTCCAGCATCGTAAATGCTCCGGGCACCGGCGAGACGCCGCGGATAAAGTTGCGAACAGCTGCGGCACTGCGGCTCCAGTCGATGCGGCAATCCTCGCGGAAAATCTTGGGTGCGGGCGTAGCCCGGGAGTCGTCCTGCGCCTCGGCCTGAATCTCGGCGCCTTCGCGCAGCAGGCGTTCGCAGACCGCGACGGTCATCTCAGCCGCGACGGGCATCATCTTGTAGTACATGTCGCCGAACGTGGCGTCAGCCGGAATCGGCAGAGATTCGCGCATCAGGATGTTGCCGGTGTCGACGCGATCGGCCAGCAGGAAAGCGGTCAGTCCCGTTTCCGTCTCGCCGTTGATAATCGCCCAGTTGATCGGTGCCGCGCCGCGGTATTTCGGCAGCAGGCTGCCGTGAATATTAAAAGCGCCCAGTCTGGCGGCGGAGTACACACTGCGCGGCAGAATTCGGAAAGCCAGCACGACGATGATGTCGGGTTCCAGCGCTTGTATCGCCTGGACAAACTTCGGGTCGCGCAGTTTTTCTGGCTGCAGGATGCGGTCTTCCGGGAGGCCCATATCCAGCGCCGCCTGTTTGACCTCGGAGAACTGCTTCCTGCGTCCGCGTCCGCGCTCGCGGTCCGGCGTTGTGACGACGGCCGTCAGTGGAAAGCGATGGTGCAGGGCCCGCATGCTCGGAACGGCGAACTCCGGCGTTCCCATAAAAACTATGTTTGGTTCTGGCATTGATCGACCTCGGGACTCCGGAACAAAAGCGTCGAGAGGGCAAAGGCGCACGTGCGCGGCGAATATTGCGCCGCGCCGTTTTCCAGGACTTCCGGATAGATGAGAACGGGAGGGAAGAGTTGAGCAATCGCGTCGGAAAAGCGGCTGCCCGGTTATTGTGGCTGGAATTAACGTTCAAAGAGAGGGTTGCGTCGTTCAGCCGTATGGAAGGTGCGTTGGCAGGCTATTCTGGAACACGCTGTTTTTTGGCACGATAGATTTTTGAGCTGTGAGCCCTGAGGGCAGACAGCTCATACGTAGTTCTACGTATTTTTCCGAGTCTCCAATCCGCTCATCACCCGTGCATCGTCGCTTCGTTCGGCAGCCCGCGCACAATCTCCGCCTCAATATCAAGCAGCTCCTCAAGACGCGCCTTCACCTGTTCCTTCGGGAAGAACTCGCGCGCGATATCCGTAAATGCGCGGTAGTGCCCCGCCTCCGATGCCATCAGGTCGTGGTACAGCTTGCGCAGGTCCGCCGGCACATCGTCGCACTTTGACAAAAGCGAAAAGCGCTCGCAGGAGCGCGCCTCGATCAGCGCCGCCGTCAACAGAAAGTCGAGCATGCGCAGCGGCTCGTTTTTGTTGATGTGTTTGGACAACTCCTGCACGTAGCGGTCGCCGCGGTCGCGCGTGAGCGTCAGGTCGCGGCGGCGGATCTCTTCGTAAATAAACTCAAAGTGTTCAGTCTCTTCTTTGATGAGTTCTATCATGGCGCGCACGAGCATCTCGCGGTCGGGGTAGCGCGAGATCATGGCCATGCCGTTTGCCGCCGCCTTTTTTTCGCAGTGGGCGTGGTCGATCAATATCTGATCCAGATTCTGCGCCGCCACGGCTATCCACTCATCGTTGGTCGCAGTTTTTAATCCCAGCATGTTCCGCTCCGCCCGGCGCGCGCCGTTCACAGTTTACTTTGCGATGATGTTGAAGATTTTGTTCGGCACGTAGATGATCTTGCGCACCGTCTTGCCGTCGATGTGCCTGACGATGTTCTCGTCCGCCATCGCGATCGCTTCGACTTCCGCCTGCGGCGCGTCCGCCGGCACGCTGACCCGCGCACGTACTTTGTTGTTGACCTGCAGCACGATCTCGACACTGGACTTCACCAGCTTGTTTTCGTCGTACCGCGGCCAGGCCGAAACGTGAATCGACTCGCTATGTCCCAATCTGCGCCAAAGCTCCTCACAGATGTGCGGCGCAAAGGGCGCCAGAAGCTTCAGGAACATTTCCATGGCGCTGCGCGGCTTGGCCGGCAGGTTCAGGAAGTCGTTCACAAAAGTCATCATCTGCGCTATTGCCGTGTTGAAGGTCAGCGAGTCGATGTCCTCGCTCACTTTCTTGATCGTGGCATGCAGCATGAACTCCTGCTCGTCACTCAGCGAGTGGTCGCCGATCTCGGCGCGTACCGCGCCTGCGTCGTCGAGCAGCATGCGCCAGACGCGCGAGAGAAAACGATGCACGCCCTCCAGGCCCTTGGACGACCAGGGTTTGTCGTCCGCCAGCGGACCCATGAACATCTCAAACAGGCGCAGCGTGTCCGCGCCGAATTGCTTTACCACGTCGTCCGGGTTGACCACGTTGCCCAGGGACTTGGACATCTTGCGACCGTCCTCGGCCTGAATCATGCCCTGATGCACCAGGCGGCGGAAAGGCTCCGAGGTATGGACCACGCCGTAGTCGAACAGGACTTTGTGCCAGAATCGCGCGTACAGCAGGTGCAGCACCGCATGTTCCGCGCCGCCGACGTAGAGGTCAACGCCGTTGTCGCCCATCCAGTACTGTTCCAGCGCCGGGTCAAAAATGCGCTCGTTGTTGTGCGGGTCCATGTAGCGCAGGTAGTACCAGCAGGAGCCGGCCCACTGCGGCATGGTATTTGTTTCCAGGCGGCCGGTTTTGCCTGTTTTGGGGTCGTGATAATTCACCCAGGCGTCGATTTTCGCCAGGGGCGATTCGCCCGTGCCCGCCGGTTTGAAGTCGTCGCTCGGCGGCAGCTCCAGCGGCAGTTCGTCCTCATCCAGCAGGCGGCGCGTGCCGTCTTCAAAATGAATGATCGGCATCGGGTCGCCCCAGTAGCGCTGGCGTGAAAAAGTCCAGTCGCGCAGGCGGTAGTTGATCGTGCCCTGACCGCGGCCGCTGCGCTCCAGCCAGTCTATCGTTGCGCGCCTGGCTTCGGCCGTCGCCATGCCGTTCAGGTCCAGGTCTGCGTTGCTGCTGTTGGCCGCCACGCCGGGATCCGTCAGGGCCGACGCCTGAACATCGTGCTGCGCGCCGTCCGCCGGCTGCACAACTTCGATGATCGGCAGGCCGAACGCGAGCGCAAACTCGTGGTCGCGTTCGTCGTGGCCCGGTACGGCCATAATTGCGCCGCTGCCGTAGTGGGCCAGAACGTAATCAGCTATCCAGATCGGTATGCGCGTTCCGCTCGCCGGGTTGGTCGCGTATGCGCCCGTAAAGACGCCGCTTTTTTCCTTTTCGGCCGTCCGCTCCACGTCGGATTTCAGCGCCGCCGCCGCGATGTAGGCCTTGACGTCGTCGCGCTGCGCGTCCGTGCAGACCACATCCACCAGGCCGTGTTCCGGCGCCAGCACCAGATAGCTCGATCCGAACACGGTATCGGGCCGCGTCGTGAAAACTTCGATGTCGGCGTCGTGGCCCTCCACGTCAAAACGGATGCGCGCGCCTTCGCTGCGGCCTATCCAGTGGCGCTGCATTTCTTTTGTGCTGGTGGGCCAGTCCAGCTCATCCAGACCTTCCAGCAGGCGTTCCGCGTAGGCCGTGATGCGCAGCACCCACTGACGCACGGGACGCCGCACCACGCTGTAGCCCTTTTCCTTCCATTCGTCGACTTCTTCATTGGCCAGCACCGTGCCCAGCGCCTCGCACCAGTTCACCGGAATTTCGTCCACGTAGGCCAGGCGGAAGCTGTCCTGATAAGCCTGCACCTCCAGCGGATCCGTAATATTCGCCGGTATCGGAAGCTCCTCTATGGGGCGTGCTTTCTTTTGTTTGTCATCGAACCAGGAATTGTAAATCAGCCGGAAAATCCACTGCGTCCAATGGTAGAAACCGGGGTCGGAGGTCGTGACTTCGCGCGACCAGTCGTAGGAAAAACCGAGCATTTTGAGCTGACGGCGGAAGTTCGCGACGTTGTCGGCCGTGGCGACGGCCGGGTGAATCCCCGTTTTCATGCTGTACTGTTCGGTGGGCAGGCCAAAGGCGTCAAAACCCATCGGGTGCAATACATTGAAGCCCTGCATGCGCCGCGCGCGCGCGACGATGTCGGAGGCGGTATAACCCTCGGGGTGGCCGACGTGCAGTCCGGCGCCGCTGGGGTAGGGGAACATGTCCAGCACGTAGTATTTGGGTTTGTCCGTGCTGTCGTCGGTACGGTACGTCTTATGGTCGTCCCAGTACTTCTGCCATCTGGCTTCAAATTCGCTGAATGGAAAAGCGCTCATTGCTCGATTCCGGAACTGAGTGAAATGCGTCGCGGCATGTGGCTTTGCACTGCGCGACAAACATGAAAAAAAGCCGTGAAAAGAAAACGCGCTTTGCCGGATTGATCAGCAAAGCGCGCGGCGAAGTTTTACTTCTTCTTCTTGTGCCTGTTTTTGCGCAAGCGTTTTTTGCGCTTGTGCGTCGCCATTTTGTGGCGTTTGCGTTTACGTCCGCAGGGCATGAGCACCTCCAGAATATTGATCGAATATATATGATTTACGGATTGATTTGAGTCGTTTCCTGCTCGAGTGTCATCAGCACGTGTTCAACGCGTTGGCGCATCTCGTCCTGGTCCTCGCCGATGGCGGCCAGGCAGCGCTCCAGCCATGATTTGGCTTCCTCCGCCCGCTCCTGTTGCAACATGATAATTGCAATGTTGAACATGGCGACGGGATGTTCCGGCTGGAAATGCAGCGCGTACGTTGTTTGCTCAAGTGCTTTTTCTACCGAGTCCTGTTCAAAGAGCGTAAAGGCGTAGTCGATTCGCGCATCTGCGTTGGTCGAGTCGATTTCGCGCAAGTAGCGTTCGTAGACTTCGGAAGCGCGCCGGTAGATGCGGGCATCGTAGAGCGCGTTTGCATATGTCAAAACTTTCATGCCGTTCATCGAGTCGGCGGCGACGGAGTCGCGCAGCGCCATCAGGAACACCAGCTGCTGGTGCGCCTGGGCCTGCAGGGCGCTGTCCATCACCGGCGGCGCTTCCTGCCCTTGCTCTGTGTCCGGCTGCGAGCCGTCGCTGCGCGCCAGGTCTCCCGCGGGAGGATCAATGAACAAACGCGTGACGCCGAAGGACGTCAAACCGAGCGCCAGGGCGATTCCCAGCGCGGCGGCGAACATCAGACTGAACGATTGTTGTTTCTGCATCGGCGCTTGGCGCATTCCTGCGTCCGGCCATCAGTTGGCGCGGAACGCGAAATCTTCAGGACTCGATTGAATATTCACCAGATTTCAAATTGGCGTCGACGCGGTCGCGCAGTTCGCGCGAGACTTTCAGGACGGGAACGTAGTGTTCGTCGAGCGGCACCGGTTCGCCCGTCCGGGGATTGCGCGCAATCCGCGGTTTGCGTTTTTTAACCTTGAAGGTGCCGAAGCCGCGGATTTCAATGTGTTTGCCTTCCGTCAGTGCTTCAATCACCGTTTTGATGAAGCCGTCGACGACCACTTCGGTTTCGACCTTCGTCAAGCCGGTTGCTCCGGCGATTCTGTCGACTATATCGGCTTTCGTCACGGTAAACCACGCAAAAACTAGTCCAAAATAAGCCGCCGCGATTCACGGCGAAAGGCAGTCAAAATACAAAAAAGTCACGGTTATACCGAAGAATATTTTGATTTTCTGCTTGTACGGTTGCCGCAGTATATCTAATTTTGCGGTTCTTATTTCTCTTTACGAATGATCCTAATTCAACGGATACAGACATGGGTTATGCAATTTTTATCATCATTCTGATGCTGCTGGCGATTGTTATGACAGTGGCCATTCTGCTGCAACCCAGCAAGGGCGGCGGTTTGGAAGGCTCTGCATTCGGCGGCATCGGCGGCCAGTTTGGATCCGTTTTCGGCGTCCGTCAGGCTTCAGACTTTCTGCAAAAATTCACCGTCTGGACCGCCGTGGCGATCCTGCTTCTGACGCTTGCCACCAACATGTGGCTGCTCGAGCCCTCCGATATCGGCGGTCGCAGCCCGGTGACGGCGCGTCCCGGCATTTCCAAGGAACTGCCCGTGACTGCGCCCCCCGCTCCGGCTGACGGCGGTCTCCCGACTGACCAACCGGCGGGCGGCGGCGATCAGTCGTCAGACAATCAATAAAAGTGGCTGTGCGCGCACGGCTGCTGAGTCGTTGCGCAACAATCACTTTCCCCGGCATATATCCGGACTGAATAATGTGGAAAGCGAGAAACGCGCACAGCGGACGTTTCTCGCTTTTTTATTTTCGGCGCGTTGGCAAACAAAAGCAAACACGCCATACCGAGGAGAACAATCACGATGAGTTTATCGACAACCATTGTTGAAGGCATCAAGTCCGCGATGAAAGCGGGCGATAAATTGCGTCTGGAAACCCTGCGTTCCCTGCGTGCGCGCGTGCTCGAATACGAAAAAAGCGGCGCGGAAGGACCGATGGATGAAAAGGTCGAACAGGACCTGCTCCTGAAGGAAGCCAAAAAACGCAAAGATGCGATCGAACAGTACAGCAATGCCGGCCGCGACGAGCTGGCGGCTAAAGAGCAAGCGGAACTGGAAATCATCAACGAGTTTCTGCCAAAGCAACTCGACGATGCGGAAATAACGGCGCGCGTGCGACAGATCATGGAAAAAACCGGCGCTTCGGGACCGGCCGACTTCGGCAAGGTCATGGGCGCGGCTATGGGAGCCCTGCGGGGCCAGGCCGACGGTGCACGCGTACAGGCCATCGTCAAAGAGCTATTAAACTGATATCACATACATTTTACAATGGACCAATCTCATCTTGATGAGCGCGCGCTCGTACGGCGCAGCCTTGATGAACTCGAATTTCCCAAAGTACTCGAACACGTTGCCGCCAACGCCATTTCGGACGTCGGCGCGGAACTCATCCGCGCCATCGAGCCGGTGGAGGACAGCGAATGGCTGCGCCTTGAACACCGGCGCGTTCAGGAATTGCTCACCGTGCTGCAGCGCGATCTGGATTTGCCCCTGGAAGGTCTGCACGACATCCGGCCCCTGTTAAACAAGGCCAGAGTTGAAAATGCCTTCCTGCAGCCGATCCAGCTGTTAAACGTGCGCGACATGTTGCGCACATCGCGACTGGTTAAACACTTTTTTGCCCAGTATCAGGAAGACTTTCCCGCGCTGCACGGTTTTACCAGTGATTTGTACGAAAATCGCCTGCTGGAAAAACACATTCACGAGGCCATTGACGACAACGGCGAAGTGCGCGACACGGCCAGCCGCGAGCTGGCGCGTATCCGGCGCGACATCCTGGACACGTCCAACAAACTGCGCGCGCGCCTCAATCGCATCCTGGCCAAGGAAAAAGAGGCCGATGTGTTAACCGACGATTTCATCACGCAGCGCGACGGTCGTTTTGTGCTGCCGATGAAAACTGAATTCAAACGGCACATTCCGGGGATTATTCACGGGGTTTCCAACACGGGCGCAACGGTGTTTATCGAGCCGGCTGCGACCTTTGAGTTAAACAACGAGATTTCCCTGCTCTATGGCGAGGAAACGCGCGAGATCCAGCGCATCCTCACGACGCTGACCATGGAGATCGGCTCCGAGTCTCTGTTGGCCGCCCGCATGGTCGACATCCTGATTGCGATTGACGTTGTCCGCGCCAAGGCGCGCCACGCGCACCAGTGTGGCGGTATCATGCCGGTGATCGTCGACGAACCGGTCGTGCAGCTGCACGGAGTGCGGCACCCGCTGCTCGTGCGTAGCAAAGGTGCGCGCGACGTCGTGCCTTTAACAATTGAGTTTGGCGGCGAAGTCTACGGTCACCTGATTTCCGGCCCGAATGCCGGCGGTAAAACCGTGGCGCTCAAAAGCATCGGGCTTAACGTCGCAATGGCCATCTCCGGAATTTTTCCGATCGGCGAATGCACGACCGGCTTCCGCAGCATCTTTGCCGCGATCGGCGACAACCAGTCAATCGAAAACGACGTCAGTACTTTTTCCTCGCAGATTATTCGCCTGCGGGAAATTTTAACAAACTGCTCGCCGCTTTCACTGGTGCTTGTAGATGAGATCTGCTCGGGTACTGACCCGCAGGAGGGCTCGGCTCTGGCCGTCGGCGTGATGGAAGGTCTGTTTAAGCGCCAGGCGTTTTACATCGTCACGACGCACCAGACATCGCTGAAGAGTTATGCGCTGCGCCGTCCGGAGATTTCGAACGCCTGTATGGAATTCGACGTCGACAAGATGGAGCCGACCTATCGTTTTCTTTCCGGCGTGCCGGGCAACAGTTATGCTTTTGTGTTGGCCGACAAACTGGGCATGCCGCCGGTCGTCATGCAGCGTTCGCGCGAATACCTGGGCGAGAAACACAACGAGCTGGAAGAAAGCATCGAAATCATCCAGCGCTATCGGCGCGAGACCGAAAACCTCAAACGCGAAGCCGCCGCGACCAAAGCGCGCGCCGAGCGACTCGAGACCAAGTACGAACACAAGTTCGACGAATTCAGACGCAAGTACAAAGACCTCGTGCGCGCCGCCGAAACCGAAGCGGCGGACCTGGTTAAAGGCGCCAACAAGCTCATCGAAAACACGGTGCGCGAGATTCGCGAACAACAGAAACCGGTGACCGAAGTTCGCAAGAGCTACGAACAAGCCAAAAAAGACATACTGGCCAAAGGCCAGGCCGCGCGTGAAAAGGTCGAACAACCTGTTGAAGTGAAGTTCGAGCAGGGTGATGTTGTTGTCATGGAGGGCTACGAAAAACCCGGCGTCATTCTGGTGCTGGACCTCGACAGCAAATCCGCCGTGGTCGAGTTTAACTCCGTCAAGTTCAAGACCGACCTGTCCAAACTGAAACCGACCAATAAAAAGGTCGATAAAGTTAAACGCCACGAGCTGGAGTTCCGCACGAACGCGCAGACGCGCATCGACGTGCGCGGCATGTACGCCGAGGAAGCTTCGCTCGAAGTCGAAAACGCCATCGCCGAAGCCATGATGGGCAATGTGACGGAGCTGACGGTCGTGCACGGCAAAGGCACGGGCGCGCTGCGTCAGGCCCTGCAGCGCTATCTCAAGACACATCCCGGCGTCGAGGGTTTCCGTCAGGGCAAGCTGACCGAGGGCGGCGCGGGGGTGACGATCGTGGAGTTGAAGTAGACGAACTCTACAGCATTCAACCAGAATCGAACGATCAGATATTCAGGTTCAACAGCCGGGCGTATGCGTCCGGCTGTTGTGTTTTCAGGCCCGCAGGTTGACATGAAAATCAATACCTCGGCGGACGAGCTGCGCCATTTTCTCCGACCGCCACGCACCTGAACGATCAGTTTTAAGGCGTTAAGTGCGCCGCTTTTTGGTTGAAAGGCCGTCTTTGCGCCAACTTACGTGCCCCGAGGGCTGGCAGCTCAGACAGAAATCGCCACATCCGCTGCGTTCAGGCCCAATTCCTCCCCCTGGCTCCCTTCGGCACTACAACATCCGCCCCGCGCCCATGCTGCACAATTTTTGTAATTTGCGGGTCTCTTGTCTGCGTTTTGTCCACTAATGCCGTTTCGCATGAAGATCAAAAAGCTGCTTATCGCCAATCGCGGTGAAATCGCCCTGCGCATCATCGGCACCTGCCGCCGCATGGGTATTGCCACCGTCGCCGTCTACTCCGAAGCCGACCGCGACTCCCTGCACGTTCGCGAGGCGGATGAAGCCATTGCGATCGGTGGACTGACGCCGCGCGACTCCTATCTGCAGATCCCGAAAATCATGAAGGCGGCAGGCGAGAGCGGCGCGGATGCCGTGCATCCCGGCTACGGCTTCCTGGCCGAAAACGCCGAATTTGCCAGAGCCGTCATCGACTCCGGCCTGATCTGGGTCGGCCCTACGCCGCGCGCCATTACGCTGCTGGGCGACAAAACCGCCGCGCGCGAACTGGCCGAGCAGGCCAATGTACCTTTTGCCCCCGGTTCGACCGGAGCCGTGGCCACGCTGGCGGAAGCCGAAGCGATCGCCGCCCGGATTGGGTTTCCGGTACTGCTCAAAGCCGCGGCCGGCGGCGGCGGCAAAGGCATGCGCGAAGTCTACAAAGCCGAAGACCTGCCGGCCGCGTTTGATGGCGCCCGGGGCGAAGCCGCGACGGCCTTCAACGACGAGCGCGTCTTCATCGAAAAGTTTATCGTCGATCCCAAACACATCGAACTCCAGGTGTTGGCCGACGAACACGGCAACGTGCTCTACTTTCCCGAGCGCGAATGCTCCATCCAGCGCCGCCACCAGAAGGTGATCGAGGAATCGCCCTCGAAAGCAATTACGCCCGCAATTCGCGCCGCCATGGGGCAGGCCGCCGCGCGTCTGGTTGCCGCCGCCGAGTACACCAATGCCGGCACCGTTGAATTCCTGCTTGATGCCGGCGGCGAATTTTACTTCATGGAAGTTAACACGCGCCTGCAGGTTGAACACCCCGTTACAGAAATGGTCAGTGGTGTGGACCTCGTGGAGCAGCAGTTGAACATTGCCGCCGGCCTGGAACTGACGATTAAACAGGACGAGCTGAAAGTTAACGGACATGCAATCGAATGCCGCGTCTGCGTGGAAGATGTTTATAACGACTTTTTCCCCGACGCCGGCACGGTGCAGTTCCTCGACCTGCCGCAGGCCGACTACATCCGGCACGAGTCCGCCCTCTACGCCGGCTACGTCAGCAGCATGCACTACGACCCCATGGTGGCCAAGCTGGTTGTCTGGGGGCAGGACCGCGACCAGGCGATCGCCCGCACGATCGACGCGCTGGATCGTTATCATCTCTGCGGTTTAAACACAACGGTGCCCTTCTGCCGCGCCGCGCTCGAAACCGACGCGTTTAAGGACGGCTCCTACTCGACCTTTTTTGTGCAGAAATACTGGAAGCCGGAACCGCCGCAGCCCGTTGAACAACTCGTTGCCGCAGCAGGTGTCTATGCACGCGCCGAACTCGGGAACGGGCGCAAACCGCAATTCAACGGACGGAGCGCCTGGTCCGCTCGCGGACGCCTTGCATGAATGTTTTTGTTAACCATCGATGTAGAATCGGCACAGCCGAAAACAGGTTCAGAGTCAGTTAACTTTTTACGCTTGAACAACCATGAAGTCATCAGAAGTACGCCGGTCATTCATAGAGTTTTTTAAAGGCAAAGAGCACCGCGAAGTGCCGAGTGCGCCGGTTATTCCGCACGGCGACCCGACGCTGCTGTTCACCAATGCCGGGATGAATCAGTTTAAGGATGTGTTCCTGGCTACCGGCGCGCGCCCCTACACGCGCGCCGTCGACACGCAGAAATGCATCCGCGCCAGCGGTAAACACAACGACCTGGAAGACGTCGGACGCGACACCTACCACCACACTTTTTTTGAGATGCTCGGCAACTGGAGCTTCGGCGACTACTACAAAGAAGAAGCAATCGCCTGGGCCTGGGAGCTGCTCGTCGACGTCTGGGGCCTGTCGGTGGAACGCCTGCACGCCACCGTGTTTGAAACCGACGACGAATCATATGAGATCTGGAAGAAGTACCTGCCGGAGAGCCGCATTCACCGCTGCGGCGCCAAAGACAACTTCTGGGAGATGGGCGCGACCGGCCCCTGCGGCCCTTGTTCGGAGATTCACTACGACCGCACGCCCGACCTGAGCGGCGCCAAACTTGTCAATGCCGGCGTGCAGGAAGTTATTGAAATCTGGAACCTGGTGTTCATGCAGTTTAACCGCATGCCCGACGGCGAGCTCAAACCGCTGGACAAACGCCACGTCGACACCGGCATGGGTTTTGAACGCATCTGCGCCATCCTGCAGAACCAGACTTCCAACTACGACACGGACATATTTGCGCCGCTGTTGCAGCGTTTGAGCGAGCTGAGCGGACGCGTGTACAAACACGACCTGGACGATCCGGACAGCACGGCCATGCGCGTCATTGCCGACCACATCCGCACGCTGTCCTTTGCAATCGCCGACGGTGCGCTGCCGGGCAACACCGGCCGCGGTTATGTGCTGCGCCGCATCCTGCGCCGCGCCGCGCGCTATGCACGCAACCTCGGGTTCAACGAACCGCTGATGTTTAAACTCGTCGGCGTTCTCAGCGATCAGATGGGCGAGGTGTTCCCCGAACTCGTGCAGCAGCGCGAAATGATTGAACGCGTCGTGCGCAGTGAGGAAGAGAGTTTCCTGCAGACGCTCGAACGCGGCCTGGAGCGCTTTGACGAAATTGTTAACAACCTGCGCGCCGCCGGCGCGGAAGAACTGGTGGTTCCCGGCGCGGAT
This sequence comes from bacterium, assembly GCA_030430495.1. Taxonomy (GTDB): domain Bacteria; phylum Bacteroidota; class Ignavibacteria; order Kapaibacteriales; family UBA7675; genus JAUIKM01. The sequence goes on along the minus strand of JAUIKM010000010.1, from coordinate 112,369 downwards.
GCCTTCCAGCTCTACGACACCTTTGGTTTTCCGCTCGACCTGACCGAGCTGATAGCGCGCGAACGCGGCATCGGCGTCGATCAGGCCGGATTCGACGAACACATGGCGCAGCAGAAAGCGCGCAGCCGCGAAGCCCGCAAGGTGCACCACCAGGAAGTCGACGTGCCCGTGCTCGACGTTAAAACCGCCTTCGTCGGCTACGAGCGGGAAAGCGCCGAGTCCGAAGTGCTCTACGCCGAAGAAAACCGCGTGGTGCTGGCGGAGACGCCGTTTTACGCGGAATCCGGCGGCCAGGTGTCCGATACCGGCATAATCACGATGGGCGGCGAAGAATACAACGTCGTCGACGTGCGCAAATCCGGCGACGCAATCGTGCACATCATCGACGGCGAAGTCGAAGCCTTGACAGGCAGCACCGCGCTGGCGCGCGTGGATCGCGCACGCCGCGCTGGAATCCGCGCCAACCACAGCGCAACGCACCTGCTGCACGAAGCGCTGCGGCGCGTGCTGGGCGACCATATTAAACAGGAAGGTTCGCTCGTACATCCGGACTATCTGCGCTTCGACTTTCCGCACTTCGAAAAACCGAATGCCGCCGACTTAAACAGGATCGAGGAAATGGTCAATGCCAAAATCCGCGAGTTTATTCCGGTGGTGACAAGGGAACTGCCGATCGACGAGGCGCGCGACATCCCCGGCGTCCGCATGTTCTTCGGCGACAAATACGGCGACAGCGTGCGCGTGGTGACAATCGACGACAGCTACTCGATTGAGTTCTGCGGCGGCACACACGTGGCCAACACCAGTGAAATCGGTCTGTTTAAAATCACCGGTGAAAGTTCGATCGCCGCCGGCGTGCGACGCCTGGAAGCCGTCAGCGGCGTCGGTGTGCAGCAATTTATCAGCGGACTGGAGCGGAGCCTCACCAAAGAGAAGTCGACCGTCGAAGAACTGCAGGGCAAGATCCGCGAAATGCAGAAAGAGATCGACAAACACCGCGCCGCCGAATTGGCCGGCGGCGTAGACGACTACATCAAACAGGCCAAAAACCACGGCGACATCCGCATCGTGGCGCAACGCGTCGCCGCCGACTCAATGGACCAGCTCAAGAATCTGGGCGACGAACTGCGCGCGGCGCTGGCCACCCGGGGTATCGGCCTGCTGGCGCTTGAAATCGACGGCAAAGCCCAGCTCGTTTGCGTTGTTACCGACGACCTGAAAAAACAGTACCCGGCCGGCAAGCTCGTGGGCATCGCCGCGAAGGCGCTCGGCGGCGGCGGCGGCGGAAAACCGCACATGGCCACCGCGGGCGGCAAGGACCTCGATAAACTCGACGAAGTGCTCGCCGGTTTTGTCGATACGGTTGCCGGCTTCGGCAGCTGAGAATGCCGCGTATTAAACAGATTCAACGCCCGACCGGTTGACAATGTGAAGACTAACAAGAAAATCATGTCAGTGGGAAATACATGCCAAAAACAGTTCTGATAACGGGCGCCAACCGCGGCGTCGGCCTTGAACTACTTAAACAGATTTACGGATTTGGTTTCCGCTGTGTCGGCGGTTATCGCGATCCGGACCGCGCGGCTGAATTGCTGCGGATGCAGGCCGACGACCCCGAGCGCGTGATTGCACTGCCCTGCGACGTAAGCAGTGCGGAGAGTTTGCAGTCAATGGCCGCGGCGCTGGAGCCGCGCGTCGATTCGGTCGACATCCTGATTAACAATGCCGGCGTGCTCTACCGCGACGAAAAATCGGGCGAAACTCTTCAGCGCGCCGAATTGCAGAACTCGCTTGATGTTAACCTGATCGGTCCGATCCTGACCACGCAGACATTCTTGCCCTTTCTGCGCCGGGGCACGCTGAAAAAGCTGGTGTTTATTTCATCGATCATGGGGTCGATCGACTTAAACAACAGCGGCAGCCTGCCTTCTTACCGCATTTCCAAGGCGGCGCTGAACCAATTCTGCCGCGGTATGGCGTTTGAGCTGGCGTCGGAGGGCATCGTCACGCTGGCGATACATCCGGGCTGGGCGCGGACGGACATGGGCGGCCCACAGGCGACCCTGGCCGTAGCCGAGTCCGCCGGCGGAATTATCGAGGTGATGCGTCAGGCCGCCGTGGACACTCACAACGGCCGCTTCTTTGATTACGCCGGCCGCGAGCTGGAGTGGTAAGCGTCAATTCCCGCGGCGCGTCTCCATGCGTCGCGGCGCCAAACACATGAACAAAGTCAGCCAGGTTTTCAGTTCAGACAGCAATAGCTCGGGGAGAAAAACCATGAGTGAAAATTCCGATATGCGCGTGGTCCTCGTCGGCGGCGGCGGGCGTGAACACGCTCTGGCGCGCGCCCTCTGTCGTTCCGCCCGTCGTGTGGAACTGCACGCCGCGCCCGGCAACCCCGGTATCGACAAACTGGCCGCCGCGGCCGTCGCCATCGACATGAATGATCATGCCGCACTGGCCGACTACTGCCGTGCGCAGGCAATCGACCTGGTGGTGGTCGGGCCGGAACAGCCGCTGGCCGCGGGCATGGCCGACGTGCTGCGCGCCGCGGGCATCGCCGTTTTTGGTCCGTCCAGCGCCGCCGCCCAGCTGGAAGCCTCCAAAAAATTCAGCAAGGAATTCATGCGCCGCCACGGCGTGCCGACGGCCGCCTATCGCGTGTTCGACAGCTCGCAGACTGCCGCCGCGCGCGAATACCTGGCAACGCTCAGCGGCAAAGTCGTGCTCAAGGCCGACGGACTGGCGGCGGGCAAAGGCGTGGTGATATGTGAAGACGCCGCTGCCGCCGTAGTTGAAATAGACGACTTTTTTACGGGCCGCTTCGGCGACGCCGGGGCCACCGTTGTGGTGGAAGAATTTCTCGACGGCCAGGAAGCTTCCGTCTTTGCCATCTGCGACGGTGAGAACTACATCACGCTGGCGGCGGCGCAGGACCACAAACGCGCCTTTGACGACGACAAAGGACCAAACACCGGCGGCATGGGCGCCTATGCTCCCGCTCCCGTCGTGACGGACGAAGTGATGCAGCGTGTGCGCGAGCGCGTGATAGAGCCGGTTCTGCGCGGCATGCGCGCCGAGGGCATGCCATTTGTCGGCTGCCTGTTCTGCGGTCTGATGATCGACGACGCGGGCGACGTCTCCGTGGTGGAATTCAACGTGCGGCTGGGCGATCCCGAGGCGCAGGTGGTGCTGGACCTGGTGGAGGGCGACGTGACGCGTCTGCTGTACAGCGCGGCGCGCGGAGCCCTGGATACAACGGCGGTCGCGAGCGTGGCCAAAGGATTCCGCTGCTGCGTGGTTCTGGCTTCGGGCGGTTATCCCGGCTCCTATTCCAAAGGCCATGTGATTGAGGGACTGGAACACCTGGACGATTCGCAGGTTTATCACGCCGGAACAAAAATCGATGCCGAGGGCGCGCTGGTGACGAACGGCGGCCGCGTGCTGGCCATCTGCGGCCAGGCGGCGACGGTGGAAGAAGCCGTCGCGGGCGCGTACGAGGCGCTGCACAAAGTGCATTTTGAGAACATGATGTACCGCCGGGACATCGCGCGCCGGGCTCTGGGATAATGGCTCCGCGCATGTGCGCCGCTTTTTACCTCCGGTGCGCCGCTGGTCATGTGCGCACTTCGCTGTATATTGAGACTTGCAGTAGCTAAATTCATCGCCGTGATGATGCGCGATCAGGTCGAATTGATCCACTCACCGGGGCCGCACCTTGCCTGGCCGCATGAAATCGACCTGCCGACTTTCGCGATTGTCATGGACTGCAAAACCGGGCGGCAGTCAAAGTCGTATCCCGCGTGAAATCAAGCGCTGGGCGCAACGCCGTACCCGGTTTCAGAACATGTGAACAATGTCGGCTGTGCGGTCATATCCGCAGAGTGCGGACGGAGTTTCCGGTTTGCGGCGCATCGACGGTGCGACGGAAGCCCGCATGTGCATTTTCTGACAACGGATATGTCAAGCAGAATGGAGTAGAGAAGGATTATGAAAATCGCTGTTACCGGAGGCGCCGGTTTCATCGGCTCTCACATCGTCGATGCGTACATCGAAGAAGGGCACGAAGTTGTCGTTATCGACAACCTGTCGACCGGCAAAAAGGAAAATGTCAATCCCAAAGCGCGTTTCATTGAAATCGATATCACTGATCCCGAGATCCCCGAGATCTTTGAGGAAGAGCGTTTCGACATCCTGAGCCATCACGCGGCCCAGGCCAATGTACGCGAGTCCGTGCGCGAACCGGGTTTTGACGCGCAGGTGAATATCATTGGCGGTATCAACCTCTACGAGGCGGCCCGCGAAACCGGCATCAAGAAAATCATCTTTTCGTCCACGGGCGGCGCAATCTATGGCGAGCAAAAGTATTTCCCCGCGGACGAACGCCATCCCAAACGGCCCTGCTCGCCCTACGGCGTGTCCAAGCTGGCCAATGAGAAATACCTGGTCTACTACAAGACCATTCACAACATCGAGCACGTGATCTTCCGCTACACCAACGTGTACGGCCCGCGCCAGAATCCAAAAGGTGAAGCCGGCGTGGTGGCGATTTTCATCAGCAAGTTGCTGGCCGGCGAACAGCCCGTCATCTACGGCGACGGAACGCAGACGCGCGACTACAACTACATCGATGACGTGGTGCGCGCCAACGTGCTGGCGCTGGACGAAAAAGCCAAGGGCATCTACAACTGCTCGACCAGCGAGGAACACAGCGTCAACACGATCTTCCGCATCCTGAAGTATCGCATGGGGTCGGACGCGGGGGAAGTCTACGGTCCCGCGCAGGAAGGCGAACAGGAGCGCAGCGTCTGCTCACATCGCAAGCTGCTTAAAGCGCTCGGCTGGAAACCCGAGACGAACCTGGAAAAGGGCCTGATCAAAACGATCGAGTGGTTCCGCGAAAACCAGGCCTGAGCCGCGCAGCCGAAGTCCGCAGATCGCCGTCGTGCACCGCTGTTCGGTGGCGACGCATCCAAAATCACGAACAAACCTCACGGCTCCGCGCCGTGGGGTTTTTGTTTTGCCGGGCATCCGCCCGCCGCATTTCATCCGCACAGGTTGAACCGTGTCCCTCAGTCCGGCCGATCTCGTCCTGATCCTGCTCTACTTCGTGGCAATCCAGCTCGCCGGTTTTGTGATTGCGCGGCGGCGCGCCAAAACGGACGCCGCAGGCGATTCGCGCGTGGAGTTCATCCTGGCCGGCCGGCGGCTGACGCTGCCGTTGTTCGTCATGACGCTGGTGGCGACCTTCTACGGCGCGATCCTCGGCGTGGGCGAGTTCATTTACTCCGGCGGCGTGGTGGCATGGATCTGTTTCATGCTGCCTTACTACATCAGTTCTTTCCTGTTTGCGCTCTTTCTGGCGCGGCGCGTGCGCAGCTCCGAACACGTCACGATTCCCGAGCAGATCGGCGCGTCGCTGGGTCGCGGTCCGGCGCGCGTGGCGGCATTTCTGGTGCTGATCATCACCATTCCGGCCAGTTATCTGCTGACGGTCGGCGTGCTGGTCGAGCTGATAACCGGCTGGGAGCGTTGGCTCTGCGTCGTGCTTGCGGCGGTTTTTTCGCTCAGTTATCTGCTCGTCGGCGGGCTGCGCGGCGGCGTCTACACCGATGTGCTGCAGTTCATGCTGATGTACCTCGGTTTTGCTCTGCTGCTCTGGTTTACCGTCGATTTCTACGGTCCGCCCGGGCGGATGCTGCACGACCTGCCGGCTTCGCACCTGGATCCCACCGGCGGATTCTCCTGGCAGTACCTGCTCGTCTGGTACATGCTCGCCCTGTTTACTTTCGTCGACCCGACCTTTCACCAGCGCTGCGCCGCGGCCAAAGACGCCCGCACGGCGCGCAACGGCATCTTTGTCTCAATGGGTTTCTGGGTGGTTTTTGACACGCTGGTGCTGCTCTGCGGCCTCTATGCGCGCGCCTACATTGTCACCGACGACCCGCTGGCTTCGCTGCCTCTCCTGGGCGATGCGGTGCTGCCCTCCGTCGTCAAGGGACTCTTTGTGGTCGGGCTGCTCTCGACCGTCATGTCGACCCTGGACAGCCTCGGATTCATCAGCGGCGTGACGATCGGCAACGACCTGCTGCGCCCGTTGCGCGCTGAAAATTCGGATGCGGACGCCACGCGCCTGAGCCGCATCGGCATCGCGATTGCCGCATTCTTTGCCGTTGCATTGGCGCTGATGGGCGAATCGGTTGTAAGTTTGCTGTATCTGACCGCTTCGGTCGCAATTCCCGGCCTGCTCTTTCCGCTTCTCCTGAGCTTCAGTTCGCGCTGGTCGCTCAGACCGGGCATTTCTGCGCCGTTGATGCTGACGGCTTCCGGCGTTTCGCTGGGCTGGATTGTTCTTACACGCCTGGCGGCCGACGCGCTGCCGGTCTGGCTGGCGGCGACCGAACCGATGTATCCCGGGCTGCTGACCGCGCTGCTGTTTCTGGCTGCGGGGCTGGTGCGCCGCCCGCACGTATTACCGCAAGGACGCTGATGCAACTGACCGTATCCAACATTATCAGCTTTGTCCGCCTGCTGCTCGTGGCTCCGATGGCCTGGGCGCTCTGGACCGACCGCTCGTTTGTGGCTGTCGGCATTGGCGTGCTGGCTTACCTGAGCGACATCCTGGACGGCTACGTGGCCCGCAAACGCGGCGAAATCAGCGAACTCGGTAAAGTCATCGACCCGCTGGCCGATAAAGTCTTCGTCGGTGCGGCCGTGGTCGTTCTGCTGCTGAAAGGCAGCCTGGCATGGTGGTTTGCAGGCGCTATTCTGGCGCGCGATCTGCTCATTCTCATTGCGGGCATTGTCGTCAGCCGCCGCATGCAACGCGTTCCGCCGTCCAACTACACCGGCAAGGCGGCCGTGGTGGCCATCGGTATCAGCCTGCTTCTGACAGTTTTTAGCGTTGCGCCCTGGCTTGAACTGGCTTCGCAATTGCTCGCCATTTTTCTCATGGTCGCCTCGCTCGGCGTCTATGGGTCGCGGATGGTGCGGCAAATGCGCCTAAAATCGCCCTCGCTTTGATCGGCGGAAACAATGCATCACGGAGTTCGTCTGTGCTCCTTTCACATTCGTGAGCACCGTCTCGCTTCTTTTCTTTCTGTTGTGGAGTTGTCGCATGGGTTTGTTCGATAAAATCAAGAAAAAGGTCTCGTCCGTCGCCGAAAGCGCCAAAAACGTCGCCGTAGGCGCCAAAAAAGCGCTCAAACTCGACCGCCTGAAAGAGGGGCTGGCCAAAACCCGCACCGGCCTGGCCAACAAACTTTCGCGCGTGCTTGGCGCCGGCCGCAAGATCGATGAGAACCTGCTCGAAGAAATCGAAGAAATCCTGATCACCGCTGATATCGGCGTGACGACCACGACGGAAATTATCGACAACGTGCGCCGCAAAGTCCGCAAGGAACACATTCAGGACGCCGTCAAACTCTACGAAATCATCAAGGACGAGATATCTGAAATCCTCGTCAAATCGCCGTCCAGCGAACTCGACCGCACCTTCAGCGTGCCGCCCGAGGGACGCCCGCACGTCATCATGGTCGTCGGCGTCAACGGCGTCGGCAAAACCACGAGCATCGGCAAGCTGGCGCACAACTACCGCGAAGGCGGTAAAAAAGTCGTGATCGGCGCGGCCGACACCTACCGCGCCGCCGCCAATGAACAGCTCGAGGTCTGGGCGCAGCGCGCCGGCGTGGACATCGTCAAACAACATCAGGGCGCGGACCCCGCCGCCGTGGCCTACGACACCGTGCAGGCCGCCCAATCGCGCGAGGCCGACGTGGTGATCATCGACACCGCCGGTCGGCTGCACAACAAAGTCGAGCTGATGAAAGAGCTCGAAAAAATCGGTCGCGTCATGAAAAAACTCAAAGACAGCGCGCCGGACGAAGTCTTCCTCGTGCTGGACGCCACGACCGGCCAGAACGCCATCCAGCAGGCGCGCGAGTTCATGAAAGTTGTGCCGATCACCGGTCTGGTCCTGACCAAACTCGACGGCACGGCCAAGGGCGGCGTGGTGATTGCCATTGCCAACGAGTTCAAAATCCCCGTGCGTTACATCGGCGTCGGCGAGCAGATTGCCGACCTGCAGCACTTCGATTCGCGCAGCTTTGCCGATGCCTTGTTCAATTCCGGGCAGGAGAGCGAGGACGCCGAAATCGACGAAGACATGGCCGACGAGCTGGACGTCGAGCGTTGAGCCGCGCCCGGCCAATAAAAAGATGACGAAGTTTGACAGCGACGCTCCGCTGGCGCGCCTGCGTCCGGGAGTGGAGTGTTTCCCCTTGCGCATCGGCGCTTTTGAGCAGGTGCTGGCCTACGATCACAGTGCCTATGCCCTGCAGCGCAGTCTTGTCCTGACGGGCGCTTTCCGCCGTTTTGATCTGCTGAACGGCTGCCGCAGCGCCGCCGGGTTGCAGTCCCTGGGGCACGGCTCCGCGGCGGACATCCTGAGCGCCGTCGAGCAACTCGACGCTAATTTCATGCTGGACAACGCCGCCGCACGGCAGCGCCGCCGCGAGGTTGAAACCGCGTTTGACAAGAGTGCGCTGCGTCCGGCCTTTGCCGCCGGCACGGCTTATCCTTCCTCTGCCGCCGAACTCGAAATCTGGTTGACGCAACTGCTCGACGATCCTGCCGCCGCGCCTGTTAAACAGTCGTCGTCCATCATCGTGCCGCACATCGACCTGCGTGTCGGCGCGGCCGGTTATGCGCCGGGCTGGCGTTCGCTGCGCGATGCCGATCCGGACCTGGTGCTGGTGGCGGGGACGGCGCACTACCACATGGACGACTATTTCATGCCTTCGTTCAAGGACTTCGAGACGCCGCTGGGTCGGCTGGAAACTGCGCGCGACCTGTGGGAGAAACTGGACGCGCGTTTGTCCTTTGATCTTTGCCGCCGGGAACGCGCCCACCGCATCGAACATTCGATTGAATTTCACCTGCCTTTTATACAGCACGTGTTCAGGCGGCGTCCGCCGCGCATATTGCCGCTGCTGATCGGGTCTTCCCACGAGTGGGTTGCGCGGCGCGGCGTTCCGGCGGACAGCGACAGGTTTAACGAGTTTATCGACGGGTTGCGCGCGCTGCTGGCGGAATCCGGGCTCAAAGTTGTTTATGTGGCGAGCGTCGACTTTTCACATTTTGGCCGCAAATTCGGCGACGACTTCGACGCGCACACGCGTTTCACCGATGTACGCGCCGCCGACGCCGCGCTGATAGACGCAATTACCGCGGCCGATGAACGCAGGTTCTTTCAACTCGTTGCCGACGTCGATGACAAATGGCGCATCTGCGGCCTCTCACCGATTTACAGTCTGATGCGTTTGACGCGTCCTTCCGCCGCCGAGCTGCTGGACTACCAGGTCTGGGACGAGCGCGAGCGCGGTTCGGCCGTGAGTTATGCGGCGCTGCGTCTGGAGTGAGATTGCTGCGTCAAATTCTCATGCATGCCTTGTGAACGTTTAAGCCTGCTCTGCGGAGAATACGGCCTCATATATCGCAGAATATCCCGAAAAATTATCTGATTGCGGCCGGCGGCGTCTGCTGCGCCAATATTTTGAAGTGCGATCGCTCTTGCCGGACAGTGGCCCGTTCAGGTGAAGGAACCGGCCGTCCAACGAATTCTGATTTCTATTTTCAGCCTCTGAGCGTTTTTGGCACGCAAGATTTTTGAGCTGTGAGCGCTAAGGGCTCACAGCTGTTCGGTTATCATATAACGAATTTCCTGAAGTCCCAGACATTTAAGACTTTGAGTTCGCAGTTCGTCAACAATCCCGCAACCTGGAACTCGAAGTCTGTTAACAGTCTCAGAGATGCCGAGCTGTAAACCCGGTGATTAACAAAAGAGAAAAGCAAGCCATGCGGAGCAGGGCGAAGCGCTCAGGTAAATCAGTTGGAGTGTTAAATCGACAGGCGGGTTAAACAGAGCATTGGCAGGCCCTTAAACAACAACGCTCCCGCCGGACTGTGCCGACGGGAGCGTTTGTAACACTTAAACACAGGAGGCTGGATCAGTTGAACCACTCGAGGTGGTTGCGCGGGTCCCAGTATTCCATGTCGAACGCTTCGGCGACGGCCTGATAAGCGACGTTGCCTTTGTAAATGTTAAGTCCGGGGCGCAGGCTGTTGTCCTCAAAGAGGGCGCGCTCAAATCCCTTGTTGGCCAGGGCGGAGACGTAGGGCAGGGTTGCATTCGTCAGCGCGATGGTCGAGGTGTGCGGAACTGCGCCGGGCATGTTGGCCACGCCGTAGTGGACGATGCCGTCGATCGTGTAGATCGGGTCGTGGTGCGTCGTCGGACGGCTGGTTTCAACACATCCGCCCTGATCGACGGAGACGTCGACGATGACGGTGCCGGGGCGCATTTCCTTCAGCATTTCACGTGTGATAAGCCAGGGCGCTTTGGCGCCTTTGATCAGGACGCTGCCGATGATAAGGTCGGCTTTCCAGATGTACTCGCGGATGGTGTAGCGGCTGGACATGACGGTGTTGCAGTTGGCCGGCATGATGTCGTCCAGATAGCGGAGGCGCGCCAGGTTGGTATCCAGGATGTGCACGTTGGCGCCGAAACCGCAGGCGATTTTCGCAGCCTGGGTGCCGACGATACCGCCGCCGAGAACGACGACTTCCGCTGCGGGGGTGCCGGGCACGCCGCCCAGGAGCACGCCGCGTCCGCCAAAAGTTTTTTCCAGATATTTGGCGCCTTCCTGCGTGGCCATACGGCCGGCGATTTCACTCATCGGCACGAGCAGGGGCAGGCTGCCGTTGGGCAGTTCGACCGTTTCGTAGGCGATGGCGATCGACTTGGTGTCGACGATGGCCTGCGTCAGATCGCGCGAAGCCGCGAAGTGAAAGTAGGTAAAGAGGAGCTGGTCCTCGCGAATCAGTTCCCACTCGGGGGTGATCGGCTCCTTGACTTTGACGATCATCTCGGCTTCGCCGTAGACTTTGTTGGGCGAATCGGCGATGGTTGCTCCGGCGGAGATAAAATCGTCGTTGGAAAATCCCGAGCCGACGCCGGCATCTGTTTCGATCATGACGGTGTGGCCGTCGCGAACGAGTTGTTCGACGCCCGCGGGGACGATAGCTACGCGATGTTCATTCGGCTTGATTTCGCGGGGAACTCCAATTAACATACCTGTCGTTCCTGAAGATTATGTTGAATATTCCACTGAGTTTTCGATCGGAAATGCCTTTCGGTTGTGCAGGTCGACGCGCATGGTCGTGCCTACGCAGCATATAGCCCGGCAAATTACGGAAAATTTTATGATGTAGATCAAAATGCAGGGGCGCGTTATGTTGGAAGCGAACGATCTGGGTTTGCGCAGCCGCTGACCCACGTTTTAGTGCACGTTCAGCGGCGAAATCCGCCCGTTGGCGTTTTTGCGCTTGATTGCGGCGATGGTCGTGCGCATGTTGCACGGGTCGAACACTCCGGAAGGTTCGGCCGCGCCGCACCGGGCAGTCCCAGACGACAGGGGATGCGCAGCCCCAGGGCAACACTACCGCGACATCGGGGACGAGCGAGGGCGCTCCGGGGTCTGGATAGGGGTGGAAATGCAGGACAGGTGGCGGCGGGGGCGGGGCCCCTCGTGATCTTCAAACAAGTCTGTACTCTCAGTACTCAACCACTCAGCCTCACTCAAAGTCTCCAGACTTCAGTCTCACTCAAAGTCTCCAGACTTCAGTCTCACTCAAAGTCTCCAGACTTCAGCCTCACTCAAAGTCTCCAGACTTCAGTCTCACTCAAAGTCTCCAGACTTCAGTCTCTCCCGTCGAACCTCCAGACTTCAAATTCCGACTGAAAACCTCATTCAATCACACAGTGCAAACTCTGCCGCAGTCTTTCCGAACCTTCCGCCGCGGGCGAGCTCCAGCCGCCGTGCGCCGCGCCCCGCGCGTGCCCGTCTCCCCAAACTACCGTACCTTTGTACGTGCGCCCTGAGACGCGGCGCATCCACGGCGTGTTAATACCGGGTCGACAAACAGGCCAATTCAGGTAGTTTCCATGATGCATTGCACCCATACAATCCGCACACACAAACGCGCTCGCCAGCCGGCGCTGTTCGTTGCGCTGCTGCCGGCGCTGCTTCTGTGCTGCCTGGCGCAGCCCGCATTTTGTGCGCCGCCGCAGGACTCCGCCGCAGCACACAGCAAGCTGATCGATCTGCCCGACGCCGATACGGCGACCGCAATACTCGGCGGGCATCTTCGGCTGACCTTGCCGCAGAGCGCTCTGCGGCAGCGTCGCGGCGACTTTGAGCCGGGCGCGCCGCTGTTTGACGACGCCCGCACCAGCCTGCTGATCCCGGCGGGAGACGAGCGCCTCGTCATCAAATCATTTGAGATTTTCCAGCAGTATCGTTCGGACTTTGAGCTGGAAGGACGCGCCTACCTGCGCGGCTATGGCGATCAGCTCGCGGATATGATAATCCAGCCAATGGGCCTGCCCGGCGGCCTGAAAGTGCTGGCGTTTCAGCCGAAAAACATCGTGATCAACCGCGTGGAAATCTTCCTGATGGGCCTGCTCGTGGCGCACCCCGCCGACTCGTCCATCCAGGAGATCCGCTTTTACTGCAATCGCCCCGCCATTGCATTCGCCCCCGATCTGGTGAAGATCGTGCGGCGCATCTCCAAATCCCTGCGCGCCGGCCCCGGTAAACTCAGTCCGGCAGGTCGGAATGTTGACCTCGTCTCGGGTCCGCGGCTGCAACTCCCGCTTGACCAGCCCTGTTTTGTGACCAGCCAGGTCGGCAATGAGTTTAGTGTCGACCGTCTGGCTTTGCCCGCCCGGCTTGGGGCCTTCCGCGGTAAACTGGGCATCTATCGCGGTGCGCGGCCGTCGTTCCAGCACGATGCGGCGGAAAACGCACTCGACCGCCGCGTGGAAACGGCGCAGATCCTTGGCGCGCCGCACGAGTGGCGCTACTGGTCGCAGGCCGACGAAGACAATTCGCGCGCCTGGTTTGTCGAGACGATTGTCCCGCATCCGACGGAATCAGGGCAGTTTCTCCATATCTTTGCATCGGCGGCGACGCCGGAACTCCTCGATCAACTGCGACGGCAGGCCGAGCGGATCCGCGTCGTAGACTGACGGCTTGCAGCATGGCCGTGCGCCCACAGCTTCCACAAAAGAAGAGAACTCCGACGTGAACAAACTCCTACCGGCCGTCTCTCCATGCTTTGCAACAGCCATTTTTTGTTTGGCATCGATCCTGATGTCTCCAGTCCTTGCGGCGCAGCCGGCGGGTTGGTTGTACGCGGATCGATTTGTCGTGCGCAACGGCGGCGGTGCGCTCAGCGACTTTCAGGTGCGCCTCGTTTTTGATCACGCCGCCCTCGTCAATGCCGGTCGCGCCCAGCCCGACGGCGATGACCTGCGCTTCGGCGTCAGTTGCGACGGGCAGGAGCTGCTGCCGTATTACATCGAAAGCGGCCTGAACACGGCGACCTGTCTGGTGTGGCTGCGATTTCCGCAGCTGGCCGCGGGCGATACGCCTTTCCTGATGTTCTACGGCAATCCCGCGGCGGTTGGGGCTTCCGATCCCGACGCCGTGTTTCATCTCTACGACGACTTTGAAAATCTCGAGATCGACCCGCTCAAGTGGGAGCGCACCGGCGGCTCGCTCATAGTAAACGGGCGTCTGCGCCCCGTCAAGGAAAACATCGACCGCGGCGGTGAAAACTACATTTATTCAACCGCCGACCTGAGCGCGCTCAACAACGTCGGCATCGTCGAAGCTGAAATCTCCTATCCGCTCGGCAACGACGGCGGCAACCTGATTTTTTACGTCTCGGATCCCAATGCGCCGCGCCATTGCCTGCTGCAGCACGACAGCCGCCAGTTTGATGTCTTCGACTACGGCTATCGCAGCGCCGGTTTTGGAACGACCTTCGGCGTCGGCAACAATCTGGAGTGGGAGCCGGGCGAGCCGGTCTACTATCGCGTCACGATCTTGTCAAATGCCGTGTCGCACTTTCGCCGGAGTCTGCTCGACGCCTCGCGTACGACGTCCGACGCCGGCTCCACCAATCTGCCGATCTCCAGCGGCTGGAACCACGTCGGTTTTTCCGCTTTTCAGACGGTCAACGGCGGATTTGAGGTTGAATACGTGCGTGTGCGCCGCTACGCCGATCCCGAGCCGGTCGCCGTCAGCGCCGCCGGCGGTGAGCCGCTGACCGTGGACGCCGGTACCGACCAGGCGATCTGCCCCGGCGAATCGGTCGTCCTTGATGCCGAGATTCGCGGCGGCGCGCCCGACTACGAGTTTAGCTGGGACCCGGTCACGGGACTCGACGACCCCAGCTCGCTGACGCCGACGGCAACGCCTTCCGAAACAACGACTTACACGCTGCGCGCCACGGATGCGACCGACTGCTCGCAGACTGCGAGCGTCACGATTGCGATCAATGAACCGCCGACCGCGCAGGCCGGCGAAGATGCCGAGCTCTGCGTCGGCCAGTCCCGCCTTATCGGCGCGCCGGCTACGGGCGGCGCGGGCGGTTACAGCTACGCCTGGACGCCGGTCGACGATCTGGACGACCCGACGCTGGCGCAGCCCACGGCCTCGCCCGCTGCAACGCGCGAGTACACCGTGACCGTCACCGACGCGGCCGGCTGCACGGCAGAGGACAACATTACGCTGACCGTTCTGCCGGCGACGGATGTGACGGCCGATCTGAGCGAGATCGACTTCGGTACGCTCGACGCCTGCCAATCCAGCGGCACGGTCGACCTGACGCTGACGAACAACGGAAGCGCCGCCGTCGAACTGACGTCGATTTCCGCCGTCGAGGGCGTCGATACGCCCGGCCTCACTTTGCCGCTGACTCTTGGGCCGGGAGAGTCGAAAACAATAACACTTCGATGGACCGCGCCGCGTTCGACGACGCTGGCAGAGGGGCTTTCGCTGGGTTTTTCGCCCTGCGGTTTCGGGATTTTTCTCGAATTGAGCGGCCGCAAACTCGAAGCTCTGCTCGAAGTCAGCGAGCCGCTGCTCGAATTTGGTCGCGTGCCGTCATGCGTGCCCGAAACGGTAGAGCGCAGTTTTACGCTGCGCAACACCGGCGCGGACGCGCTCAACATTGACGAGCTGCGCGTCAGCGCCAATTGGCGGGTTGTGGAGCCTGCGGCGCTTCCCCTTGAGCTCGCCGGCGGTGCGGAACAGACAGTCCGCGTGCAGCTCAACGCCGGGCCCGCCATGCTCGTCAGGGAGCCGCTGACGGTGCGCTACAGCTCGGCCGACTGCGACGACTCGCTCGAAGTCAGGCTGGACGGCGAACGCGTCGATCCGCGCGGCGGCGTCAGCCGCTCGGACATCACCCTGGACCCGCTTACCAACTGCGTCACCTTCGTCGACACGAGTTTTGTCATTACCAATACCAGTATTTACGAGCTGGAAATCAGCCGCATGGACGTCGACAATCACGGCGTGATTCTCGGCAGCGACGCCCAGCGCCTTGCGCCCGGTGAGTCGACCACGATACGCGTGCGCTTCCGTCCGACCCAGACCGGCGACGTGCTCGCGACCTATACCGTGGAACTCGAACCCTGCGGTCTGATCCTGCAATTCGGAATTTTTGGACGCCTGGAAAGCAGTACCGTCACCTTGCCGGACGAAGTCGACTTCGGCGAGCTGCTGCTCTGTCCCGACGGTTCCGCGCAGGCTGAGCAAACGCTCAGGCTGGAAGTCCAGGGCGATGCGGAGGTGGAAGTCATCAATCTCGACGGCCCCGCCGCGCCGTTCTTGAGCACGTTGCAAACGGGCGGCCGCGCCGACAGCGACAACGCCCTTGAGTTTGACGTCTCAATCGACAGCGATCAGCCCGGCGACTTTGAGCAGACCATGACGCTGGGTCTCGATTTCTGCGACATCGAGCGCACGGTGACGCTGCGCGCAAAGGTACGCCGGGTCAGCCTGACAGGTCCTGCTCTGCTGGACTTTGGACTGGTCGTCAACCCCGCGCCGCAAACGCGCACCATTGAGTATCGCAACGACGGCGATGTGGACGTGACTATCGACGCGCTGCCCGCGCTGCCGTCGCCCTTTGCCGTCGTGAGCGGCACGCCTGCGCCGCCGCTTGTCCTCGCGCCGGGTGAAACGCTGGAACTCGAGATTCGCTACACGCCGGAAGCCGGTGTGCACGATGAAACGACGGCGGTCTCCTCCGAGCCCTGCGGCATGCAGCTTCCGCTGCAGGTGCTCGCCGAATCGCCGCTGGAGCCGCGCGTCACGCTGCGCGTGGCCGGCCCCCTGAGCGGCGGCCCGGGCCAGTTGTTGCGCGGTCTGGTGGTGATCGACAACGGCGAGAATCTGGACCAGCTGACGGACCCGCGCGTGAGCATGAAGCTGCGCTTCAACAAAAATCTGCTGCGCGAAGCCGACGGAGCGGCGATGCAGCTCGACCCGACCGACAATTCGCGCTACCTGCTCGACTACCAGGCCGTCTACGACCCGGCCACAAACACACTCACGCCGCCGCAGGCGGGCGGTGTGCCGCTGCAGGCCTTGCTGGGCGACAGCGTGTGCAGCGCCGTCGAAATTACCGAAGTGGCCTGGGTGGACCAGCGCGTCATCACCGAAACCGTGCCGACCGAGTTCTGCCTGACCGGATTGTGTGAAGCCGGCGGGACCCGCCTGGTGCATTCCAACGGCGCGCTGGGAATCACGATCGCGCCCGGACCGGTCGTCGAATACGAGTTGATAGAATCGGGCTTCAACCGCATCCTGCTGGCTGATCTGCTCGGACGCACGACGCTGCTGGCCGAAGGAGACTTTGTCGCGGGTCGTTATCGCCTCGAACTGTCCGGGCTGCCCTTGCCGCCTGGTCGCTACTTTGTCGTGCTCGAGACCCCCACCGCCGTGCTGAGCGAATCGCTGGAGGTGACGCCGTGAATCGATTCACTCTTCGTCTGATTGCGCTTTCTGGTCTGCTGATCTCCTGCTGCGTTCCGTCCCTGCGCGCCGACAGTTTAAGCGTGGTGCGCTATGGTCTGTTTGCCGGGGGGAACGTCAATATGTACTCGGCCGGCTTCGGCGCGCTGCCTGGCGTGGCCAACTGCTGTCCCGAATTTCAATCGGGCGGCGGCGGCGGTATTGCCGCCGGACTGGTTTATGAATTTCCCTTTCCGGATGCATTTGAGTTGAGTGCGCGCGCCGGGCTTTCCACCCGTGGCGCCAGGTTGACGGAAGAAGAAGCGGTACTGCTCGGCATCGATGGTCAGTCCTACAACGGCATTGTTGAACACAGCATCGACGCCGGATTTACGGTGCTTGCGATTGAGCCGCTGGCGGTGCTGCCGCTGGGCGGCGGTTTTGATGCGCTTGCCGGATTTGATCTTGGCCTGGTGCTGTCCAACAGTTTTGAGCAGCAGGAACAACTGATGCAGCCCTCCAATCGCGGTGTCTTCGACAACGGCAGCCGCGTGCGCAATCAGGCCGCGGGTGATATCCCCGACGCAGCCGGTCTGCTCTTGGGCCTCGACGTCGGCCTGCGTTATCGCGTTCCGCTGGACGAAGCCGGCCGCTGGACGGCCGCGCCGGAAGCGCTCTTCAGCTACGGCCTGACGCCGCTGGTGAGCGGTCTGGACTGGAACGTGAATACTCTGCGCCTGGGCGTGGCGGTGCTGTATCGGCCGTCCCGCGGCGAATCGGTCATTCCGCCGCCGCCGGTACAGGCCAGGCCGTCGGAACCGATTGCCGCCAGACCGCCCGAACCCGACCTCCCGCCGCTGCTGGACGCCTCCCTGACGGCGCGCGCCGTCGGCGCGTATGGTGCAATGAGCGATACGCTGCACGTGCGCGTCGATGAGATTTCAACGACGGTGGGGCAGCCCCTGCTGCCATTTGTGTTTTTTGACGACGGCTCGTCGACCTTGCCCATGCGCTACGAGCGCCTGAACCGCAGCGAAACCGACGCTTTTTCAGAGGACAGCCTTTATCAGCTGACCACATTGCAACGCTATCGCCACGTGCTCAACATAATCGGCAAGCGCCTGCGCGACAAACCGACGGCGACAATCGAGATTCGCGGCTACAACGCCGACCGCGGCGCGGAAAAGAATGGCCGCGCCCTGAGCCGCGGCCGCGCCGAAGCCGTGCGCGAATACCTCTGGGATACCTGGAATATCGAACCGCGCCGCATGAAGGTCGGCGCGGGAACGCTGCCGCCCGACTTCTCCAATCCGGATCACGTCGACGGACAGGCGGAAAACCGCCGCGTGGAAATCACCTCGAACGACTGGGACGTTCTCGGGCCGCTTATGCTCGAAGAATTCGATCGCTCCGTTACGCCCGCCTCCATGGCGCTCTATCCGCAGATCGAAGCCGAAGCCGGCGTCGACAGCTACGAGGTGATGGTCTACGACGGCGACCAGATTATCCGCCGCGTCGGCGACGTCGGCGTCGTGCGGGATTCCGTTCTGGTCGACCTGCCGGACAGTCTGTTCTACCGCGGTCGTCCCGACCTGCGCTACGAGATGGCCGTGGCCGACAAATCCGGGCAGAGTTTTCTGACGCCGGTCGGCAGCATGCCGGTCGCAACGGAATTAAACCGCTCGCAGCTGTTTGAAGGCGGCGTGGAGGTCGGCCTGGAGCGCTACAGCCTGGTGGTCTTTCCCTTTAATCGCGCCACGCTGAATGCCGCCAACCTCGACATGATCGAGTTTGTGCGCGATCGCCTGACGCCGGAGTCCAAAGTCATCGTGCGCGGTTATTCCGACCGCATGGGCGAGGCCGACTACAACGAAGAACTGTCCTACCGCCGCGCCGACGCCGTGGCGCACGCCCTGGGCGCCGGCGACGCCGTGGTGCAGGGAATCGGCGAGAGCGTTCTGTTGCACGACAACAGCCTGCCCGAAGGCCGTCTGTACAGCCGTTCGGTTGTTGTGCTGGTAAAATCACCGAAACACTGACGGCTTCCGGCGCGCTGACAAACAAAAGAAAAAAGCCGCCGAAACGACAGTGAGGCAAGGCTTCAAGGGAAGGATTACGTGCGGGCCCCGTGCGGCCGATTCGTCCGCGATCTATGACAAGAGCAAAGCCTGCAATATATTTGCCGGAGGAATGCCGGTCCGGCGCTGCGATTCCATTCAATGCCGGTAGCCGGCGCTTTGGCGATGCGCGGACGGGTCACAGCGAGGCGGGCGGCGGTCGTCATCTCCACACGAACAAAACGGCGCGGGAGCAGACATGAAACTTCTCTGGAAAATTGTGATCGGTGCGGTCTCCGTGCTGCTGGTTCTCTACATCATCAGCTTCTTTTTGCCCTCGGAGTTTCACATCGAGCGGCGCATGCAGTTTACGGCCGATGCGCCGACGATCTTCAACGAGGTCGTCGACCTGCAGCAATGGCCGCGCTGGTGCCCGTTTGATCTGCAGGACAGCACCGTCGAGACCTCGTTTTCGGCCGACAGCCGCGGCGTCGGCGCCTGGGTGCGTTGGACGGATACGCGCCGCAGCGACGGTCGTATTACTATCGTGTCGTTGGCCGAAAACAAATCGATCGATCTGGCGATCGAATTCGGCGCGGTGGAACCCGAAACCGGACCCGTCAACTCGACCTTCAGCTTTGCCGCCGGTTCCAACGGCAGCATGGTCGTGTGGAGTTTCTGGGGCGAAGTCAACGGCCCCGTGGAACGTTATCTTGGCCTGTTTATCGACAGTCAGCTGGGCGCCCGTTTTGAACAGAGCCTCGCCGACCTGCGGAATCAGTTGGAATCTCCCTGAACGACGCCCGTTTAACCTACACTTTCACTATGATGCAACACACGGCCCATCGCGGCGGCGCTACGCTGAATTTTGTTAAACAGGGATGGCGGACTCCGCTGCTCCTGAGTGCAATGCTGGTTTGTTTAATCACTGCCGATCTTTCCGCACAGGGCCAGGCATCCGCGCCGCAGGATCGCTCCACGCCGCTCGGCATCGGCATGGAGGGCTACGACTACCCTTATCAGCTCCGCTACTTCGATCTGGTGATAGAGGGCAAGCAGGTTCGCATGGCCTACGGAGATATTAAACCCTCGGCCAATTCAAACGGGCAGACCGTCCTGCTGCTGCACGGGCGCGACTTCTGCGGCGCGTATTGGGACAACACTATTCGCTTTTTAACAAAAAGCGGTTATCGCGTCGTCGTGCCCGATCAGATCGGCTTCGGGAAATCGACCAAGCCAAATATTCACTATTCATTTCAGCGGCTGGCGTACAACACCAAGCTGCTGCTGGACGAACTGGAGATTGAATACTGCGCGGTTGTCGGCCACTCAATGGGCGGCATGCTGGCCACGCGTTTTGCGCTGATGTACCCGAGCACGACCACGCGTTTGATTCTGGAAAACCCGCTCGGGCTGGAGGACTACCGCACGCACGTGCCCTACCGCACGATAGAGCAGTGGTATCAATACATCCTGGGCTGGACCGAGCGCAGCATCCGCGCCGTGCACGAAAGTTATTTTGTCAACTGGAATGAAAAGTATTCCGAGTACGCCTACGCGCAGCTCCGCTGGAGTTTAAGTCCCGACTATCCGCGTCTGGCCTGGGTGGCGGCTTTAACATTCGACATGATTTACACGCAGCCGGTCTGCCACGAATTCGCGAATCTGCAGGTGCCCACCCTGGTGTACTGCGGCGCGGAGGACCGCACTTTTCTGGGCCGCGATTTTGTGCCGGACAGCACGGCCGCCAAACTGGGCGAGATTCCGCGCCTGGCCGGGCATGCGGTTGACAGCATTCCCGACGGCGAGCTGCGTTTGTTAAAAGGCGCCGGTCATATTCCGCACCTGGAATCGCCGACGCAATTCCACATTGAGCTGCTGACCTTCCTGAAGTAGGACCTGTTGTTTGCTTTTCGACGGCCTGAAACAGACTGTTAATTGTGCGCTGATTTTCTGAGCACTTCGCCGCCTGCACCTGCGGTTTGCGGCTTGTTTTTCCCTTTTGTTAACCGCGCAGTCTCAAGCCGAAAGGCGTCGAGCCTGTTTGAAACCCTCCATGCCCGGCGCAAGAAGTCCGCGCCGGGTTGCTGGTTGCAAGACCGTTCTCGGTTTATTAAACCGCCGTCCGAATGTTAACGACGTCGCGGCATCGGCGTGCCGCGGCGCTGCCCGCCGAAGGGCGAGTTAAACGGCGAGTTGAAGGACGAATAACCAGGTTGCTGCTGCTGCGTCTGCTCCTCGCGCATGGACGCCACCGGATCGCGGTCGGGAATGATACGGCGCACCACGTCGGAAACGCCGCGATTGCGGAACTGCGCGTTGTCGGCCAGGATCAGACCGTTGTGCGATACCAGCAGGAAGTTCGGATAAGCGCCGATGTTAAACAGATTTTCAATTGCCGCTGAACTGCCGCGGTTGACAAAAGCGTGCGCCCAGGGCATCGGGTGCAGGCTGTTGCGTATCTCGTGCACCTGCTCGCGCGAATCGCCCACGGCCACCGAGATGATCATCAGCGAGTCGCCGCCGACAATGCGGTACACGTCGCTCACGGCGGAAATGCTGCGCTGTGAACTGTGCTGGTCCGGTCGCCAGAAGTGAAAAAGAACGTAGGGCGTGCGGACTGTGTCGACCGACATCGTCCGCGTGCTGTCGTCCAGCGTCGGCAAGGCAAAGATCGGCGCATTTGCGCGCGGTGAAATAGTGCGATCGGGATTGACGTCGCGCGCAAGCAGCAGCCAGCGCGTGTCGCTGTATTTCCGCTGCAGATCCCGGTAGAGCTCGCGCGCCTGCTCGCGCGAGATGCGCACAGGACCCGGCTCCGTGCTGTCGCTCAGTTTGGGGAAGAGGTTTGCATAGGTCAGCATGCTGAAAATGCTGCGCGCCCGCACGTCGGCCACAGGGTGCTCTCCGGCCAGCTTCCGCAGAAAGTTCCATCCGGCGGCGTCGCCGCCGCTCAGTTGCATCACGCGCGGGATGACTTCCAGCAATTTGCTGCGCCCGTCGATGGTCCACACCGGGGAAGTCGGCCCGAGGTCGGACATGACGCTCAGGACCTGCCCTGCGTCGGCCCGGTGGGCGAATATGGCCGCGTGCAGAAAGGCATAGCGTTTCAGGTCGGCCGTCGCGCCGTTCGCCGCGCCGATAGCCTGGAACATCTGGTTGAGGTCGAGGGCCGGCATCGGCCGCTCGTCCAGCACTCCGGCGATCAGCTGCTGCCGGGCCGCCAGGTAGAAGTCGTCTTCCAGATTGCCCATGGCGCTGAGTTCAAATGCCAGCGTGCGCGATGCCTCGTCCGACAATGTGTGCCCGCCCGTGCAGTCGCCCGCGGGCAGTGCGGCCGCGTCAAAGCTGATGTGCGCCGCTCCGCTCCGCGCGTCAACCACGGAGTAGTAGTCGCCTGCGCCGTCGTATTCCAGCTTGCTGTGTTCCGTTCCGTTAATACTGCGATCCGGCACAACGCCGATCAGCTGATAGCGCTGCTGCCGCGCGCCGCCGCCCGGAATCTCGCCGCTCCACTTCCCGTCGCCCGCGGCCTGCATCGGCGCGGCGCTCTCCCAGTCCCAGTTGTTGAAATCGCCGATAATCGCCGGCCGCATTCCGCCCTGCATCGACGGGTAGGGTCGCAGGCTGACGTCAAGCGCAATCGTGTCGCGATCGCGCAGCAGAATCGGATATATCCGCCTGCGTTCGTAGGACGGCGCCGTGAAGTCCAGGCACACCACGCCGATGTGATCGATTTCCAGGGCAAAGGGTTTGCCCGGTTCCAGATCGAAGCTGTGCACGATTGAGTCGCCGGCGTCCAGCGCCGGTATGACGACATGCATCTGCAGCCGCGACGGCGCATCCGGCGTGCAGACGCCCGCCGTGCCGGCAATCCATGCGCTCTGCCGCGCAATATTCGCTTCCACCGCGGGTGCGTCGCCGCCGTCGCCCGTATCACATGACATGACAAACAGGGAAAGCGCCGCCAGCGCCGCCCCGGATACTAACCACCTGGATACAATCATGATGTCGCTGTTTGATTTTCTGAACTCGGAGAACAACAGGACGCATGGAACACACGTACCGCCGCGAATATACAGCACGCGGCAAAATTCGCGGCTTTTGCCGTAGCTGCGTCCGTGATTGACGTCCGTTCCGTTTCGTCGCTGTGTTACGTTTTGGTAATGCGAATTTGGCTTGCGGTTATTTTTAGGCCGGGAAGGTTGATTTTTACGAAAATGTAATCCTGGTCGGTTGCTCCTACGGCGGATTTTCTTATTTTGGCCGCGGTGATTCTTTGAATTTCGGCAGGTGTAAATTCCCCGGAAAAACAGTCGTGTCCGGGTCGAAAACAACCGCACAGACGTCTGCAAACAGCGATCGGAATAGATGGAGTGCGGTCTGGGTTTGAAATATAGCGAGTAGGCAGGGCGCAGAAAAACAACGATTGAGAGTACCTGGATACAAGTCGACCGCGGATGCGGCAGCTGTGCGCAGCGGCTATTGAGAGTTGCGTGCACGTGATAACGATTGGGTTTTTCGGATGTAAGACCACAGGCTGTTCCACTGCTGAACAGCATTGAGTCCGTTCCGGATGAGGATAGAAACACATGCTGGCAATACACACTTATGCACTCTGTGCCATGCCTGCGGCGTGGCGCGCTGCGTTGGCAAATGCTTTAAAGGCGCTGGATGCTTCCATCAGCTTGCGCGGCGCGGAGTCTCCTTCAGAATTGAACGCAGTTATCCGGAGCGGCGATGTAGCCGCGATTGTAGCCGAGCCCGACCGGATCAGCGATGATCTGCGCGAACGCGTTCTCGGTTCCGACGGCGCGCCCGACGCGCCCGAAGTGTTTGTGGCCGTAGCGGAAAACGATCCGCAGCTCGCCCGTTTTGAGGCGATGTTTCGCCCGCCGTTCTGCCTGGTGGAGGTGGGCGGCGATGCGGCCGCCTGGCGCAATCTGGCGCGTCAATTGGTCGGCGCGGCACAACGTCAGGTCGAACGCCGCCGCAATTCCGCCGCCCTGCGCCACAGCGAACAACAGGTTGGCGACCTGGAAGAGTACGCCCACACCGTGGCGCACAACCTGAAAGCCCCGCTCAACGGAATTATCGGCATCGCGCGCATCATGCAGGAAGAAGGGCCGGATCTGTCCAATGCCGAGTCGCGCCGCTACCTGGATTCCATCGTGCGCGGCGGCCGCAAACTCGATCGCGTCATAGAGGAAATCCTGTTGCTGGCCACCATGGAACGGCAGGCGCCGCCGCGCATGGTGCTGGATATGAGCGCCATTGTGCGCGAGGCGCTGCAGACGCTGGAGCACCATATAAGAGTCTCCGGCGCAATCATCTCGCGCCCGCAGACCTGGCCGACCGCCGTCGGCTACGCCCCCTGGGTGGAAGAGGTCTGGATCAACTACCTGGCCAACGCCATCAGTTACGGCGGGGCGCCGCCCCTCATTCAGATGGGTGCGGAGGACTGCGAGGACGGCATGGTGCGTTTCTGGGTTTCCGACAACGGCCGCGGATTTGGCGGTCAGGACGGTGAGAAAATCTTCGAGTCCGGTACGCGTGTTGCCAGGCCGAACACCAAAGGCCACGGGCTGGGTCTTTCGATCGTCAAAAAAATCGTGCAAAAGCTGGGCGGCAGCGTGCGCGCGCAGTCCTGCGTGCGGCCCGGCGAAGGCGCGCTTTTCAGTTTTACCCTGCCCGCGGCGCAGCGGCGCGAACATTACTTCTACAAGTACGCCGCTGAATTGCGCGACGCCGCCGAACTGCGGCACGCCGCCGCGGTCCGCGTGCAACAGAACCAGAATCAGGGAACCTGATGAGAGCTGCCGCCGAGAACACGAGAAGGCCCCTGCGCGCCCTGGTCATGGACGACGGCGAAGCCGACCGCACCTACCTGCGCGCGCTGCTCCACAAGAAATTCGGCGTGTCGGTCACCGAAGTGGGCAACGGTCTGGAGGGGTTGCAGGCTATTGAAGCCGAGATGCCCGACTTTGTGGTGCTGGACGTCAACATGCCGGTGCTCAGCGGCAGCGAGGTGCTGGAAGCCATCCGCCAGTGCCCGCACTATTCACATCTGCCCGTCATCGTACTCACCGCCGCCAAATCCAAACGCATGTTTGAAGAGCTGATGACTTTCGGCGTCTCCGACTACATCCTCAAGCCGCTCGACTACGAGCTGGCCATGGCGCGCTTCAGTCATTTGATCGAGCAGGTGCGCAACGCGCGCGGGATGCAGCGGACAAATGCACGCGCAGCCAATCGCAACAGGGTGCTGGTCGCAAGCGAGGACGATCGTTTTCTCGACCTGTGCCGGGAAGTGCTGGATAAAAGCTTCAGCGTGCTGACGGCCCAGAGCGGTGCGGAAGGTCTTGAGCTGTTTCTGCAGGAACACCCGCAGACGGTTATCATCGGTGAAAATCTGCCGCTGCTCAACGAACACATGCTGGCGCAGAAAGTGCGCGATATTGCCGGCAAAAACGTGCGCATTATTCTGCTGGGCCGCAATGCCAACGGCAGCTTTGACCGCGCGTTGTTTGATGGTCGTCTGGTGCAGACGCTCAGTCCGGAAACATTGCTGGAGCGTTTTAACGCTCTCAGTCTGGATGCCGATCCCGCTAAAGTCACGACGGAGCGCGAACTGCGGCGGCGCCTGTCCGAAGAATTGCCGCAGGAAATGTTTAAAGCCGTG
Source organism: bacterium (assembly GCA_030430495.1). Classification (GTDB taxonomy): domain Bacteria; phylum Bacteroidota; class Ignavibacteria; order Kapaibacteriales; family UBA7675; genus JAUIKM01. The sequence continues at coordinate 86,759 of JAUIKM010000010.1, read as the reverse complement.
CAGCAGACCATCGGTGTGATGGCTAAAACAGAAGTGCGCATCGCCGCGATGGATTCCGCCCGGAACCTCTCGCTGGAACTGGAAGCGCGCGCTGCCCTGACGGATAAAAATTCACATGTTAACGCAACGCTCTGTCTGATTACTTCGCGACGCGACGCCAACAACCTGGCTTCGCGCGTCATGAACGGCGTACGGCTTTCGCTCAGCGAATGCGATGAACTCTTCGGCGAACTTGTTCGCACGATCGGCGGTAAAATCTGTGCGGCCTTTGAACACGTCGGGTTGACAATGGCCGAGGTCGATTCATCTGTTAACACCATCGATAAAACACTGTCCGACTACGCGGCGGATACGATCATGGCGTTTCAGACGGACGTCGACGCTACGGTTCTCATGGTGCTGGACGTCAAGGTGGGCGCTTAAACACCGGCGGATTCCGCCTGCGGCGCAAGATCGCTTTGAGCCCTTCGTTGCACTTCGGTCTCAGGCTCTTCTGACTCTTTTGTTAATCACGCAGGCACACACCGACGGGCCTGAAGTCTGTTAAACACATATGCGCGGCACGGACGCGCGGCCTTCCGGCTTGAATCTGCGAGGTTAACAAAAGAAAGAAGCAAGCCGCCCGCTTGAATAAGCGGAGGCGAAGCGGTCTGGTGTTGACAAATGCGGCGCGAGAAGTTTAGTGATCCGCCGCTATGCGGCCGGAGTGGACCTGCACCAGGCAGCCTTCCTGTTCAATCTGTTGAAGTTCGCGCAGAATGGAATTCCAGAGTTCTTCGTAGGGTAGAATTTCCAGCACACGCGGATCGCCCTGCGGATCGACGGCGGCGGTTTCGTGCAGTTTGTCCAGATAACGCTGGGAGCGCGCTTTAACGGCGCTGTAATTGTATTCCTTGTTTTTCATGACGCGCAGCATGCGCAGGAATACTTCGGTGCGATAGTAGGGACGGTAACCGTCGTCGCGGCGCAGCTGACGGCTCATGTATTCCTGAATGCAGCGGATGCGACTGTCGAGCGGTTCGAATTTGCGCTCGCGCAGCAGGTGCAGGATGTGCACAATCAGGATCGCGATGTTAACACCGCGTTTGTCCTGCTGGTAGTGCGGCACTTCGTTCAGGAAGCGGTAAATGTTAAACGAGCGGCCGTAAATGGTAATGTGGGCGGGCAGTTGCGTTTTTTCGATCGGCCCGAGCACAAAACGCAGATAGGCCTCAAAGATCTGCCAGATTTCAACGCGTTCGGCTACGTTGTGGAATTTTTCGCGGCTGACGACCAGGCGGAAAATCTCGGCGGCTTTGCCGTAGTTTCCGGCGTGCATGCACAGCAGGAAGTACATCAGCGCAAAGTTGAACCAGGACGGCATCTCGGCAGTCTGGTCCGGAAATCCTTCTTCGGCGTATTTAAAGCCCGTTTCGTAGTCGCGCATGAACATGGAACATTCCACGATTTTACGGCAGGTGCGCGAACGGCGAATTTTGTTGGCCAGGTGCGGGTTGTCGGCAAGGTACTGCAACATACCGAAGTAGACTTCGCGGGCGTCCTTCCAGCGGCCGAGCAGTTGCAGCAGGAGTCCGCGCGTGGCGGCGGCGCCCATAACCAGCACGCGTGATTTGTGTTCGGCGGCGTTTGCTTCGATGCGCCGGCATTCCTCTTCCAGTTCGAGCGCCAGCTCCGGGCGCGGTTCCGTTTTGTGCGCAAACTCGGCGCGGATGCGATTGCGCGTGTTGATGGCGTGGATCTCGTCCAGGCGGACGCGGGCCAGATTCAGCGCGCGGCGCGCGTGATCGTTGGCTTTCCAGGCCGGCCCGTACATCGTGTGGTAGTCGCGCAGCATTTCGTGACAGCGCAATTCCACGTCGGTGGCCTGGTAGCGAACGGCTTTGGGCAGTACGCGGCGGATAACGAAATGATAGGCTTCATGTAATTGGAAGAACTGGAAGACTTCGGCGGCAAACAGCTCCCGTTTGGCCGAATAAATGTTTGTCAGATACTCTGAGTGGGCCGGTTGTTCGATGTTCAGACAGAGAGTCGTTGAGATCAGCTGATTCATCAGCCGGTGTTTGGTGTTGGTATAACGCTGGTCCGAGGCGTCGGCCTGGTACAAATCCTGTGCTGCGGCATCGTCATCGGCATAGTCGCCGCTGACAAAACCCTTCAGCAGCCGCGTGTAGATTGCGTCGGACTTGAAGAAGTAGCGCAGAGCCGGGTGTTTCCGACTGGATTTGGATCTGATAAGTGCAAAGATTTCACTGATGATTTTCATGTCTGTACTGCCCCGGCTGCGATCGGTTCCGGTTTGTCATTGAACCCACACAAGATAACGTAAATAAATGACAAGCGGTATTGCAGCCAATATTTCCGGTATATTTTTCTGAAGGGGCAGTGTAGCTTCGTATCAAATACTTCTTCTCATTCCCTCATTCAATCATTCAATCAGGATAAACGCCATGACAGTCCTACTGAGCATCCTTTTGTATCTGACCGTAATTGTCAGCCCGGGCGCATACTACTACGCCGAAATTGATGCATATGAGCAACAATACCAACCCGAAATCACGGCGATCCAGCAGGATCCCGATCTGACGGCAGATATACTTGAAACGTACGGTCCGCAAACCGAGTCGATCATTTTCCTGGATGACGAAGAAGCCGAAGATTAATCGACTCAAAAGAGTCGCGGCAGTGAATCTTTGGCAGTACCGGTAACTTTTCCAGGATCGGTAGATTGCTTAACCCAACCGGGTTGCCTGCGGTTTATCTGATTCGTTGGAAAAAAGTGGAACCCGGCGGACAAGATTTTGGCAGTGGAAATAAACCCAGCCGCCGAATTCACTGGGCTAAATATAGTTTGTGGCATGGTCTCTGCCAAATTCTGTCAAGCGCCTATCCGAGGAAATCGTACGAAAACAGGCCAATAAGAAAAGCACGCCGCTTTTTTTCGATGAACTTTGAGACGCATCTCTGCGGATGCGTCTCAAAATCACTGTTTTGTGCTGAAAACTACCAGTCGCCGCCAAATTGTTAAGGATTCCCGCCCCGCCGAATGTCGCTCCCGGACCGCCGCGATTAATCAACCGCTGAGATGTCGAAAATTCTGCGTATATCGCCGCCGTCAATTCCGCTTCAGGCAGGACGCGGAGTCGTTGCGCCGCCCGCCTGAGTTCCGTCCCGTCCTGCTCCCCGCCGGACATTGACTGCATCCGGAATGCGCCCGATGAAATCCCCGCCCGCCGCCGAAAGCGGCGCCAATTCTCTTGCCGATGCGCTGGCCTGTCTGGACGACGGCGCCAGAAGAGTCGAACTGGACGGCGGCGGCCGCATCCGCCTGGACCGCGCCATGCCTTTTGCGGTCTTGTACCGCGTTCCGCCGGGCGCCGCCGATGCGGGCACGGAAGAACTTCTCGCCGCCGAACCGCTCAGCATTGTCGCTTCCGCCGCCGCCCGCCATCACCGCGAGTTGCGTGGCGTCGTGGACCGGCTTGTTGCCGACATGTCGCGTCGTTTCGGCGCTTTCCTGCTGCTTGAAATCTCGACCGGCGACTTTCATGTTGAGGAATCGGCGGCGCACAGCGAAATCAACTTCAGGCTCAAACTCTCACCGACGCGCATGCCCCTGCGTTTTTCCGGTCGCTTTAAGAGCGAGATGGAGGCGGCGCGCATACACCGCCGCGACGTGTGCGTGGAGATCGTCAAAACGGAGGCGACGCATGCGGCGGGTCTCAAGCCGCTGCTCGCCGCGCCGCGCGCCCAGGCGCTCAACTGTTTTGTTCTTGGGCTGGAAATTCAGCCGGTGTTTCGCGGCAAGGACGGCGCGTTGTACCCGCTGCTGCACCGGCAGATACGGCGGCGTCTGTCGAACGTCCTCAAAAAAGCATTCTTTGAATTTTCGCATCGCGCCAGCACCTTCCGGCCGGAGGACCACCACGCGCTGGGCCGCCGCACGCCGGGGCGCGTCGTGTGGAAGGTCGACGCCGATCTGGCGGCCGTCGAGGACAAGTTTGACTTCCTGCTGCAGGTGACGCCGGTCAACGCGCGCCAGGCCTACGCCGCATTTGTGCGCTCCAAATGCTCCGCCCCGCCGGAACTGTACTACCGTCCGCTGCCGGCCGACCCGGACCTGCTGCGCCGCAGTCTGTTCAACATCAGGCTGGAGAACGTTGAAGATCCGACGATGGAGTTCCTGCTGCGCCAGAAGCGCAACGAACTCGACACGATGCTCTGGATGCTCGGCGAGCGCGGCACCAGCCAATTCCGCTACGGCAGCCTGAAAATCTTCGGGCCGGTCAAAAACGATCTGCTGGACGTGGCGCGCGACCTGCTGGAGCGCATTCCGCCGGGAACACGCGAAGGCCGTCGCATCCGCTGGTTCGGCTGCGAGGCCTTTGCGGAGTCGGCGCGCGCCGAGGTCGAATACTATCGGCGTATCATGCCGTCGATCGACGCCCGCGTGGAAGTGCGCAGCGACGTCGTCGGCCTGCTGGTCTCGCGCGGTCGTCTTCTGATCGGCCGCGATACGCGCGTGCCGTCCAACCGCGTCGAGGCGCTGTTGCAGCACGAAATCGGCACGCACATGCTGACCTGGTACAACGGAGCGGCGCAGCCCTTCCGCCAGCTGCGCCAGGGGCTCGCTGGTTATGAGGAACTGCAGGAGGGGCTGGCGGTGCTGTCGGAGTTTCTGGTGGGCGGCCTCAGTCCCGCGCGTCTGCGCCTGCTGGCGGCGCGCGTCGTCGCCGTCGACGCAATGATCCGCGGCGCGGATTTTGTTGAAACATTTCGCCTGCTGAACGTCGACTACGGTTTTGCGCGGGAGACGGCTTTTACGGTTGTACTGCGCGTTTTTCGTTCGGGCGGGCTGACGAAAGATGCCGTCTACCTGCGGGGTCTGCACGGCCTGCTGAAATATTTGGGCGACGGCGGTGAGATTGAATCACTTTTTATCGGTAAAATTGCAGCGAAACATCTGGCCTTGACAACTGAACTGCTCTCCCGCGGCATCCTGCGCCCCGCACCGCTCGAACCCCGTTACCTGCGCAATCCGCAAACGGCGAAACGGCTTGAAATGCTGGCGCGCGGCATGAATGTCGCGGATCTGATCACGCGGAGGAATGAATGAAACTCGGGATTGTCGTCAACGATGTCCTGACGGAAAAGGCGGGCTACACGACAAATCGCATCGCGATGGCGGCGGTAAACAGGAAACACGACACCTGGGTGATGGGCGTGCACGACATGGCCTACGATCCGGACGGGACCGTCAATGCACACGCCGTGCACATCCCCGCCAAACGCTATAAATCCAGCGAGTCCTATCTGCGCGACCTGCAGAGCCCGCGTACAACGCGCGAGCGCATCTGCATGCGCGACCTGGATATACTGCTCCTGCGCAACAATCCCGCCGACGACGCTTTTACGCGTCCCTGGGCGCAGAACGCCGGTATCAACCTGGGCCGCATGGCCATGCGCTCCGGCGTCGTGGTGCTCAACGACCCCAACGGACTGGCCGCGGCCGCCAACAAACTCTATCTGGAGTATTTTCCGGAAGAAGTGCGCCCACGAACGCTGGTGACGCGCAACCGCGACGACATCCGCGCCTTTGCCCGCGAGCAGAACGGCACCATCGTGCTCAAACCGCTACAGGGCTCCGGCGGGCAGAACGTTTTCCTGGTGCGTCCCAGCGACATGCCGAACCTGAATCAGATGATCGACGCCGTCGTGCGCGACGGCTACGTGATAGCGCAGGAGTACCTGCCCGCGGCGGAAAAAGGGGACATGCGCCTCTTCCTGCTCAACGGCAATCCGATGCGCTACAAAGGCAAATACTGCGCCTTCCGCCGCGAGCGCGCGGGCGAGGACATGCGCTCCAACGTGCACGCGGGCGGCTCGATCGCCCAGGCGGTGGTCGACGACGCCATCCTGAAAATCGTCGAAATCGTCCGGCCCAAGATCGTGCAGGACGGCATGTTCCTCGTCGGCCTCGACATCGTCGGGGACAAACTGATGGAAATCAACGTATTTTCGCCCGGCGGCCTCGGCAGCGCGCAGAAGTTCGAGGGCGTCAACTTTTCGATTGCCGTCGTTCAGGCGCTGGAGCGCAAAGTCGAATACATGAAGTACTACCAACGCAACTTTGACAACAATGAAATGGCCACTCTCTGAACCGATCGAATCCACCTGTGTTTTGCACCTGGTCTCTGCACAAAGGACTCGTTTACTTCTGACTCTGCCGCTGCTGAGCATGATTTTTTTGTTTGTCTCGGCGTGCGGAGAATCCGCGCCGCACAGCAAAACCGGCGAGTCCCCGAATGCGGCCGCACACGGTATGTCCTCGCGTCCACAACAAGCGCCGCCCCCGCCGCCGCCCCAGGCGGTCGAAGTGGACGAGCCCGCCTCCCGCGTCGTCAACTACGGCTACGAAATCGTGCAGAGTTATTCCCACGATCCGCAGGCATACACGCAGGGCCTGCAGTTTATCGACGGCGAACTGTTTGAAAGTACCGGCCAACACGGGCGCTCCAGCCTGCGGCGCGTGCTGCTCGAAAGCGGTAAGGTCGTGCAGAGCCGCGAACTGTCGATGCGCTATTTCGGCGAGGGCATGACCGTCGTCGGCGACCGAATCTACATGATAACCTGGCAGTCCGGCACGGCTTTTGTGTTCGACCGCACCACATTTGAGCCGATCGACACGCTGCACTACCGCGGCGAGGGCTGGGGACTTACCTGGGACGGCACGGATCTGATCATGAGCAACGGCAGCTCCCGCATCGATTTCCGCGATCCCAACGACTTCTCCGTCAAACGCAGCATTCAGGTGCTGTCCGAAGGCGAGCCGGTGCCCAACCTCAACGAACTCGAGTACATCGACGGCGAAATCTGGGCCAATGTCTACCTGACGAATTCCATCGTGCGCATCAACCCGCTCAACGGCAACGTGACCGGTCTGATCAATCTGCACGACCTGCTCTCGCCGGCCGATAAGGCGCTGGGCAGCGCCGAAGTACTCAACGGCATCGCCTGGGATGCGGAAGGCGAGCGCCTCTTTGTGACCGGGAAAAACTGGCCCAAACTGTTTCATATCCGCCTGATCAAACAATAGTCGACGGCCGGCTCAAGTGAAGTTTTTGAGGAATCGAGCGATTCGTTTTGCGGCAGTGTGAAATTCTGGAGGCACGTGAACAAGTCGGATTTTAACGCCAGGCGCAGGGAAGTTCGCCTGTTTGGCATGATTCTGGTTCCCGCCGCCCTCCTGCTGGGCGTGCTGTATTATTCGCATACGCTCGAAGACGCGTTTATCACCTTTCGCTACGCGGAGCACCTGGCCGACGGTTACGGCATGGGTATGTGGAACAAAGGCGGCGCTGTTGTCGAGGGTTATTCAACGCCGTTGTGGATGGGCCTGATGGCGCTCTGCTCCACGCTTGGAATCAACATGCTGACGGCTTCCAAAACCATCGGGATTGCCTCGCATGTTCTGCTGGTTCTCATGTTTCTCACTGCCGCGATGAAGCGCCGCAGGACTCTGGACGGGCCGGACTCGCCGCTGCAGATACACCGCGACGTGTTCATTCTGGCCGGGGCGATGTGTGCGTTTAACCTGCCGCTGGCGTGGTATGCGAGCAGCGGCATGGAGTCGCTGTCCTTCATGTGTCTAATCGCGCTGCTTCTGCTTGGCCCGCTCCTGGTTGATTCACTTGAACGCCTGCGGATTGTCGCGCCGGCGGCTGCGGTGCTGCTTGTGTTGCTGCGGCCCGAGGGCATTCTGTTTGCCGTTTTGATCAGTGCCGTGCACATGCTGCGCGCCCGCGGCGAAGCTCGGATGTTCAAGGTCTGGCGCACCGCACTGCTGAGCGGCGTCGCGGCGTTTGCCGCACTCCTGTTAATGCGCCTGCTCGTTTTTGGTGAGTTCCTGCCGAACACGTATTACGCCAAGGCCGACGGCGGACTGCGCCACTGGATGCTCGGCGGCATTTACATGTACCGCTGGCTGACCTCGCACGTACCGGTCGTTTTTGTGATTGCGGTCTGCGCGATGGGCGTCTACCTGAACACGCGCCGACAAACAAAAGAAGGCGCAGTGGACGGGCGCAGTTTGTGGCGGCGTTTGCAGGGGTTTGAGTTTATCCTCTTCCTGCTTGTTCTGCCGCTGCTCTACGTGGTTTATATCGTCAAGGTCGGCGGCGACGACTACTCGGCTTTTCCGCTGTGGCGACACATGCTGCACCTGCTGCCGTTCTGGGCGCTGACGACGGCGGCCGGCATCTGTATGATCATGCCGAAGCTGCGCTGGGGGCGCTACGCGCTGATGTTCATTCTCGTGGCGGCCATGAACGGGAAAAACCTGATGGTGCGCAACGCGCAGCTGCTGGATGAAACGCGCAAAGCTGTCCTGGAAGACGCGCTCCTGCAGCACCGTCCGCCCAATCCGTTTTTCACCTGGATCCAGTCGATGAGCGACGAGAACACGCTGATAGCCAGCAGCTTCGGCGGTGAGCTGCCCTTTGTCGTCGACGCGCGCCACATCGACGTGCTCGGGCTGAACGACCCGCACATCGCGCGCCGGGGAACGTTTGATCCCACCGGGCCGGTCGATTCCAAAACGGACATGGATTACGTCGTGCGGCAGCGGCCCGACTTTATTGAAGGTTATATCTCGATGGCGGAATTGATGGACTGCGTGCCGCGCTCCGTGCTCTTCGACTACAGAACGCAGATGAGTCAGGGACTGATCGACAATCCACTCTTCCGGCGCGAGTATCTGCTCGTGATGAATGCGCCCTATACAACAATGGATCGCGCCCTGTTTATCCGCCGCGATTTCTGGGAACAACACCCGTCGCGCGCGCAGATTCAGGTCCGCGAGTTGGAAGAGACATGTCTGTACGGAAGTCCGGAGTAGTAAAAGTCGCCGGCCGGTGGGGAGCCGCGCCGCGTCACTGTGATCAGAAAGCTTCCATGCCGGTGACGTAAGGGCCGCCGATGCCGTCGCTGCCGAAGCCAAAGTCGATGCGTGCGTTCAGGCCCGATTCGGTCAGTTGATAGCGCAGTCCCGCGCCCGCCGCCAGGTGCACCTGCCGCAGCTTGAAGTCGCTGAGTTCCGGAGCTACCTCGCCCGCCGACGCAAACAGCGCCGCGCCGAATTTGCCCCAGATGTTAAAACGCATTTCCGTCTGCAGCGAAAGCAGATGGCGGTCGCGATAGCGGCCTTTGAAGTAACCGCGCAGCAGGTTTTTGCCGCCCAGTTGCGCCAGACGCGTGAACGGCGCCTCGCCCGCCACGTCGCCGTAGTTCACGCGGAAAGCAAAAACGGTGTTGTCGTCCAGACTGTAGTAGTGCCGTACGTCTACGTCGAGCGTGCGGTAGGAAAAGGTGGAAGCCAGGCCGTCTTCGTAAAAGACCATCCCGATTTTGTAGTAGACGCCCTCGCGCGGGTAGAGACTGTTGTCGCGGCTGTCCCAGGCGGTCGTCAGGCCAAAACCGAGGTCGACGTTGTCGTCGTTGCCACGCACGTTGCCGGAGGTCAGCAGACCGTCGGCGTCGGTTTCGAGCATGCGCGTTTTGGCGTAACCCAGGTGCAGGCCGACGCGCATGTGACTCCAGACGCGTTTGTCGAACTCGGCCTCAAAACGCATGCGGCGATGCGTGAACAACTCTTCGTCCGCATCGTTTGTGTTGTTGCCGATGCCGTAAAATTTGTCTGTGCGTTTCTGAAAATCCAGCAATCCGTTCAGGCTGTACTCGCCGCCCTCAAAATACCAGCTTGGTTTTGTGAAAAACTGAAACTGATCTTCGGTGGAATAGGTCGCGCCGGCCACGACGTTGGAAAGTTTGCAGCTGGGGCCGGGCTGATGGATGAAGTGCGTCACGCCTCCGAACACAAATCCGGCTTCGGGCGAATAGGAGAGAACGGGCAGCGCAAGAATGTCATTGCGTATCGTGTCGGCCGCCAGTTTGATCGGCGCCTGCGGCATGTTGCGCTGCTGTGCCGTCAACGGACTCACGGCCCAGAGGCCTGCCAGCGCGATGACGAACAAAAATTTGCCTGGAAGGAATTTCGGCGTCAGGACGGCAAAAGAAATACGCACTATGGATGCCCGGATGTTATTCATAAGTGAGATTGCGTCCCTCCGCCTGCGACGCCGAATGATCAAGATACGATCTTTTCCACGCCCGTGCTGTAAAAGTGCCGTAAAACTGCGTCCGCGCGCCGCGCAACAGGAAAAAGCAACACGGGATCCGCGATTGTGGTTCTTGTTTGCGGCCGTTCTGTTCCGTACAAGGCCCCGGCAAAAATGTTGGAGCGCTTTTTCCCGACAGGTTTCGGCCTGATTTGTCTCCTGAAAAGGCCATTTTTGTTTGGCCCCGCGTGCGGTGCAAAGAACCGTTGAGCGGTCCCGCGCCGCGGAACACAAAACCTGAATGCAGTTGCCGCAATTTTGATACAGCCGCGTCTCATTTTTTTGTGAATGCCTTTGCCGCCCGCGCCGGCAATTGGGACGGCGCGCCGCGTCCGGCGTATATTGCGGCGATCAATCTGCGGACTTACGAGCGATGAATAGCAATGACCAGCACTGAAAACGCCGAACGCTGGCGTCTCTACGACGACCTGGCCTGGCTGTGGCCCACCTTCGGCAGCGTGGAGGACTACCGCCGCGAAACCGAACAGATCTGTGAATGGATGCGCGAATACGTTGAGGGTGAAATCAACAGCGTGCTCGACCTGGGCTGCGGCGGCGGTAAAAACGGCTTTCATCTGTCGCAGCTGGGCGCAATCACCGGCGTGGACCTGAGCGCGCCGATGCTGGCCCAGGCCCGCGAGCTGAATCCCGCCGGCGAGTTTATACAGGGCGACATGCGCAGCGTCGATCTGGGCCGTCACTTCGACGTCGTTTTTGTCAACGACGCATTGGTGTACATGCAAACGCGCGAGGACGTACGCGCCGTGCTGCACAACGCCTGGCGGCACCTGCGCCCCGGCGGCGTGATGGTGTTCATGGTGGAAATCAGCAGCGACAGTTTTGTGCAGCAGCGCACGCGCGTGACGCACACGCAGCCGCGCCCCGGCTGCGACGTGACGATCGTCGAGCAGGACTGGCGTCGCAATAATGACGCTGAGAGTTTTGAGTTGAGTTTTGTTTACATGATCCGCGAGGGCGGAGATCTGCGGGTGGAGAGCGACGTGCACACCTGGGGACTGTTCCCGCTGCGCTTCTGGCGCGGCCTGCCCAGCGAACTCGGCTTTTCCGTCTACGAAAAAATCCTCGACGGCGACGACATCGCCGTTCCGGCCTACGTCTGCGTCAAGCCGTCAAAATCCTGACGGAGCGTCAATTGTTGACGGCGATGCGGCGGCCGCCCGCCCACACTTCGTCGATGTGATTGACGCCGAAGTGATAAATCATTTGTTTATAAGAGCTTACGCCGCCTAACGTAAAGTCGGCGCGCTTGCCCACCTCCAGGCTGCCCGTTTTACCGGCGCGTTCCAGCGCCGCCGCCCCATTGATCGTCGCCGCGCTGAGCGCTTCTTCCAGCGACATTTTCATCTGCGTGCAGGCCATGTTGATAATCAGCTGCATGTTTTCGCTGAAGCAGGAGCCCGGATTGCAGTCGGTCGCCAGGGCCACGATCAGGTTGTCGTCGATGAGTCGGCGGGCCGGCGCGTAGGGCAGGGCCAGAAAATATGCCGTGCCGGGCAGCAGGGTTGCCACAACGCCCGCTTCGCGCATCGCCGCCGCGCCCGCGTCGGAAATCTGCAGCAGGTGATCGGCCGATACACATCCCGTGCGCGCCGCCATCGCCGCGCCGTCCACATCCACAAACTCGTCGGCGTGCACGCGCGCCTTCAGGCCGTGCGCCGCCGCGGCGGCAAACACGCGCTCGCTCTGTTCAGTGGTGTAGTAGCCTTCGTCGGTGAAGACATCGCAGTATTCGGCCAATCCCTCCGCGGCCACCGCGGGTATCATTTCCTCACATACAATGCGCAGGTATTCATCGCGATTTTCGCGGTATTCCGGGGGAAAGTCGTGCGCGCCCAGGAAGGTCGGCACAATTTCGATGGGCAGCTCATTCTGCAGCATGCGCACGGCGCGCAGCTGGTTCAGCTCGCTCTGGAGGTCCAGGCCGTAGCCGCTTTTGATTTCCAGCGTGGTGCTGCCGTGGCGCACGGCGCTCCAGGCCAGCGGCAGCGCCGCGGCGGCCATCTGTTCGGCGCTGCTCTGCCGCACGGCGCGCATCGTGCGCAGAATGCCGCCGCCTTCTTTGGCTATTTCCGTGTAGCTGACGCCGCGCGCGCGCCGCGCAAACTCGTCGGAGCGGTCGCCGGCAAAGACGATGTGCGTGTGAGAGTCGACAAATCCGGGCAGAACGGTGCGTCCGCCGGCGTCGATGACTTCTATCGGCTGTAGCTCGCCGCTCTGAAGCTGCCGATCGGCTTCGGCCGTCGGGCCTATCCAGCGGACATTCTCGTCAAAGAGCATTGCCGCGTTGTTGTGTTCGCCGATGTCGCCCATGTCCCGGCCGCTTTTGGCTTTGCCGCCGGAGGCCGCCGTTACGAGACTGCCGATGTTCCTGATGAGCCGTGTTGCGCGCATGTCGTCCACCTGATGAATTGAATTGTGTGTCTTAAACTGTTCAGCGCAGCGCCGACATAAAGTCGAGCAGATACTCGGGGATGTCGTCGTGGTTGGTGACGTCCGCATTGGCCGCAAAATCCAGCGGCAGCGGTTTGGGCGAGTGGCCCGTGTAAAAAGCCGTGTAAAACCCGCTCGACACTTCTTCGAACGCGTCCCTGACCATGCGATAGCCCAGCCAGCTGGCGCGCAAAATGTCCGTCACCGCCGCCTTCCCGCCGCGCTGAAAATAACTCATGTCGACCGTGCGGATCTCGCTCTTGATGCCGCGGGCGCGGAAGCGCAGCTCCAGCTCCAGTTTGACTTCGTTGAGCGACTGCGGAAATGCCTCGGAGATAATGATGCGCGTGTCGCGGTTGCGCCCGGCGATCATCTCCGTCATTTCCTCGTAGTCGACTTCTTCGTTGGGGCGGATGACGTGTTCAGCTCCGGTGACGATGCCCGCAAAGGCGGCCAGGTAGGAGGATTGTCGTCCCATCGAACGGATCAGGTAGACGCGGCGGTGTGAGGAGGCTGTGTCCCGTATCCATTCGAGCATTTCCAGGCTTTTGTCGATGGCGCTGTAGAAGCCCAGCGACGAGCCGTAGACGTTGCAGACGTCGTTGTCGATCGAGCCGGGCGCGAACATAATGCGCGTGCGACGGTTGCGTTCGCGCAGTATCGACTCGATAACCGCCGAGGCCTTCAGGCTGCCGTTGCCGCCGCAGATAAAAATGTAGTCGAAGCCGTGATTGTGGAGGTCGGTCGCGATGCGTTCCTGGATCTCGCTGTTGTGCGCCAGCTCCGGAAATCGCATGGTCCCCAGCACCGTGCCGCCCGTGGAGGACAGTCCGGCGACGGAAAGTTTGTTGAGTTTGCGGTAGTTGTTTTCAGCGAGGCCTTTCCAGCCGTCGTATACGCCCCAAACCGAAGTTTGCGGTTCTGTATTCAGGGCGGTGCGAACCACGGCGCGCACAAAGGCGTTCATGCCGGGACTGTCGCCGCCACCCGTCAGGATGCCGAATTTCATCGTTGGATGTCCGTTTTCAACGGTCGTGTGAGAGTCAGTGGTCTCCGGTTGGCGGGTTGCTCCGCACCATTGGCCGGACGCAAATCTACAAAAATTGCGGGAGGGGTTCAGCGGGCGCCGTTCAGGCCGTTGTTTGCGCCGTTGTGGTTGGCGCCGTTCTGGCTGCTTCCGTTGCAGCCGTTGCGCGCCAGCATGCGGTCGGCTTCGCGGCGTATGCTGCCGAGGACACAAAGGATGCCGCTGCGCTCTTCTTCGTTGACGCAGTCGAACAGGGAATCGAATGCGGCCAGCTTTTTCTCGACGCCTTCAATCAGGTCGATGCCTTCGCGGCGTATCATGGTGCGCACCACGCGCTGATCGCGTTCATCTTTGCGGCGTTCCACATAACCGTGATTCTCCAGGCGGCCGATCAGGCGTGTAATGTCCGGTGCGCGCTGGATCATGCGGCAGTTGATCTCCGAGCATGACAGGGCGCTGGGGTAGGACGCTTTCAGGATGCGCAGCATGTTGTACTGTTGCAGCGTCAGGTCGAACTGGCGGCACAGGCGGTTAATGACGTCGCGCAGGCGTTCGGCTGTCAGGAGCAGCGCCACGGACAGTTCGCGCTGCGGCGATCCGAGGGGTTTACTGATCTGTAGTTCTTCGTAAATAGATTTCATTGTTCGACTTTGGCAACGGCGATCATGTTCTGCTTAAACGTTTTTTCGAACGAATGGTTTGCCGCCTTATTGTAGTATTGGCCCCAGGTGCGCCCGCATCCAAAAAATTCTTTTGCCTGAGCGTTTCGGCCCCGCCTGCGGTCGTGTCCGCTCCTCAATGACCTTTCTGTTCGGCCCGCCGCTGCCGGGGAGCGCCGCGGCCGTCGTTGTGAACCTCCAGCTTTCCGGTGCGGCGTTCGCACTCGTCGTTTTCGGTCTTTGTGCCGGCGGCTTTGTTCGCCGGGTCAAACGCCGCCGATGCTGTTCTTGCGTCGCATGTGGTCCAGCCACTCGGGTGCCGGAAGGCGGAGGTCGCGAACAGTGGCCGTGTTTACTGTGCGCCTGCGGCTTCCCGCTTACCCACAAAATCTGCTACGCTTGCGGGCTAAAGTCTGCCGTTCAGTCTTTTCTCTTTGTTTAAGTGCCACTGCATGGCGAGGTTGTCTGCGTCGAACCGTCCGGAGGTTTGGCCGCGCCGCATCGGGACGTCCCGTGGGAAGGGACGGCGAACCCGCAAAAAAAATCCGCGATTTCAGGGGCCGGTTGGGAGTGCCCTGGAGTTGGAAAATGCGAGAAAATTGGCGAGGTGTCGGCGGGGGCGGGGCACCCATTTTGGGTGCCGAATCTACGCGTTTTCAAGTTGAAAGACTTCGGACTTAACACAACAGACATTAAACGTGGAGCAGTGAGACTAACAGAGCTGTGAACCGTTTGCTGCTCGCCGCCGAGCGTGGAGCCGGATTTCAGCAGCATCCGGAAACTATGGTCTCGGCGTCTGAAGTCTCGTCTGTCGGGTTTTAAACATAAAGCGGCGAACCCTTGCCGGCTCGCCGCTGTGTTCTGTCCAAAATGTCTGAATAATCCGTTTAACGCGCAACCACAAAGCGTACCGTTTGCTGCGCGCCGGAATGGCGCACAATGGCGTTGTACGTGCCCGGCGCCAGCGATGCTACGTTGAGCACGATGTGGTGCTCGTCGTTGCGGACAATGGCAGCGTTGCAGCGACGACCGAAGATGTCGAAAATCTCGACCTCAGGTTGATAGCTGTTTAACGGCGCTTCGCTGCTGAGTGTCAGGAGTGTGTTGACCGGGTTGGGATAGCTGCGGATGAGCGCCTGCGTCGGAAGGTCTTGAACATCCGTTACAACCTGATAATTCAGGTCGTCCACGTACCAGCCGCGGTCGTGCAGAACCAGGTTGCTGCGGAAGCGGAAACGCACGTAGATTGTGTCGCCCGCGGGACCGTCGATGGAGAGGCGTTCCATCTTCCAGTCGTCCGCGTTAAACTCGCCGTCGCCCCAGGGCTCGTAGTCTTCGCGATTGTAACTGGCCAGTTGCTGCCAGTTGTCGAGCGAATTGACCGAGTACTCGACGATCGCCGAGTCGCGCGGCTCGAGGATGGCGGCGTGGGCAAAGCGGATTTCAGCGCGGTCAAACCCACGCCGGACAAAGGGGAAAAAGACGATGATGTCTTCTTCATTGCGGCTGTAGTCGCCGCCCCTGGACTCGGTTAAACAACTCGGCGCGGAAAGTGCGATTTCCTCGGTGCGCTCCCACTCGCCGGAAATGAGATATTTTGGCAGTGAAGCGCCGTCGAAACTTTCGCTGATCGACTCGTTAACCGGTCCGGTGTACAAGGTGAACTCCTCGCCCTGATCACTCTCGTTCGGCGGCGTGCTGTCGTCCGTGATGCTCACGCGATAGCGGTAGAAACCGGGCTCGGGCGCTTCGTCGATCACCGTCACGACGCGCGACGTGTCGCCGGGATTGACCTGATGTTCACTCGTAAGTTCACCGTCGCGATAAACGCGGATCACACCGGGGTTAACAAAAGGGGTTAAGCTGTCGCCGCGCAGTGAAGGAACCCGAACGTCGATCTGCGTATCGTTGCCGCCCCCGCCGCGAATTGCAATGATGCGCGCCTTGTCCGGCTTGCGCGTGCCGCCCGCATAGGCAGCCAGACGGCAGGGATAACTCTGGTTGTCCGCCGTGTTAACGAAAATTTCATATCTGTACTCGCGGTAGGCTTCCAGTCCCACTTCCGCCACCGACTGCGTCTGCGGCGGCAGCTCCTGGTGAATTAACAAGCCGTCGCGATACACCGCATACGTAAACTCACCGGCGTCCAATGGCGTGCCGAATGCGCGTTCCGTCGGCGGCTCCCAGCGCAACTCCAGCTCCGTCGGTCTGTCCGGAAACACTTCGATTTCTGCGTTTAACACCGGCGTCGGTTTGTTAATATCCACGATCGCCGTAAACACATCGCTGAGGTTCGAGCCGCGGCGTGTGTCGTACCAGGAAGGATACACCTTGCCGTCGTAAAAAGCGTTGCCGCTGTAGTCGCCGGCAAACGAGGAACCGGTAAACGGATTCAACCTGATGTCGGTCGGCAGGTCCGATACGCGTCGGTCGGTCCAGGTGTCGCCGCCGTCATTCGAGTATGCTACATAACAGTGCACCTCGATATTCTCCGGGTCGTCGCGACTGTCCAGATACATCACCGCCAGATCGCCGTTGGTCGGGTCAATCGAGAGCCAGGGCCAGAACTGGTCGTTGGTCGGATCGCTGTGTACCGTCTTTGGTTCCGTCCAGGTCTCGCCGCCGTCCGTGGAGCGCGAGAAGTAAATGTTCGGCACCTGATCGGCCGCCCAGCACAGGTAGAGCCAGCCGCGCCGCTCGCCGTTTGTCACGTCGCATTGAATCGTCGGATAAGCCTCGGCACGGACCAGCCCTTTGAGCGTGTGCCGGTAAGCCGTCAAGCCGCTCTCGGGAATCTCCCGTGCAATGCCGAAAATTTCGTATGTGTGGATCACGCGCGGTTCGCTGAAGCTCTGGCCGCCGTCCAGCGAACGGCTGAAGCCGACCGAATGTCGCGGTCCCCAGTTCCAGGCGCAGTACACCTGGCCGTTCGGCCCCGTCGTGGAAATCGGAAAACTCTGGCCGAAGGTCGTGTCTTCAGACGTGCCCGAAAGCCGATCGCTGACAGGCACGGGCGGCAGCCAGGTCAGTCCTTTGTCCAGCGAACGCGCCATAACGATCTGCGTCGACGAGTCCGCGTCGATAACGCGTTTCCACGGGCAATACAGGTTGCCGAAATAGGGCGACGCCGCCGAGTTGTCGCTTTCGATATAGTATTTGTCTTCAAAGGTCGAATCTTCCGTCTGCGCCAGGTCGTGCAGGATGATCGGATTGTGTGTGGTCCACGTGCGGCCCTCGTCCTCGGTAATCGAGATGAAGACGCCATTTTGTCCCGGCACGCCCGTGTTGGGATTGCCGAAGCCGCCGTACACCAGATAACCGCGACCGTCGGCCCCGAAAGTCACCGAGGGATCATTGGTCGAGCGCCACTGCGGAAAAGGATGCCCCAGGCTGATGTTCTCCCAACTCGTACCGCCGTCGTGCGAGACATACACCCAGGTCGACGAAGATTCGCGGTAGTCCACGGCCGACGCTATCAGGTTGTCGGGATTGGTCGGGTTGACCGCGATGGACGACTCGTTCTGCACCTGCAGAGTCGTGCCTTCTTCCGCAATCAGATTGGAGTTGATGAAATAGGAATGGGGCCGGTCCGGCAGCACGACGTAGGGCAGCGGCTCAAAGTCCGCCGGGTCGATGTCTTCGGGCAGCGGATGCGCGCGCAGGATGTGAATGCGCGCCCGCTTTTCGTACTTGCGAATCCGTTTTTCCGCGGCCGACTCCTGCTCGTCGCCGGCGCTCGCGGAAGACCAGGCGGCAAGCGCGCCCAGCATCGCCAGGATCAGGGTGTATTTCAACTTCATATTGGGCAAAAGAGATTGGTACTGAAAAGGTTTGAAAAGAAGATAGTCATGCCCCGGTTGAAGATACAAAAATTAGGCGGGGAGAATTGATGTTCCTTACTCTAGGAAGGAGCGAGGTTTGTTTGTGACTTGCTTGCCAGATTTACAAGAACCAGACCTGTCCCAAACAATGGCCACGCAAAGTACTGGCTTATTGAAAGCCCTCCACAGTATGCAACGCTGTCCGCGCGAACGAACTCTGCAAGAAACCTATCCAATCCATATAAGGAAAGATAGGCGGCTCCGATCATTCCAATCGGCGGTTTTTGACGAAACAACCAGAAAAGGAAAAGTCCAATCGCCGCAATCGCTGCGCTTTCATACAACTGTACCGGATGCAAAGCAACAGATGTGCCGGCAATTGCCACGCTCCACGGCAGATTGCATTCCGTTCCGTAGCAGCAACCGGCGAAGAAACAACCTGTTTTAGCTATGGAGTGAAATGCGGCTACGGCGGGAGCAATAACGTCAAGTGCTGTTAGAAAAGACTCATTGTGGAGTGTTCGCACCAATAAAAGCGCCGAAACGGTAACACCGAGAATTGACCCCAGGAAAGAGTTTCCGAAGGCAATGTCCTGGACATCAGAAATTTGTTGGTAGACTATTACATGAAATATCCACCCGAACAAGAAGCCTATCGAGATTAATGCAGCATAGACCTGCATAATGAAAATCGCCGATACTGGCCGATATTTGGCAATTTTGAGAATAATTGCGAGACTTAGCAGCATTCCAATTGAGGCCATTAACCCAAACATATGCATTTCTATGTCCACAGAATTGTGTGATCATACAATCGGCCTCCCGAAAAGTTAACAGTAAGGCGATTCCATGCCTGACTTGCAAATTTAACTTGCCATTGTAAATAGTGGGGGTTAATATATTCGTGTTATTGAATGTCACAATAGAAAAAAAACTGCCAAAATATCAAGTGTTGTCATGAAAGTTATCTGCACCAAGGGCACTCAAATTGTTTCTCTTGTACTGTTTTTCAGTTCGGCTTTGGTGTTTCTGTTTACCCAAAGTGCGTGTGACGACGATGGTGGAGTGTATTCCCTTCCAGATTATCCGACCAAGACGATGCCAATGTGGATTGAAGGGGAGAGGACGCAGACCGGTATCGGCCCTGCTTGCCCAGGGGAAGACATCTCTGTGTACGGACCACGGGAAACTTTGTATATCATCTATAAAGATGGTGGGCAATTCCGACGAACAATCTATGGCTACTATGGGAGTGGACCAGTAGACATTTTAGTTCCTGTAGATGGATCGTATCAAATGTATGTACGAGTCGAAGGTTCTTGCAATGAATGTTGCCGGCAATACGGACCACCTGACAAGTACAAGCCCGTCTGGGCGCCTGGTAGAGCAGTTCCATATCAGGTCAACTCTCTGATCATTGATTTAGAGTTTCAGGAATGTACGTATTGTTGTTACCCGCCCTGAAAATTGTCGGCTCTTGAATGATCAACAAGCGACACATAACTTCACTCAACGAGATATACCAATGCATGAACCAATTTGTCTATTCAAACATCGCTCAGCCATTCTAATAGTGTTGATAGCACTTTCAATATCACTAGCGTCCTGGTCCGATGACTACAGCAAGGAGTCAACTTTAGAAGATCATGTCCCGAGCTGAAGCGCTTAATACTATGCTCGGAATAGTAGACCCTCCCGAAGATTTGGATGGACACTGGGGATCCGAAGCGATGCAATGCCGCGTACTCGATATTCTCTTGATGCCATGTTTCATAATACTTTGGATCAAGACAGGATTGCGATGGATGTTGGGACAGTTACAGTAAGTGATGTGAGTTGGGATTATAATGGGCCTGAAAATTTTCCGAGAGGCTGCCAATATTCATGGAGCACTCCCTGGGATGGAAGTATCATGCCTACGCTTGGTTCTACGGGTACATGGGCCATCGAAGGCAATGTTCAGGAAAGTATTCCGGCGATAAACACTCAAATGTATGTCCCGCAAGAGATTATTCTCTCTGCTCCTGATTTAAACGATCCTGTCGTCAGCCGAACTAATGGCGTGACGCTTGCTTGGAATGTAGATCCATCAAATTCTTTGGGGGTATTGATAGGTGTGACCAAGCGAATTCCCACTTCATCTCCATCCCCGGACGGTGAGTTCTTAAAGCCCTGGCACACTATTACACCGGACGATGGTGAGTTTCACGTTCCTGGGTCGGCAATAGAGCAAATAGAGTATAGCGAAGGCGTTGAGATTGCGATCATTCGCGGGAACCTTACATACATAGAAGTCGACGGTAAGAATTATTTGTTAAACGCGCTTATCACACACTCATTTGGTGCCGATGTAGAGGAATAAATTTATTTGCTATTGAGGGCAATCAAAACAACTGGAAATTCAAAGGAATCCAGTTGTCGAAGCCTCCGTTATTGACTGATTTTAACCGCCTGATTAAATCCCCTTTTGTTTGCCCCGTGGCGCATGTTAAACAGCACAGCCGGAGAGTTGACTACGCTCCGTCCCACTTCCAGTTTGGAATTCGCAGGCCGCTGAGTCGTTCCAATTGTTGGAACGTCCAGTGAATCGGCAACTGCGCCGCGGCGCGTGCCGCGCTGTGTCCGCTTTCCAGCGCTGCCGCCTCCTCCAGCAGCTCCGGCCACCTGTTGACAGTTTCCGCCGGTGGATACTGAGCCGTCCGTATGATTTTAACAATCAGTTTAACACAGGCCTGCAGCCATGGCGCTATGGATCCGTTGTTTTCGTTGTAGCGCATGACGTGCTGCAGATTGTGGAACAGGCGCTCCGCCTCCTCGGTATTGCCCTCCAGAAAATATACCGCCGCTTCGATAAAGCGCTGCTGCACCCTGTCGCGCAAATTGTCTGAATGTTGCAGCGCTGCGGTCGCTTCGCGTACATCGCGGTATTCGCCGATCATAAGTCGCGCCATGTTGCTGGACAGGAGCAAGTCCGCCTTCACGCGTGGAGAATTGCGCGTCTGTTCGGGCATTGCCGCGATGTAATCTATCGCACCCTGATAGTTCTTGCACATATAGTGATAGTCTGCCATCAACACGCTGACTTCCGGTGTTAACGCTATTCCGGACTCACGTGACAAGTCGTTGAGATGCTCGACGTAAGTTCCCAGTCTCTCGATGTCCGGTATTTTGCTGCAGTGGATTGCCATGCGCGCCAGCAGCACCATGCGATGCCTGTCGTGATTCTTGCCGAACACATTGGCCTGGCTGACGTGGTCGTAGGCGCGTTGCAGGGCGGCCAGGTGCTCCTCGCCTTCCAGGTGATAAGTCTGCGCCAGGTAGTAGGTGGCCCGTGAATAGTCGTCGTTAAATTCCGCGGCGTGCAGGTCGACCGTCTTGCTGACTTGCGGCAGCTCCGCGTCCGGCTGCGTGCGGCGCAGTTGTGTCACGGCGAACATCAATTGCATTTCTGTCTCGCGCAATTCCTGGACGTACCTCCGTGTCAGCATGGCGATGCGCCTGCGATTGATGTCGGCCAGCACCAGGTTCTTGTCTTCACTGTTGAAGCCTTGTGAGCGAAATGTCAACAACCTGTTCTGATCCTCGCTGGCGGCCAGGTATTCCCACTGCGAGCGGTCTTGCGCTTCCCCGGCAAGACGGTTGAATTGAGAGTTAAACAAATCGAGCTGCCCACGTGTGGTGAAAGCCTGCTGCAGCCAGTACGCCTTGAAGTACGGGTCATTTCTGCATGTTGTCTGCAATTCAGAGTTGACCAGGAAATCGCTGAGTTCGTTGTTTAAAAGTCGCAATTCGTTGCGCAGCAGGTAGTCTTTGGCTGGTGTGTACTCTTCGCCGAAGGTGGACCGGAAGAGTTGGCTCTTGTCCGGCGTGTCTCCACTGTTGTGCTTAACCAGGGCTTTGTAGAGTTTACCCAGGCTGCCGCGTTTGTGTTTGTTGACGGCCTTTCCAAAAGTTTTCCGCTCCTTCGCTGTCAGGCATCTTATCAGGTGTAGTGTTTTCACGGAGCGTTCTCACTGCATACTGTTCGACAGGCGCATCTTCCGGAAAATACAACAAAGAGTTCAGTTGGCAGACGTCGCGCCGCTTTGCCTCTGCGGCGCGATACCGGGTTTTGGGCCCGGTTGTTGCGCCGCATGACATTTGAGTAAGCTGTCAGTTGACAGGTTGTTTAGTTCCCACCGACCTGGGCGGTGAAGCTGCCGTTGGCGAGTGTCATGGTTTCGTCCGGTTGGGAGCTGCGCGCCAGCGTGCCGTCAAAGGTGCCGGAGATGCAGCGCAGGTTGATGCCGCCCGAGCCGCTGATGATCTCGTTGGACGTAATCGTGATGCCGCCGGACATGGAGACAAAGCGTTGAGCCATCGAATTCAAAATGGTGATGGTTGCGTCAAAGTCGCCGGTCGGATTCTGCACCATGTTGCCCACGTCGTAGCGTTTGTTCAGTTCCAGGTCGTTGACGCCTTTGTTTACCGTCAGCGTGATAATTTTCTGGCTGTCGCCGCCGGAACTGCTGACCACCAGCACCGTCGTCGAGAGCGTGCCCGAAGCATCGTCGTCGGAGACGTTCTCCGCCGAACCCGTTGACGGCGTCAGCAGATAGCTGAGAATCTGCTGGCAGTTGGTCGGGTTTCCGTTGTTGTTATTGTTGTTGTCGTCGCCGTCGTCATCGCAGGCGCTGGTAAACCCAAGTACGGCGATTGCACACAGCGTGCACGCCAGACGCATGATCCTGAAATTGAAGTACTGTCGCATTGTTCTGAAATGATTGGTTTCACATGCCGATTTGTGATGGCAATCTATTTCCAGCCACGCGAAGATGCAATGCGAAAATGACACTTTTGTGATGCGGAATTGCCGAGTGAACCCGGTGCTCCCCACCGAAAAGTTTGAAACAACTTAGATGGTAAACCCTTGAAAAACAATGACTAACAAGAGGGGTTTGGCTTTTCATGGCAGCGGAAATTTACGGTGATTGTGATGGTGTATGTGCCGATGTATAATGTTGACAATGGGATTACTGTTGTGATAAATATTTCAAGCACTCTCCCTGTCCGTATCCGGTTGTTTGCGGAGAGATGTGCTTCGGCCTGCTTTTTGACCGCGTTTTGAGTGCGGGATCTGGCAGCAAACCTGAAGTGGGATGGAAGCACGTTACACGTGGCTGCTGCTGAAATTGACCCTAAAAATGAAATAATTATTATGGTGCTTTGTTATGTTGTAGTTTGGTTCGCAGGACATAGTAGTATGTGTCCCACCTGGAAAAATACCTGTAATGTTGTTATTGTGGAGCTTTACTTTGAATACTGAACATTGTCTGAATCGTTGCGTCAAACATTGCCTGTTGCTGCCGCTCGTTATCGTGTTGATACTGTCCGCCAATGCCGACGCACCTGGCCAGGGGCCGAACCTTGTGCCGAATCCGAGTTTTGAGGAAATGGTATTTCCAACGCCGCCATACAGTGAAGATCAGTTGTCCTCGCACTGCAAAGAGTGGCGCAGGGGGCACAAGGGAACTTCGGATTATTTTGTGCGGAATTCGGTCAGTAATTGTACAAGTTACTGCGGACCGCTTCCGGTCAATGCCGTCGGTAAACAGTACCCTCGTACCGGTGATGCGTACGCCGGTGTCGGTACTTTTGAGCCGGACGGCGGTGTTTTTTACTGGGGGCAGGAGTATCTGGCGGTGCAGTTGGTAGCAGCGTTGGAGGCCGACATGCTGTACGAGATTTCGTTTTTTGTCAGTCTTGCGGAAACGTCGACTTATGGCGTGGAAGACTTTGGCGCTGCCGTCATGACGCCTGCGCAGGCGAGCACATATTTGGGCAGCACACAAGTGCCGGGCCCGGTTATCAGTTTAACACCTCAGGTGACGGCTACCGCGGCGATTCCAATGGGTGCTGACGATGATGTTAACGAAACATCGGACTGGACGCTGGTTAACGGTCAGTTTATTGCCAACGGCGGCGAGGAGTGGCTGTACATCGGCATGTTTAACGATCCGCCTTCGACAACGACGACAAATCCTTGTTACGACGACTGCCTGGGCGCTCCCTGCACGCAGCAGACGCTGGATTTTGGACGCTCGTACCACTTTGTAGATGATGTCTCGGTCAGTCAGATTTACCGCGAAACAGATCCCTGTCCCTGCCAGTTTGGGTGGCAGGAGTCGATTGAATTCAGCGGCACCGAGTACGACTATATGCCGATTGGACGCGGACCGTGGCCAGACTCATTCATTCATCCTGATGATGACAATTTGTGCTGTCTGAACCTTAGCTATAGTTTTTCCGATATTTTCAAGCTGCATCCCGGCTGTACCAAAAACATCAAGAAGATCCGTATTTCTGGTGACGGTGGGAGTAGCCTGTTTCAATCGATCTCAAGCTCGGATGATGTTGAAGCCGGATTTAACATCAATGAAAATGACAACACAATTACTTTTGGCAACGCAGGCGGAAACTTTCCAATTGACGGAGAGCACGTGTTTGCATCAGTTTGTGGTATAATGAACAGCGACTCTGTAACCGGATTTGGGATAAGGATTGAGCTCATTGATGAATTTGGGCAGGTTGTATGTGAAAAACTCAAGGGCTTTGAATTCGAGTGTAAGATTCCCGCGGCGCTTCAAGAGAAGTCAATCCACATTGAAGGCGGACAACTCAGTACTTTGTCCGGCTTCGTCTACCCCAATCCCTCAACCGGCAGTTTTAACGTTGTTAACATCCTCGATCAAAACCTTCAGTCGATCGAAGTCCGCAACTCCATCGGCCAGATAGTGCACTCGTTTAAACCGCAGAGTGCAGTCAATCCGGGCGAAGTCGTCGAGCTGGATCTCTCGAACCTGGCGTCGGGTCACTACATCATCGGTTTGCGTGGCGCCGACAATGCGCTGGTGAAAACTTTGTCGATCGTTATTGAACGATAAGTCGCGAACCAACAATATCGCAATCGGTTAAACACACACGGCCCCGCCATGGCGGGGCCGTGTGTCGTTTTAAGATCTCGTGTTAAACGCTGTGTGCAGGTTTAACGACGGCAGGCTGAAAAATCGCAGGCCAATTTGTTAATTGTCCGGCCGCGAGGGAAACTCGCCGCGCACGAAAGCTTCGGCTTCCAGGACGTTGGCCTTGCTGCCCATGAACACCGGCGCAGTCTGGTGGATGTCTTCCGGATTCAGGTCCAGCACGCGGTTCTTGCCGTCCGTCGCGCGGCCGCCGGCTTGTTCTATCAACAGCGCCAGCGGGTTGATCTCGTACATAAGCCGCAGTTTGCCGTTCGGATTTTTTTTGTCGCCGGGATACATAAAGATGCCGCCGTGCTGCAGGATGCGGTGAATGTCCGCCACCGCCGTGCCGATGTAGCGCAGGCTGTACGACGCGTGGCCGTAAGACGGATCTTTCACGAAGTCGATGTAGCGGCGCAACTCGTCGTTCCACTTGTGGTAGTTGCCTTCGTTGATGCTGTACGAATTGTGGCGGTCCGGCATCTGCAGGTTCTCCTGCGTCAGGAAAAATTCGCCCACCGTCGGGTCGTAGGTGAACATGTTGACGCCCTGGCCCGTGGTGTACACCAGACAGGTGCTCGAACCGTAAAGCGCATAACCGGCCGCCACCTGGCGATTGCCCGGCTGCAGAAAGTCGTCCTCGTGACCGTTGCCGACGCGGTCCGGCGTCACCCGCCGGAAAATCGAAAAGATCGTGCCGATCGTCACGTTGACGTCGATATTCGACGAGCCGTCCAGCGGGTCAAACAACAGCACGTAGTTGCCGCGTTCGTATTCCTCCGGTATCTCAATCAGGCCTTCCGACTCCTCCGACGCCATTGCACACAGGTGACCGCCGTGATCCATCGCGCGGATGATCGTCTCGTTGGCAAACTCGTCCAGCTTTTTGACCTGCTCGCCGTGAACGTTCTGCGATTCCGTTACGCCCAGGATGTCGTTGAAACCCGCCCGCCGCACCTCGCGGGAGATAATCCTCAGGGCCAGCAGCAGGTCCCGCATCATGCGTGAGAAACTGCCCGTGGCGGAGGAATGCAGCTCCTGCTGCTCGCTTATGTGTCGTTCGATCGTAACAAGTTTGTTGACCCGGAATGCCATGTACTCAGTCCCTCATTCTGGAAAAATCGCCCGCTTACATGCGTAAAGGCACAGGCAAAATACAACCTGTTGCCGTCCGCCCAATATCTGGCGCATTTTTGACTGCCCGTTGGACGGGTTTTGCACCTGGGTGTTGCTCAATTGCCTGCGCCGGAATCTCAGTCTGCGGACTTGTCCTGCTCGCTGTGGTGCAGCGGTGTACGCACGGCCAGAACAGGGCAGGGGGCGGTGCGCAGCACGCGTTCCGTCGTTGATCCGAACAAAAAACGCTCCAGCCCGCGGCGTCCATGCGTGGCGATGCTGATCATATCGATCTTGTGTTCGGCGGCGTAGTGGTTTATCTCGTCCGCCGCGCTCTGGCCCACGATCGTCTTGGTCACGATATTCGGGCAGCGATCGCAGTACTTTTGGCGGAGTTCTTCCAGTTCGCGTTCCGCCGCTTCGCACAATTCCTTTTCGGACTCCACCAGCCCCACCTGGGCGTAGCTCCACGTGGCCGGATAAACCGGCGGCTCAATCACGTGAATGATATGCAGCCGGGCGTCGTTGTTCAGCGCCAACTCCAGTGCGTAGTTGAGTGCTTTGTGGGAGTGAGCCGAAAAATCGACGGGCACCAGAATTTCGCGTACTTTAAACATGGTCATTCTCTCTATGGTTGTTAGCAGTGTCGTTCCGGTCGGCCAATATGGGCAAATGCCGCATCAAAAACCATGACCACGTTCACCCTCTGCCTGAATTGCCCGCAGCTTGCCGCGTCCTCCAAAGCCCCTCTTGTTTGGCCCGTTTTATGTGCCGAACTGTCATATAGTCAGGTCTGCCACATTTGAGGCGCACTCCGAATTTGACCTGATATGTCAGAGAATCTGCCCGCAATCTGCCTGATTGACGCAAAAAAGTGGCGCAAAAGCATTTGGCATGGAGATTGCACATAGGAGCGCGGACCCCGTTCCGCACTCGCCGGCAGCATCCCGGCCTCTGACGCGGAAGGCGGCATTCGCGGACCTCAAACCGCATGCGGCGCAGCCGGAAAGCTCCGCCGGAACAAGCAGAGAAAATCAGCAAAATAGATTGAACGGAATACTCAAACAGAGAGGAAAAAACATGGGTAAAATTATTGGAATCGACCTCGGGACGACCAACTCCGTAGTAGCCGTGATGGAAGGCGCCAGCCAGAACGTCATTGCCAACAGCGAAGGCGGCCGTACGACGCCCTCCGTGATCGGTTTTACAAAGGACGGCGATCGACTGGTTGGTGAAACGGCCAAACGTCAGGCCATTACGAACCCCACGAACACGATCTATTCGGTCAAGCGTTTCATGGGGCATCGCTGGGACGAAGTCAGCAAGGAAGCGGAACACTTTCCCTATAAAGTGGAATCGTCAAGCGACGGTACGGCCGTCCGCATCAAAATCGACGACCGCTCCTATTCGCCGGAAGAACTCTCGGCCATGATTCTGCAGAAAATGAAGCAGACCGCCGAGGACTACCTGGGTCAGAAAGTCTCGGAAGCGGTGATCACCGTGCCCGCGTATTTCAACGACGCCCAGCGGCAGGCGACTAAAACCGCCGGTGAAATTGCGGGCCTGAACGTGCGCCGCATCATCAACGAGCCGACGGCCGCCGCGCTGGCGTACGGCATGGATAAAAAGGACAAAAACCTGACTGTTGCGGTCTATGACCTCGGCGGCGGTACCTTCGATATTTCGATTCTGGAAATCGGCGACGGCGTGTTTGAGGTGAAGTCGACCAACGGCGACACACACCTGGGCGGCGACAACTTTGACCGCGTGCTGATCAACCACCTGGCCGACGAGTTCCAGAAGTCCGACGGCGTTGACCTGCGCAAGGACAAAATGGCTCTGCAGCGTCTGCGCGAAGCGGCGGAGAAAGCCAAGATCGACCTCTCGATGAAACTCGAGACCGAAGTCAACCTGCCCTTCGTCACGGCGACGCAGGACGGTCCCAAGCACTTGAACGTCAAAGTGACGCGCGCCAAATTTGAGGCGCTGTGCGAAGACCTCTTTGCCCGCACGCTCAAACCCTGCGAAACGGCGATGAACGACGCGAAACTCTCGCCGAACGACATCGACGAGGTGATCCTCGTCGGCGGTTCGACGCGCATCCCGAAAATCCAGCAACTGGTCAAAAACTTCTTCGGCAAAGATCCGGCGCGCAGCGTCAACCCCGATGAAGTTGTGGCCATCGGTGCGGCGGTTCAGGGCGCCGTGCTCTCGGGCGACATCAAAGACGTGCTGCTGCTCGACGTCACCCCGCTGACGCTCGGCATTGAAACGCTGGGCGGCGTCATGACGCCGATGATCCCGTCGAACACGACGATCCCGACGAACAAGAAGGAAACCTTCTCGACGGCCAGCGACAACCAGCCTTCGGTGGAAATCCACATTCTCCAGGGCGAACGCCCGATGGCGGCGGACAACCGCACGCTCGGCAAGTTTCACCTGGACGGCATTCCGCCGGCGCCGCGCGGCATACCGCAGGTTGAGGTCTCCTTTGATCTGGACGCCAACGGCATCCTGAATGTCAGCGCCAGGGACAAGGCTTCCGGCAAAGAGCAGAGCATCCGCATCACGTCGTCGAGCGGTCTTTCCGACGCTGAAATCGAGCGCATCAAGCGCGAAGCGCAGGAAAACGCGGACAACGACAAAAAGCGCAAAGATGAAGTTCAGACGAAGAACGAGGCCGACAACCTCATCTTCCAGACGGACAAACAGCTCGGTGAATTCGGCGACAAACTGACGCCGGAGCTGAAGGGCAAAATCGACACGGCCAAATCTGCCTTGCAGGAAGCCATCAAGGGCGGCGGCAACGACGAGATTCGCGCGAAAATCGACGATCTCAACAACGCCTGGGCTGAAGCGTCCAAGCACATGTACGACGCCACCGGCGCTCAAGGCGCGCCGCAAGGCGAAGCCGGTGCAGCTCCCGACGGCGAAACCGCTTCTGCCGGCGGCGACGGCAACGTGGAAGAAGCCGATTACACGATTGTCGACGAAGAAGAAAAGAAGTAACACTTCGGCGACAGACGCATCATTGACAACGCCCGCGGAATTCGTTTCGCGGGCGTTTGTCTTTTCACTCGTTCCGACAAATCCGGGACGGCCTCTTTTGTTAACCTCCGCACGTGGAGCACTGCATGGCCGGGAAAATTGAAGACCTTCTGGAATCCAGCGGCGCGATGGCCGCGGGGCACTACGTCATGGCGGACGGCCGCCACACCGACATGCTGCTACGTCCGGTCAAGATCCTGCAATTCCCGCCGTACTGCCGCAAGGCGGCCTACGAAATCGTCAAACACTACTGGGACATGGATGTGCAACTCGTGGTGGCCGCCGAGGCCGGTGCAATCCTGTTTGCCGCCGAAATTGCGCGACAACTGGAAGCGCGTATCGTGTACAGCGTCTCGGAACTCGGCGACCCCGCGGCGGACTTCGAATTGCGCGAGGGATTCTCAATGCATGCCGGCGATCGCATTATGTTGGTGGACACCATTCGCACCTCCGAGTACCCGCACCTGCGCGCGCTGGGCCGCCGCATTCTGCAGAACGACGCGCGTCTGATCGGAACTTCGACGATGTTCGATGTCTCGGGAGAAGGTACGATGCTCGGCGCTCGTCAGATCAGTGTTGTTCGCACCGAGCGCAACACCTGGGCCGCCGAGGACTGTCCGTTATGTGCCGCCGGCAAGGCGCTGGACGATCCTGCCGCTCTGGGCCGAAGCCACTTGTGATTTCCCCGCGCTTCCACTGCTTTCCACCTTCCGATCACAGGTCTTTTTGTCCGCCGCCCTGCGTTGCAGAACGGCGCCGGCGGCAGCTGTGACGATTGCAAAATCCCCGTGTCTCTTGCAGGTGGTGCGGACCTGATAAACAATATTCCCGAAATATCAATCCAAAAGGGTTCGCCCTGATCCTTTCTCGGCAGGGCATCCGAACGCACCGGGCGTTTTTTTCAGCGCCGCCGGCCGTGTCGTGTGTGCTCAACTTGCCGTTGATTGTGCGCGGCAACTGCGGAAATTTTCATATTATTATGGGATTTTTACCGGACCGGTTAACGCAGTGCATCCCGGGGCAGGCGACCTGCCTTCGACCGGATCAGCCACACGTGCGGAGCCTCCTCTACATTCGAAATTATATTGGCTAAACAATACAACCTCAATCCCCGAATCCATATGCAAATTTGTGCCCGCTCTTTCCTGCTCTTTGGGCTGGTCTACGTGCTGACAGCTCAGGGACTCTATGCACAGAACGAATTCCAGATTCTGAACGTCGACGACTCCAACTGGCCGACGATGCGCGCCGAGTATCTGGTCACCGACGAAAACGGCAATTCACTGCGCGGCGTCGATATCAGTGAGTTTGAAATCACCGAAAACGGTCAGCCGGTTCTTATTACCGGTCGGGATTGTCCGCCGGATCCGGCGCCGACGCCAATCGACGTGGTGTTGGTGAATGACGTCAGCGTCTCGATGAACGACACCTTCAATGAAACTGACGAACTCCGTATTCAACTGCTTCAGAAGGGAGCCCTTGCATTTATTGACAGGCTTAAGCCATCGCTCGATCCTGGGTTGGCGGAAGTCGCAGTCACGGCTTTTGCGAAGGATGCAGTACTGTTGCAGGACTTTACGAGCAATGAGTTGAAGCTTCGCAATGTCATCAATGACTTGGAAGTGGTTCCGGACGGTGTAATTGGTACGAACTATGAAGCGGCTTTAAATGACGCACGCTATGGATCGATAAACCTTTTGAAAAGTCGACCTCCGCGCAGGGGGATCCCTCCCGTGGATGTGAAGCGATACATAGTACTGTTGACTGACGGTGCTTGTCGGGATGAGCTTAGAGAGCCGTGTTTTGAGCCCTTTCCTCTGATCGATACGATCTGGAATTATGACATCGAGCTCATCTCGATTGCCATGGGATTCACGATGGGCGATTCCCTGCGAACACTGACGGAAGCCGTGAATGGCACCATTTACGAACAGGTGACAAGGGACGAAGAAATTCGCGCGATGTACTCGCAGATTGCGGAAACGATTCAGGGCAAACTGCCCTGCTCGATTACCTGGCAATCCGAGGTAGGCTGTGAAGATGTCGACCGCGAGGTTGTTGTGCGATACATTCCTTATGACGTCGTCGACGAGGTCAAGTATCGTCCGGATGCGGCCGTTGCAATTGCGCGTAGTACGGTGGCTCCATCTGTTTTGTCCTTTGGCAATCCCGATCCGGGACAACCAATCGAACGCACATTCAAAGTCACGATAGGCGACAACCCTCGCGGCCGTCATACAGTGACAGATATTCAACTCGACCCGCCGCTTCCCAACTATGTGATCACTGGTATCAGCGTCAACGGTGCGGCACCGCAAACCCTGGCCGACTTTCTGGCAGGTGACGGCGACCTGCCACCGAAAGCTGAGGTCGAAATCACGGTGGAGTTTACGCAGGACGACAATCGCAACTTTCTGGTATCGCGTGTTCTGTTTACAAGCGAGCCCTGCGACATTCGGGCCGTGACCTTGTGGGGCGGCGGCGCACGCGACGGCGGTACGACGGTGCTCGTGGAAGTGCCGCCCACGAATTCGCGCTGTGACGGCGTTGAAATAACCTGGTTTACCACGCCGATCGAACGGCGAATGACGCTTTCGTATCGCGTAGCCGGCTCTTCTGATCCCTGGATTGCAATCACCGATCAGGCCGCTAACGGCTTTTACCTTTGGACGAACCCGCCGCAGACGCAGGGCGGCGTGCAATACGAAGTGCGCGCGGAAGCCACAGGTGTGTTTGCCGACTGGGATTGGGCCAAAGACGAAGGTGGAGCTGCTGAAGACAAGCTTATCGGCGTCAGCGTCGATGCTGCCGGCAACATCTACACTGGCGGTTCGGTGACGGGTTTTGTTGAATTCGGCGACAGCGAAGGCGGCGGCGATGTGGACGGTGGCTTTTTTGCCGCACGATACTTTGGTGACGGAACGCTGGACCGAGTGGTGGAAAGCCGTGCAATCATTCAGGGCCTGGGCCGCGTTGACCTTGACGTCGTTGAAGTTGCCGCATCTAACAATGGATTGTATATCATCGGGAACAATGTCGCCGGATCGGCTACCAACGACCAGCCGACAATTCGATTCATCGACGGCGGCAATTTTCAGGTTGTACCGAACGCCGTGCGTGGGCCGATGGTTTCCAACGTCGTCGAAAGTTATATCGATGTTAAAGCTGCGATCGGTACCGGCAATGCCTTTGTGCTCGGTGTTGCCAAGAGCAGTCAGGTGGGCCTTGACGATGGCTTGTTTGTTGAGCAATACGACCGCGACCTGAACCCGATCTGGGAGTTCGCCGAAACAAATTCCTCGGCCATTGAAGTTGAGGGCGTCGTTCCTTCGGCTTTGGCTGTGACCGTTGACGAGGGCGTGGTGATTGTCGGTTCGGTTAATGTTACATCCGGCGCGAACTTTGGCGGAACCAACGTTCCGCGCGGGCCGTTTGTGGCACGCTACGACAACAATGCAACCCTCGTATGGGCGCGTGGGCTCGATGCCGGACAGTCAATTGAAATTGCCGATGTGGCAGTCAATAGCAGCGGAAAAATCTTCATAACGGGCTCGTACAATGGTACGCCCCAATTCGGCAGCAAAACACTCGGTAGCATCGGAGGTACGGATATCTTTGTTGCACAGTTGGATGATGCGAACAACGGCAACATCGACTGGGCGACGCGTGCGTACAGCCAGAATCCGGCCTCACGCGATGACCGGACGTTCGGCGTGGCTACCGATCTGAACGGCGACTGTTATGTAACCGGTGTTTACCGCGGTCGCAGGCTGGTGTTGGAAAATGCCGCAGGCGGAGAAACTTCGCTTTCGAACAATTCCGAATACGACGAAGCCTCGCCGGCGGAAACCTTTGTGGTGCGGTACAACACTAGCGGTGAGGTCGTCTGGGCCAACTCGGCCGGCGGCTCGCGAGACGATATTCCAGTCAATGTAGCCGTGGATGGCAGTAACGGTGTTGTCGTCGGTGGCAACCACGCCATCGATGCCGCGGGTGTCGGTGTCGGCCGACCGCTTTTTGGCAGTTTCCGACTCGGCCAGCTTGGTCGCGGCGACATGTTTGTGGCCAAATTGCGGTCATATACAGAAGGTGAAGACATCTCTGAAGCCTTCACAGTCGATGCGCCGGAGCCTGAACTTGAGCCCCGTGCGCCTGTGGATTTCGGCGACGTTCCGGTTGCGCAGTCCGGACAACAGTTCCCGCGTTTGTTCAATTCCGGAACCTGGCCGATGCACATTGCCGAATGGAGAATTGAAGGTGCAGATGCCGCCGATTTCCGCGTGGATGGAATTCCTGCTCCCGACGCCGCTGCATTGCAGCCGGGAGATCTAAATAATGCGGTCAATCTTGAGATGTTTTTCACGCCCTCTGCCGAACGACTTCATACAGCAGACCTGATTCTGGTGACCGACTGTGGCGATGAAAAAACCTTTGTCCTGCAAGGCAACGGCATAGTTCCATGCAGGGTCGAAGACGCACCGGACCCCAATATCGAAGTCGGCCCATTTGAACCCGGCGTTACGGGTGCAACGACGTTCCAGGACATCTTTTGCAATGACAAAGGTTTTGAGATTGAACTCAATATCAGGTTGACGGGCGCCGGCGTGGGTATGTTCAGTATCACGTCACCCAACCCCGTCACATTGCAGCCGGACGACTGTTACGACCTGACGATTCAATGTACGCCGGAAGGCGAAGGCGCCAATGGCGAAGTCCTGGTGTTCTTTGAGTACGGCGATTGCGTTTACACTTCCAACCTGACGTGTTTGGGGCTGGCTGGGGACGCAACAATCCTGGCCGACGATTTTGAAATCGGGCCGATCATTTGCGCCGATGACGATCCGATTACGCAGGACCTGGTCATCACAAACATCGGCAGCAGCGATCTGGAACTTGACAATCCGGTGATTTCGGCCGGTGCCCACGGTTTCAGCGTTGACCCCAGCTTCACTTTCCCGGTGGTGGTGCCGCCGAGCGGCAGCGTCAACATCCCGATTATTTTTGACCCGCCGGCATTTGGCCCGCAATCGGCCGAAATCACCTTTGGCGGTAATGCGGCAAACGCCTCCGAGCCGATTCCACTGCTTGGTGCGAAAGAAACAGTGACATGGTCGTTCAATCCCGACCCGGTCGACTTCGGCACGCTGAGCGATGTAGAATTTGATGGTGTGAACAACGTTCTCGACGTGACGATAACAAACACCGGCTCGATTGCTGCGGATCTCGATGATATCACCGTGCCGCTGCCGTTTGAAGTTCTGACGCCTCCGGCCGGGCAGACGATCGCTCCGGGAGGAAGTATTGTTGTGCAGGTGCGCTTTAACAAACCCGGCCTGCAGGAGTTGCAGTCCGGTTCACTTGAGCTGGTGTATGATCCGCCTTGCGATCCGGCGTCGGTCGTCGTGAGCGGTTTCAACGGTTCAACGACGGTTGAGATTGACCTTCCCGAACTCGAAGGTGATGTGCACGACCGCGATTTCCGCATCCCGATCACGATGATTCCGGATGACAACTTCTCGCTGCTGGCCGACAACGAAGCGGGGCGGCAGTTTGAACTGACGATCCGCATTGATGCCCGTTTGTTCCTGACCGTGGCGAATCAGCTGGGATCGAGCGACTGTATCAACTGTACGTCGGTGACTTCGCTTGAGCCCTCCGTCGGCGGTGATCCGGTTGATGAGTGGCGTCACGTCACGATCAGCGGTACAGCGCCGGCCTGGAATGTTGGTGATGGTCCGGTCAACCTGGCTACTGTATCCGGTATTGTCATGCTTGGCAACATGACCAGCACGCCGATTGAGGTCGTTTCTCTCGATTGGCCAGGAGTCGGCGCTACGACCGATGGTGGCAGCCTGACTTTGGTTGGAGTTTGTGAAGCAGGCGGCCAGCGTCTGTTGCAGCGCTCCGGCGTTGGGTTCGGAATAAGGAGCATTTCGCCCAACCCGGCCGACGGCCATGTGCAGGTGCAGATAGCAACGGTGGAAACCGGCGCGCATACGCTTGAGGTTCACGATGTCGCAGGACGCGTGGTGTATCACACCGAGTGGAACGAAACGGTCGGCTACAATGCCGCCGGGCAGTTGGTGCCAGGTGCTGAATGGCAGGCCGAACTCGACGCCGGCGGCCTCGCTTCAGGCGTTTACCAGATTGTGCTGCGTACGCCGACACAGGTAGCGCGTGAATCGCTGGTTATCAGCAGATAAACGCGAAGTCGGAAACGGGGAGGTTGTTCCCGTGCAGAACTATCAAAGCGGATGCCGGCCCTGGATGTCGGTATCCGCTTTGTTTTTTTGAAAAAAAATGAATCCGTGAAGGTGCGCCGTGCGTAGCACGACCCATTCGAATTTTGAATCACGACAGCCGCGCTTCAGCGTCGCGTTCCGAGACTGCGACTGCGCTTACGGAGCAATGTGGAGAAAGCATATCCGACATAATACCATACCATCTGTTAAATAATAAGATCTGGATGGCGCCGCGTTGACGGCGGGCAGTCCACGAATCGGTACGACCGCCGGAACACAGGCGACGTACCCGTGGTTGAAAACCCAACGACAAACAAGAAAGAAATCCAAACGGCAATTTCATCCATTTCCAGAGGATCAGTTGTAAGGAGAGTAGGCGATGAAGGGAAAACCATTTGTCACGGCAATTGCGTTGATCGGTATTGGGCTGGCAATGGGCGTGCTTCTTGTGACGCAATTCGGCGGCAGAAGTGCGGAAGTAGTGCAAGCCAGAGCGACTCACGTCAGCGACCTGGGCGCTGCCGCTCCCCCGGTTCAGGTGACCAATCAGGCGCAGGCACTTAACGACGCGTTTGTAGCGGTCAGCGATGCCGTTGCACCGCAGGTCGTCAGCATTGCAGTTATGAGTGAAGAAGAGCAACAGTCCTGGTTCGGCAGCAGCGCCCCGCGCGAGGCCGGCGGTTCAGGCGTCATAATCTCGGACGACGGCTACATCGTAACCAACCATCACGTGGTGGAAGGTGCGGCCGAAGACGGAATTCGCGTTATAGGCTATGACCGTCAGGAGTACAATGCCGAATTGATCGGTTCGGACGAACTGACCGATATTGCTGTGCTGAAGATCGAAGGCGTAAATTTTAATTACGCCTTCTTCGGTAACAGCGATGATGTTAGTGTCGGCCAGTGGGTCGTGGCGGTCGGCAACCCGCTGGGGCTGCGCTCTACAATAACGGCCGGTATTCTTAGCGCTATCGGGCGCGGGCGTCTGGGACTCAACAGCGATTCCTACGCCGTCGAAAATTTCCTGCAGACCGATGCCGCGATCAATCCCGGCAACAGCGGTGGCGGCCTGTTTGACCTGCGTGGTCAGCTGATCGGCATCAACACCGCTATTGCCTCGCGCACTGGTTATTACTCCGGCTATGGATTTGCGATTCCCTCCAACCTGGTGCATTCAGTCGTCAATGACCTGATCGAAGACGGCGAGGTCAATCGCGGGTACATCGGCGTCAGTATCAAGTCAATCGATGCGGCCGACGCCAAAGCGCTTGGTCTTGACAAGGTTCAGGGCGTGCTGGTGCAATCGGTCATGGACAACAGCGCAGGTGAGGAAGCCGGAATGCGTCAGGGAGATGTGATTCTGCAGGTTGACGGCCGTGAAGTGCTGTCGTCGCAAGATCTGCAAAGCATCGTTGCAACGCACCGCGCCGGTGACCAGGTCAAACTGAGCGTCTGGCGTAACGACAAGTTGATGGAGAAAACGGTGCGTCTCAAACCGCGTGACGGCTCCAGTATTGCCGAAGCGCTGCCGGGCGAACCGCAGAAAGACGAGATGGACTCGGTCGAGCCGATTGAGTTTGACGACCTCGGGTTTACCGTTGAACCGCTGACGACTGAATTGGCCGATCAACTGGACGTGGAGTTCGGGGTGGTTGTTACTCGGGTTGACCCGCGCAGTACGGTGGCTCGCAGCCGCAAGATTGTACGTGGCGACGTGATCGTTAAAGCAGACTGGAAAGACGTCAAATCGCCTCGTGCGCTGGAGGAAATCATTTCCGCTAAAAAACCGGGCAGCGCAGTGTTACTGCAGTTGTCCAACCAGGGCGCTACGCGTATTGAAGGCGTTGAGATCCCGGAAACGACCCCCTGAAGTTTTGGTCCACAGGGCTGAAGGTGCAATTGAGTGTTGAAAACACAAAGACCGGACTGTTCAAGTCCGGTCTTTGTTGGTTTAAAGCGTTTGTTGTTACTCTCCGGGAGTCCGGTCACATAAAGAGGAAGGGTTTCCACTGTTCCTTGACGCTGCCTTCAATGTGCTGGATGAACATCACGTGGCTTGGTTTGCGCGGGGGCTGGTGCATAGTCAGGCCGGCTTCTTCCGGCGTTCGATTACCTTTGCGATTGTTGCAGCGCACACAGGCGCAGACGAGATTTTCCCAAGTATCCTGGCCTCCGCGCGAACGCGGGTAGACGTGGTCGATCGTCAGTGGAGGAGCGGTCGAGCCGCAATACGTACAGCGATGACCGTCGCGGCGCAGGATGTTCTTGCGCGAAAGCTCAATTTTGATGTAGGGGAGACGGATGTAAGCGTGCAGGCGGATGACGCTGGGGAAGGGCCACATGCTCCGAACGGAGCGAATCTTGCGGTCGTGATCTTCAACGACAATTTCGGCTTTGCTCAGAAAGATGAGGATGATGGCTTTCTGGACGCCGCAAACGCTGATTGGTTCGTAACTCTGGTTGAGGACAAGGACCCTTTCGGATAGCCGTTTGGGGCCGGCTGCCACGGCGAGATCTTGCCGCTGCCGCAATTGGCGGATCGATTTTTTCTGACGCGCTGTCTTTGGGAAGAGACACCTCCTTCCTCGATACAGATGTGGGGATTTACTATGTCAAATGTGTCGCAGACCAGTCAGCGCGCGGCCCGCCACATACAGCTTTGAACTTACAGAAATCGACCTAATAAAACAATGTTTAATTGGCCCCAATTTTGATGCCTCGGGAAACGTCAATAACTTGCAATATTCTGCGGGAAACATAGGGGTCGACACATGCAAAGAACCGCCTGGCTGGCACTGGAAAACGGCGTTGTACTGGAAGGGCGCGCTTTTGGCGCAACAGATACGGACGGCGGTGGCGAAGTGGTGTTTAACACGGCGATGAGCGGTTATCAGGAAGTGTTGACCGATCCCAGTTACCGCGGGCAGATAGTCACCTTTACCTGTCCGCATATCGGCAATGTTGGCGTCAACCACTTTGACGAAGAATCCGGGCGGATCCAGGTCAGCGGGATAGTTGTACGGGAGTGTGCTAAAACTGCGTCCAACTGGCGCAGCGAGCAGACGCTCGACGAATACTTGAAGCGGCACGGTGTCATCGGCATTGAAGGCATTGACACTCGGCGTTTAACCCGCATTCTGCGCAGCGAAGGCGCTATGCGCGGCGTCATCACCACCAAACGCGGTGACGAACAAGAGATGATGCAACGCGTCCAGGCCGTGCGCGACATGAACGGCCTTGACCTCACCGGCGAGGTTTCTGTCGACAAAGCCTACACCTTTGTGTTGGGCGACGACGAGCCGCTGCTTTGCGAGGCGCCGCCCCACAGTTCGGAAGAGATCTTCCGCGTTGCGGCATTTGATTTTGGCATCAAACGCAATATTCTTCGTCGCCTGACACTTAGCGGCTGTGAGGTGCGCGTCTTTCCGGCACGCAGTTCGGTTGAAGAAATCATGGCCTGGCAGCCCGACGGCGTATTCTTGTCGAACGGCCCCGGCGACCCTGCGGCGGTTACCTACGCATTCCCGGTTGTTCGTCGCTTGGCGGAAGAACTGCCGATGTTCGGCATCTGTCTTGGGCATCAACTTATTGCACTGGCTTTCGGCGCAGAGACCTACAAGTTGAAATTTGGGCATCGCGGATTGAACCATCCGGTGCGTCGCGAGCAGAATGGCGTCATTGAGATCACATCGCAAAATCACGGTTTCAGCGTGGACCACAAGAGCCTTCCGGCTGAGCTTGAGTTGACCCATATGAACATCAACGACCACACAGTGGCCGGTCTGCAACACCGTGACCTGGCGCTGATGTGTGTGCAATACCACCCGGAAGCCGCACCCGGCACTCACGATTCCGACTACTTATTTGCGCACTTTTGCCAGGCGATGGCTGCGCGGCGCGCTTCAGCCGCGGCGGTGTAGGGCCGGTCGGGATTTGACAGGGGGAGAAGAGAAGTACGAGAGGATTGCCACCCGGCAAGTGAAAAGGTCGGGCACAGGAATTTTTCCCCAAAAAGTCATATTTATAATTGACAACCGAAATTAATTCCCTATATTTGCAAGCTATCCCCTGACGCGAATACAAGGGCAGGTACCGAAGTGGTTAAACGGGGCAGACTGTAAATCTGCTGGCTACGCCTTCGGAGGTTCGAATCCTTCCCTGCCCACGATCTGCGGGAGTAACTCAATTGGTAGAGTCACAGCCTTCCAAGCTGTTGGTTGCGAGTTCGAGCCTCGTCTCCCGCTCTTGATGCGCGGTGCGGCTTCATTGCTTCACCGCTTTTTTAGGCTGATGTAGCTCAGCGGTAGAGCACTTCCTTGGTAAGGAAGAGGTCACCGGTTCAAGCCCGGTCATCAGCTCACGTTCGAGGCAGCTCTCGGAGCACGGGACGGGCACTTTACGAGTGTAGCTCAATTGGTAGAGCAACGGTCTCCAAAACCGTAGGTTGTGGGTTCGAGTCCTACCACTCGTGCAAAGGGGCATCAGGTGATGGAGTTGTAAAACCGGTTGCCCAGTTCTGACGGCAACTCTTGCATGCTACTTCCGGTCTACTGAAGACGGGTGAACTGAACGATGGAAAAGATTAAAAATTACCTGGATGAAGTCTCGAAAGAGATGAAAAAAGTGTCCTGGCCGACGCAGGAACAACTCAAGGAATCGACCCTGGTCACTATTGTTGCCTGTGCGGTCATTACCTTGTTTACTTATGTGGTCGACATCTTCATGACGAATATCGTCGACCTGATGTTCCTCTGATTTCGGCCGTTCACCGCGCCATCACGATCAGTGCGGTAGTTGGTATTCATTTCCGACGTCATTCAGACAGATTTGTGCAGTCACACGGGCGGCTAGTTCCGCATAGAGTCAGTACGTATGGAAGAAGCAACTCCAGAACATAAGTGGTATGCCTTGCGGACGTTTTCCGGCCACGAGCAGCGCGTTAAACAGGCGCTGGAAGTGGAGATTAAACGTCTTGAAATATCTGAAAAAATCACCGACATCCTGATTCCTCAGGAGACGGTGTTTGAGGTGCGCGGCGGCAAGCGCCGTACGCGGACGCGAAATTTCCTGCCCGGATACATTATGATCCGGCTGATTCTTGACAATTGGACTCGTGACGTCGTCACGAACATTCCATCGGTTATTGGATTTGTCGGCACCAAGACGGAACCGGTGCCCTTGCAGAAGGCTGAGGTGGATCGGATCCTGGGGCGCGTAGAAGAGCGCAAGGATATCGAAACCATTGAAAACAGCTTCTCGGAAGGCGACCCCGTTAAAGTTATCGACGGACCGTTCACCGGTTTCTCCGGTGTGGTGAAAGAAGTCAATAACCAAAAACAAAAACTTAAAGTCGAAGTCGGAATCCTCGGGCGCAAAACGCCGGTGGAGCTGGACTTCAGCCAAATTGAAATGGAAAGCTGAATCGCGCTTCACGCGTGAGGCGGCTTTTTCGATTTATTAGCGTGCGACAATAATATGGCTAAAAAGGTAGCTGGTTCGTTCAAATTGCAGATCCGTGGCGGTCAAGCGACGATGGCTCCGCCGGTAGGTCCGGCCTTCGGTCAACGCGGCCTGAACGGGATGGAATTTGTTAAGCAGTTTAACTCGAAATCGCAATCGCAAGCCGGGAAGATCCTTCCGGTCGTGGTGACG
This sequence comes from bacterium, assembly GCA_030430495.1. Lineage (GTDB taxonomy): Bacteria > Bacteroidota > Ignavibacteria > Kapaibacteriales > UBA7675 > JAUIKM01. Next base: position 45,570 of record JAUIKM010000010.1, on the reverse strand, counting down.
TTCTTTAGTGACAAGTCCTTTACGTTCATTGTCAAGTCGCCGCCGGCATCAGCCCTGCTTATGGAAGCCGCCAATATTAAAGGCGGATCGGCCGAATCGAACAAAATCAAAGTCGGTTCAGTCAAGCGTGGGCAACTCGAAGAAATTGCCAAGGTCAAAATGGAAGACCTTAACTGTCACACGGTCGAAAGCGCCGTCAGCATGCTTGCCGGGACTGCCCGCAGCATGGGGCTGCGGGTGGAAGACTGATCCCATTTATACGGCGCCGCCGGGCGCCGTTTCTGTTGTTGAACAGTATTTTATTTTGGCAAAAGCGCTATGAAACGCAGCAAACGCTATACCAGTTCACGCAAGCTCGTGGACGATAAAAAAATGTACGATGTCGCCGAAGCGGTGAAGGCGATCAAACAGGGCGCCACCGCAAAATTCGACGAATCATTCGAAGTTTCAATGTGGCTCGGTGTCGATCCGCGCAAAGCCGATCAGGTTGTGCGTGGCACGGTTTCGCTGCCGCATGGAACCGGTAAAAGTGTTCGCGTTCTCGTTTTTGCGCGTCCGCCGCTTGACAAAGAGGCACTTGACGCAGGCGCCGACTACGCCGGTCTCGATGAGTACGTCGAAAAAGTACAGTCCGGATGGACTGACGTCGATGTTGTTATCGCCACGCCCGACACAATGGGCCAGGTTGGTAAACTCGGCCGCATTCTCGGTCCGCGCGGTCTGATGCCGAACCCTAAAAGCGGTACGGTGACGCCGGACGTCGTGAAAGCCGTCGGCGAGGTCAAAGCTGGTAAGATTGAATACCGTGTCGACAAAGGCGGCAATATTCACGCTGCAATCGGCAAGGTTTCTTTCAGCGAGACGCAACTGCAGGAAAACCTGCAGGTATTTGTCGCCAGCATTCTGCGCGCCAAACCTTCCGCTGCTAAGGGTAAGTACATCAAGAGCATTCATTTCTCTTCGACAATGGGGCCGAGCGTTGCAGTTAGCGAATCGTCGTTCAGCTGATCGCCGTCTCATTCGATAAACTCCGAAATTATTACGCACTCGTTTCTATACATCGATTTTGTCCGGCGGATCGCTTCTACCCACCGGGCATCATTGCAGTAAACGGCAAAGGTCGAACATGGTCTCCAAAGAACAGAAAAAGGTGATGGTAGCCGACCTGGTGGAAAAACTCGGGCGGTCCGGTGGAGTCTACCTCGTAGACTTTACGGGCGTGACAGCTCCCGAGTCCATCGCGTTCCGTCGCCAGTTCAGAGATGCCAATGCGGAACTGAAAGTGGCCAAGAACACGCTGCTGAAGCGTGCGATTGCCGAAGTCGGCACGTTCGAATTGCCCGATGACAAATACATCGGTCAAACGGCGGTTGCGTTTGGTTACGACGATCCGGTAGCCCCGGCGCGCGTGATCAAAAAGATCGTCGGCGATACGAAGAAACTCGACTTGAAAGCCGCCGTCGTGGACGGTCAGGTTTTCGACGGCTCGCAACTCAAGCAGGTGGCTTCTCTGCCGACCCGCGAAGATCTGATTGCCGGCATCCTTGGCAGCCTTAATGCGCCCGCCTCGGGTATCGTCGGTGCAATCAACGCAGTAATGCGCGATCTGGCATCCGTTATTGAAGAGTCGGCCAAAGCGCGCGAAGCAGCATAATTACTCGCTTCAAACCTTAAGGTTCCGGTCTTCAGATCGGCTCCGACCGGTCGATCTACAATTTTTGACATCAAAAATCACAATACAGTTTCAGGAGTAGTATCAATGTCTGTTGTTGAAGAACTCGTTGAAAAGATCAGCGGCCTTACGCTGGTCGAAGCATCCGAACTCAAATCCGCTCTCGAAGAAAAATTCGGTGTTACCGCAGCTGCGCCCATGGCGATGGCTGTTGCCCCCGGCGCTGAAGCTGCCGGCCCGGCTGAAGAAGAAAAAACCGAATTCGACGTGGAGCTGACGGATGTCGGTTCGCAAAAAATCAACGTGATCAAAGCGGTTCGCTCTCTGCTGGGTCTTGGCCTGAAAGAAGCCAAAGAAGCGGTGGACGGTGCGCCGAAAGTGATCAAAGAGGCCGTGTCGAAAGAGGAAGCCGAGTCTGTCCAGAAAGAACTGGAAGCTGTTGGCGCCAAAGTCACGATCAAGTAAGCGAATCGGATTGGGCAAGCTTGCGGGCAACTATTGTCATCAATAGTTGCCCTTTTGCACTTTATGCGGTTTTATTCGTCGTAGGGAAAATGAGCGATCGCGACGGAGAGTTTAACAGACGCATGAAGTGGGAATTCTTCGGATCGCATCTGGTGTACGACTTACGATCCATGCACAAAACTACGAATTCCAACGAAAAATTGTAGGGTTTTTTGGTGAGTGGCCCGCTGGCCGCTGCCGAAAAATCCTATTTTTTTCCCTGTATACAGCAACCGGGAGGTGGCTCTTGAGCACGAATCAAACCGGGACTTCCAGAAAAGAACTTACCGGCCTCAACTTTGAGCGGGTGTCATTTGCGACGTTCAATTCGCAAGTGCACACCGGCGACCTGCTCAGCGTTCAGATACAGGCTTATGATGATTTCCTCCAGGACGAGATCAAACAAAGCGAACGCAAAAATACCGGTCTTTTCCAGGCGTTCAAAACTAACTTTCCGATCGTCGATGCACGCGAGATCTATGAGCTCGAGTTCATCGACTATCATATTGAACGCCCCAAATATACCGAGCAGGAGTGCCGCGAACGTGAGCTGACCTACTCGCGCCCCCTCAAGGCACGGCTGCGCCTGTCGTCCAAGGTCGATCCGAAGTCGGAAGACTACATCGAGACGATTGAGCAGGATGTGTACCTGGGTAACATTCCGGCGATGACGCCGCGCGGCACCTTTGTTATCAACGGCGCCGAACGCGTGGTGGTCTCGCAGTTGCACCGTTCTCCCGGCGTGTTCTTCAGCGATGCTATGCACCCGAACGGCACGCGCGTTTTCTCCGCGCGTATCATTCCTTTCCGCGGCTCGTGGGTGGAATTTTCGACCGATATCCACCACGTGATGTACGTGTATATCGATCGCAAAAAGAAATTCCCGGTGACCATGCTTCTGCGTGCACTGGGGTATTCTTCCGATGAACAAATTCTCGAGTTGTTCGACCTGACGGCCGAGATGAAACCCGACGACATTACGGACGACATGATCGGCCGCCGCGTCGCTGCCGATGTGATCGACCTCGGCACGGGTGAGATTATCGCCAGCCGCGACACCATTCTGGAAGAAGAGTTGATTGAGGCGATCCGCAACGGTACGCAGATCGAACTGGTCAAACTCTTCAACTACATCAACCCTGCCGACGAACCGATCATCGCCAGAACTATGGCGAAGGATACGTCGCGCACGCGCGAGGATGCGCTCGAAGGGATTTATCGTCAGCTTCGTTCCGGTGAAGCGCCCGACCTGGAAACAGCGCAGGCACTTATCGACAAGTTGTTCTTTAATCCCAAGCGTTATGACCTCGGCTCGGTTGGTCGCTACCGCATCAACGACAAACTCGGACTTGAAGTAGATGGTGAAGTCACGACACTTACTGTCGGAGACATTATTGCCATCATCAAATATTTGATTGAACTGCGCGCAGGTCGCCGTCCGGTGGACGATATCGATCACCTGGGCAACCGCCGCGTTCGTACCGTTGGTGAGCAGTTGACGGCGCAATTTAATGTTGGTCTCGCCCGTATGGCGCGCACCATCAAAGAGCGTCTCAACATTCACGATACGGATTCGCTGACGCCGGCCGAGTTGGTCAACGCACGGACCATATCCTCCGTGATCAACCAGTTCTTCGGAACAAACCAGCTCTCGCAGTTCATGGACCAGGTGAACCCTCTGTCGGAGATGACGCACAAACGCCGTCTCTCCGCGCTCGGTCCCGGTGGTCTGACGCGCGAGCGCGCCGGCTTTGAGGTTCGCGATGTGCACTATACGCACTACGGTCGCCTCTGCCCAATCGAAACGCCTGAGGGGCCCAACATCGGCCTGATTTCTTCGCTGTCCATTCACGCCCGTATCGACGAGCTCGGTTTCATCGAGACGCCGTATCACGAGGTGAAGGAGGGGCAGGTACAACCGGAAGTCGTGCACTTGCGCGCCGATCGCGATGAAAACAAAATCATCGCTCCGGCATCAACGCTTGTAAACGAAAAAGGCCGCCTGGTGGGCGAGCGCATCAAAGCGCGCAGCTCCGGCGACTTTGTGGTTGTGACGCCGGAAGAAATCAACTATCTGGACGTTTCGACCAACCAGATTGCCAGCGTGGCTGCTTCGCTGATTCCATTCCTGGAACACGATGATGCCAACCGCGCACTCATGGGCTCGAACATGCAACGCCAGGCCGTGCCGCTCCTGCGCCCGGAAACGCCGATTGTCGGTACCGGGATGGAAGGCAAGGTCGCCCGCGATTCGCGTGCAGTTATTTCCGCTGAAGGCGACGGCGTCGTTGAATACGTCTGCGCCGACTTTGTGCGCGTTCGTTACGACGACAAACGCACCGAAACGGAAAAGCTGGTTGCCTTCGACAACCAACTCGTCAAAACATACTACCTGACCAAGTTCTACCGGACTAACCAGGATACCTGCATCAATCAACGCCCGACCGTCAAGGTCGGTGACCGCGTCAAGAAAGACAGTCCCCTGGTGGACAGCAGCTCGACGCAGTACGGTGAATTGGCGCTGGGCCGCAACGTTCTGGTGGCTTTCATGCCCTGGAGCGGCTATAACTTCGAGGATGCTATTGTGCTCTCGGAGCGCCTGGTGGCGGAAGACGTCTACACCTCGCTGCACATCGTCGAATTCTCACTGCAGGTGCGCGACACCAAACGCGGAGAAGAAGAGCTGACGCGCGAGATTCCGAACGTCAGCGAAGAAGCGACCAAAGACCTCGATGAAGATGGTATTGTTCGCGTCGGCGCCAACGTGCGCGAAGGCGACATCCTGATCGGTAAAATCACGCCGAAAGGCGAAACCGATCCGACGCCGGAAGAGAAACTGCTGCGCGCCATCTTTGGCGACAAGGCAGGCGACGTGAAAGACGCCTCGCTCAAAGCGCCTCCGGGGCTGAAAGGCGTGGTGACAAATACCAAGCTGTTCACGCGTCGCAACGTGACGCGTGAAGCCGATGTGCGCCGCCAGGAGAAAGAGCGTCAGGATGCTCTGACCCGCAAGGAAAACGACCTGCTGATGGATCACGATGCGGATACGGCTGAACGCCTGTCCAAACTGCTGGCCGATCACAAAGTCGTCGGCGGCATCAAGCTGAAAGACGGCACCAACGTGTTCCGCGGTGGTACCGTACTTACGGCCAACAGCTTTGTCGATAAGTACGAAGAAGAAGGCCTCAATTTCCTGGAGCTCGACCTGAGTCAGAACTTCCTGGAAAATGAGGAGCACTTCGCGACGGTCGACCTCCTGTTCGAGAACTACCGCAAAAAACGCGAACGCATTCTCGACGACATCCGCATCGAACGCCACAAAGTGATTACGGGCGACGAATTGCAGCCCGGCATCATGAAGATGGCCAAAGTCTACGTCGCCAAAAAGCGCAAGCTGCAGGTCGGCGACAAGATGGCCGGTCGTCACGGTAACAAAGGTATCGTGGCCAAGATCGTGCCCGTCGAAGACATGCCCTTCCTGCCCGATGGTACGCCGGTCGACATTGTCCTGAACCCGCTGGGCGTGCCCTCGCGGATGAACCTGGGGCAGTTGTACGAAACGGCGCTGGGCTGGGCCGGTCAGAAACTCGGTATGCACTTTGCCTCGCCGATTTTCGACGGCGCTTCATGGGATGAAGTCAACACATGGCTCGAAAAAGCCGGTTTGCCGTCCGACGGTAAAACAATGCTCTTCGACGGTCGTACCGGCGAAGAATTCGAGCAGCACGTGACGGTGGGCGTGATCTACATGCTCAAACTGTCGCACCTTGTGGAAGACAAGATCCACGCGCGTTCGATTGGGCCGTACTCGCTGATTACGCAACAGCCGCTGGGCGGTAAAGCGCAATTCGGCGGACAGCGTTTCGGGGAGATGGAGGTATGGGCGCTCGAAGCGTACGGCGCCGCGCACACGCTGCAGGAAATTCTGACGGTCAAGTCGGATGACGTGCAGGGTCGTGCCAAAGCCTACGAGTCGATTGTGAAGGGTGAAAACCTGCCCAATCCGAACATCCCTGAATCCTTCAATGTTTTGATTCGTGAGCTGCAGGGCCTCGCTCTCGAAGTCAAAGTAGAAGAATAAGCACGGACGATTCCCGGCTCACCCGGAGCCGGGAATCGTAACCGATGCACCGGGATACGCTGTCGGTCAAAGGAAGAAGATTTACAATCTCAACTCAACTTCTGGAATGGAGGCGGCTCAATGCAATCTCGTCCAATTCCCCGCAAGGGATTTTCAAGCGTTTCAATTCGGATCGCTTCTTCCGACGAAATTCTCCACTGGTCACACGGAGAGGTCACAAAACCAGAAACGATAAACTACCGCTCATTCCGGCCCGAAAAGGATGGTCTTTTCTGCGAAAAGATCTTTGGTCCCGTTCGCGACTGGGAATGCGCGTGTGGCAAGTATAAACGCATTCGCTACAAAGGCATCGTGTGCGACCGCTGCGGCGTTGAAGTAACGCAGAAGTCGGTGCGCCGCGAGCGCATGGGCCACATCATGTTGGCCGTGCCCGTTATTCACGTCTGGTTCCTGCGTTCGCAGCCCAGCAAAATCGCCGCCGTTCTGGGTATGCCTACCAAGGACGTCGAGCGCATTGTGTACTACGAATCCTATTCGGTCGTGCAGCCGGGCAATACCGGCCTGCAGAAAAAAGACCTGTTGACGGAAGAAGAGTACCTGAAAATTATGGACTCGCTGCCGCCGGAAGAGCACAAGCTCGACGACGAGGATCCGCGCAAATTTATCGCGCTGATCGGCGGTGAGGCGGTCAAAGAACTGCTGCGCCGTACGGATCCCGAAGAGGAAGCCGCGAAACTGCGCGAGCAGCTCAAAGTTGAAACCTCGCAGCAGAAAAAGCTGGAAGCGCTCAAACGCTTGCGCGTTATAGAGGCTTTCCGCGAACGGGACAATAAAGTTCCAAACCGTCCCGAGTGGATGGTGCTTGACGTCATCCCGGTCATCCCGCCGGAGCTGCGTCCCCTGGTGCCCCTCGAAGGCGGTCGTTTTGCCACGTCCGACCTCAACGACCTGTACCGCCGCGTCATCATCCGCAACAACCGCCTCAAGCGCCTGATCGACATCAAAGCGCCTGAAGTGATTCTGCGGAACGAAAAGCGCATGCTGCAGGAAGCCGTTGACGCTCTGTTCGACAACAGCCGCCGTTCGACGGCGCGCAGCGATTCGCAGCGCACGCTCAAATCGCTGTCGGACATGCTCAAAGGTAAAACCGGTCGTTTCCGCCAGAACCTGCTCGGTAAACGCGTCGACTATTCCGGTCGTTCGGTGATTGTTGTTGGTCCCTCGCTGCGTATTCACGAATGCGGTTTGCCGAAGGACATGGCGGTTGAGTTGTTCAAGCCCTTTATTATCCGCAAGCTCATTGAGCGCGGATATGTGAAGACCGTCAAAAGCGCCAAGAAGCTGGTCGAGCGCAAGACCAACGAAGTGTGGGACATCCTCGAGCACGTAATCCAGGGTCACCCGGTCCTGCTGAACCGCGCTCCGACGCTTCACCGCCTCGGCATTCAGGCCTTCCAGCCCAAGCTGGTGGAAGGGAAAGCCATCCGTCTGCACCCGCTTGTCTGTACGGCCTTCAACGCCGACTTTGACGGTGACCAGATGGCCGTGCACGTTCCGCTGAGCCACGAAGCCCAGCTGGAAGCGCTGCTGCTGATGCTTGCCTCGCACAACATCATGCACACGCAAAACGGTACGCCGATTGCCGTACCCAGCCAGGACATGGTTTTGGGATGTTATTACATCACCAAGCTGCGTCGCGGCGTAGCCGGTGAAGGACGCATCTACTCCTCGCCGGAAGAGGTTATCATTGCGTACAACAACAAACGCCTGCACCTGCATGCCAAGATCAAAACGCGCATCGGCAAGGAATACATCGAGACGACGACGGGTCGCGTGCTGTTCAATGAGATTGTACCGGTTGAAATCGGCTATCTGAACGAGCTGCTGTCCAAGAAGCGTCTGCGCCAGATCATCGGTATGTGTTTCCAGAAAGCCGGTTTGGCCAAGACGGTGGAATTCCTGGACAACCTGAAAGACATGGGATTCTCCTTCGCTACGCGCGGCGGTCTGTCGGTGAATATCGCCGACCTTCTGATCCCGGACGCAAAGGTGGATATCATCGACAAAGCTCAGGCCGAAGTCGACAAGATCGAGAATCACTACCAGATGGGTGTGATTACGAGCGGTGAGCGTTACAACAAGATCGTGGACATCTGGTCTTCGTCGACCAACCGCATTGCGGACAGGCTGTACACGGAATTGCAGCGCGCCGATCAGGGCTTCAATACTTTCTGGATGGCGCTTGACTCACAGGCTCGTGGTTCGAAAGAGCAGATTCGCCAGCTGGCCGGCATGCGCGGTCTTATGGCCAAGCCCAAAAAGTCGCTTTCCGGTTCAACGGGCGAACTGATCGAGAACCCGATTATCGCAAACTTCAAAGAGGGTCTTTCGATCCTCGAGTACTTCATCTCGACGCACGGTGCACGTAAAGGTCTGGCCGATACAGCCCTTAAAACGGCCGACGCCGGCTACCTTACCCGCCGTCTGCACGATGTGGCGCAGGACGTGATTGTCTCCGAAAATGATTGCGGCACGATTCGCGGCATCGAGATGACGGCGCTCAAGGACGGGGAAGAGGTCAAGGAACCGCTCTACGAGCGCATTCTGGGGCGTATCTCCCTGCTCGACATCTACGATCCTCTGACGGACGAACTGATCGTCAAATCGGGCGAGTTGATCGACGAGGAAGTCGGTCGTCGCATCGATGAAACCTCGATCGAAATGGTCCAGGTGCGTTCGGTGCTCACCTGCGAATCGCGTCGTGGAATCTGCACAAACTGCTATGGTCGCAACCTGGCGACAAGCAAAATGGTGGATGTGGGCGAGGCCGTCGGTACGATTGCCGCTCAGTCCATTGGTGAACCTGGTACGCAGCTGACGCTCCGCACCTTCCACACCGGTGGTACCGCATCTCTGATTGCCGCACAGTCCTCGATCAAAGCCAAGTTCGACGGTATTATCAACTTTGACCGCGTTAAAACCATTACGGCTGTCGAAGATGAGGAGGATGTCGAAATCGTGGTTGGCCGTGGTGGTATGATCAAGATTATCAACCCGGATACAAACCGCGAGCTGAATAAATACGACGCCATGTACGGTGCGCGCCTGAACGTTCAGGACGGGCAGCAGGTCCACAAAGGCGATCTCATTTACGAATGGGACCCGTATAACGCCGTTATTATTACTGAAAAAGCCGGTTTTGTTCGTTATACAGAATTCATCGACAACGTGACCTTCCGGGAAGAAATCGATGAGCAAACGGGGCACATAACCAAGTCGATCATCGAGTCACGCGACCGGACGAAGTCGCCGTCGATTGAAATCATCGATGAAAAAGGCGAGCACCTGCAGACCTACCTGTTACCGACGAACTCCCAGATTATCGTTGATGACGCCGAAGCGGTCGGCATCGGCGATTCGCTGGCCAAGATTCCTCGTGATACGGGTAAAACGCGTGACATTACCGGTGGTCTTCCGCGTGTTACGGAGCTGTTTGAAGCGCGTTCGCCGCAGAAAGCCGCTATCGTTTCCGAGATCGACGGTACCGTGTCGTTCGGCAAGCCCAAGCGCGGTTCCCGCGTTTTGGTAGTGACCAGCTTCGACAATCAGACGGTCAAGGAATACACCGTGGCGTACAACAAGTACGTGCTCTCGCAGGAGGGCGACACGATCCGCGCCGGCGACCGTTTGACGGACGGTCCGATCGACCCGCACGACATCCTGGCAATCAAGGGCGTCAACGCCGTGCAGCAATACCTGGTCAACGAGATCCAGGAAGTGTACGGTATGCAGGGTGTGAAGCTGAACGACAAACACATCGAAATTATCGTGCGTCAGATGCTGCAGAAAGTCAAAGTGGTCGATTCGGGAGACAGCGTGTTCCTCGAAAACGATCACATTGACCGCATGCGGTTCATCGACGAGAACGAGCGGCTCAAGAGCCACGTGGTGGTTGTCGAAAAAGGCGACTCGAAGTTCCGCGAAAACCAGATGGTGCCGAAACGCAAGGTGCGCGAGGTCAATACGGACCTCAAGCGCAAGACCAAAGCGGTTGCCGCCTATCGCGATCCGGAGCCCTCAATTTCGCAGCCGATCCTTTTGGGCATCACCCAGGCGGCGCTGAATACCGAGAGCTTTATTTCGGCCGCTTCGTTCCAGCAGACGACGCTGGTGTTGACGGAGGCCGCTGTGGCGTCCAAAGTCGACCAGTTGATCGGTCTGAAAGAGAATATTATTCTTGGACAGTTGATTCCGGCAGGTACCGGTCTGCGACAGTGCCAGGATATCCGCGTCAGCAGTGACGTCGGAAATATCTTCTCTTCGGACGATATGCCGGGCAGTCTGGAGGCCGACGCCAAAGCGCTGAAGCGCTCGGTGCCTGCCTGACGAACAACTGACATACGCTGAATCAGAGCGCTCCGGGCATCAGCTCCGGAGCGCTCTTTTCTTTTTTCAGCGCGGCAAATCCTGCCCGAAAGTTGCTTCTTAAATCCGAACGTTGTAATTTGGAAATCTTTTTCTTTTGGCTGGAACGGATTAGGCCGCTTTTTTCGGTGCTGATCGGCAGACGGCCGTCCTTCAAACAAACGTACTTCCGACAATTACTCAGCCAGAGCACGGTACGGAGCTATGAGCGACTACGTCAAAAAAACCCGCAATATAGGAATCAGTGCCCACATTGATTCCGGTAAAACCACGTTGAGTGAGCGCATCCTCTACTACACGGGGAAGATTCACAAAATTCAGGAAGTCCGCGGCAAGGACGGCGGCGCCAAAATGGACTCGATGGACCTCGAGCGTGAAAAAGGTATCACGATTCAGTCGGCCGCTACCTTCTTCCACTGGAAGGAGCACGATTTCAATCTGATCGACACCCCTGGCCACGTCGACTTTACGGTGGAAGTTGAGCGTGCGCTGCGTGTACTCGACGGCGCCGTGCTGGTGCTGTGCTCGGTTGCCGGTGTCCAGAGTCAGTCGATTACTGTTGACCGTCAAATGCGTCGCTACAATGTGCCGCGCGTGGCGTTCATCAACAAAATGGACCGTTCGGGCGCCAACCCGTTTCGCGTTGCAGAGCAACTGCGTGAAAAGCTGCACCACAACCCGATCATGATGACGCTGCCGATCGGCGCGGAAGATAAATTTGAAGGCATCATTGACCTGCTCAGAATGCAGGCGGTGCGTTTTGTCGGTGAGCAAGGTTCCGAACTTGTTTACGAAGACATCCCGGCCAACATGATGGACCAGGCGCGCGAATACCGCCTGAAGCTGGTCGAAGCTGTTGCCGACTTTGATGATGACATCGCCGAGAAATTCCTGATGGAAGAGGAAGTCTCGTCCGAAGAGATTAAACCGGCGCTGCGCAAAGCAACGCTGGAACTGAAGTGCACGCCGGTGTACGTCGGTTCGGCCTATAAAAACAAGGGTGTTCAGGTGCTGCTTGACGGCGTGCTGGACTTCCTGCCGAGCCCGACTGAAGTGCCGCTGGAAGCGCTTGATCTGGATGCGAACGAAGCTCGCGTGCCGTTGAAATCCGACCCGGCTGCTCCGCTTGTTGCTCTTGCGTTCAAGCTGGAAGATGGTCGTTATGGTCAGCTGACCTATATGCGCATCTACCAGGGCAAGCTCAGCAAAGGCGACTTCATTCACAACATGGCCAACAAGAAAAAAATCAAGGTGCCCCGCATCGTGCAAATGCACTCCGACGAGATGCACGATGTGGAAGCCGCAGAAGCCGGCGACATCGTCGCGATGTTCGGTGTCGACTGCGCCTCGGGCGACACCTTCACGGATGGAACGGTTCATCTGTCGATGCAGTCAATGCACGTTCCCAATACCGTGATTGAGCTGGCCGTCAGGCCGAAAGACAAGAGCGGTCAGGTGTCGTTCTCGAAAGCGCTTAACCGCTTTTCGAAAGAAGACCCGACCTTTCAGGTTCACCGCGATGAAGAGAGCGGTGAGACAATTATCAAAGGGATGGGCGAGCTCCACCTCGAAGTGTACATTGAGCGCATCAAGCGCGAGTACAACTGCGAAGTAATTGTGGGGCAGCCGCAGGTGGCCTACCGCGAGGCAATTACGCAGCGCTCCGATTTCAACTACACGCACAAAAAACAGACCGGTGGTTCCGGTCAGTTTGCGCGCGTGGGTGGATACCTTGAGCCGCTGGAGGATTCGGAGGAGAACTACGAATTCGTCGACAAGATCGTCGGTGGTGTGATTCCGCGTGAATACATCCCCGCCTGCGACAAAGGCTTCCGCGAGCAGATGGACAAAGGTACGTTGATTGGGCAGCCCGTTGTGAACATTCGCGCCGAGCTGAACGACGGTTCATACCACGCCGTTGACTCCTCGGACATGGCCTTCAAGATAGCCTCTATGGCTGCGTTCAGGGAAGCGTACAGAGCCGCCAAGCCGGTCATCCTTGAGCCTGTGATGAAAGTCGAAGTATCCGCGCCTGAAGAGTTTCAAGGCGTTGTGATCGGTCAGATCAACCAGCGCCGCGGAATCGTGATCGGAACCGAAATCGATACCGGCTATGTGGTGGTTGAGGTTGAAGTGCCGCTGAGCGAGATGTTCGGCTATTCTACGGATCTGCGCAGTGCGACGCAGGGCAAGGGGGAGTTCGCTATGGAGTTCTCCCGCTATGCTCAGGTGCCTCGTCAGATCCAGGACGAACTGATCAAGGAATACGAGCGCGAACGCGCCGAGGGCAAGAAGTAAGTTGGAAATCCGCATGTAGGGGTGAATGAACTTTATTTCACCCCGAGTGCGATTTTGCTTGCGTAAGAAAATCGTTTTCCCTACTTTTGTTGGCTCTTTCTGAAGCTGGGTCCAAGCCCGTTTTTCAGGTTTTGCCGGAAGTTTTTGGAGTGTTCTAGTGCCTACGATCAGCCAGTTGGTTCGCAAAGGCCGCAAGCGGATTATCGAGAAAAGTAAGTCCCCGGCGTTGACGAGTTGTCCTCAGCGTCGCGGCGTTTGCACGCGTGTTTACACGACCACGCCGAAGAAGCCGAACTCGGCTCTCCGCAAAGTTGCTCGTGTGCGTCTGACGAATCAGATTGAAGTAACCGCGTACATTCCCGGCGAGGGCCACAACCTGCAGGAGCACTCGATTGTGCTGATTCGCGGTGGTCGAGTTAAAGACCTTCCCGGCGTTCGTTACCACGTTATCCGCGGTGCTGCTGATACGCAGGGAGTTGAAGGTCGCAAGCAGAGTCGTTCAAAATACGGGGCGAAGAAGCCGAAGGCCGCCAAATAATGTCAATCGCTCATTTGAGTTGATGCAGAGACTATGAGAAAAAAACGCGCAGAAAAACGCTCAACGATTCCCGACCCCCGGTACAATGATGTCCTGGTGGCGCGCTTTGTAAACAATATCATGCGTGACGGCAAGAAGAATACTGCCCGCGCGATTGTTTACGGTGCACTCGACATCATCCGTGAGAAAACGGGCCAGGATGAAATCGAAGTATTTCGCAAAGCGCTCAGCGCTGCCGCTCCGAATCTCGAAGTTCGCTCGCGTCGCGTTGGCGGAGCTACCTATCAGGTGCCTTCCGAAGTTCCCGAGAGCCGCCGTCTGGCGCTGGCAATCCGCTGGTTGAAGCGTTTCGCATCGCAGCGTCGCGAGAAGACGATGGCCGAGCGCCTGGCCGGCGAGTTGATGGCGGCCGCCAATGGTGAAGGTTCGACAATTAAACGTCGTGACGAAACGCACCGCATGGCCGACGCCAACCGCGCCTTTGCCCACTTCAAATGGTGATCGCAGAAAATCTGGATTGAGACAACAGACGTCCTTTGACAACTGAACAACAACAATGCCCCGCACAGTACCTATAGAACGCGTTCGCAATATCGGTATCATGGCGCATATCGACGCCGGCAAGACAACGACGACCGAACGCATACTCTTCTATACAGGGGTTCTCCGCAAGTTGGGGGAAGTGCACCACGGAACGGCTGTCATGGATTACATGGAGCAGGAACGTTCCCGCGGTATCACGATAACTTCCGCTGCGACGAGCTGTGTGTGGGGCGACACGACGATCAACATTATCGATACACCAGGGCACGTGGACTTCACTGCTGAAGTTCAACGATCTTTGCGTGTACTCGATGGAGCTGTGGCGCTCTTTTGCGCCGTTGGTGGAGTTGAACCGCAATCCGAAACCGTCTGGAGGCAAGCTGAGGAGTACAAAGTGCCCCGCATCGCTTTTGTCAACAAGATGGACAGGGTTGGAGCCGATTTCAGTAATGTCATTGACATGATGGAAGAGCGCTTAAAGGCACGCCCGATTCCCCTTCAGATTCCAATAGGTTCCGGCGAAAGTTTTGCCGGAATTGTTGATTTGATCACGATGAAGGCCATTGCCTTCGACGACGACTCCCTGGGAGTGCAGTTTTCGGAAGGTGAGATTCCCGACGCGATGCGGGCCGAAGCGGAGCAATACCGCGAACGTCTGGTCGAAGCAGCCGCTGAAATGGACGACGATTTGATGATGCGCTACCTTGATGGTGAGGCGCTTTCAGAGGACGACATCCGCGGCGCCGTCAGGAATGCAACCATCAACGTCAGGTTTATCCCGGTTTTGTGTGGCGCGTCCTTTAAGAACAAGGGCGTACAACAACTGCTGGACTCGGTCGTTCAATATCTGCCCTCGCCGGTAGATGTCGGCTCGGTTCGCGGATATGACCCCAAAACTGAGAAAGCGCTCACGCGCGCGCCGAAAGACGAAGAACCTGTTGCAGCGCTGGCATTCAAAATTCTGACTGATCAATTTGTTGGTCGTTTGACTTTTATCCGAGTCTACTCCGGCGTAATTCAATCAGGTGGAGTCCTTCTAAGTGTAGCGAGCGGTAAACGCGAGCGAATAGGACGTCTACTCAGAATGCATGCAGATTCCCGCGAAGAAATCAGCGAAGCCTACGCCGGCGATATCGTCGCAGTCGTGGGGCTGAAAACCACCCGCACCGGCGATACGCTCTGTGACCAGAAACACCAAATTCTGCTGGAGCGCATCAGCTTCACCGATCCTGTCATAGATCAGGCTGTTGAGCCCAAGACTCGTGCCGATCAGGATAAACTCAGTCAGGCTTTGTTAAAGCTGACCGAGGAAGATCCGACGTTTCGTTATCACGTTGAAGACGAGACAGGGCAGACGATCATAAGTGGCGTCGGCGAATTGCACCTCGAAATCATTGTCGATCGCATGGTCAAGGAGTTCGGCGTCGGAGTCAACGTCGGCAAGCCTCGGGTAGCCTACCGCGAGACTATCAGTACGGAGCTGAGACACGAAGAAAAATTTGTGCGGCAAACAGGCGGCAAAGGCCAGTTTGCGCATGTGATACTCGAATACGCTCCAAGAGAGAATGGAGCGGGGCACAAGTTCGAGAATGCGATCAGCGGGGGAGACATCCCCAAGGAATTTATCCCGGCCGTGGAGCAAGGTGTGTTTGAAGCTCTGCAAAATGGACCGATTGCCGGGTATCCCGTCGTAGATGTCGGGGTTCGGCTGACCGGGGGCTCTTTTCACGAGGTCGACTCATCAGAGCTGGCTTTCAAGATTGCCGCAGTGAGCGCCACGCGTGAAGCACTGCACAGGGCAAAACCCATCCTGCTGGAACCGGTGTTTGAAGTTGAAGTGCTGACCCCCGAGGAATACCTGGGTGAGGTGATCAGCGACCTCAATTCACGGCATGGAAAAATCGAGGGCATCTCGCAGCGCGCGGGAGCCCAGGTAATCAAGGCTTTGGTGCCGCTTGCGCTCATGTTTGGTTATGTGACCCAATTGCGGTCGTTAAGCCAGGGGCGCGCATCGTATTCGATGAAGTTCAGCAGATATGAAAAGGCCGTAAAATCGCCGTTCGGAGCTGTGTCTGCGTGATATTCGAATGATTCAGCGGAAGAGAGCCTCCAAAATTTGAACTTGAACTAGACACTTTGTTTTAACGCATCCACGGTAGGAGCAGGAACAATGGCAAAAGAGAAATTTGAGCGTACTAAGCCGCACGTCAACATTGGTACTATCGGCCACGTTGACCACGGCAAAACCACGTTGACCGCCGCTATCACCTCGGCACTCGCCAAGAAAGGTACGGCATCTTTCCGTGCCTTCGATTCCATCGACCAGGCGCCGGAAGAGCGCGAGCGTGGAATCACGATCGCTACGGCTCACGTGGAGTACGAGACGGAAAACCGTCACTACGCTCATGTGGATTGCCCGGGTCACGCTGACTACGTCAAAAACATGATCACGGGTGCTGCACAGATGGACGGGGCTATCCTCGTTGTTGCAGCAACGGACGGCCCGATGCCGCAGACGCGCGAGCACATTCTGCTTGCCCGCCAGGTTGGTGTGCCCCGTATCGTTGTTTTCATGAATAAAGTCGACATTGCCGATCCCGAGCTGATTGAGCTCGTCGAACTCGAAATCCGCGAACTTCTCAGCAAGTACGAGTTCCCCGGCGATGACATCCCCGTCATTCAGGGCTCGGCGCTCAAAGCTCTTGATGCGGGCTCCGATGCCGGCGCATCGCCTGATGACGAGCGCCTGCAGTGCATCTACGAACTGATGCAAAACGTGGATGAGTACGTCCCGACGCCGGAGCGCGCCACGGACAAACCTTTCCTGATGCCGGTTGAGGATGTTTTCTCGATCACGGGTCGTGGTACGGTTGCTACCGGTCGTGTTGAGCGCGGTATTGTCAAGCTGAACGAAGAAGTTGAGCTGGTGGGTTTTGGCCTGCACAAGAAGACGGTTGTCACGGGTATCGAGATGTTCCAGAAGCTTCTGGACGAAGGTCGTGCCGGCGATAACGTTGGTCTGCTGCTCCGCGGCGTTGACAAAAAAGAAATCGAGCGTGGCATGGTTCTGGCGAAGCCGGGTTCCATCACGCCGCACCATACCTTCAATTGCCAGGTATACGTGCTGACGAAAGACGAAGGCGGCCGTCACACGCCGTTCTTCCAGGGCTACCGCCCGCAGTTTTACTTCCGTACCACGGACGTTACGGGCGTTGTTACGCTGCCGAGCGGCACCGAGATGGTTATGCCCGGTGACAACGTGGACAACCTGGAAGTGAAGCTGATTGCACCGATCGCTATGGAAGAAGGTCTGCGCTTCGCTATTCGCGAAGGCGGCCGTACTGTAGGCGCCGGTGTTGTATCCAAGATTATCGAATAAGACGTCTTGCGACCAATGGGGGCGCGTCTGAGCGCTCCCTTCTCTTTTTCATTTGCATCGCTCTTTAACGGAGAGTACAGGTGGCTGGAACCAAAATACGCATCAAACTGAAGTCGTACGATCACAACCTGATCGACAAATCGACCGAGCGGATTATCCGCACGGTGCGTCAGACTGGTGCGATCATCAGTGGTCCGATTCCGTTGCCGACGGAGCGCGCCGTGTACACGGTGCTGCGTTCGCCGCACGTGAATAAAAAAGCTCGCGAGCAATTTGAGTCGCGAACCCACAAACGGTTGATCGATATCTTCAATTCGACGCCGAAGACGGTTGATTCGCTGATGCGTTTGGAGCTGCCTGCCGGTGTCGATGTGGAAATCAAGGTCTAACAGGAGAGCAAGAGAATGAGCGCCTTACTAGGTCGGAAAATGGGAACAACCAGCATCTTCACCGAAGATGGGCAGTACGTGCCCTGCACGGTGATCGAAGCCGGTCCCTGTCCGGTGGTGCGCCTGCGGACCAAGGATCGCGACGGCTACGAAGCTGTCCAGGTCGGTTACGGCGACATGCCGCAGCACAAAGTTCGCAAGCCGGTGGCGGGGCAATATGCGGCCGTCAACATCGAGCCGAAACGCTATCTGCGTGAATTTCGCTTAGCCAAAGGCTCGTACCAGGTGGGCGATATCATTACGGTTGACGATTTTAATGCCGGCGATCTGATAAAGGTTTCGGGAAAAAGCAAAGGCCGTGGATTCCAGGGTGTTGTAAAGCGCCATGGTTTCGGTGGTGTCGGTATGGCAACGCACGGTCAATCTGACCGTCCGCGCGCCCCGGGATCGATCGGTATGTCGTCCGACCCCTCCCGCGTTTTCAAGGGAATGCGAATGGGTGGACGCATGGGCGGCAAACGCGTCAGCGTGCGCAACCTGCAAGTGCTGCGCGTAATTCCTGAGTCGAACCTGTTGCTCGTGAAGGGCGGAATACCCGGAGCGAAAAATACCATAGTGGAAATTGTGAAGCTCTGAGGTCCGGGCAATGACAGTAGACATATACAACGCCAACGGCGAGAAAACCGGGCAGCTCGAACTGCCTGATGAAGTATTTAACGTAGACCCGCACGAACACAGCATGTATCTGGCTGTACGTGCATACCTGGCGCACCAGCGTCAAGGTACGCACAAAGCCAAAGAACGCGGTGAAGTTCGCGGTGGCGGTCGCAAACCGTGGCGTCAAAAAGGACGTGGTACGGCTCGCGCCGGTACAACGCGTTCGCCTCTGTGGGTTGGCGGCGGTACCATCTTTGGTCCGCGTCCACGCACGTACAGGCTTGACCTGCCGCGCAAAGTCAAACGACTGGCGCGCAAATCGGCTCTGTCGCTGCGTTTGCGTGAAAACAATGTTGTCGTGGTCGAAGATATCAACATGAGTGAGATCAAGACCAAGAGCATCGCATCCCTGCTGAAGGCGCTGAAAATTGACGGCGAAAAAACTTTGCAGGTGCTGCCGGAGCCGAAGGAGACGGTCTACCGCTCCTCCCGCAACATTAAAAAGTTGTCGACGACGCTGGCTACTTCCTTGTCGGCTTACGACATCCTGAGCCACAAGAAACTGCTGCTGCACAAAAGCGCGGTTGATGCCATTGTACAATCGTTTGGGAAGTGAGGGACGCCATGCAGGTGCTTAAACGTCCGCTGATTACCGAAAAGAGTAACGAACTGCGCGAGCAGTCCGGCAAGTACACTTTTGAGGTTGATCCTAAAGCGAACAAAATTCAGATCAAACAGGCGGTGCAGCGTCGCTTCAATGTCGACGTTCTCAACGTCAGCACCATCCGCGTCAAAGGCAAACGCAAGACGCAGATGACGCGCAAGGGATATTTTCAGGGGCAGCGACCGCTCCGTAAAAAAGCGATAGTAACTCTGAAACCGGGCCAGTCGATCGACATCTTCGACAGCGGCGCAGGTGAATAAACCCGACGGGTAGGCACAATGGGCATCAGAAAATTTAAACCGATTACGCCAGGCACGCGCTACTACTCGGTGAGCACCTTTGAGGAAGTCACCAAGACGACGCCGGAAAAATCCTTGCTGGAACCGCTCAAAAAATCGGGCGGCCGCAACAACACCGGGCGTATTACGTCGCGTCACCGCGGTGGCGGACACAAACGCCGCTACCGGATCATCGATTTCCGCCGCGAGAAGTTTGGCGTAAAAGCCACCGTGGAGGCGATCGAATACGATCCGAACCGTTCAGCACGCATCGCGCTGCTGAAATATGAAGACGGTGAGAAGCGCTATATCATAGCGCCGAACAAAGTCAAGGTGGGCGACGTGCTGGAATCCGGACCGGACGCGGAAATTCGCGACGGAAATGCAATTCCGCTGAGTCGCGCCCCGCTCGGTTCGTTCGTACACAACATTGAGCTGCAGCCAGGCAAAGGTGGACAGATGGCGCGCAGCGCCGGCACTTCCGCTCAGCTGGTGGCACGCGAAGGCAAGTACGCGACTCTGAAGCTGCCATCGAGCGAAGTTCGCATGGTGCCTGTTCGCTGCCTGGCAACGCTGGGCACGGTCGGCAACTCGGACCACGAAAATATTTCCTACGGTAAAGCAGGCCGCATGCGCTGGCTGGGCGTTCGCCCGCAAACGCGCGGTATGGCTATGAATCCGGTTGATCACCCGATGGGCGGCGGCGAAGGCCGTTCGAAGTCCGGTGGTGGTCGTCAACATCCGGTGACGCC
This sequence comes from bacterium, assembly GCA_030430495.1. Taxonomy (GTDB): domain Bacteria; phylum Bacteroidota; class Ignavibacteria; order Kapaibacteriales; family UBA7675; genus JAUIKM01. Next base: position 25,390 of record JAUIKM010000010.1, on the reverse strand, counting down.
GTGGGGCAAAGTGACGAAAGGTTTGAAAACCCGCAAGAAGCGCAAACCGTCGAACAAGTACATCGTTCGTCGGCGGGTCAAATAAAGTTTAGCAGGTGAAAACGTATGCCACGTTCGCTTAAAAAGGGGCCTTTTATCAGCTATAAGCTGGAAAAGAAGATCGAAGAGATGAACCGCTCCAGCAAAAAGAAGGTCATCAAGACCTGGAGCCGTTCGTCGATGATTTCCCCCGATTTCGTTGGACATACCTTTGCGGTACACAACGGAAACAAATTTATTCCGGTGTATGTGACGGAAAATATGGTGGGGCACAAGCTCGGTGAGTTTTCGCCGACGCGTACGTTCCGCGGTCATGCCGGACACAGGAAGAAGTAAAACCGCATTACTTTGATTTGGAGAGAGTGCGAACATGGAAGCACGCGCGACAAAACGCTATCTGCGGGGATCCCCTCGTAAAATGCGGCTGGTGATCGACCTGATTCGCGGCAAATCGGCCGCTGAAGCAAAAGCGATCCTGCAGTTCTCACCCAAGCGGGCAGCCACTGCGGCTGAAATGGTTCTGCGCTCTGCGCTGGCCAATCTGACGGTGAAGAACGACGAGATTCCGGTGGCGGACGAAAATATCGTCATCTCGGAGGCTTTCGTAAACCAGGGCCCGACGATGAAACGCGTCAATCCCGCCCCGATGGGTCGGGCGTACCGGGTGCGCAAGCGTTCAAATCACCTTACGATCGTTGTTTCTTCGCTAGACTAAAATTCCAGGAGTTAGTGATTTGGGACAGAAAGTAAATCCGATCGGCCTGCGTCTGGGCATTATCCGCCCCTGGGATGCCAACTGGTTTGAAGAACACAACTTTGCCGCCAAACTTTCCGAAGACCTGATGGTGCGCAACTATCTGGCTAACCGCCTTCGCAAGGCCGGAGTTTCGCGGGTAGTCATTGAGCGCACGCCCAAGCAGATCCGCCTGACGATCAAGACATCGCGCCCCGGCGTGGTGATTGGCCGCTCAGGTAAAGAGATCGCTCAACTCGAAGAAGAATTGAAGCGCCTGACGGCTAAAGACGTCAAAATCCTGATCAGCGAAATTAAGCGTCCCGAGTTGGATGCACAATTGGTGGCTGACACGATTGCGCAACAAATTAAAGGTCGTATCTCTTATCGCCGTGCCATGAAGCAGGCCCTGAGCGCTACGATGCGTATGGGCGCCGAAGGCATCCGCATCAAATGTTCCGGCCGTCTTGGCGGAGCTGAGATGTCGCGTACGGAACAGTATAAGGACGGCCGCATCCCGCTGCACACGCTGCGCGCGAATATCGACTATGCAACGGCGACGTCGCAAACGATCCAAGGTGCTATCGGTGTGAAAGTGTGGATTTGCCTCGGCGAGATTATCGGTACGCCGACATTGTTTCAGGAACGTCCTGCCCGGTCGAACAAGTAAGATCGGCAGGTAGGCCTCAATAACGGGAAAAAGAGATGTTAAGTCCCAAACGAGTACGCTACAGAAAAGTACAGCGCGGTAAGCGCCGCGGCAAGGCGTATCGCGGATCGACGGTGCACTTTGGATCGTTCGGCCTGAAGTCGCTTGACACGGCCTGGATCACTAACCGTCAGATAGAATCGGCGCGTATTGCAATCAACCGCTATCTGCGTCGTGACGGTAAAGTCTGGATTCGCATCTTCCCCGATAAGTCGGTGACCAAAAAAGCTGCGGAAACGCGCATGGGTAGCGGTAAGGGGAACCCGGAATACTGGGTAGCGTCCATTCGTCCCGGTCGGATTATGTTTGAAATCGACGGTGTTTCCCGCGAGCGCGCGATGGAAGCGTTGCGTCTGGCTTCGCACAAACTGCCGATCAAAACGAAGTTTGTCACACGCATCGATTACGAGGGCTGAACATGAAGGGACGCAAAGCGGAGGATCTGCGCAATCTTCCGGTTGAAGAGCTGGAACGCACTTTGACCGACATCGAAGAAACGCTGATGAACATGCGTTTTCAGCGTGCTATCGGCGAGTTGGAAGACACGGCGCAAATCCGCATTACGCGCAAGGACATTGCCCGCATCAAGACCATTATTACAGAAAAGCAACAAAGCGAATCTACGGCAGCCTAATCTGTGCTGGATGGCAAAATGGAAAATACAACTCCTGTTACCGATGCGAGCTCCGCGCTGCAAAATTCCGACTCCGAATCCGCACGCCCCCGGCGTAAAATGCGTATCGGCAAAGTCGTGAGCGACAAAATGGACAAGACGATCGCCGTGGCGATCGAACGTCGCGTTAAACACCCGATCTACAAAAAGTACTTCAAAAAAACCAAGAAGTACCTGGCGCACGATGAGCAGAACACCTGCAGCATCGGCGATGTGGTTCGAATCATGGAAACACGTCCCCTGAGCGCACGCAAACGCTGGCGCCTGGTGGAAGTTATTGAACGCGCCAAGTAAGGAGGGTTGATCTATGATTCAGGAAGAAACCAACCTCGTTGTTGCCGACAATTCCGGTGCCCGCCGTGTGCGATGTATCCGCGTGCTGGGTGGCAACCGCCAGTATGCCGGCGTCGGCGACCTGATCGTGGTGAGCGTCAAAGACGCCATTCCCAATGCGGGTGTGAAAAAAGGCGAGAAGTCCCGTGCGGTAATCGTGCGCACGAAGAAGGAAATTCGCCGCAAGGACGGTTCTTATATCCGTTTCGACGAAAACGCTGTTGTTCTGCTGAACACGCAGGGCGAGCCGCGCGGAACGCGCATTTTTGGACCGGTCGCGCGTGAACTGCGCGAAAAGAGCTACATGAAGATTGTCTCACTTGCTCCTGAAGTGCTGTAAAGCGGAGTTAGCGCATCATGAAAAACGCAAAAAAAGGCGGCAACAAGAAGCCGAAGCTCAAACTCAGGAAAAATGACCTGGTCCAGGTTATTGCCGGTAACGACCGCGAGGAAAAAGTCACGGGGCGCATCCTGGCGATCGATCCGGACAAAATGCAGGTGGTCGTCGAAGGTGTGAATATCCGCAAGCGTCACCAGCGTCCGACGCAGGAGCACCCGGAGGGCACAATCCTTGAGCGCGAAATGCCGATCCACTATTCCAACGTGCAGTTGGTCGCCGACAACGGCAAACCGACGCGACTGGGCAGCCGCACCGAAGAAAACGGCAGCAAAACGCGCATTGCACGCAGCACGGGCTCGGAAGTTTAATCGCACACACGAATTTGTATTTGCTAAGGGCATAAAGCATCATGGCGAAAAATGTAGCAGGAGCGGCACCGAAAAAGTCAAAGCTGGAATTCCAGCCGGTCGGTCCGCGTATGAAAGATGGCGCAGAAATGCCGCCGCCGCGTTTGAGCAGCTTTTATCGCGAAACGGTTGTTCCCGCTTTGATGAAGCGCTTTGAATACAAGTCGGTGATGCAGGTGCCTCGCCTCGAAAAAATTTCCATGAATATGGGTGTGGGCGCGGCCGTTCAGGACCGCAAGCTGCTGGAATCCGCTCTGAATGAACTCGAGCTTATTTCCGGTCAGCGTCCAGTGGTGACGCGCGCACGTGCTTCGATCTCGAACTTCAAACTGCGTCAGGGCATGCCGATCGGCGTGCGTGTGACGCTGCGCCGTGCGCACATGTTTGAATTCCTGGATCGTTTCATCAACATTGCCACCCCGCGTATCCGCGACTTTCGCGGTCTGCCGGACAAAGCCTTTGACGGCCGCGGCAATTACACGGTGGGCGTCCGCGAGCAGATCATTTTCCCTGAAATCGACGTTGACAAGGTGAGCCGCATTTCCGGTCTGAATATCACCTTTGTTACTAATGCGCCGACGGATGAAGAGGCGTTCGCCCTCTTGAAGGAATTTGGATTTCCGTTCCGCAAGAGTTGAACCAGAAACAAACACAGCCAATAAATCCAGCTTGGTGTAGATATGTCGAAAATATGCATGGTGGCGCGCAATGATAAGCGTCGACGGATGGTGGAAAAATACGCGAAGAAGCGCGCGGAGCTGAAAGCGGAGGGCGACTCCGAAGGTCTGCAAAAGCTCCCGCGCAACAGCTCGCCTTCGCGCGTGCGCAATCGCTGCAGCGTGACCGGTCGTCCGCGTGCGGTATACCGCAAGTTCGGTATCTGCCGCAACGTCTTCCGCCAATTGGCATTGGAAGGCAAGATTCCGGGCATCCGCAAAGCCAGTTGGTAACAAGAATTTGATCTTCAATCTTAACGCGAGCTCTCGAGAACATGAACCTGAGCGATCCTATAGCCGACTTCCTGACGCGCATTCGCAATGCTGCGCGTGCGAAGCACAAGCGGGCGGTGATGCCGGCGTCGAACATGAAAATCGCGATTGCTGAAATCCTGAAAGAACAGGGCTACATCGTTGATTACACGCGCGTAGAGGCTTCGCCGCGAGACGAACTTCACGTGGTCATGCGCTACTACGAGGGCCGGCCCTCTTTCACGGAAATCAAACGCATTTCCCGTCCGGGTCTGCGCAGCTACTCCTCCGCCCAGTCCCTCCCGCGCGTGCGCAACGGACTCGGCATCGCAATCGTTTCGACGCCCAATGGGGTAATTACAGATAAAGAAGCACGTCGCGCTAACGTCGGCGGTGAAGTTATCTGCACAGTTTGGTAAGTATCGATCCTCGTCTCTTGATCAGGAGTCGGAAGTGTCTCGTATAGGCAAAAAAATCATAGAAATTCCGAGCGGTGCCGAAGTAAAATTTGGCGTCAACGGTCTGACGGCAAAAGGTCCCAAAGGTGAACTTTCGGTCCGCCTGCCGCAGGAAATTGGCTATTCGATGGAAGACGGAAAGATTTCGTTTTCCCGCGAATCAGACGAAAAGCACATCCGTGCCAAGCATGGCCTGGCGCGTGCGCTGGCGGCCTCCGCCATTGAGGGCGTCACCAACGGCTTTTCGCGCACTCTCCAGATCGAAGGCGTTGGTTTTCGTTCGGAGATGCGTGGCGACAAGCTGCTGATGTACCTCGGCTTTTCACACCCGGTTGTATTCATTCCGCCGGACGGCATCAAGTTCGAGACGACTTCACCGACGGTGATTAACGTATCGGGCATCGATAAACAGCTGGTGGGCCAGATAGCCTCCAAGATTCGCAAGATTCGACCGCCGGAGCCGTACAAAGGCAAAGGGGTCCGGTATAAAGATGAACAGATTCGCCGTAAAGCCGGTAAGTCCGGCGGCAAGGGCAAGTAAGTCCGCAATCCGTGACGGGTGTGTAAAATGAAAACGGCTCAAAAATTGGTGCGCTATCAGCGCCGCAAGAATCACGTACGGAACACGATCAATCTTGGACGTGAAAAACGTCTGCGACTGAGCGTCTTCCGCAGCGCCAAACATGTTTACGCGCAAATCATCGACGATGTAAGCCGACGGACGCTTGTTTCCGCCTCCAGCACGGAGAAGACGCTGGCCGATCAGGTCAAAGCGGCCGAGGGCAAAATCGGAGTGAGCACGATTGTCGGCAAAGCGCTGGCGGAACGTGCTGTGGCCAAAGACATCAAAACGGTTGTGTTTGATCGCAACGGTTTTGGGTATCACGGCCGAATTAAAGCATTGGCTGACGGCGCCCGCGAAGGCGGCCTGGAATTCTAAGCGCAGCCAAATCCAAACATTGAATAATTCAGAAGGCTAAGCGTGGCGAAGTTCAAACCATCCGAACTGGAACTCAAAGACAAACTTGTGACGGTACGCCGTACGGCCAAAGTTGTTAAAGGCGGTCGCCGGTTCAGCTTCAGCGCGCTGGTGGTTGTCGGTGACGGCCAGGGCTACGTCGGCTACGGTCTGGGCAAGGCAAACGAAGTTGCCGATGCCATCAGCAAAGCCACCGATGCCGCTCGCAAGAGTGTCATCAAGGTTTCGCTGGCGGAAAATACTATTCCGCACGACGTTATCGGCAAATATGGCGCGGGCCGCGTCATGTTGAAACCGGCAACACCCGGTACAGGGGTTATCGCCGCCGGTGGCGTGCGCGCCGTACTTGAAATGGCGGGCGTCCATGACGTTCTGACCAAAAGTATGGGTTCCTCCAATTCGCATAATTCTGTAAAAGCGACCTTCCAGGCGCTGCAGCAATTGGAAGACGTCGGCTCGGTAGCGCGCCGGCGTGGTATTTCCGTCTCCAAAGTATTGCATGGCTGATCGTGTCGTTATCACGACGAGCATCGCTCCAATCCGAGGCAATCATGTCAAAACTGAGAATTCGGCAGATCAAAAGCATCATTGATGCAAAGAAAAAACAGAAGCTGACCATCCAGGCGTTGGGACTCGGGCGTCCGAACTATGAAGTGATTCAGCCGAAAAACGCGAACATCCTTGGAATGATCAACGTGGTGAAGCACATGGTCACGGTTGAGGAACTTCCGGATACGGAGGCGCAACAATGAAACACATAGGCAACCTTACATACGCGGAAGGCTCGCGCAAGACGCGCAAACGCGTTGGACGCGGCCAGGGTTCTACACGCGGCAAAACGTCGACGCGTGGACACAAAGGCCATGCCTCCCGGTCCGGCTTTAACCAGATTCATTCGTTTGAGGGCGGTCAAATGCCCCTCAACCGTCGAATCCCCAAATTTGGATTTCACAACAAATTCCGCACGGAATACCAGGTTGTGAATGTTAGTCGCCTGCAGGAACTGGTCGAAAAAGGCCGGCTGGACGGCGGTGAAGTTACACCAGAGCGCCTGTTTGAACTAGGTGCGGTCAGTATCCGCAAGGCGCCGGTTAAAATCCTCGGTGAAGGCGAAATCTCAGTGGCGCTCAACGTGCGCGCGCACAAGTTTTCGGCATCGGCGAAGGAAAAAATCGAGTCAGCCGGAGGTTCGGTAACAATCAATGAATAAGCTGATAGAGACTTTCCAAAATATATTCAAGATCGATGATCTGCGGACCCGTATCTTTTTTACGGCCGTGGTCTTGATCGTGGTGCGGGTTGGCGCACACATCACCCTCCCCGGGGTTGATGTGGCTGCTCTACGGGGCTCGAGTGCGTCCAACCCGGACGGACTCCTTGGTTTTATTGATCTGTTCGTTGGCGGCGCGTTCGCCAACGCAGCCATTTTTGCCCTGGGTATCATGCCGTATATCTCGGCTTCTATTATCCTGCAATTGGGTGGCGTCGTTATTCCTGAAATTCAGCGCATGCAGCGCGAGGGAGAGGAAGGACGACGCAAGCTCAACCAGTGGACCAGGTACGGAACCGTGCTGATTTCCTTTGTTCAGGGGGTCGGCTTTACGCTTAATCTCATGAACACGGGAGGCGCCGGCGGTGGCTCCGTTGTCGCAGATCCAGGCGTTCTGTTTATGCTTTCGTCCGTCATGCTTCTGACGGCGGGCACGGTTTTCCTGATGTGGCTGGGTGAACAGATTACTGAAAAAGGCATCGGCAACGGTATTTCTCTGATCATTATGATCGGGATTATTGCGCAGCTTCCCGCTGCCGTCGGTCAGGAGTTGTCGCTGGTAAGCGACGGCGATCGTCCTGTACCGATTTTCCTGATTATTCTCGTTCTGCTCGTTGTCGTGATCATGGCCTCCGTGGCTTTGACCCAGGGTGTTCGCAAGATTCCGGTTCAGTACGCCAAGCGCGTCGTCGGAAGGAAAGTCTACGGCGGAACGACTCAGTACCTGCCGCTGAAAGTCAACATGGCCAACGTGATGCCGATCATCTTTGCTCAGGCTATCATGTTTGTGCCGTCGATCATGGCAAGTTTCTTTGGCGACTCGGCCTGGGCCGCCAATCTGAACGCCATCTGGCAGCCTACTGAGCTCGCCTACTCAGTTGTGTACGCACTCATTATCATCTTCTTTACCTACTTCTACACGGCCATCAGCTTTAACCCGCGCGACGTTGCCGACAACATGAAGAAGCAGGGCGGCTTTATTCCCGGCATTCGCCCGGGGAAAGCCACGGCGGAATACATCGACCGGATTTTAACGCGCATCACGTTGCCGGGCTCGATCTTTCTGGCATTGATCGCCATTCTGCCGTACTTCGTTTCGAACATTTTGGGTGTTACGACGCTGTTCTCGCAGTTCTTCGGCGGCACCAGCCTGCTGATTATTGTTGGCGTTGCACTGAATACCCTTGAGCAGATTGAGTCGCATCTGCTGATGCGCCACTACGATGGATTCATGAAAAGCGGTCGCATGCGTGGCCGTGGAGTTCGCACGCCGGGTGGCGGCGGCGGATTTTAATCCCGCAGGAGCTTATCTGAATGTCGCAAGCACCGGCTGTTAAAATAGCTTCGGATATCGATTATATCGAAGCGTCTTCGCGCATTGTCGCGGACACGCTTACGCTTGTGGGCAAACAGGTCAAAGCCGGCGTCAAAACCATCGAGCTGGAAAAAATTGCGGAAGAATACATTCTTTCGCGCGGCGGACGCCCCGCCTTCAAAGGGTATCGCGTAGGCGGACTGGTCTTCCCTTTTTGCCTCTGTATTTCCGTCGAGGACGAAGTCGTTCACGGCATGCCCGGCGAAGTAGAATTGCAGGAAGGGCAAATTGTTTCCGTAGATTGCGGCGTAGAAAAAGACGGCTTTTTTGGCGACAGTGCCAGAACTTTTGCAGTCGGCGCAATTTCCGATGAGAAACAACGTCTGCTTGACGTCACAAAAGAATCGCTCTACCTGGGATTGGCCCAGGCGGTAGCGCGCAAGAAAGTCTATAACATTGCGGGCGCCGTTCAACGCCATGTCGAGAAAAACGGATTTTCCGTTGTTCGCGATCTGGTTGGACACGGCATCGGGCGACAACTGCACGAAGAACCGGCACTGCCGAACTTTGTGCCGCCGCTGCTGCATCGCGCGCAGTATCCAAACGTGAAACTGCGCGTCGGTCAGGCGCTGGCTATCGAGCCGATGGTGAATGTCGGCACCGCAAATGTTACGACTGACGATGACGGCTGGACGGTGCGCAGTGCGGACCGTAAACCCTCGGCTCACTTTGAGCACACCGTCATTGTCGGTGAGCGCGAACCTTTGATTTTAACAGAAGAGTAACATAGAGTATGGCAAAACAAGACCTCATCCGCGTGGACGGTGTAGTTAAGGAAACTTTGCCGAACGCTCAATTTCTCGTCACGCTCGAAAATGGTCACGAAGTGCTGGCCCACATCTCAGGTAAGATGCGGATGCACTTCATCAAGATCATTACGGGCGACAAGGTGACGGTTGAACTGTCGCCTTACGACCTGAAAAAGGGGCGCGTCGTCTACCGCTACAAATAAAGCGGAGACGGACCCACCTACCGGAAGGTACTGTAGCCAGGAGGAACCCATGAAAGTTCAAGCGTCGGTGAAGAAACGCTCTGCGGACGACAAGATCGTACGACGCAAAGGGCGCGTCTATGTGATCAACAAGAAAAATCCTCGTCACAAACAACGTCAAGGCTGATACGTATGGCTCGAATTGCGGGAGTAGACCTGCCGAAGAACAAACGCGCTATTATCGGCCTGACCTACATCTTTGGTGTTGGTCGTTCGCGCTCGCGCCTCATCCTGGCGCAGGCGGGAATCTCAGAGGACAAGCGCGTTGCACAGTTTACCGATGAAGAAGTAGCACGCATCCGTTCGATTCTCCAGAACGACTATCGCGTCGAGGGGGCTCTGCGCAGCGAGGTCCAGCTGAACGTCAAACGTTTGATGGACATCGGTTGTTATCGCGGATTGCGCCACCGTCGCGGCCTGCCCGTCAATGGTCAGCGCACGCGCACGAACGCACGGACTCGTAAAGGTAAACGCAAAACTGTTGCCGGCAAGAAGAAAGTCGGTAAATAATATCCGCACGATAATCGCGGACGGCTTGGCTGGGATGTGCATCCCGCTGTTTGCCGTCCGTTGTATTTTCGCGAATTCCAACCGGATGGTCCATGGCTAAATCTATATCAAAAAGATCCAAGAAAAAGGTTGTTGCCGACATTCAGGGCAAAGCTTTCGTACGCGCAACCTTTAATAATGTCCAGGTAACTATCACCGACATCTACGGCAACGCTTTGAGCTGGTCTTCCGCCGGTCGCAATGGTTTCCGCGGGTCGAAGAAGAATACGCCGTATGCCGCTCAGGTATCGGCGGAAAACGCCGCGCGCGACGCCTACGATATGGGTTTGCGGAAAGTCGAAGTGTACGTGAAAGGTCCGGGATCCGGCCGCGAAGCCGCCGTGCGTGCACTGTCCCAGGCAGGCCTGGAAGTGACGGCGATCATCGACCGGACGCCGATTCCGCACAACGGCTGCCGTCCGCCCAAACGCCGTAGAGTATAACGTCTCGTGTTCCACGTGATGAAGTGTCCGGCAATGCGCTCCAAGTTGGGAAGCGGACCTTGCCGGATGGCTCGTTACCGCTGAAATATCCCATTACAAAAATATAGGTGCTGGCGTGGTATACGAATCAGTGAACCCTGGGTCTTCCAACAACGAAAACGAACAGAATGAACTGGCGGTAGCCACCGGTCTTCAAATGCCGGACCGCGTTCAGATACACGAAAAATCGCGTTCCAATCACGGTATCTTCGTCCTGCAACCGCTGGAAGAAGGTTACGGTGTTACAATCGGCAACGCTTTCCGTCGCGTTTTGCTTTCGTCGATTCCCGGTGCGGCCATCGTCGCCTGTGGTATCAGCGGCGTGCTGCATGAGTTCCAGACGATTCCGGGCGTGACCCAGGACGTCTCCGAGATCATCCTGAACCTGAAAGGCGTGCGTTTCCGTCTGCTCGACAAACGCGCCACACGCGTGGCCTTCCGTCTGAAAGGTCCGCATGAGTTCTCGGCAAAGGACATCCAGGAAGCAAGCGACCAGATTCAGATCATGAATCCCGATCACGATATCGCCACGCTGGCCGACGATGCCGACGTGGAGTTTGAATTGCTGATCGGTCGCGGCAAAGGGTATGTGCCCGCCGAAGAAAACGCCAGCCCGGATTTTCCGGTGGGCGTCATCCCGATGGACGCGATCTACACGCCGATCAAGAACGTCAAGTACGAGATCGAGCCGACGCGCGTCGGGCAGAAAACGGACTACGAAAAACTGACGATCAGCGTGGAGACGGACGGTACGATTTCCGCCGAAGAGGCAATGGAACACGCCGCCAAAATCCTGCGCGAACACATCCAGCTCTTTATCAGCTTTGATGTGGAAGAACAACCGGAACCGGAAGACGAAGCCAAAGAAGCGGAAGTGGCGCGCATTCGCCGCATTCTGCTGACGCCGGTGGACGATCTGGAGCTTTCCGTCCGTTCGCACAACTGCCTGAAGGCCGCGAACATTCGTACCCTGGCCGATCTGGTCCGCCGTCAGGAATCCGATATGCTCAAGTTCCGCAACTTCGGCCGCAAATCGCTTGCCGAGCTGTCGCAGATCGTGCAGCAATTCGGCTTGGTCTTTGGCATGGACGTCGAAAAGTACATTTCCGAAGAGGACATCAAATCCGTGGCGGGCTAAGGCTACGCTTACACAGCGAACCGCGAACTGTTGACAACTATTAGCAGAATAATCAGTCATGAGACATCGTAACAAAGGCCGCAAGCTGGGCCGCACCCGCAGTCATCGCAAAGCTACGTTGAGCAATCTGGCAACCGCTCTGATTGTACACAAACGTATCCGTACCACGGAAGCCAAAGCAAAAGAACTGCGTCCCTTCGTGGAAAAACTGATCACGCGCGCCAAACGTGCGCGTGTGCGCGAAGACAACAATCAACTGACCGGCGGCAACCAGACGGTGGACATCCACGCGCGCCGCGTTGTCTACAAATTCATCCGCGACAAAGCTGCGCTGGAAGAATTGTTTGACACCGTAGCCGATGTCATAATCGATAAAGGCGAAGAGCGCAAAGGCGGATACACGCGTATCACCAAACTGGGTACGCGCCGCGGCGATGCTTCTCCTATGGCCGTCATCGAGTTGGTTGACTGGGGCGAAGAACGCGACGGCGCGACGACACTCAACCGTCGCAAGAAAACGCGTCGTCCGGCAGCCTCCGGTGCGTCCGAAGCGCAAAGCGCTCAGGTGGAAGAAGTGCAGGCAGCACTTGAAGAAAGCCTGGCCAGCGCCATGGGCTCAATGGCGGAAGAATCCGCAGATGAGTCTGAAGCAGCATCCGACGAAGCGCCCAGCGCCGAAGCAGGTGGTGACGCCGCTGCGGACGAGCAGGCCGACGACGAAGAAAGCAAAAGCTGAGCCGATGCGGAGCCACTCCGCGGCAGCCGCGCTGCACAATCCAGATGTTCACAAAACGCCGGGCCTTAATCTCGGCGTTTTGTGCTTTTTGTACAACGGGTCAGGACAGGAAACGGCATGGCGGTCGAGCGACTGGAAGCCGAGTTTATCACCGGCGCCACGCATGGCAGCCACTACCCCGCGACGGGGCGGCCCGAAGTTGCTTTTCTGGGGCGTTCCAACGTCGGCAAATCTTCCCTGTTGAATTATCTGGTCCACCGCAAGAATCTGGCGCTCGTCAGCGGCAACCCAGGTAAAACCCGCCAGATCAATTTCTTCGACGTCGCCGGTAAATGGATCTTCGTCGATGTTCCCGGATTCGGTTACGCCAAAGTCTCGAAAGAAATGCGCGGCGAGTGGGAAGAGCTCATTCGCAGCTACGCACAGCATCGCGAGGAACTGTGCTGCGTGTTCTATCTGCTGGATTCGCGCCGCGACCCCAGCGATATAGACCTGGCCTACCTGGAGTGGTTTGAACACTCACAACGTCAGTTTGCGACGGTGCTGACCAAGGTCGACAAGATTTCGGAAACGGCGCTGCGGGACCGCAAAGAGCAATTGAAAGAGTTGCTGCAATTCTGTCAATATCACGTGGACACGGTTGCCACATCCGCTCAGGCGCGCATAGGGCGCGACACGCTTCTGGGCATGATAAAACGACTGAGCGGCAAACGTTAAACGCCACGGCCTGAAATGCCGGGAGGAACGGATATGACGGACCAGAATAAACAGTCTGACGAATCACAGCCTCTGGTGGCAATTGTGATGGGCAGCGACTCCGATCTGGATACGATGAAAGGCGCGGCGGAAATCTGTGCGCAGTTCGGCGTGCCGTATGAGATGCGCGTTGTGTCGGCGCATCGCACACCGCAGGACATGGCAGATTTTGGGCGCACGGCGCACGAACGCGGCATCCGCGTGATTATCGCAGGTGCGGGCGGCGCAGCGCATTTGCCGGGAATGCTGGCTTCTTACACCCCGCTTCCCGTTATCGGCGTGCCGGTGCAGACCCGCGCACTCAACGGCATGGATTCTCTTCTGTCGATAGTTCAGATGCCGGGCGGCGTACCTGTGGCCACGGTGGCAATCGGCGCGGGACTGAATGCCGGACTTCTGGCGCTGAAAATTCTGGCGACATCCGACACCAAGCTGCAACAGGCATTGATCGAATACAAGAGCGACATGGCAGATTCCTCGCGGCGGAAAAACGACGGTCTGATTGACCGCGCAGGACTTGACAAATGAGCCGAGCGCCCTGTGGCTCTCAGCTTCTGTGTAGTTTTACCCGATCCCCTCGTTTCCTGACCTGACTGCCGCCATTTCCCGATCCGTCTTCGACTCTTTGCTTCGTGGTCACCATACTGCGGTCGACAAACAGATTCGGACTTAAGAACGGGTATCTCGCCAGGACCCTGACTGTTTTTTCACTCTACTCCAGAACTTGAAACTTCTGGCCCCCTGACGAACAAAAAGAACAAGCCGGCCGGAAGTTTAAGGTGACGGCCAGGCGCTCTTCAGTCAATCCGGGAATGGAGTGTGATATCGCCCGGCGTCGGTACACAGCGGCACATTCATGCACGATGTAAACAATGTGAAAATGCGCCTGCCTGAGTTGTGTTGTTTAAGTGCGCGACTGCTGTTTAAAATTGAAAAGCACGTGGACCGTACCCTTGTTCACGTGCTTTTCCATGAATGCGAGATGAGCATTTGTTAAGGCCTATCGCACAACCTGCAGCATCTGTGTGGCCGACTGACTGCCGGCTTCAATGCGGTAAAAATACGAGCCGGGCGTTAAACGCCGGGCGTCAAGCCGCAGTGTGTGCGGGCCCGCGGCCTGTTCGCCGGCAAAAAGCACGGCAATCTTGCGCCCGTGCACATCGTACAGCGTGATGCGTGCGTGTGTCGGGATCGGCAGCGAGTAGTGAATTTCACCTTCCGTGTTAAGCGGGTTCGGCGTGTGGCGCAGCTCAAACACCGGGTCGCCGTTGGGGCTGTTAACACCCGTCACGTCGTCCTCGCGGAAAATCGGAATGCGGCTCCACTCACCCAGTAAGACGGACTGAATGTCGTTGTCGGCCTCGCCGAACCACTGCGCCAGCACCGAAGCGTAGACGCTGCGGAAGTCGAACTGCATGAGCAGGTCGCCGCGCTCGTCCAGATTCCCCAGGTCGGGGTCCTGACCGTGAACGCGCTTGCCCAGCACGCGGTTGCCGAAGACCAGCAGGGGCGCGGCCGCACCGTGGTCCGTTCCCGCGCTGCCGTTCTCCTGCACGCGCCGGCCGAATTCCGAAAAGGTCATGCCCGCCACCTTGTCGCCCAGGTTCTGCTGGTCCATGTCGTCCATAAAGGCCTTGACCGCGTCCGACAGCTGTGTTAACAGTCCCGCGTGAATAGCGTCCTGCTGCGCATGTGTGTCGAAGCCGCGCAGCGACACCAGGTAGAGGCGCGTCTGCAGACCGCCCGAAATTAAACGCGCCACAATCTTTAAACTCTGCGCCAACTGGTTCTGAGCGGGATTGTTGTCGCCCGGATATGCCACCGCATTGCTGCCGGCATCAGAGGCGACGTGCACGCGTTCCGAGTATGTTTGTGAGGCGTCGTGAATCGTGCGCACAAAAGTCAACTCATCGCCTGCGACGGTATCGGGCGTTAACAGGTCGGGGTTCTCCGGGTCGACGCCGCCCACCAGGCGGTAAAACTCGTCGGGGTCGCGGAAGGTGACGGCCATTTTACCGGCGTCGCTGTTAAACGCCAGCGACACTTTTGAGCCAATCTGAACAGCGAGCGGATCTTCCGGCAGGACTTCGGGGAAATCCGGATATTTCGGCTCCAGGTAACGGCCGAGCCATCCGGAGCTGAGGAAGACGTCCGAGTCGCTGGCGGTCATCCAGATGTCCGTGCCGCGGAAGTGCGAGCGGTTGGGGTTTGGATAGGTCACGCCCTGCACGACGGTCAGTTTTTCGGCCTCGTAAAGGTCGCGCAGACCGCCCAGCGCCGGGTGCCAGCCGAGCGTGTCGTTCAGCGGCAGGGCGTTGGATTTGGAGATGGCGATCGATTCGCGTTGGTTGTAGTATTCCGCGTTTTCGATCGGAATAATCGTGTTAAGTCCGTCGTTGCCGCCGTCCAGCTGGATGAGGACAAGAATGTTGTCGCTGCTGCCCATCAGCTGATCCATGGCGCGCTTGGATGGCGACTGCGCCAGCACGTTGACGCCGCGCCCACCGATCGACGACAGAGAGGCGACAGCTACACCGGCCGCCGCACCCTTGATAAAGTCTCTGCGTTTCATTTATCTACTCCGGCTTGATTGTGTTGTTTAAGCAAGTTGAAATTCCGGTAAGCGCATCATGGCTTTGATCAGGTTTAACATTCCCTCGGCGGCCAGCTCTTCATCCAGCACTTTTTCAGGCCATTCGTAGGCGCGGTCGCGGTTGCCCACCAGCGCTTCGACCATGTCCCCGTGCTGTTTGTCGGAGAGGTCAAAAGGCAGCAGGTATTCGGCAATCTCGCCGATAAGCGCGTCGCCGTCGGTCTGGAAGGACGGGAACTGCCGGCCGAATTCCAGCACCTGGATCGTCGCGTAGTTAACGCGGCCGTTGTTAAGCGCGATGCCGTCGGAGAACAGGTCGGAGTAGTAGTTGCGCAGCGGATAGGTAGCGGTATTGATCCACTCGTGATAACCGGGCCAGCCGGCCACGTTGGGCGGATTAAACACCTGCTCGCCGAGCGCATCCAGGAAGCCGTTCGTTAGCGGGTCGTTGGAACCCTGCGAGAGCAGATACCAGATGTTGGTCGTCTGGCGGCCGCCCGGCACGCCCTCTGAAGGCGAAGCCGTCGGGCCGGTCATCGGAAACTGGTGCATGATGCCGATCATGAAGTCGGTCGGCGATTTAATCATCGCGCCGCGGAATTCCGGATCGTAGAAGTGCGCGCTCGAAAGCAGCGCGCGCAGCGCCGGAGCGATGTTGAAGTCGTTCGCTTCGATCATTTCGGTCAGCTGACCGACAATTGTCGTGTCGACGTGTTCGTAGACGAAGGTTTTGTAGAGGCGTTCGGCCAGGTGCACGGCGGCGATGCTGCGCCCGGCGTACTCCGGCGCGTCGTCGGCAAAGCGCTGCGCAAAGATCAGGCCGATGACAAAATCGATCTCCGCCAGTGCGCCTTCCATCGTCGCCGGATAGCGATAGGTCTCGCCGAACATCGTTTTGCTTTCAAAGTCGTGCAGGTTGACGATCATCGCGGATTCGCGCGTTTGCTGATTGACGATCCAGCCGGTAAAGGTGCGTGCCGCTTCGATGATGTCCTGTTCCGTGTAGTTGCCTTCGCCCAGCGTAAACAGCTCCAGAATCTCGCGCGCAAAGTTTTCATTCGGGCGGTTTTTGCTGTTCTGGTTGCCGTTCAGGTAGATCAGCATGGCGGGGTCGTCCACCATGCGCCGCGCCAGGTCCCGCAGGTCGCCGAAGGCGTGGCTGCGGAAGGTCGTGTTTTGTGTGTACATCAGCTCGGCAAAACGCACGACCATGATTTCGTTGGCGTAGAGATCGTGCAGCAGCAGCGTCATGCGTTCGCGCAGCGGGTTGTAGAGCGGCGTGCGTTGACCCTCGGCTTTGGTCATGCCGCTGAAGCCGAACTTGTGGACCCACCAGGCTTGCAGCAGGCGGTTGTTGTTGATCTGCGTGCGCTGAATATTCTGTTGGTATTGTGTGCGCTCTTCCGGTGTCAGCTCGGCCAGTTCCTGGCGCGAGAGGATTTCATATTCTTCGAATTCGGGCGCTGCGGGCGTGTCGAATGCGTCGGAGGTCAGCAGGTGGTCGATCACCTGGGCTGCGCTCATACCCTGCACGAATGCCGCGTCCGCCGGATTGATGTTGTAGCCCACGCGGCGCAGCAGGTGGGCGGCGTCGGCTCTGTTGAGATTTTCACCCGGTTTGTATTCTTCCAGGCCGGACTCGACGGCCACGGGTCCGGGGTTGAGAGCTTTGCGCATTCGCTGGCTGGTCCGCCAGTCATGGGCTTTGGCGGCGTCAGTGCTTTTGCCGAGGGCGGTCGAGGCCAGGCCCAGGGCGGCGGCGCTGCCCAGCGATGCCGTCAGGAAGGATCGTCGGTTCATGTTCGGCCTTTGTAGTTTATCGGAACTTTGAGAGTGCCCAGAAATGCGAGGGCCCCCGCGCATGTTACAGAAAATTCGAAAGATTTGTGCGATTGCATAATAATGTGCGTTCGGGTGCGGAACGGGCATGCGGCGGCCGGGGGACGCGCCACGGATTGTCGGTGCACACGTTCGTCACACGGGGACTGGGACTGTGGGACTTGCGCCAAGGTTTAAAGGCTCGGGGCTGTTCTGAGCTTCGCCTTCTCGCTGCGACTCGCCGGCTTGCTTCCTGAGCGCTGCGCCGCTTGCGGCTGGCTTGTTTGTTTTGATCGTTGGCGGGTTGGAAGCCCGGAGGGTATGAGTCTGTGGCCCGGCGGCCCGTTACGCGGCCTCAATGCCTCTGCACGCCGTCCGGACGACTGCGAGGAATTGCTGCTTGTCTTCGGCGACATGCTCTGCAAACTTGCAGGACGCTACTGATCCTCCTGCGGCCCGAACAACTGTTTAAGCTGCTGAAATGTCGTCGTCGACAAACTGGGGCGTTTGAACTCGATGTTGTTCCTGCGCACAACCTGAACCGAGGGCAGTATCTGCACCTGGTGGCGCGCCGCCACTTCGCGGTCCATCGGTGCATAAATAACATCTTTGCCGTAAATCGATTTCACTGTTTCGACCGGGTCTTCGCTGACAATGATGATATTCTCCGGCGGAAAAAGCTGTTTGAGGTCCCGGTACAGTCCGGGCATCAGTTCCGTGCAGACGGAGCATCCAATCGACGAAAAGAGCAGGATGAGCGGTTCCTCGCTGTTGTAGCTGACAGGACCCTTTTCCGTCTGCAATTCTCCCTGAATCGGATGAGAAACTATCGGCGGCGTAAACTCCGCGTATTGCGCCAGCAGTTTATCCTGATCTGTTGGTGTTAACTGCAGGGAATCGCGCAGTTGTTTAATGCCGTCGAGCACTTCATCCGCAAAGGGGCTGCCGAGAAGTTCCGCGGCGGCCCAGTATTTTTCGGCGCTGTCGAGTTCGCCGCTTTGGGCAAAAAGTTTGCCCATTGCCACAGCGGCGAGCGAACGCGCGCCCAGCACGAAATTGCCGCGGCATGCCAGGGTTTTGTGGAAGTACTGTTTGGCGCGTTCGCGATCGCCGCTGTCGTTAAACGTGCGCGCAATTTCGAGGAATGCGCCGGACCTCATGCCGCTGATGTCGGTAATTGCGACGCATTGCGTCGGGTCGTCGTAGTTCCAGACCGGGATTTCGCCGAATTTTTCCATGGCCCGTGCGAAGATTTCTATATCGCCCTTCCATCCAACCTGATCTGCAGTTGATGCAGCAGTGTAAAAAAGACTGAAGCTGCCTCTTATCTCACACGGTGATGTATCCTGAACACATTGAGCCGCGCCGTCAATCGCACTTCTGATTGACTCCGGAATCAGATTAAACACCTCGGCGGCAGGTCTTCTTTGTGTGAAGAGCCTGTTGTAAATGTGCGGTGTGTTCAATTGTACCGCTATCCGGCAAAGTGTTGACAGCGATGCCGTGTCGACGTCCTCAGCTGTTTCCTGAAGATCGAGAGCCAGTTCAATTTCACGATTCACAATATTGCTGAAAACAAGTTGTGAAGTATAGGCGAGGGGCTGTTTCTGCGAAGCTAAAAGAGAGGCGTATCCCGCCAGGCTGTCCAACTGTTGATGGAACAATGTTCGGTCTTCAAGTGCATGAGCGGCCAGCGTCAGAGCGAGATGTAAATTGAAACGCTCCGCGGCTGTTAATTCCAAAGCGTCGTGTACGATCCCGGCTGCACGCCATTGGGCGGATGTGAGCTTTGGCGCTTTGGTCCTTAAGAACAGCAATCTCTCTATGTACACCGGCCATTGAGCATAGTCATCTGTGGATGTTAACAGAGTGTCTGTCAGCAGATCGTCAAGTTCGGCGGAATCTTCTGCCTGGCGCATCATGTGGCACAATCCGCGTTCAACGTAGTTGTCTCCATCGTAAACTACACACGCAGCAGATTCAGGTGTCCTGTGCACGCCCGGTGGAGAAACCGATATACTGAAATGGACGGCATCGGCGGGGACAGTGTATTGCTCTGAGTAACGCGTTCCGTCACGTTGCAGCAGCAGGCGGTGAATCCTGCTTTGATGTTTTGTGTGGATTTGGATTGTCGCGACCAGTGAGTCCTCTGCGCGAAAATATGCGTCTGGATGGCCTGAGTCGTATGAAATGTTAACGAGCTTGCCGGCCCTGGGAATGTCGCACACGAGGGGGTGATCGGCTGATTGATCTTCAAGCACTTCGGATGTGCCGGCGCAGCAAGTGGTCAACAGCGCACAGGCTGCCAGGATAAATCGGAGTTTCCACATAATTCAACTATGTAGTTCAAGATCTGAACAGGGATCAATGCACTACCAGAGGTCCCGGAGTGCGAGCGTTGTCAAGCCGGCGATCCGTCGGTTTGATGCGCTCAGAAAACAACGTCTTGTAATGGAAGTACTATTGATCGGTCAGAGAATAGCGGCCGTCTGGCTGAAGCTCTGCCCAAGTTAATCTGCCGACTGCTTCGAGTCAAGTTTTTTCATCCGACTTTTTCCGCGCGACCGCAATAACAAACTGCACCGCCGCGATCACTCCCCAGTAAATCAAAAACACAAACGGCGAAAGGAAAATCACTGAATAAATCGTGCCGTGAAGGCCGCCGGCATGTGCGCCGATCAGGAAGTCCGTCAATTCATCGGACAACAGCAGAAATAACAAAAACAAGATTGGAACGACCAGACAGCCCGAGATTAAAACCAGGAAGTACTTCCAATGTCCCTCCGCAAGTCTGAAGTTGCGGTAAATAAGGTAAAGATGGAGCAGGAAAAAAGGCGAGACGAATATCAGTGCCGTGCCGAAGGGGCTGAGCGAAATGACAAATGATGTGAATCCCGAGACTTCCGGCGTGAACTGAAGTTCAATGACGTCCAGCGGAATGCCGTCGAACTGCGCTCGTAGTACTTCGCCCTCGCGTTTAAACATGCTGTCCGGCAGGTTGGAGCTGAAGGCGGCGGCCTCGCCGCCGCCGTCGATCATCAGATTGAGTGTGCCGAAGGATTTCCAGTAGCGCGCCGGACCGAGAGCGTAGTGGAATCGGTACTCCCTGACGTACTCGCTGATATCGATGTGCGCCGCGGCGCGATAGCGCACTTCAATCACGTGTTTACCTTTGTTTAACCCGGCGCTGAAAAATTTCAAGTCTCTGTATTCGGGGCGCAGAAACTGCCAAATCTCCAGCGAAGTCGCGCTTTTTGAATAAATCGAGTCGACCTGTGCGCCGAATGCCTCGCGCAATGCCTGCTCCGTCGAGTCCGGCTGGTCATTTGTTGAAAGCAATCTGCCGTCCAGTTCGACCGTGAAACCATCGTCAAACGTATCATCCCAATGGTTTTCGGCATTCATCGCAAGAAACGCAAAGGGAATATGTCTGCCGTCTTCGCGGCATTCTACCTCATAGCGCACACGGAAAACGGCATACTCAAACCCGGGCTCTATTTCAACGTGCAGATCCTCGTGCAGAATGTCGGCGTACTCCGCAATAAACATTTCGCTGTACGACGTTCCGTCGATCCATGGCTGCTGCATGTTGGCTCGCAGCGTCGGTGCGGCCAGAACTGTCAGCAGCAACACCATGACCGTCGAGCGCAGGGTGCGCCGACTTCCAGTTGATTGCGGGATTTGAAGTTGCATGTCGTTCTCGTGTCTGATGTGATCTTTGTTTTGTCGCCGGTTTGAAGCTCCGGGACTTCCGGTTGAATGGTTAACAAAAGCGGCCGTTAAAAGCGAGCGGGAACCGCGCTGCAATCATGCCGGCGCAGAATCGCCCACAAAGGACGACGGCACAACAGAGTGGAATACTGAGTTCCTTCTGTCGTGCCGTTGATTCGTCATATCCGATGCTTCAGTTTAACGCGCTACATTAAGTGCGCGCATCATTTCGTAGCCGCCCACACGCAGACGCGTAAGGTAGAGGCCGCTGCTGAAGCCGGAAACGTTAAGCGCCAGACTGTGCCGTCCCGCCGCCAGCTCGCCATTGTGAACGCGCGCCAACGTGCGTCCCTGCACGTCCAGAATGCTGACCTCAACCGTGCTGCGCTGCGGCAGATTAAACGCCAGCGTCGCCTGCGACACCGCCGGATTCGGATAAATCATCGGCGCAATGTCGCGTTCGAGTTGGTCTTCAACGCTGCTGACGACCGGTTTTTCGAAGAGCGGCAAAGTGTTAAACTCGCGGAAGAGCACTTTGCTGACGAGGCCGTCGGACTCGCCGAACCACTGTGCGAGGACGGAGGCGTAGACCTCGCGGAAATCGTGCTCCATCCTGATATCGCCGCGGTTGTCCAGGTCGTCGAGGTTGGGCGTATTGCCGTGAACTGTTTTACCCAGCACCTTGTTGCCGAAAACAAACATGGGAGCGGCCGTGCCGTGGTCCGTGCCCGCGCTGCCGTTCTGGTTAACACGACGTCCAAATTCGGAGAAGGTCATGCCCGCCACGCGATCGCCGACGCCGATGGCGTTGACATCGTCCATGAACGCTTTAACGGCGTCGCCGACGGTACTTAACAGATTGTTGTGCTGCCCCAGCTGCGAGGCATGAGTGTCGAAGCCGCCGAGCGAAACGAGATAAACCTTGGTTTGCAGGCCGCCCGCTATCAGTCCGGCCACGGCGTTTAATGCGCGCGCCAGAGCCGTGTCGGGATATTCCACCGTCGAGAGGTCCTTGCCCTTGCCGTAGACTTCGTCGATGGTGTCCGCGTAGATCTGTGAGCTGGCGGCGACATTGCGCA
This sequence comes from bacterium, assembly GCA_030430495.1. Classification (GTDB taxonomy): domain Bacteria; phylum Bacteroidota; class Ignavibacteria; order Kapaibacteriales; family UBA7675; genus JAUIKM01. The sequence continues at coordinate 3,253 of JAUIKM010000010.1, read as the reverse complement.
GGAAGGACAACTCCTCGCCCATCGGCGTGTCGGGGGCGTCGGGATAACCCGTCGCTTTGCCGTTGACAATGGCGGAAAACTCTTCCGGCGTGCGGAAAGCCAGCGCGGTATTGCCCAGGCTGGTGCTGAAACCAAGCGAAGGCGAACCGCCGATCTGAATTGCCATCGGGTGCGTCGGCAGCGTCTCCGGATAATCCGGAAAAACAGATGTTAAGTACCGTCCCAGCCAGCCCGCGCCGAAAAAGACGTCGGAGTCGGTTGCTGTTAACCAGATATCCGTGCCGCGGAAGTGCGAGCGATTGGGATTGGGGTATGTCGTGTTCTGAATGATCGCCAGGTTTTCGTTTTCGTACAGATCGCGAAAACCGCTCAGCGCCGAGTGCCAACGCAGACTGTCGCTCAGCGGCAAAGTCTGCGATTCGTTAAGTGCGATGCCCGGGCGCGCAGCGTAGTACTTCGAGTCCTGCCAGGGCACCAGCGTGTTAAGTCCGTCGTTGCCGCCCGAGAGCTGAACAAGGACAAGGATGCGGTCGTTGTCGGCGGCCAGGCGGCTGAGCGCGTCGATGCCGGGCGACTTGGCCAGAGCCTGCACGCCCAGATTGTTAATCATCGGCAGCCCCGCCAGGGCTATCCCGGCGGCGGCTGTTCCTTTCAGGAAATCGCGACGTTTAATCGACATGGATGTATTCTCCCTACTGAATTGTCTGTTTAATTGAGCTGATATTCCGGCAGGCGCATAATGGCCTGCAAGCCGCGTTCGACGCGCACGCGCGCCGTGGTGTCCACTGCGATAATCTCGGCCCATTCGTAGTCCGGACTGCCCAGCAGGAAGGCGTCGATAATGTTCTGGCGCTGCGCCTCGTCCAGCTGCGTCGGAATCATCAGCGCCAGCAGGCCGTCGACCAGTTTGTAAATGTCGTCGCTGTCGTTGAAAGTGCGCACCCAATTAACCACGTCGACGTCGACCTCCGGCAGATCGCTCTGCGCGCCGATCGAGAAGATTTTACCTTCGATGAATTTATCCGTCACCGAATTGCGATAGGGATAGGTCGTTGTCGAAATCCAGGCGCGATGTCCCGGCCAGCCGGCCACATTCGGCGGCGAGAGCAGTTCCTGTTCCATTCCGCCGGTTTGCGCAAAACGCGCTCCGCCGGTGATATTGCCGATGTAGGCCATGAAGCCGTTGTTGTTGTAGTTCGCCGGCGCGTTTAACTCCAGCTGGCGCACCAGACCCGCAGTCATTTCTATCGGCGATTTGATCATGGCGCCTTCCACCAGCGGATCGTAGAAGTGGTTGCTGTTAAACAGCGTGCGCAGCACCGGCGTCAGGTCGAAGTTCTGTTCAACTATCTCCTGCGCCAGTTGCGCCACCACGTGCGGCGTCGGCGTTTCGTACACAAAGTAGGAGTAGAGTTTTTTGGCCAGATAGACCGCCGGAATGTTTAAACCGGCGTATTCACTTTCCTCGGCGACGGGGCGCGGGTCGGACTCGCCGGGTTCCGTGCCGCCGTTAAAGGTCTGGCGGAAGATCAGGTCGATCATCAACTGCGCTTCTTCGCGTCCGCCCGGCAAGCCGTTGTTCGAGGGTTTAACCTGCCCCGGACCGTACATGCCCGGACTGCCGTTCACTTCGTCGAACAGCAGGTTTTTTGTGCCGAAGTCGTGCACTTTTTCCTCAAAGGAGAAAAAGGGCATACTGCGCACGTTGTACCAGCCGGTAAAGGAACGCGCCGCCTCGACGATGTCGAACTCAGTGTAGTTGCCCTCGCCCATGGTAAACAGTTCCATGATTTCGCGGGCGTAATTTTCGTTTGGATTGATGGCGTTGTTGAGGTTGCCGTTCAGGTAGACGAGCATGGCCGGGTCGTAGACCGAGTATTTGGCCAGCTCCTTGAAGTTGCCGAAGGTAGAGCGGTACTCGTTCGGATCGCGTTCCTGCCAGGCCAGGTGCGGGTAAGCGTGGCGGCGGTACATATCGTTCTGCATGTACATGTACTGCGGCCAGCGCACAACGATGAGCTCGGAGGTAAACAGGTTGTGCCAGAAGAAGGTCATTTTTTCCAGCAGGGGATGCGGGCTGGAGGCCATCTGGTGCAGCCACCAGCGCTGCATCTGCACGAAGTAGCCGTAGTAGGTGCTCTGCAGCTGATTGCTCACCTGGGCGGGGATGGCTTCCTGCGTCCATGCTCCCGGCGCTTCGGGATACTGATTGATCGTCAGCAACTTTTCCACGGTGGCGGCGCGTCCGTCGCTGAGGGCCTGTTCAAGGTCGGCGCGGCTGAACTGAAAGCCGGCGCGACGCAGCAGATGTGCGGCCTGGGCCTGATTCCATGGACCGGCATATTCTTCCAGGCCGGACTGCGTTTCCAGTTGGTCAGCATTGAGCGCGCGTTCGCGGGCGGAGAGGAGCCCGCCGATATCGGCGTTGGACTCCATTGCGGCATCGCCGACACCGCGGGCGTGCAGGGATTGGGTTCCTGCTATCGCGGCGATACCGGCGCCGGTCTTCAGGAAGGATCGACGGTTCATTAATAGTCCTCGGGATCTGGTCCTTGGATAGATATTCGGCCGGGGAGGGAAGAGAAGCGCCACCGGGACCGGAAGTTATTCTTTTTTGGCGCGTAAGTCAATGATTCTGCCTTGCGTTGCACGTTCGGCCGTGCCGGCGATTCAGGATCGGGGCGGCGGAGTTTCTGTCTTCGGCGCAGGCCACGGGATCCTCGAAATTGGCCCGTTGTCGTGGTTTTGCCACCTGCTCTTCTGATCGCTTGCCCTGCGGGCGCTCTCCATGAGCTTCTTGTTTGTCAGCGAATGAGGCGGTTCGGGCGGGCGGGTTGCGCCGCAGGCGGGCGTGCTGCAAACATCTGATTTGTTGTCCGGCGTCCGGGTCGGTGCCCGCGCCGGCAATTGAGGCCGCGATTTTCAGGGACGTTCACCGGTGAATATGGCGCGTTATGATAGTTTCTGCGCCCGTTGGCGGAGAAATCCTCTAAAGGGGTTGACTAAAGGCTTAGACTTGTTGTGCGTACTTCGCGCGGCCGGCGATAGTGCGGAAAAAGGAGATATTCGAAAAACCTGTGAAAGTGCAGGGTGGGAGGAATATGTCCGGTCTAAGGTTTTTATTCCGCGGCAGACTGTATGTTTAAAAAATAGCGATTACCGACCGATGCTAAGGAGAAGTCAAACCCTTCTTACCAATACGGAGCGGCAATCGCAATGGGAAAAGATGCAGTATTCTCTTCGGAAAATCAAG
>JAUIKM010000074.1 GCA_030430495.1 bacterium | reverse complement strand
CCATCGGCGGCGCGGCCATGCAGCGCCGCGCACACGCAATTTTGAGCATGACGGCCGGTAAATTGCAGGACAAATGCAATATCTCTCCGGCCTGGCCGCGCTGTGACGGCACGGACGGCGACCCGAACGTCGTCGGCGATTATTTTGCGGGCGTCGACGGCGACGGCGAACTGATTCAGTTTGACTATCTGGAGCAGGCGAACGATCCGCGCCGCCGCTCCTGGGCGCAGCGCATGGGTTTCGGCATGGTCAACGCCTACCGCGCCGTGGCGCACACCATCCCGCTCAAGGCAGATCAGCGCTACACCGCCTCGGCCACGCTGGCGTTCGACAACGACCAGCGCGGACCGCTCGGGCAGCGCATCATGCATATGGGCGCGTGGTATCGCGAGGGCGCGAACGAAGACGTCAACGGCAACGGCGTGAACGGCGAGGTGCTCGACCTCTACGAGGCGGGCGGCGCGAGCCTGCCGGGTGAAAGCCACAACAATCAGGGCGTGACTGAAATCAACGGCAGCGGCGTCACGTTGACCGTGCCGGGCGACGCCACGCTGGCCATCGACGGTATTGTTACGTCGGACACGCCGACCGGCGGCAACGGCATCACGACCACAAGCGACGGCGAGATTGTGGCCGAAGGCATGCTCGACAACGTCGAGCTGAGCGGCGACACTTTCGTCGGCGATCTGATCGTGCGCGGCGACGAAGGCACAAACGGCTGCCTGATGGCCGGACCGGCGCAGAGCAACGTATGTGAGGTTTTCGGCAATGTGCGGATGCAGGACAGCGGCGCGGTTTTTGTGCGCGGCTGGATGCGCATGCGTCCCGGCGGGCAGATCACCATGAGCGGCGACCGCGATGTCCACGTGCGTCCCGGCGGCACGCTGGAGATGATGTACGGCGCGCGGATTGAACGCGATCCGGGCACGCACTTTGATCGCATGGTCGTGATCGATTCCGGCGCAACCCTGCTGATTCCCGACGGCGCGCATGTCGACCTGTACACGCATGTTTACGTGCTACCGCACGGACGCGTCAGGATCGGCGACAGCGCGGCGGTCAGTCTTGATCACTTCCTCGTGGAGCCGGACGGCGTCTTTGAAATCGGCCCCGGTTCGCACCTGGCCCTGCGCGATCCGGACTATTTCAACGAGTGCAACGGGCATCTGCTGCTGAACGGCGCGGACGACAATCTGGTGCGTATCACCGGCCGTTTTCCGGAGATCGAGCTGGCGGTCGAACGCGTCGACTGCGAGGGCGTGGTCGATCACGCGCGGCTCATCGCCAAGGGACAGATTGACGACATGGCGTCTTCCAGCCTGAAGATGATTCATTCGACCTTTTCAAATGTGTCGCTGCAGGCCATCAACATTCAGCTCAGCGCGCCGGACGGCAGCTGGATTCAGGATTGCAGTTTCACGGCCAAACGCTCGCTCGGCATGCCCTGGCAAAACCTGGTTGAAGTCAACTACTGGCCCGGTCCGAATGATCCAGTCAGTCCGCCGCGCGAATTCAACCCTGCTTTCACCCGTTGTGTCTTTGCCGACGAGGATGGAACCGTCAATGGTGTCCCACGCACGTTTCAGGATTACGAGTTCGGCGGCCTGTTTTCGATGAGGACCGAATTCATACAGGTGGAGGACTGCCGATTCAGACACCTGAAAACCGGCATCCGCTGTTTCGACAACCAGCAGGTCTGGATGCAGCGCAACGATGGATTGGTCGTTGACAACTACATTCACGTTGCCGGACCGGGCGCGGAGAGTTTTGAATGCGGCAATACCGCGCAAAGCGTCTGGCGCTGCGGCACGTATACATCCACGGCGCAATCGCGTGTCTACGATGCGGCCTACGCCAACATTCACTCGGGCATCATTGGAACCTCGGCCGACCGCGTCTGGATGCGCGGCAGTCACCTTGACTTCTTCATGGAGGGCGTCAACGCCGACGGTGGAACGATCTTCCTGCGCCCAAATGAAAATCCGGGTCAGGTCGATGAATTTGGCCGCAATGTGTTTGTTGTACAGCCACGAAATCAGCCGCAGAGTGAGTTCTTTGACCCGATTCTGGTACGCAGAGACATCTTCATGGAACGTCACGGTTCGGTACTGCCGTCTTGCGGATTGAACAATTACGCCGCCGAGACTGATTTGCATGTTGAAGCCGATTATGTCGCCACAATGCTAGCCACCTTCAACCGCTGGAACAATCCCGACGGCACGTTCTATGTGCGCCGTGGCCCGCTGGTACAGGTGCTCGGCGACCAGCTCGATCAGAGTGAATCGACGATGGGTTGCGCAACGGACGAAGACTTCCAATCCTGCCCGCCGCCGCCCGAACTGGAGCAACTGGGTAGCCTGAATCCATTTGGACCGGTGATGGACAATACACCTGACTCGGTCTTTGTCCGCGCGCTGGACGATCTGGCCGACCCGACGCTGCTGCCGACGGTGCGGCGCACGCGTGCAAAAGACACGTTCCGCGCCGCCCTCAAGGGCGACTCAACGGAACAGCGACTGGATACTTTGCGCGGCTGGATCGGTACAATCCTGGCGGCGGACACAACCGCGACCAATGACACACTGCTGCGCGGCGGCCTGATGCTGCTCGACGGCGTGATCCTTGAGCACCTGCGCCGTTATCCCGACGCACGCATGGCATTTGAACTGGTATGCCAGTCCGTGCCGACCTCGCCCGACTCAATGCTGGCCGGCTGGCGGCTCAAAAAGCTCGACCTGCTGGAGTGCGGCCAGACGCACGGGGCGGCATATGACAGCAAAATGACAGCATGGAACGGCCAGATCAATCAGGACTTAAAACGTTATCGCACGCCGCCGCTGCCGCAAGCCAAACGCGCCGGGGAAACCGGTCCTGTCGTGGATCGGACTGATTGCCGCCTGAGCGGCATTGCGCCCAATCCCTTCGGCGACAAAACAACAATCCGGGTCGATGTCGGTACGCCGCAACATCTGCGTATAGAAATCGCCGACATGCAGGGGCGCATTGTGGCCGTCATTGCAGACCGCCGGTTGGAAAGCGGTAGTCATGAACTGATGTTTCGCAACGAAGCGTATGCGCCGGGTGTTTATCTCTGTCGCATGCAGACAGCCGACGGTCACACCCAGTCCGAACTGATGTTCATCGAGTAACAGTTTGCTGTACACTAGAGCAACCGGGGCATGTGCCCCGGTTGTTTTTCACCTCGAAAATGCAACCATGAAAAATTTCTCTCTTGTCCTCGCATTTCTTCTGTTGCTCCCGTATACCGTACTTTTGGCATTTGATCAGGACTTCTGGATCAACACTACTGAATCCGACGAAGTCGACATGCTGCTTGTCACGAACATCGCCGCCGCACCCTGCGGGAAACTGTTTGCAGGAACCGCGCGGGGTTTTTGGGAAAGCGACGATCGTGGAGAGACATGGACGCAGATTCCGATTTCCGACGACGGAATCATTACCGGCGCTCAGGTTTTACGCGACGGCGCTATCGTGGCGGGCGGACGCGACTCGTTACACTTTTCATCCGACTGCGGCGAGACGTGGACAACCTACACACACATTGAGCACAACATAGCTAGGATAGACTACTTTCGGTTCGTGGAAAAACTTGACGGAACCTTGTACGCAGCGATGAACCGAGGGTACAAAGGGCAGTTCTGGCCGGTAGGAATCTGGGAGTCATGGGATCGTGGTCGTACGTGGAGTCTAGTCTGTGCCGAAACTGAGACAAGCAGCGAAAGCATGTGCATTGCGCTACATCCAAACGGTGATGTCTTCTGGGGATCGTGGCGTTGGAAAGGCCTCTTTGTTCTGCGCGCCGAAACCGGCGAGTGTCACAACATCTATGCGCCGGGTGGCTTCGGCGAGCGAGAGTGGGACCCGTTCTCGATGGCGATCAACTCACGCGGACAGATCATGGTAGGGACGAACCAAAACGAAAGCGCAATTTTTACATCAGCGGACACAGGAAACACCTGGAAACGCCACAACCACCGCGCAAACTATGGCCCCACAGGCGACATAGGAACAATAACCGTTGACCGCTTTGACAACTTCTTTGTGACCGCGCTTGATACCGTATGGTATACAACAGATTTTGCGGAGTCGTGGGTGAAATTGGACGGGTGTTTTCCGTCGTTTGAATTCATTCAGGCTACCTGTCTGGATTCTTCCGACTACTTGTACGTCGGCACCAACGAGGGCAACATCTACCGCAGCCGCGAACCCATTTACTCAATCACCGGACTTAACACTTCCGAACCGACCGACTCTGAGTTTAACTTCTCACTGTCTCCCAACCCGACGACTGGCGACTTAACACTTGACTTCACACTTGAGACTCAGGGACTTGTGACTGCTGAGCTGTTCGACATGCGCGGCACGCTGGTTAAACAAGTCTTCTCACAGACATACTCCGCCGGTTCTCACCGCGTGACTAACAAGATGGATT
>JAUIKM010000009.1 GCA_030430495.1 bacterium | reverse complement strand
TTCCGAACAGAGAAGTTAAGCCCCGTTCCGCCGATGGTACTGCACGGGTGACTGTGTGGGAGAGTAGGTAATCGCCGATGTTTTTCGAAGGCCGTGCGCGCAAACGCACGGCCTTCGGCATTTTAAACCGCCGCACGATCCTATGTTTCCGACGCCCTGAGCTTTGACGCGAACACCCCGACGGCAGGAAGCACACCAACCGCTTGTCACCCAAAAGTGACCGCTGACACACGCCAGGCGCACCGCTCAGCCGGTTACCCCTTGAAAAGTCCCGACAATCGCGTAGACTTGCTTCTTGACCGCTCCGCTGCGCCGCATGCAACGCACAGGAGCGTGACGGATGGATCGCTTTGCCCCAAAATTTTATCTGCACTGTTGCAGGGTGGGAGGAGTGCGTCCGGACCTGGTGGAATCTCGCGGTGGCGGCGGGGCGGGCGATGGGGCAGGCGGGCCCCTTGATCTCGCAGGGGTGCGTCCTGAAAATCCGAGCCAGGGAAATTGTTCCTGAGCGTCATCCATGTGCGAAGACCAATGTCAATTGTCTAATTCCACATGCGCAATGCGCGACATCAAAGCTCGAAGACCAATGTCAATTGCCCAATCTCACATGCGCAAAGCTCGACATCAATACCCAATGCCGATAACACAATTCCAGATAGAGCTCGTCACGATCTCCAGACTCGTCTGCAGCAATCGAGAATCTTCTTGAGCAAGCACTTCATGCTCGACTTCCACAAACGGAGACTTATAAACTTCAGACTTGCCTGCTTGCAAGTGGAAAACACATCACATATACGCTGCTCAAGCTTTAACACCAAAGTCAGAACGCCGCCGGCACGATTGCCGGGAACAGCATCAGACCCAAAGTCCCCGAGTCTGTTAAACAACACATGCGTTTTGCGCTCCCAGCTCGCCGACAAACAAAAACGGTTTTGAGCGGCCACGAAGTGAGCCCGCCCGCAAGTGAGAAGTACCCGGTACACCTCATGGTAAACAACCAGCCTGCCGGAGAGAAAATCACAAATCCACGGGCAAATTTGCCAGGAGCAATACACTTGCAGTCGAACTCCAGGACGGTCGGGTCTTCAAGAGGTACATATGTGCTGGTAAAACGTGTGTGTCAGCTGTACGCAGCCTTCGCAGAGGGAGAATCGGGCGAGTGACCAAGCTCCAATAAGAGCGATGAATGTGTGGTAATAAATATGCGATAAGATGAAAATAACAAACGGTTAAAATATATCTTGCATTATACGCCTTCGTGTTGTAGATTTTCCATCACTGACCGTGACACCGGTCGACATGTTTGGTGAAATACGGCCGCAGATATCTTTTCTACAAGAGATAGCAGCCTGAACACTGTCACACTGAACATAAACATCAGCCCCCTTTGTCGTCCCGTTCTGTTGTATTAAACATACAGCACTGTTGTTGTGAACTGCACTTATTGCCTGGTTTTTACCGGGCTAACGCTGCGGTTGACGATGCCGAGTGCAAGTCGTTTGCTTAACACCGTCCTCTGCCCCGTTATACCAGACACAGTACCGTTGCGGATGCAACCAGCTGAAAAATCGCCTGCTACAGTCACAGGTTCTGCCTGAGCTGCCGCATGCGCCGTGTGCCCTCAGTGTGGAAAGCAGTCTGCGTTGTGTCGGGAACTCGATATACAAACAGATCAACTATATCGGTAATGGTATTTTTCCAACACTGCATTAACGTGACCCGCTATGCGGATTGCCCCGCGTAGCGATTAAACAAGACGATCACGTTCCCTCAGCACTTGCAGTGTTTAATTGAAGAGGTGTTCTTATGTTAACTCTTGTGCAAAAGAGTGAAGGGATTCTGTATGCATTAACCGAATCACTTGGGCTGAAAGCTCATTTGACAAAGGTCCTGGCCTGGTCTGCGTATGTTTTATTCGGAGTGTTAATTGGCAAAACCGGTCTCCAGGCGCAGACTTTTCAGGAGACGCTTGGCATTGCGAGTGAAGATGTGGCCGAGCAAATCATTCAGACGTCCAACGGCGGTTATGTTGTCGTCGGTAGTCGGGATGTGTTCGGCAATGATGATGATATTGTCCTGACAAGACTTGACGCCAACGGCGTTGAACAGTGGACCCGTCGGTACTACGGTCCGCTCGATGAAATTGGATATGACGTCAAGGAGATTGACCGCAACGGCGACGGAACACTGGACGGTTATGCCATAGTGGGAACGAACAAAAGCTCCGGCAGCGGAGACATCTACCTGATCCTGACGGACTATAACGGAGTGCGACTTGCGTCGAAAACCTATGGCGGTTCCGGTAGCGAGGACGGTTTCAGCATTGTGCAGATGGCCGATCACGGCTACCTGCTATGCGGCAAAACGAGCAGCTACGGCCGTCCTTACTCCGGCGCGACAAACATCATTCCGGGGAATGTTTTTGTCGTCCGGACCGACATTAACCTCACTCCTCTCTGGTCCACCGTTATTTCTTCGGATGAGTTAACGCCTGACTACGGCTACAGCGCCATTGAGACATTGGCCGGAGATATTATGCTGACAGGTACACTGGGCGGGGCTGGTTACGGCGGCAAAGATATTGCCGTGATTAAACTCGACCAGAACGGCGCCTGGCAGTGGTCGGATCTATATGGTTCACCGAATGACGATGCCGGTTATGAAATCCGTGAAGTAATCGACCAGGGGGTGTCGACAGGATTTGTTGTTGCCGCAACGGTAGAAGGTCTGGGCACAGGCGGCAGCGATGCCGCTTTGTTGCGTCTGGATGTTAACGGCAACTACTTGTGGCACAAGTTGTACGGCGGTACAAATGACGATGCCGCTTTTTCAGTAGCATTCACGCCGACTGGCGGTTTTGCGCTTTGCGGCACGACAAACAGTTTTGGTTTCGGAAGTTCCGATGTTTATGTGGTTGAGACTGATCCAAATGGCGTCTATCTCAACAGCTTTACCTATGGCGGGACGGAATTTGATGAAGGCCGCTCAATTCGCGCAACATCGGGTCCGGGGTACATCATCTGTGGCAATACCGACAGTTTTGGCGCTGGTATGTTGGACGAATACATCATTAAAACTAATAGTGCCTTTTATGTATCCTGCAACTATCAGGCTGTTAATTCTTCTGATTCGCCTGGGCCGAGCGATATGTCAAGTACGCCGCCATGGGCGATCATTCACATGGCCTGTACCGGTGAAGTCGATTTAAATGATGCGGTCAACCTGACCGAAAATGTCTTGTGCGATGATTGTACATGCAACCCGCAGCCTTCGGGATATCAGCACGCCTACGGCACCTACGGCGTCGATCGCGCACACAACATTATTGAAGTGATTAATAATGAATTGCTGATAGTCGGACGCAGCAATAGCTATAACAACTTCAATGATGATGCATATGTCGTCAAAACTGATGCCGGCGGCAACCTTATTTGGGCCCAAACAGTGTGGCCGGACTCGATGAACACAACCGATGACCATGCTGTCGCTGCGGTTGAAATGCCCAGCGGCGACAATTTCATAGCAGGCACCACGGACGACGGAACGGACATGGAAGTGTTTGTCTTTCAATTGGATGCCGGCGGGGCGCTGACCGGGCCAAGTTACACCTTTAACCCGACGCCTGGTACGACCGATGCATGGGCCGTTGACGCCCAGCCGATTTTTCACAGTAGCGGCAATGTTGCCGGCATTTTGGTACTGGCCGCGCTGACCGGTTACAATACAGGCCAGGATGCATATCTGCTTGGATTTGACAATAGCGGCAATTTTGGCGGCGGTTTTATTCTGGACCAGACGACTGTGACGAGTTTTATTCCGCATGCACTGACTCCGATTGACAAGGATCAGGATGGAATAAAGGACGACGGCTGGTTGATTGTCGGTACGGTGAACGACGCATCGTTGAAGGGGACGGTCGTGATCGAACTTGACGCAGGTTTAACTCCGACCTGGCATAACCTCTACCAGCCTGCAACGGCAAACAACTATGTCTATGGCTACGACATCATGCAGATTGACAGCGACAACGACGGCAAGCAGGACGATGAATACGCAATTACCGGTTCCGTCGATGTTAACGGCAATAATGTCGAGACATTCATTGCGTTGTTGGATCAAAGCGGCGCTGTCGTTGGCGGTGGTGTCACACAGTATGCTTTTAGCAGCGTGGATCTGGATGCCTACGCAATAACACAAACCTGCGACAACGATCTGGTGGTGACGGGATCAATGAACGCGACCTGGCAGATGCGTACTGATGTTGCACTTAATGTTTCCTGCGCAACGGGATATGGTAGCGATGGCCTTGGTGAAGAGCTGCTGCAGACCAGCGACGGAGGAATTGCGATCGTCGGTATGGAATATAATTCAAGCAATAGCTCTTACGACGCCTATTTGGTTAAAACGGACTGTGATTGTTCGTCCGGCTGCAATGAATTTCTGTTAAATCTGTCGATGTCGAAGGATGGGTTGAATGATGCTGTTTTTGCAATTTCAGATGTTGTTGAGAATTCGTCAAATACGCCGAACCCGTCTCAATCCGGAGTTCTGGACGAAACGACAATTTGCATCGCTCCCATGCTCGTCCTACCTGAGGAAAGCACGCCTGTTAACGAATACATGCCGATGGATTCGCCGCTCGACAACATAGAGCCGTCGAATTCTGATTCCGCGACCGACGTTGACGATGAAACCTTGAATGGAGCAATGCTGGAGATCTATCCGAACCCGGTGCAAAATGGCACGCAACTTAACGTGACGTTTAACAGTCGCACCTCTGCGCAGGTGAGTGTTAAAGTCACAAATGTGCTGGGCGCTGTGATCGGCGAGTATCCACTGAATGCCTCGCCCGGCGAGCAATCGCTGCAACTTGACACGCAGGACTGGACGCCTGGAACCTATACGCTGACATTAAACAGCAGTGCATGTGCCGCGTCCGGTTCGATCGTTGTAGTTGTTCGTTAATGCGATTTTGAACAGAGTATGCTGAGTGTTAAAGCGGAGCCGGAGCGGCGTTATGTCGTTACCGGCTCTGTTGTTTGATGGCCGGCCTGTCTCTGAACACTCCCGTTTATCCGTCCAATCTGCCCGTTCAACCACGTTCTACCCACCGCTCAGTGTTTTACGCGTGGAAAATATCCGGCTCCGACGTAGACTTGTACATTGATCCGGCGCACCGCATGCAACGCGCCGGGAAATGCCGGACTCACGTTTGCCTCACAAAAAATCTGCACTATTGCAGGGAGGGAGGAGTGCGTCTGAACAGGTGGAAACTCGTGGTGGAGGCGGGGCGGACTTTGGGGCAGGCGGACCCCTTGATCTCGGCAAGGAGCGTCCAAAATGTTAACAACGCCCCACAATGTCCATGGCACTCTTTTCTACACTCGCGGAAACATCAGCAAAACCCGCTTTTGTTTGTACCTGCCGGAACCTCAAGTCTCCGAGTTTTAAACCTCTCAGTCTGACGTCGGCATATGAGCCTCAAACTCAAAGTCTGTAGACACTCTTCGCACCCCAAACTCAAAGACTGTAGACACTCTTCGCACCCCAAATTCAAAGACTGTAGACACTCTTCGCACCCCAAACTCAAAGACTGTTAACACTCTTCGCACCCCAAATTCAAAGACTGTTGACAACCCGCATGCCCCGCACTTCCCGCCCGCCGACAAACAAAAAAGGCCTTCAGCGGCCACGAAGTGAGCCCGCCCGCGCCATATGAAAAACCCTTAAACAAAAAATGCGCCGGATCAAAAGTGATCCGACGCATCGCGTATCTGTGTTGTTTAATTCAACTCCGTCGGCAAACGGAGTGCGGACTTACTTCACAAGCGGCATGCGCGCAAAGACCGTCTCGCCGTCGGCGCTCATCACCAGGAAGTAGAGACCGCCGGCCAGCGAAGAAGCGTCGAAGCGCAGTTGATGCGCGCCCGTCTCCACCATGCCGTCGAGCAGCTGCGCCACCGTGCGGCCCGTTGCGTCCACAACGTCGATCGTGACGTGTTTCGACTGTCCCTGCAGCTCGTACGATACCAGCGCTTCCGCCTGAACCGGGTTGGGGCCGACTTCGAGCGAGAGTTGAGCGCTGTGGCCTTCAAGCGGAGTGACGGAAGAAACGACGTTGCCGTAGAGTTTGACCGCCACGTCGCCGCCGCCGTTGGAAGCGATGATCAGCTCGGAAACCACCGGATCGCCGCTTTGCGGGCGGAAAGTGATGTCCAGTTCAACGGATTCGTTCGGCGCGATAAACATCGGCACCGTCACATCCTCATCCAGTTCGAACGAGGCGGCGGCGCTGGTGAATGTCAGGCCCAGAACGTCAAGCGTTCCATCGCCGGTATTGCTGATCACCACCGGACGCGTGCGGCGGGCGCCGACGGGCACCTGGCCGAAGTCGATTTCCTCAACTGAGACCTGAATGGCAGGCGTGCCCTGTGCCTCGCGGTTTTCAAGCCAGCGCACCGACTCAGCGAGAATCGTGTTGCGGATCGAACGTGAGTCGAAGTTGGACGGATTGATCGAGAGGATGATCGAGCGGTACTTTTCATTAATGTAACGCACCGCCAGCGTCGAATCGGAGTGATCTTCGTAGAAGATGAACGGGCGTGCGTCGTCATCCGCGGCGCGCAGGAGCGGGCTCGGAATGGCCGTGATGAATCCGCCGCCGTTAAAGATCGTGAGCGTGCCGGAAAACACACCGACGGAGCCGGAAATCGGATCGCCGGTAATGCCTTCCAGGCGGATAGCGCCGTTCGTGCCGAAACCGGAGACGATCAAACCGCCGTAGCCGGCGCCGAAGTTGTCCAGGAAGGCCGGACCGACGTTGCCGTCGACGCCGCCTTCGCCTATGCCCACCACGGGGCCGTCGCCGATCAGCATGACGTTGACGCCCGCGTCCATCGCGCCTTCGAGCACCGCGGCTTCTTCGGGCGAAACTTTACCGAAACCGCCGGATGTCCAGACAATTGTTTTGAGCTGCGGCAGGCGGCCGATCAGGTCTTCGGCAATCGACGCCGGCACCTCTATCGTTGTATTGCGCAGCAGGGAGGTCAGGACCGTGCCGATCGACTGATCGTTGCGGTTCGGGCTGTAAGCGTCGTTGACGCTCATCAGATCCGTGTTTTGCGCGACAACTGTAAGCAGTTTCGACTTGCTTGCGACGGAGGCCTGGCCAGGCGCGTCAATCACCAGTTGATAGTCGCCGATGCCGGGAATCAGGCCCGTAGCTACGGACATCTTGAATGTTTTGCTTTCGCCGGGGCCGACTGCGCCCGCCGTGGCTTCCGCCTGCCACAGACTCGGCGTACGGCCGGTCGGCAGCATCGTGGCGTCGAAGGTAATTTCGGCGTCGGACAAATTCTCGACGGTAAACTCAAATTCCTCCTCACCCGGCTGAGCGACAACTACCGGTCGGTCGACTGTAACGTCGAACGCGCCGCTCGGCGCGAGCTGGCAAACTTCGCTGCGATCCTGATCGACAAAATAGACGTTGTCGTCCGGACCGATTACGACGCCCATCAGACTGAATGCGCCGGTCGCAACGCGACCCATTTCGACGGCGCTTTCACCCGTGACGTCGTAGAAAATGATTTCACCCGTGGCGTTGTCGCCCACGATCAGGCGGCCGTCTTTGTAGTCGATGCCGCAGGGAACATCAAAACCGCTGTCGATATACACTTCCCAGGTCACGCCCGTGACTTCGGAGTATTCGGCCAGTTGTTCGTTGACGAGTTGCAGGTTGCCGGCGACGGCGCCGGTCGTGATGTCGGCGCGCAGAATGCGTTTGTTGCCGCCGTCGACGATGTAGAGCCATTTGAGGTCGTCGTCGATGTCCATGTGGCAGGGGATGTCGCCGTTGTGGGCCACGCTGATTTCCGTGTAGCGGCGCACCAGCGCGTCGCCGTGGAATTCGCCGCCCGGCTCGTGCGGTTCTTTGAAGTCCGTGCGGACGATATTGCCGCGCAGACCGTCGAACAGCCAGAAAACGTTACCCGTTTCGGCGGCAATACCGGACGAGTTGGGCGTGATGTGCAGCATGTCCAGGTGGCTGCCGTTGCGGCCGTGATCCACGGCGTAAATGTCCAGGTCGGTGGACCAGAGGCTCGGCCCGGCAAAGACACCCGCCTGGCGGTTGGCGTCGACGATGTTCTGGGCGGTTCCCCAGGTCTCGCTGTCGCCGAAAGCCAGCGCGGCGCACTGCGCCATGAAGTGCCAGTTGTTGCCGTCGACCAGATAAAGCGAGGTCTGGTCGTTCTGCCCCGGATTGTAAAACGTCACCGTGCTGCCGCCCAGGTTGCCGCCCTGGTTGAGCACCCAAAGTTCGTTTTCACGGCCTTCGTCGCGGTTGAAATCCAGGTCGGTCGGATCGACCAGGTTGTTGCGCGCGCTGCCGATCGTTTTGATGCTGACCGCTTCATTCAGAAGTTTGTCAACGCCGGCCTGCGCATGCAGCATCGGAGTCGAACAAATCAGGGATGCACAAATGGCAAGAAGGAGAGACTGTTTCATGGAGTAGAGTTTCCGTATTGAGATCAAAAGTTGATTTTCGACTTTTTCACGCGCCTGGTTCGAACGATGCGTTCCCGCTTGTCGTTTCGTCGTTCGTGAGGTTTTGCGGCGCTTAGCTTCGCGTGCGGGACGCAGCCGCGCCCGCATGGAGTGTAGTAGGAATGTTGTTGAAGGTTTGCCCCGTTCACGGAATGGCAACCTGTAAGTGTGCCCAGGTCCGGGAATCTGCTGTGTCTGTGCAAGGCGCTGCCACGCCTGATATTCCGAAGTTCCGTGAACACGTTTGAACGTAGATGAGTTCCGGTCATTGTATCTGCTGCGCAAATACATGAATGGCGTTCAGGCTGCATCCTCCGGGCGCGCCGACGCCCGTTTTACACTGCACCGGTCAGGGCGGAATATACCGGTCGTACGCCAATTGTCGCAGGCTGTGTCGAGAGCGTCGCACATCCAGTTGGGCGCGTCGCCCCCTCATTGCGCCGGTACGCACATTTGCGGTCCGGTCCCGCTCTGTGATTGGCGTCTTATTTGTATTTTCCACCCACACTGCCGCCGGCCGCGCCCAATAGGCGCGGGCCACAAGATCATCCATAGTTTGAGCACACCCGTAGGGAGAGAGACACATGCAGGAATCGACATCGGGCGCAAGCGCCAAGGGCAAACCGACCTTTTTCAGCGAAGAATACTGGAACCGTTTTGCTGAAATCTGGAACACCGCTGAATTCCGGCACAGCCTGGCCGGCCTCGGCGTGGTTCGTTTTGAAGTTACCGAACACTCGTCGGATCCCGCCTACATGTACTGGGACAAGGACGGCGTCGCCAAGCTCGTCGACGAAACCGACCGTTCGGTGACGCGTTTCAGCGCCACACTGCCCAACTGGCATTCATTTATTTCAGGCGAACTGCCGGCCGCCAAAGCGGTCATTCAGGGCCGCATTGTCTTCCGCGGCAACCTCGTTCACATCAACCGCTACAGGACGGCGTTTGAACACCTGGCGGAAGTCGCCCGCGCCGTAGAACAATAGTTGATGGTCTGCTTCCGGAAGTGCAATTTTGTATAGCTCATGCAGCGCCTTTCCGGACAGCCATTTTTGTTTGTCATGCGGTGAGGCGCAAACAGCGTCGCTCTGTGCGCGCTGCGGCTCTGAACATTACAATCCGGAACCGACATGCCATCTTCCGCCGTCGCATCAGAGGTTAATGCGCCGAATCCAAGGTCCATCCAGGCTGCCCGCGCCACGCTGGCGGACTATCTGCCCGTCACGCCAGTCTGGGAGCTGCGCTCGGATCGCACAGAGGCGCGCTTCGGCGCTTCGGCGCAGTTGATTGCCAAACTTGAGTTGTTCCAGCGCTCCGGCAGTTTCAAGACGCGCGGCGCTCTGATGGTCATGCTGGCCGCCCAGTCCAAAGAACTCGAACACGGCGTCACCGCGGTCAGCGCCGGCAATCACGCCATTGCACTTGCGTATGCGGCGCGCCTGCTGGGCGTGCACGCCAAGGTTGTCATGCCTCGCAGCGCCAGCCGCGCCCGCATGGACCGCGTCCGCGAACTGGACGCCGAGCTCGTGCTGGTTGACAACGTGCACGAAGCATTTGAGACAGTGCGCGCCATAGAACGCGACGAAGGCCGCCTGTTTGTGCATCCCTTTGAAGGGCCGCACACGGCCCTGGGCACGGCCACTTTGGGCGCCGAATTTGTGGAGCAGGCGGGCGAGCTGGATGCAGTCATTGTGCCGATCGGCGGCGGCGGCCTGGCCGCCGGCGTGGCCGCGGCCGTCAAACAATTGCGGCCGGAGTGTCAGGTGATCGGCGTGGAGCCCTTCGGCGCGGACAGCATGACCCGCAGTTTTGCCGCCGGCAGCCCGCAGTCTATCGAACGCGTTGCGACAATCGCCGACTCACTGGGCGCTCCGCACGCCGCGCCGTACAGCTTTGAACTCTGCCGCCGATTTATCGACAGAATCGTCCGCGTCGACGACGAACAACTTTGTCACGCCATGGCCATGTTGTTCCACGACTTCAAACTGGCGTGCGAGCCCGCCGGCGCCGCCGCCACGGCCGCCGCCTGGCACGTTCTGGCGGACGAACTGCGCGGCAAACGCGTCGGGCTAATCATCTGCGGATCGAACATCGATTCTGAGAACTTTCACGCCTATGTGCGCCGCGGCGAGGAGTATCAGGTTCCCGAGCGTGGAGACTAAAGTTTTAGTTCTTGAGTTCGGCTGCTGTCCGGAGTCTCAAATCGCTGAGGGAAAGGACTGTCGTCAGTGTCAAGTTGTCGAGACCTTGATCGGCAGTTATGTGAGTTGCGCGGACAATGGCGCTTGCGGTGGGCGAGCGGGCATGAAGTTCCAGGCCCCGCAATCCCCCTGACCCGGCAGTCCGCCGCAATCTTTGCCTGACAGGGAACAAAAGATCATCCGGCCCGGGCGATGAACAGTCAGCCTGAGCGATGAGTATCCTGTCTGAGCGATGAGCGGGCAGTTTTGGCATTGGAGCGGCCGGTTTGGGCGTCGGAACGTCGCGACGCAGCCCTCCGTGAAATCAAGTGGGTCCACCTCCGCCTCCGGCAGTGTTTTCCACCACCAACCCACCATCAAGCCCGCCGCCTGTCAACCCAAAGGTTGGACGGATACCCGGCCCGCACCTGAAGCGATCTCCCCGCACACGTCTGCGCGCTCTGCCACAACACTACAAAGCTTTGTGGCATGTTCAAACGCGAAAAAACTGAACGCTGCGTACAACGTCGGTCAACGTGCCATATTCGCCGCTGAACGGATGGCCGCCGCAGCCGTGCACTCGAAAGCCCGGAACCTCGTCGATAGTGATTCGAGTTCTCCGCGGCAACGGAAAACGCGAACATATACCGGTTGCCGCAGATCTGAAGCGCTTACTAATTACCGCAAACTCTTTTGCCCCCCGTTCAACTCATTCTGGAAAGGCATGACCATGGATCTGCAAGAAGCTGTCAAGTCCGTACATCTCACTCGCTCGGTCAACGGTAGCATCGAAATACATGCACCGCTCGAAAAAGTATTCAACGCCGTTACCACCGCCGCCGGCATGCAACGCTGGTTTGCCGATGAAGCCGAAGTCGACCACGAAGGCGATCAAGGCATCCTGCTCGCATGGAATGAAGACTCCGGCCGCACCGTCATCCGCGGCAAGTTCTCACGCCTGCGCCAACCCAAACTCGTCGAACTGACCTGGACCGAACACAACGGCAAACCGCTCGGCACGGACGGACACAACAAATTCGGCTCGCACGGCCCCGTCAAAACCATCTTCGAAATGAAAGTTCTCTCCGGCGGCGCTGTGCAGTTGCGCCTGCGCGACTCGGGCGTTTCCGTCGACCCGCGTTTCGACGCCGCCTTCCGCGGCAAATGCACCGGTTGGCAAACCGTGCTGCCGGCGCTCAAAATCTATTGCGAAACGGGCGAAGAACAGCGCGCCGCCATACGCAGCCTCGTCAATGGCTGATGAAATTCGCGTGGTCCCGGTTTCAGCTCCCTTTGGACCTCCGGACCGCCGTTGCAACACTCGACGCCAACTCACACGCGTGCAACTCTAATCTGCACGACTAACAAAAGAGGCTGTTCGGGATTGTTCATGGCAAAGGCCGCGCTAAAAAAACTATCAGAATGGCCGGATAAATTTTACCGTCTAGCGGGAATTTGTCCGGCTTTTTATTTTCCCGTATTATTCGCTTCCTTGTGCACGGACCGGTCATGATCACCCGCATTGCCCCCCTCGGGTTGTGACCGCCGCAGGCAACAACAGGTTAAACAAAATCTGTTTCGCATTTTATTAACACAATCGCTGCAACAATGTCCGGGCGAAAACCCCTTCCCGTCTTAACCGCAATCTTTCTGATTTTCTCTTGTTTGTCGCCGTGGTTGAATGCACAAACGGTGCGCATAGAACACGTGGATACAAGCGACTATCCGCGTTTGCGTGCGACGCTGCGCATGGTTGACGAACGGAATCAGCTTCTTGCCGGTGGGCGTGAACAGGTGTTTAAGTTGCGCGAGAACGGCAGAGCAATTGACAACTATGCGCTGCTGCCGCCGGAGGTGACCGCGCAGGACAGCGTGTCCGTCATATTTTCGATTGCCTCAGACCTGCTGACCAATGCCGCCGACCGCGCAATTGTTCGCGCGGCGCTCGATTCGGCCATGATGATTCCGCAGGCGGGAGCCGCTGAGTATTCGCTGTTTGTCTATCAGGACCGGCCACTTGTCGTGCAGGATTTCACCGCCGATGCAGACGCGCTGCTGCGTCGATTTGACGAGTACAGCGAGTGGAAAGAGGTGCGCGACGACGCGCAGAACGCCGCCTACAACCGTCCCTTCGGTTATGTCCGTTTTCGCGATACAGGCCGGCATTCCTACCGCGTTATCGCCCTGGATCGCGACGCGTATTACCCCGGTTTCAGTGCGGATTTCAGCGCCATTCTCGACGGAAAGCGCGAACAAATCTACAATGTGCAGCTTGTTAACATCGATGAGGCAATTGTTGCAAAAGGGCAGAAAACCCTGAATATCGACGGCCTGAGCGCTCCGCGGCGCTTAAACTCGGCGCTGCGCGATGTGATGCTGCACGCGCTTAACCGACAAACGTTCAACGTGGAGTGGTACAGCCGCGCGAACTGCCCCGGGCGGCAGCAGCTGATCGTTGACTCGCCGCAGTTTAAACAGGCGGATACGGCCGCCTTCAACCTGAGCGTAGATCTCCTGCCCCGTTTAATCCTCAAGCCGGAATTTATCGATTTCGGCGCTATTGCTGCGGGCGAAACGCGCGATACCGCGCTCACGATCATGGCGCGCGGCGGCGACCTGCGGATCAATCAGATCGTGTCCGACAACCCGCAGTTTGAATTGCTCAACCCACCGGCCCGCGGCGAAGTGTTAACGCGCGACCAGTCGCGTGGCCTGACGCTGCGCTACCGCTCGCAGGATAGCGCCGTCGCGCCGGCCTCCCTGACGTTTAAAACCAATGCCTGCGCCGTTGCCGAGCTGGAATGCCTCGGCGGCGACAAACTGAAAGCCGCTGCGGGAGGCGCTGGTTTAAAACTGGAAGCCCCGGCCGCGGGTGAGCTGCTCGGCGCACATCACCTGTATACCATTCGCTGGAGCGGCGTCGGCCTTGACATTCCCGTACGTCTGGAATATTCACTCGACGGGCAATCACAACGCTATCTCATCAGCGATCAGGCGCGCGGCGGCAGCTATGAGTGGCTTGTTCCCGATCACCAGAGCGCCGGCCTGCGCGTGTTTGTTTCGCTGCAGCAGGCGCCCGACGGCAACGCTCAGCCGCCGCTTAAACAGATCCAAAGTTTTGCTTCCGTATTTGCCCTTTCGCCCGACGGGCAGTTGTACGCCGTACGCAGCAACAGCGGCACAATTGACCTGTACCGCACGGCCGACGCAGCCCAGGTGCGCAGTTTAAGTCTGCGGCAGAGTTTCAACACGAACATCGCCGCCTGGCATCCGCGCGGCCGCTTTCTGGCCTGCGGGTTCAGCAGCAGCGGTCTGGCTCTGGTCGACACAACAACCGGCGCTGTCGACTACTATCCCGACTTCATGAGCAATTCCATCACGGCTTTTGCCTGGAGTCCCTCCGGCGAATTTCTGGCCGTGACCGACAGAACGGGCAATGTGGCTGTCTGGAACCTTGCCGCGCGCCGCTTTGAGCGCAGCGCTACATTTGGATCGACCGAGTACAATGTTAAACTCGCCTGGACGGCCGACGAAAAATATGTGGCGCTTGTTAACTACGACAGGCGTCTGGTCGCCTGGCCCTGGCGCGATGCAAACATCGGTCCCTACACGGTGAGCGAGGCGGGCAGCAGCTTCAGCGACCTGGCCGCGGGTCCGACCGGAAATACGATTGCCGTGCTGAGTTACGCCGGCGACTGTGTTCTGCTGGAACTCGACAACTCATCAGCACTGCGACGCATCGACCTGCCGTCGAACGGCAGCGATGTCCTGGCCTGGGATCATGCGCGCGCGGTGCTCTACATTCTCGATACGGCAGAATCGGAACTGCTGCAAATTGCCGTCGCGGATGGCCGGGTGCTCGGAACGGTTGACGTCGGCCGCGGCGCACGTGGCATTCAGTTAAACAGCGAGGCTGCTACGGCGCTGATATTTCGAATCACGCCGCGGGGACTCTACGAGTTTAACACCTTTGATCTGCCGGGTTTTGGCCTGCGCTCGCGTCTGGAAGGGCCGAGCGTTATTGCGCGCACAATTCAGTGGCTGCCGGATGGAACAGGTTTGGTCGTGGCGGCATTTTCCGCGCCGATGGTGTGGGACGCCGCAAGCGAAAATCTGCGGCCGTTCATGCCCGCATGGGACGAAAGCACGCGCGAGTTTCGCCTGCAGCCGTCCAGCGGGCGCCGCGCCCTCATTAACAACAACCAGGAACTGGAACTGTACGACGCGGCGGACAACCTGCTGGCTACGGGTTTCCCGGGCAACCTCGCAACAAACCTGCAATGGCGTGCCGATCTCAATCAGGTCGGCATCGTGCGCAACCGGGAGCTGCTGCTGTTTGACGGCGATCCCGGTCAGATTGTACGCATTCTGAGTCTGGATGCAAATGTCGCCGCCTATGACTGGGAACCTCTCGGTCAACATCGTGCGGTGCTTGCGCGCAATGCCGCCTTTGTCCTGCTGTGGAACCCGGACAGCGATGCGCTCGATACCATTGTGTTTACACGGCCGCACTTCAGTCCACAGATATCAACGGCCGCCTGGCGTCCCGACGGCGCACAGATCGCCGTGGGCGGCAGCAGCGGTTTCCTGGAAATTCACGACCTGACAAGCGGCGAGAACCGCGCACTCGTCGTCGGTGAAGATGCGCATTACGCCGCGGTGGCCGCAATGGCCTGGACATCCGACGGTGCCGCTCTGGCCGTTGCGTTTAACAATCACGTCGTGCAGGTATTTGAGTTTAACGGCGGTTTGGATCGCAGTTTTACCAAAAAGTATGCGTCCCTGGTTCGCGAACTGGCCTGGCACCCCGACGGCCGGCGGCTGGCTCTGCGCAGCAACCACGGCGACGTGCAGGTGTGGAACACGGCAGTTGTTCAGTCTCGGATGCAGGCCGACAGCGCCGATGTCAACACCGTCGCCGCGCAGATTGAAGTGCTGCCCGGACTGTTTCCGGACACGCAGCTCTTCATCCAGTCGCTCGCCGATCAGCCGGCATCGTTGATGAACGCCGGCGCGCGGCCATGGACATACCGCGGTGTTAACTACGCTTCCTTTGCGTGGAGTCCCGAGTTTGGACTGGTCGAGCCGCGGTCGCCGCAGCAAACGCTCGCGCCGGGCGATACTCTGGTGATCAATCTGCAGTTCCGTCCGGATAATCCCGGCGATATTGAACATACAATCTTCCTGAATGTGGGCGATACCGTCGTCGGCATTCCGCTGCGTGGACGGGCGCTGCCTGAATACCTGCTGCGCCGTCATGCGGAGGTCGACATGGGCGCGTTGCTGCTTGGCGGCTCTGCGCGCGATACTCTGCTTCCCGGATTCCTTGTTAACAACTCGGAGCAGTCGCACACGCTGACGGACATAGCGTTCATCGGTCCGCATGCTGCGCATTTTACACTCGTGGACAATCCCGTCGGTCGCGTGCTTGCGCCGGGCGACTCACTCGACATAGTGGTCCGTATGACGCCCTCCGCCGCCGGCACAAACAATGCTCTCCTTGCCTACGAAGTCGACGGCGTATTAAATCAGCGCGAGCTCCTGTTGCGTGCACTGGTTCTTCCTCCGTCGCTCAATGTTGAAGATTTCAGTGCGGCGGCGGGGGAGACCGCATACGCCCGAATTCTTTTCGGAGAGCCGGAATTGTTGCGTGCTGCCGGAGTGACGAGCAGGCGCTGCCGCGTGGAACTGGAGTATAATGCGGACATGCTTGTTCCTCTCCGGTCCGCGCCCACAACGCCCGCCGGGAGCGAACATCGCGTGCGCGCCGCCTTTGAATTTAGCTGGGACGGCGTCTCCGCGGTGCTTGGAGATGTGGCCTTCACGGCCGCTTTGGGTCATTTGGAGCAATCGCTCGTCCGCGTCAGTGCATTTTCCTGGCTCGATGCGGACGGTACGTCCTTGACGGAGGCGGGCGGGAGCGGCGCCGGGATGTTCACGCTGGAGAATCTCTGCCGCGTCGACGGCACTCGTCTCTTTAATCCGCTTGGACCGTCGCCGGAGTTGCGCGTGTTTCCCGACCCCGGCGACGGCGACATGGAGATTGCCGGAATCTCGATTGAACGCGGCGACCTGCAGTTTGAAATTTTCGACCGTCCGGGGCACAGCGTGTGGCGCATCCGCCGTCAGTTGCTCGAACCCGGACCGTTCCGCATTCCGGTCGATCTGAGCGATCTTCCGACCGGAATCTACCTCATCCGCATGCGTTCATTGTCCGTCGAAGTGTTTAACACACTCGTCATTTTGCATTAAACAGGTGCAGGCCGGGAAACAACGCGCAGCCGTCCAATAGTCATGCACCAATAGTGGAATCCACATGAACAGGTTCTTCCCGTACGCCCTTGCCCTCTTGTTGGTCGTGCCGTTTTCAGGCGGCGCGTCGTTCAGTTTAAGCGCCCAGACGATGAACAACTCGTCTGCGATGCAACGCGAAACCGGTTTGTTTGCGAATTTTAACATTAACTCTCACAGGGCCGATTTTCAGCAGCTCAGTCCGGATTACCCGACCTGTTGCCCCCTGTTTGAGGAAGGCGACGGTGCGGGATTCAACGGCGGATTGCTGTACACCTGGCCCTGGACGGACGCCCTGGGTCTGCAGCCGCGCCTGGGCGTGCATTCATTTTCAGGCACATTGCTGCGGGAGGAACCCACGCAGGTGGCCTCGCCGGGCGGCGAACTCGTCGACGGAATATTTGAGCACAGCATTGACGCTACCCTGATTTCCGTTGGACTTGAGCCGCTGCTGGAATTTCAACTGTTTAGTGGGTTTTCGCTCTACGGCGGGCCATATCTTGCTTATCGTGCAGTGGCAAGTTTTGAGCAAAAGGAAGAAATCACTCAACCGGATTTCGGCGTGTTTGAAGACACACAAACGCGCGTGCGCAACCGCTTTGCCGACGATGTTCCGGACCTGGAGCGTCTGGCGTTGGGGCTCAGTTTTGGACTTTCCTACGACCTGCCGTTAAACAGCACGCGCACGGCGCTGCTCGCGCCTGAAGTGTTTTACACTCTGGGACTCAACAACATTTCCTCCAGCGTGGACTGGCAAGTTGATGCGCTGCGCGTGGGTGTAGCCGTCAAATGGGTGCACAAATCCGCGACGCCCGTTGATCGACGGGAGGAAGTATCTCCGCCGTTGGACGACAAGCCGATTGCGGACAAAGCCGCCGGCGAACCGGAAATCAGCATCGCGACGGAGCCTCTCAGCGTGCCGACGGCGAGTCTGCAAATCAAAGCAATTGAAGATCGGGGTGGAGAGCGACTGGAGCGCGATGTGGCGACGCTGCGCGTTGAAGAGTTTCTGACCGACAGGATTGTGCCGCTGCTGAATTACATATTCTTTGACGAAGGACAGGCTGCGATTCCGGCGCGCTACAACACGGACTTAACAACTCCCGAGAGCGGGGCCGACGTCAGCGCAACGCTCGACACTTACTACGACGTGTTAAATATTCTCGGCCGCCGCCTGAGCGAACATCCATCCGCTCAGGTGGATATCATTGGTTGTAACGCCGACTACGGCGCGGAGAGCGGCAATGTTGACCTGAGCAATCGCCGCGCAAAAGCAATTGAGGATTATCTGGCGACCAACTGGAAGATCGGTCGCGACCGGATCAATACGAGCGGCCGCAACCTGCCGGCGGTTCCGTCCAATGCCGAGTCCGAAGACGGCCGCGCTGAAAACCGCCGCGTTGAGATCAGCAGCAATGACCCTGCAATTCTCGCGCCGCTGCTCGTCAGCGATACCTTGCGCCGACTCGAGAACCCGGTCGTCAGATTGTATCCGCAGGCCAATACGCGCCGCGGCGTACGCACATGGAGTGTGACAGTTAAACAGAATGGACGCGAACTTTTCCGTCGTGAAGGCAGAGGCGCACCGCCGCCGCACATCGACTGGACGCCCGCCGAAAGTGGCACAAAAGTCCTGAATTCAGGCAGTCTGCAAACGACCTTTGAATACGTCGACAAAGACAGTAAAACAGTGCGCTCCGCCGAGCCTTCGCTGCCCGTGGAACTCGTGACGATTCAGCGCAAACGCGAGCAGGGAGTCGGCGATGCGCGCGTGGATCGCTTCAGCCTCATTCTGTTTGACTTCAACTCCGCCGAGCTGGGCGAGCGCAACCGAGAAATTGTTTCGTTGATTCAGAATCGCGTGGATGAACGGTCGACCGTAAGAATTGAAGGGTACACGGATCGCACGGGCGACGCTCAGTTTAACCTGGATTTGTCCGGCCGCCGCGCCATTAACACGGAACGGGCCCTCGGACTGGACGGCAGCACGGCGGTCGGTTACGGCGAGGATGTTCTGCTTTTTGACAACAGCTTCCCGGAAGGGCGTTTCTACTGCCGCACGGTGGAAGTTGAAGTCGAAACGCCGGTAGAAGACTGACATGCGGCTGTAAATACGCTGACAAACAAAAAAAATAAACAAGCCGCCTAAGCGGCGAAGTGCTCTGCTCAGGGGTGGTGTCGGGCCGCGGAGAACGTTAAAGTTTAATAAACAGCGCTCCGCTGGTGTAGTCGCCGGACCGCAGTTCAATGTGGTACATGCCGGCGGCCAACGCGCCGACGTTAATGTCCACTATGTCTGTTTGTTGTAAATATTCGATGCGCCGTTCGAGAATTAGTCGGCCGTAACCGTCGAGAATTCGAAGTCTGACGTTAGTCAGATAGTGGCCCTGCCACAATACTTGCGCGAACCCGCCGGCGGGATTCGGGAATACCTGAAGTTGATTGTCCGCCCGGTCGAACAACCGAACCGATGTGCCTTTGCCGGGCGGGCTGATCTCCCTGGATTCAGAGGCGGCCGTGCAGCCGTTCAGGTAAACAACCTCCACGTGATACGCACCGGAATCCGCGATGAAAATGGCGTTAAGTCCGCGGAAATCCTCCAACTCTTCGCCATTTCGGAACCACCTGAAGTCGGCGGCAATAACATTGCTGTTTAAGCGCTGAACCAGAGTATCGTACAACAAATGCGGCGCCGGTGCAGTATCCAGCCGCGCGGGCAGGCGGCCAACGACATAGTTCCCCACAGAGTCGAACGCCGCAAGACCCAGGACTGTGTTTAAGGCGGGAGTGCGGAACTCGCGCCCTTGTCCGCCATGAGACCAGGTGTAACGCGTGAAACCCTCGGGCGCAACTGCGTCCAGCGAGTCGCCGGGGCAATAGCTGCCGCCGCCTTTCAGCGTAATCTCCTGTTTGAATTCGGGGCGCTCCGGACTGTATTCCGCGATGGGGAAGCGCCAGAACGACAGCGCGCCGATGCCGTCGGGGTTAACGAGAAAAGGACCGTGATAAATCACCGAGTCGCGTCCAAAAATCTGTTCGTCATAGTAGGCATTCGGCAAATATGTTAATTCGCGCGCGTCCGACGGTGCACGCAGATTGAGATAGACCATCGAGTCGATCGCCACGCCCCAGTCCGCTACAGCATTCTGATCGTCGAGTAAAAAGTAGTCGCGCATGCGCGCCCCGTTGGAGTCGAGCGGAAACGGCCACTCAACCGGGTAGTCGAATTTAATAGTGATTTTGTCGTTTGCAGGCGAGCTGTACCAGGCCGCCGTCACGTTGGGCGAGTGTATAAAACGTCGGGCCGGTTCAATGCCGTAGAGTTGTTTAAGGACAAGGTCGGCCGAGTTGCGTGCAATATCGCGATAACCGTCAAAGCTATAGTGGCAGTTGTCAAAGCCGGGGCGGCCGTTGGTACTGATCAGCTCCACATCGTCCAGCGAATCCAGGCGGCGCTGCGCCTCGCGAATTTCGGCATGTGTTTTATTCCAGCTGACGCAGCCGGGGCGAATCTGATAGACGTAGAACTTTTCGATGCCGGGAAAGTCTTCGCGCCAGGCGTTGTAGAGCAGCTCCCAGTTGTAGTGATAGCTGTGAATGCCGCGGTCGGTCTCGGCTTCACCCAGGAACCAGAAGAGTGCTTTGGCGTGCCGGCGTGTTCCCGAGCGTTCCATGCGATCCAGCAGGCGGCCGTAAATGGACTCAAGGTCGCCGCGGTTGTCCGGGTTCGGCCGTTGAATGGCCATCCAGCTGCCGCTGACGGAGCCGTTGATTAAACAAATCGGAATATTCAGATCCTGAACCAGATAGTCCTGAATCGCATAACCGATCACGCCGGTGTTGAATGCCGGACGATATGTGTGGTTCGCAAGGTTCCAGCCCTGATCGCCCTCGCCAAATGTGCGGCAGAATGAATTGTTTAAAATCTGTTCGCTGGATGTTTCATTGGCGTTGGATTGTCCGTTAACAATAAAGACATCGCCCGCGACCACGCTGTCCGCAAATGCCAGTTGTTTACTGAAGCCGATGCCGTTGTGCCGCAGTTCAAAACTGTAGTTGGCCAGCTCAGCCGGCAGGGTGAAACGAAAGTCAAAGCGATTTTCCGGGGAGTAGGCGCTCAGCGGTCTGCCGAGCTGCTCGACGGTTTCACCCTCGCGTTTGACTTCAAAAATCAGCGTGTCGGTTTGTGTCGGGTCGTCAATTTCACCGCGGGCGTGAACCACAACGTTGTTGTCGTCGCCGCGCGGAAACAACTGATATGACGATGGAAATTCCATCAGCCGGATGGTTTGCGCATGGAGCGCGTGACAAATGAATAATGCAACAGGAAAAAGGACCGGAATCAGGCGTGAAAATGTTGAGCGCATGTAGCGTGGCCAGTGAGCGTTGAAGTGCCCGTCGTTTGCGTTGTATGTTGAATTGGACTCAGTAAACGCTGCGAGAATACAAAATGGCGGCGTGACAAAAAAGGCAATATTTCGCGTGTTTGAATAAGAGGAGTCAGGCTGGTGTCGCCGCGTGACTGGTTTATTGTTGTGGAAAACGTGGCGGCATGTCAGGAGTCGACGGAGTCGGCCTCGTTTTCCTGTTGAGCGCCGACACCGATAGCGATGGGGAGGAAGAACCAGAAGCGCGTGCCGGTTTCGTGCGAGCTTTCGACAGACAGGCTTGAGCCGTGCGCCAGCACGATTTCCTGTGATAGCGGCAGACCAAATCCCGTACCGGCTTCGCCGTTGGTGCCGGGCGTGGAGACTTTTTCAAACTTGTCGAACAAACGCGGAATCGATTCGGTTTTGATGCCGATGCCGCTGTCGGCAATTTCGATCCGCACGCCGTCCTGCTCGACGCGCGCGCGCAGCGTGATTGTACCGCCGATCGGCGTGAACTTGATGGCATTGGACAGCAGGTTGTGGACAACCTGGGCGATGCGCTTGCGGTCGCCGCCGGCCACCGGGGTTCCCTGCATATCGATTTCCAGCGACAGCGATTTGCGGCGCAGCGGCGTTTCGTGCAGACGAACCACGTGACGCAGGAAGTCCTGCACGTCGAAGGGTTCCACATCCAGCACGAGCAAGCCGGTTTCGATGGCCGTCAGGTCCAGCAGGTCATTGACCAGGTCCAGTGCAATCTTGCCGCTGTCGTGTATTTCCTGCGCCATCGCCTGCGCATCCGTATCGGGCGACGGTTTGAGCATGTAGTTTGCCAGGGCGACAATATTGTCGAGCGGCACCCGCAGGTCGTGGGCGACGAGCCCGACAAATTCCTGCAATTTTTGATTGCGCTGCTTCAGGTCGACTGCTTCGGCATTTTTGCCGCGCGGAGCACTGTGGTGCACGGCTTCCACGGCTTTCTGCTCGTGGAGAACGGCACGTCGCGCCATTGCGTCGATTCCGGCGTGCAGAAACAACACGCCGAATCCCACATGGTAAGCGCAGTCGATACACTCGGACACTCCCACGTCGAATAAAGCAACGCGGCAGGGAAAGGAGAGATTGGGCGCGATGAAGACCACGGCGTGGTCCGCAGAAAGTCGGTGTAAATCGTCCAGGATGTCGCCGTCGATCTCTGAACCTGTCTGGTGGTTGGCAATGTAGGCGATAAAGTCAAATCCGGACAGTGATTGCGGATCGTTCACCGCATCGCGTGAAAGGACTTTCAACGACCCCACGAGCGGTGTAATCGTGCTTTGCAGGTCTGACCACAGGTGGTCGCTTTCAACAACAGCGGCAACTTTTTTATGAGATATACTTTTCATGCGTTTGTTTGTGTGCGGCTCTTCCCGACTGCACGTTTGTCTTGCACTGCGGCGCATTAATCTTGCAGTTCACCGCATCGTTTGCATGGTTTTGTTGTTTTGTGTCCTGACCATTGTCCTTTTGGCTGAATGCCGTTCAATTTCTTTTACCGGGCTGCAAATAGCTGCCGGAGATGACTCTTAACAAGCGCAACCCGCCGGAGCCGACGTATAAGCGCGCAATTTTCCCGCAGTTGTCCTTAGTGCGGCTGACGTAGTTCACAATACACAGGAACGACGAGGGAAAGCCTGACAACCCTTCAAAAGCCGTGAAAGCCACGGGTGCCGTACTATGCTGATTCGCCTGGGACCAAACCAAAATATACGTATTCGAATCGGTTTATAAAAAAGCCTGTTGGTCCCTCCCTGGAGTCCACAAAGACCGCTGTGCGCTCCTGTGAATTGACAGTCAGTCGGCTTGCCGCAGCTAAGTCATTAATCTCCGGAGCGAGCACTGTGACAGTAAATTATTTTTGCAGGCATCTGATACATTTCCGATATTTGCGTCGGACAACAAGTGTCGTGAAGTGTTGTCTGTCGGCCACGTGTTGTGGCCGCAACATTCGGCCTCTCGCCCCCCCAAGGCCCCGGATGGCAGCGTGCTTGCAGGAAGCACGCCTGCTCTCATGTCCCCATTGATATTCCGAGGCTGAAGTGGAAAAGAAAAACCGACGAAGTTCAAAAACAGGACCGTACGAATTTGGACGGCTCCTGCACCTGGCAACCAAACGTCTGCAACTGGCCGTCCAGCGCTCGTTGAATCGCGCCGGACTGCGCATGACGCTGCCGCAGTGGCAAACCCTGACTGTTCTGGCCGGCGCCGAAGAGGTGTCGCAGTCGGATTTGAGCAACCACATGGACAAGGACCGCGCCAACGTCACGCGCATTCTCGATTCGCTTGAACATGCCGGACTGGTAGAACGCGACGCTCACCTGGAAGACAAAAGGCGCTACACCGTGCGCATTACCGCCGCAGGCCGCGAACTGGAAAGTGAAGCGCGCGCCCTGGCGGCCGAAGTCGAACAGAAAATGCTCCAGGGTGTGCCCGCCGTCGAACGTCGTCAATTCCTCCGACTGCTGCGCCGCCTGGCGGACAATTTGGATTGAGTGTCGCTTCAACGTATGTTTAGACTCCGCTGCCGCTACCGAGGTGTCCGGCAGCTTCAGAGGCGCAAGCTGAACCGGAGATTTCAACTGCCATTGTTTTGAACTGGTGTTTATGCGTCGACCTTGCTCTGCGTCGAACGCATCGTGGCTCTATCGCTGCCGAGCTGAAAACACTGTGCCGCCGCACGACAATCGGCCATGCCAGGTGCTGTGTGACAGCATCTGCGGGACAGGAGCAGTTTACCATTTCGTAACGTACGTGAAAACCGGGGCCGGCCTTCCCGGGCTGAGATTGATCGCCAGTGCCCCCGGCCTTAGCTTGCCGCCGTCTCCCAGTAAAACACAGCGCAATTGTGACGTGGGTCAACAATCGGGAACACTATGAATACGCGTCAATTGTTTCTCTCCATCGTCGCCGCTCACAACGCCGGAACCAGTCCCCATGCATTTGAAGCAATGGGTGAGACTCTGCAGGAAGAAATCGAGACCTATTTCCCGACATCAACGACGCCGCAGCGCGTGCCGCGCGGTCGACTGCCGGAAGTGCTGCGTTCGCAGCTCAACGTGCGACTTCTGATTGAGGATCCGCGACCATATGGGTCTTTTGTCGCCGCCAACGTGCGTCCGCAGCAAAACCCCGCGCACGTCGAGGGAATTCTCTGGATGGATTTTGGCCCCGGCCGTCTTTCCCGGATTGGGTTTGTAACACGCTCGCAGCCGAACTGAGGCCGCCTGCTCACCGACGCGTATTGTAACCTGTCGCAGCCTCTATTGTCTTCATCCGAACACGTGCACTTGTTTCGTGCGCCGTTGACCAACAGCACTCTGTCCCGACGCCCTGCGCCGGAGTGTTAACAGTTGTTGCCGGATACTCCGGTTGACGGCCGCGGATTTCAGTTCTGTTGGAGCCGGACATGATCATTCCGCCCGATTGCAGGCCAAGGACGCCCCGACCCACCGCTCGGTGCAAAGTCAAAAACATGTGCCGCACCTTTCTGTGCGGTCTTTTACTTGTGATGTTATTGTTAAGTGCGAGGGCTGTCCACGCGCAGGAGTGCGGCTTTGATGAAGGATTCAGGCGGGCGGAACACGTGCGCCGCGCCGCGCGTCTGGATGCAATCGCGGCCGACTACCGGGCCAGGTCATCGGCCGATGTAACGGCATCTGAAAGGGTTTATCGCATTCCCGTTGTGGTTCACGTTGTGTACATGTCGGAGCTTGAAAATATCTCGCGTCAGCAGATACAAAGCCAGATCGATGTGTTAAACGAAGACTACCGCCGCATAGTCGACACGCCCGGTTTCGGCAAGGGATTCGACACGCATATCGAGTTTTTTCTGGCTCGTCGCGACCCGGCCGGACAGCCCTGCGACGGAGTCGTGCGCATCAAAAGCCCGCTCACCGATCTCAACTTCACCGATCACGCGCAACTGACGCGTTTAAGTCATTGGGATCCTGCGCGTTATCTCAACATCTATGTTGTTCACACAATTACGCCGTTGATTTCCGGTTACGCCACCTTCCCGCTTGGCGTGCCGGAAGAAGACGGTCTTGTGGTTCGCCACGCCTTGTTCGGGCGCAGCGGCACCGGCGATCGTCCGGGCGTCGAAGGGCGCATCTGCACACATGAAGTCGGCCATTGGCTGGGACTCTACCACACGTTTCACGACGGCTGCGGCGAAGATCCCTGCAACGACGGCGACCGCGTCTGCGACACGCCGCCCGCGGCCAACCCGCATCTCAACTGCGACGAGAGCGACAATTCCTGCCACAACGACTTCCCTGATCTGGATGATCAACTTGAAAACTACATGGACTACCTGCCCGACGAATGCAAAAACGTGTTTACTCCGGGGCAGATTAAACGCATGCACGCCGTGTTAAGCCAGGTGCGCAGCCACATCTGGACGGAGGAGAATCTGCGGCGCAGCGGTTATTACGAGAGCGAGAACACCTTGCTTGCGCCGCATGCCGCTCTGCATGCCGATGTGCGGACCGTCTGTCCCGGACGTCCGGTCTGTTTAACCGTTGTTGAACACAACGCGGTCGCTGCGGTACACTGGCGCATTCCCGGCGCCGTGCCCGAGACCTCGACCGACCTGACGCCTTGTTTTACCTTTCCCGGCGAGGGGCTGTACGACGTGGAATTGGCGGTGTACAATCAATTCGGCGCGGATACGCTACGAGTGCAGGACTTTGTTGTTGTGCAACTTCCAACGGCGCAGCGGGGCTTGCCGTTTTACGCGAACTTCAACAACATCGATGAGATACCCGCCGACTTCGGGCTTGAGCCGCGCACGGGGCGTTACCGCTGGTTGCATCACAGCTTTGACCGCGGGCTCGACCACCGCGAATGCATCTGGTTAAACAACTACAACGCCCAATTCGGCTCGGAGGCCTCGCTTGTTGTACCCGCCATCGATATCAAGCCCGAATTCTCGCGCGCCGAGCTGAGTTTCGACTGCGCCAACGCCAGCTCGTTTGAAGACCTGAGCGATACGCTTTTTATCGAATACTCAGGGGATTGCGGCCGCACCTGGTATATCCTGGATCAGATGTCGGGGCCTGAAATCTGGACGGCTGCGCCGAATTCCATCTCGTTCCTGCCGACGGCTTCCGAATGGCGGCATCACAAAGTGTCTTTAAACATTCTCGCCGGAAGGCAGGCGGTGCAACTGCGTTTTCGCTGCGTTGCCGGTGGCGCCAACAATCTGTTTGTCGACAATATTGCGATTGAAACACTTCACTTAACAGATGTCGATCTCTGGGCTTCCGCGCCGGAGAACGGCTTTTCCGTGTATCCCAATCCCGCCCTTGATATTTTACACGTCGAGGCGCGGTCGACTTCCGGCGCACCCGCGGATCTGCGCATCTGTGATCTGGCCGGCCGCGAGCTCATTCATCGAAACTTGACGCCTGTCGCGGAGGGACGCCTGCATGCCGAGCTCCACACCGATCAAATTCACACCGGCATTGTTGTTGTACTGCTGGAGGCCGACGGCCGCGTTCATTACCGGGTAGTTGAAATACAATCAAAATAGGCTTTGTTTAAGTCGGGTTGCAGGGCTTCTGTTTAAGTCGAATACATGAGCGCTTCGCCGCTTTTGGGCGGCTTGCTTTTTCCTCCTGTTTGTCATTGCATTTGACGTCCCGCAGGTTGGCGCCGGTTCACCGATGTCGAATCGTTCAATCATCAGTCGGTTGTTTCGTTCCTGAGCGTCGTGAATGTACTCCTGCTCCGACACAGCCGTGCGCAGCCCGGCGGAGTGTTTGAACTAATCCAACCTGGAACGACCCAACATGAATTCCTCTTTCTGGCGGCTTGACGGTAAAAAAGCGCTCGTTACCGGCGCGACCAAGGGCATCGGTGCGGCCGTCGTGGACGTGCTGCAGGAACGCGGCGCGGACGTCTTTCTGACGGCTCGCACTGCGGATGATGTGCAGGCCTTTGTCCAGCGCAGCCGCAACGACGGCGGCAAGTTGTACGGCGCGGCGTTTGACGTAACGGACAAGGCGCAACGCAGCGCTTTGATTGAACAGAGCGTCGCAAGTCTCGGCGGCCTAGATATTCTCGTCAACAATGTCGGCACCAATATTCGTCGCCGGATGGACGAATACCGCGAGGGCGAACTGGATTTTCTGCTGCAAACCAATCTCGTGTCCGCCTTTGAACTCTGCCGTCTGGCTTATCCGCATCTGCGCCGCTCAAAAGCAGCCGGCGTGGTCAACATGTCCTCCACAGCCGCGGCCACGCACGTCAGAACCGGGGCGGTGTACGGCATGACCAAGGCGGCGCTCAACCAGTTGACCCGCAACCTGGCGGGCGAGTGGGGACCGGATGGGATTCGCGTCAACGCCCTGGCGCCCTGGTACATCCGCACGCCGCTGGCCGAACAGGTGCTGCGGGACAAAAGTTACGCGCAGGCCGTCATTGACCGCACGCCGCTGGGGCGCGTCGGAGAGGCGAGCGAGGTAGCCGCCGCCGTCGCTTTTTTGTGCATGCCCGGCGCTGCCTATATTAGCGGTCAAATTCTTGCAATCGACGGCGGCATGTCGATTGCGGGCTTTTAGAGCTTTGCGGACGTATTTTGTGCTGACGTGTCGCACATTTAGCCGGCTCCGCATGCGGGCGGTGGGCCGGCGGCTGTAGTACGATTGCGAGTGTCCAGGTATGGCAACATGGTATTGTGTTGTGATTTTGTGGTGCCTCAGCGCCATGTCCGTCTGTGCGCAGTTCAGCGGCCGCGCCACTGATACTGCCGACAGCGCGGCGCGCTACGCGGAGCCGCGCGTCAAGTACGGCCTGGTCGGCGGCCTGGCCCTTGACCAGCACAGCGCTGAATTCAGCGCGCTGCCGGGCATTCCGTCCTGCTGCCCAGGCTTCAGCAGCGCAAGCGGCTTTGGTCCCTACGGCGAGGCGCTGTTTTCCTGGCCGATCATTGATTGGCTGCGCCTCCAGGCGCGCGCCGGCGCCGGCACACACGCACCCGAATTCCGAGCCACCGAGATAAAACCCGTTCTGGATGCGGACAAACGTGAACAGATCGCCACGATTGAACACCGGATCGATGCCGATATGGCCGCGTGGGACGCCTCACTCTTGCTGGGCTGGGAACCGCTTGGCCCCGATAAACTTGAAATCTTTGGCGGCGGGTCGATCCTGTTTCCGCTGTCCGCGGAGTACGCTCAGCGCGAGGTTCTGCTGGAGCCCGCCGGCGGCACGTTTGAAGACGGCCGCGGCGTGCGCAACGAAAGCAGCGGCGACATTCCGCAACTCGAATCTTCCGTTCTGTTCCTGCGCGTCGGCGCTTCCTGGGAACTGCCGCTCAGCGCCGCTCCCGAGCGCGAATGGCGACTGGCGCCGCAGCTGAGTTATATGTACGCCCTGAATTCCCTGGTCGACGGCATCGACTGGTCGCCGCATCATCTGCGCCTGGGCGTGGGGATCGTTTTTGCGCCCGCTCCGGCTGCACCCGCGCCTCCTCCTCCTCCTCCGCCGCCCGACACGACAATCGTGGTCGAGGCGGAAACCCCTCCTCCTCCTCCGCCGCCATATGTGACGGTGGAAGTGCGCTCGCTTGAAAGCGACGGCAGCACGCGCGAGGACGCCGTTTTTATGCAGGAAGAACGACTGACGCAGCACTTCCAACCGCTGCTGCCCTACATCTTTTTTGAGCAGTCTTCGGCCGCGCTGCCGCTGCGCTACAAACTGCTCGACAGAGCCGGCGCGGCGCGCTTCTCGCCGGCGGAGCTGCCGGGCGGCTCCATTCTCGAGTCGTATTATCACGAGTTAAACGTCATCGGCTACCGCATGCAACTCGTGCCGGAATCCAGACTGATGTTGCGCGGTTATACAACGCCCGGCGAAAGTCGCGCAGCGGACGGTGCACGACTGGCTCAGCGGCGTGCGGCGGCAGTTAAACAGTACCTGGTTGATGCCTGGGGAATTGCAACCGATCGAATTGACGTCGGCGGCGGTGCGCTGCCGCCCAACGCTTCGTCCACCACCAGCGAACAGGGACGGCAGGAAAACCGCCGCGTGGAGATTTCCTCCAGCCATCCCGACATCCTCGGGCCGGTGATTGTGCAGGATACGGTTCGCGAAATGTCGCCGCCGGCCATGCGCATTTTCCCGCTTGTGAATCGCTTCGACTCACTGCCCGTCTGGAGCGTCAGCGTTGAACGGGACGGCGTCCAGCTTAAACAATTCAGCGGAACGGAGCGCCTGCCGGACAGCCTGGATTGGCGCCTTCCGAGCGATCTTGATCCCGATGCGGGCGATCTTCAGGTGCGTGTTTTTGTGTCCACCAAAGAAGGCGCGGAGGCGCAGTCCCGGCCGGAAACTTTGCCCGTGCGACGCGTTACGGTGCGCCGGCGCAATCTGCAGCGCCGCGGCGACGTCTCCTACGAGCGCTACACCGTGCTCTTTCCTTATCGTTCGTCCGGCATTGACGAGCTTAACAACTACAGCATTTCTTTTATCGCCGATCGCATCGGTCCCGAGTCGCGCGTGCGCATCGTCGGTTATACGGACGTGCTCGGCGAGGCCGATTACAACCGCAGACTCTCGGCGGAACGCGCGCGCAGCGTCGCACAAATGTTAAACGTCGATCCCGTCAACAGCAGCGGCGCCGGCGAAACCGAAGATCTGTTTAACAACGACCTGCCCGAAGGCCGCTTCTATTCGCGGACGGTGGAAGTGTTTATCGAGACGCCGATCGATCCCGACGGCGGAGGTTGAGGTATGACTCCCGACCCGCGCGACGGATCTGTTCCGCGGCGAATATTGAACGCCGCTCTGCGCCTTTTTGGCGCGCTGAATGCAATGCACAGCCTGCCGCGATTGAGCATCAAAAGCGCTGTTTTTCTGCTCACGCTCTTGTTTATCCTTTTCCCGAACCCCTTCCTTCTGATTAAACAAATTGCTCATTTCAACGAGCCCGAGCAGTGCATCCAGACCGATTTTGAGGGCGTCGACGCGGCCCTGCACAGCATCGACAGTCTGGCGGGCGACGCTCCGGATTCGGCCGCGGTGCTGGCGGCGGTGGAACAGTTTGTGTACGATCGCGTTAAGTATTCCTACGACTGGCATTCCTGGGGCTGTGTCGATTACTGGCCGCCGGCGGAGCAGGTATTCAGGCGCGGGGTGGAGGACTGCGACGGCCGCGCAATTCTGGCCGTCAGCCTGCTGCGGGCGCACGGTTTTCATTCGGCGCATCTGGTCGGCAACGCCAACCACATGTGGGCGGCGGTCGATACTTTTGAGATTATGGGGCCACGCGCCGAAGCCACGTTTAACAACGCCGATGGCGTCACGACGATTGCGCTGCCCGGTTTTAACGCGCTGTTGACTTCGCTGGCCACGGCCATGACCGTGTTTCCCGGCACTCGTGTTTTACTTTTGTCGCTGCTTGTTTTACTGTTGTGTCTGCATCCGGCTGCGACGCGCATACAGCTGTTGAGCGCCGTGACGCTGTTGCTGGGCGGTTTGTATGTGTTAAAGGACTGGGGCGGCCTGTTCCGCCGCGATGTCGTCGACGGATTATCGCCCGAGTTGCTGTTTGGTTTACTTCTGGTTCTGATAGCTTTTGCACTTGCCGGCCGTCGACCGCGCAGTTAAACAGCTGAATATTTGACGCGGCCCGACGACTTTCTGACTGCGCTCACCTGCGGTGGCTTGCCTGATCATTTTGTTTGTCCTGGAGTGCCAGGTTTCAAGCCTCAAGTTAATCTCCGATTGCAAAGTTTCGAATCTCTGCACCGGCCCGACGCCGATCAACTCCACGCGAGTATGTTAACAATGCGCCCTGAGACTTCGCACAACTCGGCGGCATGGGGCTTCAATCCCGCTGACAAACAAAAGCGGTCTTTTTTCAGGTATAAGCCCCGGGTCGCGCCGTGGTGGAAACTTGCGGCGCCGGGTCCGGAGCAATCGGAGCATACATCTTGAATGTTTGTTTTGTGACAAAATGCCGCCGAGTGGATTGCCGGCAATTGAGTTTTCCACATCAGCCGTTTGCGAGACCGGACAAACCTGTGGAAAAATTGTTGCCGAGCCAATGCTGAAAATGTTGGCGTTAATTCGTAAATTGCGATTCTGTTGATCGTACGGCGCCGCTGGAAGACACGTACAACCATTGGTTTTGTATCACAGATTTGACGGATTTTGGCGTATAGGCTCATTGCTGCCACGTGGACAAGCCGATGCCGGGTGCATCGGGTTCCGAGAGAGACAACGTCCAGTTTAAGACGTTAACAAAACATTACGGCCGGCGAATTTCGCGGGAGGCACTGCAAGGCGCCCTCCACCGCGCAGCCGTGAAAATTTAAGTCTTAGAGGGTGAGGCGGCGGCCATGTTGAATGGGTGCGGGACCGAACCTGAAAAATCGTGCGAACGGCTTGACGGAAGAGAACACTCGGTTGGAAGGGTAAGCCGGAGCGAGCAATTGCCCCGGTTTGGTCGATACAAATAGAAGGCATGTAGGCGAGAGCGGGGAGCATAACCCGTTGTCAGGCCGTCGCAGATTAAACATTCCCCGGTATCAGCAATGGTATCGGGGTTTGTTTTATCCGGCCGTTTTGATGCCCGTCCGAGTCAGAGGCGCAGGCCGTACCACACCACATTCGGGTAGATGCGTACTGCGGGGGCGGGAAGGTGATAAAATTCCAGCAGATTTTTGATGGCGCGCCAGGGCTGTGTTTCGCCGGGCAGATCGGCGATGCCGTAGTCGAGCGACAGGTAGAGCAGGTGTTCGCCGCCGCCCGCTCCGTCCAGTCCGCGCACGCTGTGTCCCAGGGCGATGCGCAGCCAGCGCGGCCATGCGTCCCGCCACGCGCCCGGCAACATGTCGTGGACGCCCAGGCTGATCCAGTGCGTCGTGCTTTCGTAGTCGTCGATAATGGCCGCATGTGATCCGCCGCGGAAGTCGTCCGTCGGGTTGAAGCTGATTTTCAGCCGCGCCGCATCCAGAGCAGGCCAGTAGTGCTGCGCCACGGGCCAGGCCGCGCCGATAAAATTGGCGCCCATATCGCCCCAGGAAAAGCCCCATTCCGCCGAGAAGCCGTCGCGCACCTCGATGTAACTTTGATAGGAAAATGCCAGGCCGCCGGCCAGCCAGACCGCCGCAGTTGTGTCGACGCCGCTCCAGGTGAACAGGTCGCGGTAGACATTGGTCACCAGATAGGGAAAAAAGGCATGCCCCATTTTATCCGCGCCGAGGGCGTACTCCCAGTCCGCTTCCCAGTTGAAGTGGAAGTCGCTGCGTGCGCCTTTCCACCACAGGTCGTTCTGCAGGACGTGGCCGTAGACAAATCCGCCGAGGGTGACGCCGCCGACAATCAGGATGCGTTCCGGACCGGGTCCGCTGCTGTCGGCCTGCCGGAACGTTTCGACGGACTGCGCCGTTTGCACTGCCCGGGAATCGGGAGCAAAAAGCGCCGTCATGGAAACAAAAAGCGCTGTCAGGTATATTAATCGGGGCATGTGCATTTGAATCAACCGACAAAATTCCTAGCTTCGATAGCCGTTGGAGAGTGTCTGAACAATTACAGTCGTATTACAGCAGTACCGAGGGGCCTTTCAAGGCGTTTTTTCGACCCTCAATTTACGCGATTGAATCGTGAGTAAAGAGCATCGTAATATCGGCGCGAATGCCGAAGCGCAGACGGGCGATTCCGGACCTGAGTCCGACGCCCGGCGCACGCTGGCGCTCTACTATGAGCTGAACGAGTCGATCCGGCGCAACAACCCGCACCGCGCGCTGGAACTGGCGCGTCGCTCGCTGGATATTGCCACGCGCAACAGCGACCGCCTGTGGATGGCGCGCAGCATGATGCAGATCGGCCACTGCTGCGACATCCTCGGCACCGTCGAGGCCGCCCTCCGCAATTTTACCGAAGCTGAAAAAATGTTCCGCGACTGCGGCTCGCAGCGCGATCAGGCCGGCGCGGCGCAATCAATCGGCATTGTCCACAAAAAGCGCGGCAATTACGACGCCGCGTTGGAGTGGTATGCGCGCAGCCTGGAAGTGCGGCGGGCGCTGAACGACAAACGCGGCATCAGCAAACTGGACGTTTCCATCGGCAATCTGCTGCGCCAGACCGGTCGCGTTGACGAGGCGCTGGAGCGTTTTCTGGCCGGCCTGAAGATCAGCGAAGACCTCAAAGATGTCTACGGCCAGATACTGGCGCTGCACAGTATCGGCAACGTCTATTTTACGCTGGAGGAATACCAGCAGGCACTGGAATACTACGAGCGCAGCCTGGAGCTGAACAACGGCCAGACCG
Source organism: bacterium (assembly GCA_030430495.1). Classification (GTDB taxonomy): domain Bacteria; phylum Bacteroidota; class Ignavibacteria; order Kapaibacteriales; family UBA7675; genus JAUIKM01. The sequence goes on along the minus strand of JAUIKM010000009.1, from coordinate 119,367 downwards.
ATCGTCAGACGGAAGCGACAACGCTCTGCAACATCGGCTACGCCTATTTTGAGCTGGGCGACGGCGAGTCCGCGCTGCACTTTCTGGCGCGCGGGCTGGATCTGGCGCGCGTTCTGAGCGATCACCGCTGCATACTCAGCATTCTCTCGGTCCAGGCGGAAATCGACGCTCAGCGCGGACGCACCGAGGAGGCGCGCGTTGCGGCCGAAGAGTCGCTGCGTCTGGCGCGCATCCACGCCGACGAAATGACGATTGCACAGCTGGAGCACCTGCTGGGAGACATTGCCTTGCAGGAAAGTCGCATGGAAGACGCGCACGCGCACCTGAGCACTTCTATCGGTATGGCCGAGCGCCTGCGCCACGCCGAGCTGCGCTCGCGCGCGCATCTAAGTTTTTCGCGCTACCACGAGCGCCTGGGCGACATGGGGCAGGCCCTGACGCACCACAAAAGGTACGCGGCCCTGCGGGAGGGCGTGCGCGACCAGAGTCTGCGCGTTGCCACGCAGCGTCTGCAATCCAGGTATGACCTGGAACACGAGCGCAAGGAAAAGGAAATCTACCGCCTGCGCAACGTGGAACTGAACCGCGCGCTGCACGAGCTCAACTACGCCAATGAAAAACTGCAGAAGGTCGACCGCGAGCGCAACAACCTCATCGACGTCGTGGCCCACGACATGAAAAATCCGCTGTCGAACATCCTGCTGCAGGTTCGCCAGATGCTGCGTTTCGGCGAGGCCAGCCAGGAATTGATCGAATTTACGCGCGACGTAGAATTTACCGTGCGTCAGATGCTCGACTTTGTTGACGAATTGTTGACAGCCAGCCGCCTTGAATCCGACGGCGTGCCGATCAACGAAGAGACGTTCGACATTACAATTCTGCTGCGCCAGCTGGTCACCGGTTTCAGCGACAAACTCGAAAACAAACGCATGCGGCTCAACCTGAACATGCCGGAGGACGAGTGCGTCGTCAGCACCGACCGCCGCGGGCTGATACAAGTGGTCGACAACCTGATTTCAAACGCAATCAAATATTCACCGCCGGGCAGTCTGGTGCGCGTGCGCCTGAACCGCATGTCCGGTCGATTTATGCTGTCCGTTGAAGATGAAGGACCGGGTGTTCGTCCCGCCGACCGCGACCGACTCTACCGCAAATTCGGGCGTCTGAGCAGCCGACCGACCGCCGGCGAAAGCTCAACGGGGGTGGGCCTCTGGATTGTAAAATTACTGCTGGACCGGATGGGCGGCACAATCAAATACCGCGATGCGGAGGGCGGCGGCGCACTGTTTACCGTCAGCCTGCCGTTGCATGGCGCGCTGCATGAAGACGGGGCCGGCCAGATCAGCCAGGAACACTGAAGAACTTCATCAGGCAAAAACATCGACCAGATTTCCACCTGTTGCGGCAACATCGGCTGCGGCGTAGCGGCTGGATTGGCGTGCATGTACATTGGGAAGGAAGGCGGGACTTCCAATCAGGGCGGCGCGGCGGCGGGCTGCGCGTTCATCGAATTGCGGCGCGGCGGCTGTGTCCTGCGGCGCGAATACCCGGGCATGTTCACTTGTCGAAACTTCCCTGATGCCCGCTTGATTTTTTTGTTTGTCATCGGGTGAGCCGTCCAGGAGCTCGGCGCGCGCCTGCGCTTCGATGCGCGATGCCTGGGCGGCGACGGAGCGGTCCTGCGCCGACGGTTCGCTGGGCGCCAGTGCGGCTCGCCGCACTTTCCGCATTTTTCGGATCGTCGCTTCCGGATCGTTTGGAACTTCGCTCGTGTCGATCTTGACTTCGCCGGCGACGGCATAACGGCGACCGTCCGGCCCGGTCTTGAAGGTGAAAGACGGCGAGCTGCCGAGCGAGCCCGCGGCGGCGGCATGTGCGGCTTCGTGCGCGCGCACCTCGCGATCGGTGGTTTTGAGCTCGCGGACCTTTTCCTGTTCTTCTTCGCTCAGGCGGCTGATTTCAAGGCTGTCGCCGCCGGCGGCTCCCGGATCGGAGTCGTTCCGGCCGGAGGGCCTGTCATATTCCGTACGCGATGGGTTTTCCCGTGAAAACTTATTAGCCGGAAGTTCCGTGATCAAACGGAGACCGGCGGGCCGCGATATGGCTGGATTGATCTGCATGGGGCGATTCTTTTAGCGGAGAAAATCTACAAAAAAGGGCAGGCGGCAACAAATAATTTAATGGCATAAACGTTGGGCCTACACTAAGTGCATCCGGTCCGACAGTCGTATACTCGCCGAAAGCGTCGCAATCCATGATGAAAGCACTCATACTCACGAATGACCGCTCAAACCCGCTGGAACTGCGGGAGGTGGAGGCGCCCGTTCCCGCGCCTGGACAGGTGCGTTTGCGGGTCAAAGCGGCGGCGCTCAACCGGCGCGACTACTACATCAGCCGCGGGCAGTACGCCGCCATTCGCTACGACTCCATTCAGGGATCCGACGTCTGCGGCATCGTCGACGCCGTCGCTTCCGACGCCGATGCCGCCTGGCTCGGCCGGCGCGTTGTGATCGATCCGGGCTTTAACTGGGGCGCGTCCGAAAAATACCAGGGCGGCGACTACGGCATCACCGGCATGCAACGCGACGGCAGTTTTGCCCAATACATGCTGGCCGACAGCACTTCACTGTATGCCGCACCCGAACACCTGGACGACATCGAGGCAGCCGCGTTGCCGCTGGCGGGCGTAACGGCGTACCGCGCTCTGTTTTCGCGCGGACAACTGAAGGAAGGCGAGAGTGTTCTTGTGAGCGGCGCCGGCGGCGGCGTGGCGCAATTCATTCTGCAATTTGCGGCGGCGCACGGCGCCCGCGTTTACGTTACGACCGGCACGGAAGAAAAAATTGAGTACGCCATGGCTTCAGGGGCAGCCGGCGGCGTTCTGTATCATGCGGACAACTGGAGCGCGGAATTGCGCGGTATGAGCGGCGGGATCGACCTGGCGGTCGACGGCGCCGGCGGCAACGGGATCGACAGCATTCTGCGCAGTCTCAATCCCGGCGGCCGCCTCGTCATGTACGGCTCGACGCTGGGACGGCCGGAAGGGCTGGACACACATCGCATCTTCTGGCGACAGTTAAACATCATGGGCAGCACTATGGGCAGCCCGCGCGACTTTGCCGCAATGATCGAATTTGTACAACACCATAAGATTAAACCAGTGATTGATTCTGTGCGACCGTTGACCTCTATTCTTGAAGCATATGAGCGCATGCGCACAAACGCACAGTTCGGTAAGCTTGCGATTCGTATAGAAGACTAACCCTACATGAGACTTGCCTCGCTCCTTGGACACGGCGCCCGTTTGCTGCGCACCGTCGTCAAGTCAATGCGTCCGTCGGACGCCCTGGCTTCAAATTATTTTCGGTCCAAAAAATATCTCGGCGCACGCGAGCGCCGGTTTATTTCGGCCGCCGTGTTTGCGGCATTCCGCACGCTGTCCCTGGTAGAATGGTGCGGCGTCGGCGTCGTGACAGTGATGCAGGACCGCAATCGCCAGCGTCGCCACGTAGACAAACCCTTGCATCCGCCCAGCACCAATCACATTGCCGCGCTGGAAAACACCATCGCAATGCGCATGGCCGGCGAACGGGACGACAGTTATGGCTGGGAGCTCTGCGTTCTTGCCGCCGTGGTCCTGCTGGGCGAGCGCGCTTCAATCTTTGAGACCAACGAAAAATTAGCCGAAGCGATCAACTTCAAATCGGACGACCCGGACGACATCGACAAAGTCGTCGCCGTGGTTGCCTCGGCGCTGGAAGAACAGATGAACTGGCAGGAAGGCGTCGGCCACGAATGGGCCTGGCGTACGCTGGAGCGCTGGCAGGCGATGTTCGAACGCGGCAACATGCTCGCCAAACGCGATCAGATCAGCGATGCGGATATCAACTTCCTGTCGAACCGCCTGGCCATGCCCGTCTGGATTCTGCGCTCCTGGAAAGAAGAATTCGGGCTGGGCACGAGCAGCGTGCGCTGGTCCACCGTCGCGTCGCGCGCCGAAGCGCTGCTGCACTCCGCGCCCGTCGGACTGCGCGTCAATACACTCGTGGCCAAACGCAGCGACGCCCTGAAGTCCCTGGCCGATGACAAAATCCCCGCCGGCGAAGGCCGCCTGGCGCCGACGGCCATCATACTGGACCGCCGCCGCAACCTCGCGGAAACCTACGCCTACACACGCGGGCTGATTGAAGTGCAGGACGAAGCCAGCCAAATGCTGGCCTACGCGCTCGATCCGGAACCGCACTGGAAAATTCTCGATGCCTGTGCCGGCGCCGGCGGCAAAACACTGCACATTGCCGCACTGCAGAACGACAAGGGCAGAATTATTGCGGCAGACATTGAAAACAAACGCCTGCGCGAACTGCCGCGCCGCGCCCGCCGTGCGACCATTCGCTCGATAGAAACCATGCTGCTCAAAAGCCGCAAAAAAGAAAAAGAAGGCGGATTTCCGCCGCAACTGGAAGCCCACCGCGAGAGCTGTGATGCCGTTCTCGTGGACGTGCCCTGCAGCGGCATGGGCACCGTGCGGCGCGCTCCCTCGCTCAAATGGCGGCTGACGCCGTCGCTGCTGAAACGCCTGGCGGCCCGGCAGCTGGAGCTGCTGCACATGTATGCGCGCTGCGTCAAACCCGGCGGCGTGTTGATCTACTCCACCTGCTCCCTGATGCACACCGAAAACGGTGCGGTTGTCGATCGGTTTCTGCTGGAGAACCGCAATTTTACCACCGAAGCGCTTGAACCGTTTTTTAAACGCCATAGCGTCATTGTGCCGAAACTCGACAAGGATGCCTTCAGCATCACGCTCTCACCGGATCTGCACGGCACCGATGGATTTTTTATCGCCCGCATGCGACGCAATCCGGCGTGACGCCTCTTTCCGGATTGCGGTCTGTTTTTGCTGAAAGAATATCGCAACAATCGCCGGATGCAGTCGTCTTGTGCCGCGGTCAGGAGATTCCCCCCACACCGGCGGAAACTCGATTTCTGAATGACACCGTGAGATACGGTCTGAATTCCCGGCATACACACACGCATCGAGGATTTTGTGTTATGGTACAGCGGTCATTGTTAATGGTCGCATGTGGATTGTTATTTGCAAGTTCGGCTCTGCTGCTTGCTGCCGGTCCCACGCCTGAATCTCCCGAACCGCCCGCTCTCGTCAACGAAGTCGGCGTCATTAACGGTTATGTTGTCGACAGCCTCTCTCGCGAGACGATGATCTCCGCTACGGTGGCGCTGAAGGGCACGCGCCTGGGTGCGTTTACGAACAAAGCCGGTTTCTTTTCGATTGCCGACGTTCCGCCCGGCGACTACACCCTGATTGTTACTTTCCTGGGATACAAGCCGCGCGAAGTCGCGGTAAGCGTCAAAGCCGACCAGGCCACCTCCGTCGAAGTGGAAATGAGTCAGCAGGGCCTCAAAACGGAAAGTGTTGAGGTGATCGCTGAGAAAGAAGTGGAAAAGCGCCAGATAACGATCAGCAAGGTCAACATTCCGGTTGAACAGTTAAAACAACTGCGCATCGGCGGCGAGGCGGACGTGTTCCGCTCGCTGCAATATCTTCCCGGCGTGTTAACATCCTCACAGCTGTCAAGCGGCCTCTACATACGCGGCGGCTCGCCTGATCAGAATCTGGTTCTGCTCGACGGCACGACCGTTTACAATCCTTCGCACCTTTTTGGTTTTTTCTCGACGTTTAACACAGACGCCATCAAGGACGTGGAGTTGATCAAGGGCGGTTTCCCGGCCACCTACGGCGGGCGTCTTTCGGCCGTGCTGGACATGACGCAGAAAGACGGCAACCAGAATGAATTCGGCGGCCTGGCCTCGTTGGGATTGGTCTCGTCGCGCCTGTCGATGGAAGGCCCCATCGGCAACGGCTCGTGGTTCCTGGGTGGACGTCGCACCTATCTGGATCTGATTGCCAATTTTGTTCCCGATGATCCCGAAGAGCCCTTTCCCGACTTTGCCTTCTACGATCTCAACGCCAAGATTTCACAGAAACTGTCCGACAACGACCGCATTTTTTTCAGCGGATTCATGAGCGCCGACGACCTGACGCTGGAGGCGGCCGGTCTGGAGTTTAACATCGGCATCTCCAACCGAACGGGCTCGCTGCGCTGGACACACCTCTACGGCGACAACTTCTTTACAATCCTCAACCTGACCGGCAGCCGTTATACCAATGGATTTAACGGCGAAAACTCCGGCTTTGAGTTTGAGGTTGAAAACTACATCCAAGACTATTCGGCCAAGGGCAATTTTGAGTGGTTCACGTCGGAAGACCTGACACTCAAAGGCGGCTTCGAAATTTCTAGCCTTGAGTTTGGATATTTCCAGAATTTCCGCGGCGACCGCACGACCGTCGATGAAGGCGAGAGTGAAACGGGCAGCACCAATCTGGAAATCAACGACATGACCTACGCGCTCTTCGGCCAGAGCAATTACCAGGTGAATCAACGTTTGTCGTTGCAGGCTGGTTTACGGCTCGGGTATATCGACCTGGGCGAAGAACTCTCCTGGGACCCGCGCCTGGCGTTGCGTTATCAACTGGACGAAGACTGGGCGCTTAAACTGGCCTGGGGGGTGTTTCATCAGCACTTGCGTCTGGCTTCGAACCCCGACTTCACATTCTTTGACACCTGGCTGCCGACGGACTCGACGGTGCCTATTTCGAGTTCGGCGCACTACATTGCCGCAATCGAAACGGATCTGTCGAGCGACTACTCACTCAATCTGGACGTGTATTACAAAACGCTTGACAACATCAGCGAGTTAAATCGCTTTGTCGTGGATGCCCGCACAACGGCCGACGTCTTTTTTGTCGGCGAGGGCGAATCCTACGGGGCTGAAATATTTGTCCAGAAATTAAAAGGCAGACTGACCGGCTGGGTCGGGTATTCGCTCGGCTGGATTGAAGCGCGTTTCGACAGTATCAACCAGGGACGGTCCTTCCGACCCAAGTACGACCGAAGGCACGACTTTAAAGTGGTGGCGAACTACGAGTTAAACGAAGACTGGACCATCGGCGGATCATTTACATTCCAGTCGGGACAGTCCTACACGCCTTCTACCTCGCAGTTTGCCAGTTTCCTGCCCGGCGAAGAGTTCGGCAACACAATGACAATTCCGGCCGACCGCTACAGCCTGCGTCTGCCGAACTCGCACCAGTTAAACCTGAACGTGAACTACAACTTTACGATGTGGGACTTGCCGGCGCGACTGCTCATCGACGTATTTAACGTCTACTCGCGCCGTGATATCTGGTTCCGCTTTTACGAGACCGACGAAAACCCGACCGAAGTAACCGACGTACGGCTGCTGCCGATACTCCCGACCGTAGCACTGGAAGTGAAATTTTAAGCGCAGGAATACACGATGACAAACATGGGAAAAAAGGTAGTGGCGGGTGCGGCGTTGTTTTGGTGTTTAATCGGCCTTTCCGCCTGTGAAGACCCCGTGCCGCAGGACAACTACAAACCGGAATATCTGGTCGAAGCCATGCTGTACGTCGGCGATCCGATCGAAGGATTGCGCGTCAGTTTAACCCAGCCCGTGCTGGATACCTTTCGCTATGAACAGTCGCTCGTTCGCGATGCCGACATCGTTGTGCTGGAAGGTGATACTCCGATGCAGCTGGTATGGCGCGACAGCGAAAATGGTCGCGGCGACTACTACTTTCCGGATACGGACTATCTCGTCAAACCAAACACCTTGTACCACCTGGAGGTGCGCACGACGGACGGAAAGTTGATCACCGGTTCGACGCGTACGCCGTCAGCCATGGAGTGGGTTAAACAGACGAATGAGCTTTTGCAGTACCCGCTGGATACGATCAACCTGGAATCGCCGGACTCGCTTGACATCAAATGGACGGCAGTTGACGAAGCTCCGGCCTATTTGATCAATGTGCGTTGTGAAGATACGTTGGCCTATGGGGTTTACCTCGATCCGCCGACGGAAGAGCCCAACCGGCGCATCTACCGTTTCTGGGAAAAAGACGCCCCCAACTATGATGAAGTCGTGCGTTGGGGTTTTGCGGGCATTAACTCTTCTCCGGTCGTCTGGTTTGCGTTTAAATGGTACGGTCTGCAGGCCGTGTCCGTGTATGCGCCCAACGAAGAGTATTACGAGTGGTTCCGCATGACGCACCGCGGTCAATCCGAGTACGATTTCCGCCTGGCTTCGGTCGAGGGCGACGGGACAGGGGTGTTTGCCGCGGCGTCTGTCATAAGGGATACCATATTTGTGCTGAAAAACACAAGTCCCTGAATCGTTAAACAAGGAAAGTGACGCTATGAAACGCCGACACGTGTATGCCATAACAGCGACATTTGTGTCGGCGTTTGTTTTTTGCGCTTGCAGCCCATTCCAGAAGCTGAGCGACGAGTACGCTCAGCTTAAACATCTCGACGAGCGAAACTATTCAGAACTGGACGGCGCCTACCAAATTTTCGACGATTCCACGCACTTTTCTCTGTTGCAATTTCTGTTGATGGGGGATGAGCTCTCCGAAAGTGAGGCCTCCGGCTATCTTTGGGTTGAGCTGAAAGTTCTTGACGAACACACCCTGCAGTGCACCGTCCCGCATTTTGACCGTGAGGCGCGTGTTCTGCGATTGAAAGGGCATTTCAGCGACGGTTGTTTTTACTTTGATACGATTCACGTTTTTGCCGAAATGTACTATGTGGTTTGGGGGTGGGGTACTCAACGTCGTCGCATCTGTTTGCACGAATCGCGAGATATCATTTGTTCCGTCGCCAAAGGTGGAGCGGCCTTTCTGATAATTGCTCCGGTGTTCGCCGCTGATCTCTCATTCAACACCATGATTAAACGCGTCGACGACTAGGCCGCGCAGTGCAGCGCCAGGAGCTGTCCCGCCGGCCTGTTTGCCGATTTCTTTGTACCTTGAGCAACCCCGGCCTGCAACTATCGATTGTGGTCTGCCATGTATTTTCGTCCAGTCTTGTTAACCGCTGCGTTTGTGACGCTTTTAATCGCAGCCTCCTCCTGCGCGTCGCTGGACCCGCTGCGGGACGAGAACGCCGACATCATCCCGCTTGACGATTCCAACTTTCGGCTGCTCGATGGTCGCTACAGCGCCCACTCCGGCGAGTATTTTTTTTCGTTTCCTCATTTTGTGTTGCTGGATGAACTGGCGCATACGCAGAACGCGCAGGGATTTCGCTGGGCCGAGCTGAAAGTCCTGGACGAACACACACTGCAATTTTCATTCCCTCACCTTAACGGCAGCGTTCAGGTGCACACCTTGGAAGGGCACTTTGAGGACGGCTGTTTCTGCGTCGACTATTGCCGCGATGCGGCGGGAGTACTCCTGTTTTTTTGGGCTTTTAACACCAGGAGTCGCAGGATATGTCTTCACGAATCGCAAAACCTGATTTGTTCGGGCTCCAGTGCAGGCCCGATTTTCATGCTTGTTTTGCCGATGAGCGTTTACAGTAACTACGAGGAGTTCCAGGTGCGTCGCCTGGAAGAGTAAAGGCGTCGGATATGGGCCTTATCCGTCGCTGCGTTTTTTCAGGAGCATTTCCTGGCTCACCCGCGGAAGAGCAATATAGTACACTTGCGCGCGAACCCGCTGAAACAATAATGGCCGCCCTTCAGTGAAGAGCAGCCATTGTTTTTAGTCGTTTAAGTCGCCGCAACGGGTCTGGTTGCAAGCGCTTCAGCCGCTGCGTCAGTGCGACGCCTCGTAGGCTTGTTTCAGGAATGCCGTCAACTCCTCGTCGACCTCATTGACATCCGACAGTTTAACCCGATGCGTGCACATTGCGCCGAAGGGACCCGAGCCTTCCAGCCGGCCGTCGGGTTCGACGCCTTTTAACTTCAGGCCAAGGTCGACGCGCGTTTTGGTTGAAGGCTGTACCAGTGCAAATTGTTTCCCGGTTTTGAGACTGACCGCCGCCTTTTTCGGGACGACTTCCACGTCGTCGCCGAACTGTTTTGCCACCGCCAGGATCGACTCGTAAATCGGCCGCAGCGATTCCTTGCCTTTGTACTGCAATTCAACCAGGTCGTCGGCATCAAAAGATCCGGCGTCGGCTTCGCGTGTTTTGAGCGAGACGAAGTTTGCGAAGCCGTGTGTGAAGTCGTGCTCGCTCTTGAGGAACTTCATAATGTCGGAGTGTTTTTCGAGTTGTTGTTTTTTAACAATCCCGATCCACTGTTCCAGCGTTTTGCCTGTTTTGTCCTTCAGTCCTTTTTCCATTGTTCTGTCTCGTGTTAAAGGTTGGTAGAAAAACATTAAACACACACACTCACGTAGATCCACCAACTGCGTCTCTGCCTATGGTCTTGGCGATTCGAGACCATACTTTTTCGAAAACTTCAGGTAGAGTTCCTTCTGTTTGTTTGAGAGGTCGACTTCGCGGCCGTCCACAAAGGCGTGCAGAACGTTATTGCTGCGCATGTCAAGCACATCGCCTTCGGATACAAACAGAGTGGCTGACTTGCCGACGTGCAGCGTGCCGACCTGGTCGTCGATGCCGAGAATCTGGGCGCTGCCGGAGGTCATCGCCACTACGGCCTGCTCGCGGTCCAGTCCATAGGCGGCGGCGGTGCCGGCCAGGAAGGGCAGGTTGCGCACATCCCAGCTACCGCTGCCGCTTAAACAGAAGGGTATTCCGGCTTCGTGCAGAATGGCAGGCGTTTTGTAGGGCTGGTCCACGGCTTCGTGACGCCGCCGCGGCAGGCGGTGCGTCGGCTGATATACAACCGCTGCGCCGGCCTGTTTAAGTTGATCGGTCAGCAGCCAGGAGTCGGCCCCGCCGACGATAATCGGTTTCACGTCGAACTCAACGGCAAAGTTAAGCGCCGCCAGAATTGAACGCGCATCGTTGGCGTCGATAAAGAGGCGTCGCTGCGGCAGGTCTTTTGTCGTTGCGGTTTTGCGTGGCCAGAGGAGGCTGAGTGCTTCCAGGCGCAGATTGCGCTTCTGTGGCGCGACGATCTGACCGTAAGCGCGCGCCTCGACAAACAGATCGCGGAGCTCCTGCAGCTGTTGCGCGCGGGCCTTGAGCATCTTTTTCTTCTCGTCTTCATCTGCGCCGGCCGGAACCGTCATGCGCGGCCAGTTCAGGTGGATGCCGTCGTCCGCCAGAACCGCCGCATCGCGCCAGTTCCAGGCGTCAAAATGCACCAGGCTGGAGGTGCCGGGAATGCGTCCGCCCGTCGGCGTAATCTGCGCCAGCAGAATGCCGTTGGAGCGGATGGTCGGGATGACACGGGAGTCCGTGTTAAATGCAATAAGTGAGCGCACATTCGGATTGAGTGCGCCGACTTCGTTTTCGTCGCGTGTGGCGCGCACAGCACCGATTTCCACCAGGCCGAGGCTGGTCGACGGCGCTATCAGACTGGGGTAGACATGCGCTCCGTTTAAGTCGCGTGCATTGGCGCCGTCGGGCACCGGCGTCGTTGTAATGCTGCCCACGGCGCTTAACTTGCCGTCGGTGAAACCCACAACGCCTTTTTCAATCACCGTGCCGTCGCCGACGTGCACAACGACGTTGGTTAAGTAGATCGGCTCTGTTTGGCGGTCGCCGGGCGCGGGCGTCTGAGCCCAAAGCGCAGCGGGACAAACAAGAGAAATCATCAGAAGCAGAGTCAGGTATTTCATGTTTATATCGCAATTGATAGTTGTTGAATTTGGACCGACGTGCGCGGTTTATTCGTGATGACCGGAAGAGTGATGATTGTGGCGGACTTCTTCGCGGCCAAAATCATGGATGTCTTCGCAGTGGAAGTGTTCCTCTTCCTCTTCGCCGGCTTCTTCCGTGTCTTCGCCGTTGGCCTGGGCCACGCGCATCTGCTCGATCAGTTCGTGACGTTGTTTCTCCGCCGCGGCGAGCAGTTCGGCGTCGCGCGCGCGGTCGTACATGAGCGTGCCGTCGACGAAGGTCTTTTCTACCTTGGCGTAAATCGAGAGCGGGTTGTCCGTCCAGAGCACGAGGTCGGCGTCCTTGCCGACCTTGATGCTGCCGACGCGGTCGTCAATATGCAGCAGCGTGGCCGGGTTAATCGTGACAAATTTCAATGCTTCTTCTTCGCTGATTGCGCCGTACTTGACGGCTTTGGCGGCTTCCTGGTTCAGGCGTCGCGCCATTTCCGGACTGTCGCTGTTAAACGCCGTTACAATGTCCATGCGGTGCAGGATTGCGCCGTTGTGTGGAATTGCGTCGATTACCTCGTACTTGTACGCCCACCAATCGGAGAAGGAGGACGCGCCGGCGCCGTGTTCCTTCATGATGTCGGCTACTTTGTAGCCTTCCAGGATGTGCGTGAAAGTGTTAATGCGGAAACCAAAGCGATCGGCGACGTCCATGAGCATCGAGATTTCACTCTGCACGTAGCTGTGACAGGTGATAAAACGTTCGTTGCGGACGATCTCCAGCAGCGTTTCCAGGTCCAGGTCGCGGCGTGGCGGTATCTGTGCGCGCTGCTGCGCCGGGCCGAGAGCGTTGTAGTCATTCCACGCCTTTTCGTATTCAACTGCGCGCGTGAAGTGATCCACGTAGACCTGTTCCACGCCCATGCGCGTCTGCGGAAACCGCACCGTGTTTAAGTCGCCCCAGTTGGACTGTTTAACATTTTCGCCCAGGGCAAACTTGATGAATCCGTCCGCGCCTTCAAACTTCATGGCTTCGGGCGCCTGGCCCCAGCGCAGTTTGATCAGTGCGGACTGACCGCCGATCGGGTTGGCCGAGCCGTGCAGAAGCTGAGAAGTGGTCACGCCGCCGGCCAACTGACGGTAAATGTTAACATCGTCGCTGTTAACCACGTCGCCGATGCGAACTTCGGCCGAACTGGCCTGTGTCCACTCATTCACGCCGCGGCTGATGGCGATGTGCGAGTGCTCGTCGATGACGCCCGGAGAAACGTGTTTGCCCGTGCCGTCGATGACGGTGGCGCCGCCGGCGCTGAGGTTTTGTCCCACCTGAGCAATTTTACCGTTCTGCACCAGCACGTCGGCATTTGTTAATATTCCGTCGGCTTCGCAGGTCCAGACGGTCGCGTTGCGGATCAGGTAACTACCGGACGAAGGCAGTTCGTCCCAGCCGTATGCGCCCAGAGGATAATTGACGCTGCTGATCGGTTGGCGTTCTTTTACGGCGGCGTGCTTGCTGTCTTTGTGAGCCGATTTAAACGTTGCCGTCCAGTTGATCCAGGGACCGCCGACGCGTTGGGCGCGGCCGGACATGGCGCGATCGCCGTCGATTGTGCCGCTTAACAGCAGGGCGGTGCCTTTCTTTTGCGGTCTGAAGCTGAGCGAAATTGAGCGCCCGGCAATATCCAGACGTGCTTCCTCACCGTCAATATCGGCCTGCAGACCGGAGGCGTCGCCGGTCAGTTTGAGCTTGAACTCGCCCAGTGAAGCCACGTTGAGGTTGTAGGAACCGCGCAAGCGCAGCAGCGACACGTCTCCGAGATTGTGCTGTTTGCCCTGAACCCAGTGCTGAACAAGTTCGGCGTCTTTGCTTTCCAGCGGCCCCGTTGTGACGAGGATGTTGGCGATTTTCCCATCGGCTATCGTGCCCAGGTCGTTTTGTGCTCCAGCCAGCGAGGCCGGCACAACCGTCAGCGCCGCCAGCGCCTCTTCGGGAGAAAGGCCGAACTGAATGGCTTTGCGCAGTTGATTCCAGAAGTCTTCCGCCGCTTTGTGTTCCGCCGTAGTCAGGGCAAAGCGGATACCGGCCTGATTCAACATGGCCGGGCCGGCCGGAGCCAGGTCCCAGTGTTGCAGGCGCGCCAGACTGATGTCGTAGGCGTCGAAGGGGTCGGTGACTTTAAACGGCTTGGGGAAGTCGAGCGGAACAACTAAAGCAACGTTACTCTGTTTAATCTCGGGGATGCGCTGGTAGCTGTCGTTGCCGCAGCGCACGACAAACTGTTTGTTGAACTCCGCGCCGATTTTGGCGGCGCGCAGGACGTCCAGCTTGTTGCTCACCTCAAAAAACTGCGGCAGGCCGGATGTTTTGTTTAACTCGTCCAGCGTGATGTTGTACTCAGCGCGCGAGCCGCCGTCGGCGTACCACTCGGCGTCGAGAAAGGTCTGGCGCAGCAATGCGATTGCGCCCATCAGCGAGCCGGGATAGTCCTGCGTCGAACTGCCTTTGTCAAAGGAGTAATGGGCGGCGACCTCGTCTTTGAGCACCACCTCGTGAACGTCCTTGTCGGCCGTGGAAACCAGAATGGAGACGCCGCGCGCAATGCCGTCGTGGCGATGCGTCACCACGGCGCTGACGCCGCGTTTACGCCATTCTTCCGCCGCCGCTTTGTCGACGGTAAACATGTCGGCCGCGTTGACCTCGGCGCGGATCGCCTGGTTCCAGTTGTACGCGCCCGGGGTTTGGGACTCCATTTGCGGTCCCTGCTCTTCGCTGAATTTGGCCTCTTTGACTTCCGGCATGCCGTAGTCGCCGTCGAGTTCAACAAAACCGGGGTAGAGATAGAGGCCGTCCAGGTCGTGCACCACGGCGCCGTCCGGGATCGCCACGTTGGCGCCGACGGCGCTGATGCGGTCGCCGTTGACAAGTACGACGCCTTTGTCGATCACCGTGCCGGGAGCCGTAACGATGCGCGCATTTATCAGCGCGTGCACGTCGGGGCGGTCGTCGTGCACCCCGTTGACGTGAAAAGTTTCCTGCGCCGGTAAATCCGCGGGCAACAGGCACAGAATGAGTAAAAGCACTGTCAGGTGTTTCATAGTCGTACCGGGAGTATGTCCGTGTGCGATAAGGCACAAAAAGTGCCGCGCACTGTGAGTATGTGTGTAGTTGTCTGTGTTCAGTTTTTCAGCTCAAACAATCCGCGTCCTGCCGGCGGAGGCGTGCCTCAGATAGCGACGCCGCGTTCCAGCAGGCGGAAGCCCGTGCCGGCGGAATCAATCTCCGCCATTGCGCCGAAGGGCAGCGTCAGTTTGGACGGCACATGGCCGTAGCGGACACCAGTAACCGTTGGTTTGCCTATGCGCACAGCCCAGTCGCGCAGGGTCGTTTCCATCTCGGGCTGCGGCGTGGCCGCCGGGCGATTTTTGGGACCGTTAAACAGTCCGAAAGCCAGGCCGCCCAACTCGTCAAAAGCGCCATTGTTAAACAACTGGCAGAGCATCCTGTCCACCGCGTAGGGCTGTTCGCCGACGTCTTCCAGCAACAGAATTTTTCCGCGCAGGTTGGGCATCCAGGGCGTACCGCAAAGGCTTGCAAACAGACTGAGCGTGCCGCAGATCAGCCTGCCGCGCACCGCGCCCGGAATCAATATCTCCGGCGCTTCGGGCTGTTTACACACTTCACTCGGCTCGTCGCCGTGCAGCGCCGCCCAGAAGCTGCGTTCCGTCAGCGGATCGATGTCCGCTTCCGCGCGACCAAAATCCACCGCGGCCAGAACGCCCGAGAAAGCCACCAGACCGCATTCCACAAAAAAGGCGCACTGCAGCGCGCTGATGTCGGAAAAACCGACGAAGATTTTCGGGTTGCGCCGAACCAGGCCGAAGTCGAGCGCGCGCAGATAACGCGTCGCGCCGTAGCCGCCGCGCGCGCAGAAAATGGCGTCGATGTCCCTGTCCGCGAACATGGCGTGCAAATCTTCCAGACGCGCCGCGTCGCTGCCCGCCAGGTAGTGCATGTGACGGTCGTTGATATGCGCGCCGAATACCGCCTCGTGGCCGCGAGCGGACAGGTAGCGCCGTGCGTGCTCCAGATTCTCGGGCGAGCGCATGGGCCCGGCCGGGGCTATGATTCCAATTCGTGCCGACCGCGGCAGGGCGGCCGGAAACAGGACATCAGCTGATTTCATGATTCTTCCGTATCGGCTGCCGCCGCTTCGTGCCGCGCCAGTTTGAGGCGGGCCGGCGTGAGGCGAGCCCAGGCGACAAATGCCGCCAACATTGCGATGATCGCCGTTCCGCCGATATAGGTCGCTCCGTCGGCCGAATCGTTCGCCGCGCCGCTGAAGAGCAATGCAAACAGCAGTGCGGCTACTACGGCCAGCGACCGCGCGAATTTTTTGATGTTGGAAATGGATCGCAGCATGCCGAAGCGCGTTGCGGGACGGCGCGGCATGGATTCTCCGCGTACGATGCCCAGCAGATGTGCGCTTTCGAGGCGAATGTCTTTGGCAGAAAAACCACGCCTGACCAGTTCGGCGAATTCGTGGTGCTCCGGCCCCGGCATTTCGTCGGGATCGTCGAGTTGCCTGCGGACCAACTCGGCCACCAATTGCGCATCGCCGAGTTTGTCCAGCCGGTTATTCCGGTCCGAAGACTGTTCCATGTGCTACCGGGAGAGGAGAGAAAGAGGAGCGGCGTACTTTTGCTTCTGGGTAGCGGGCGTGTTGCCCGGAGCTTTGCGTTGCCGTCCGGTTCAGTAACGCGTCAGTGTGTGTTGCAGCCACTTGATAACAGCGCCGAAAACCACGATTGCCAGGCCGACGCTGAGGAGGAAGTGCGTCTCGCCCGCGAGGACAACCAGGAAAATTGAAAAGCAGAAAACAAAAACGGCGATTATTATCAGATTAATGATGAACATGATAGCTGCTGTTCCACTCGTGTACACTGTTTGAATCGCCCGCCCAGCAATCCGCTGCGCGCTTCAACAAACTGAAATCTACAAAATTGACGCCGATTTTGAAATTCGACTGAGATTTTAAGAAGCCTTTCCAGGCAATACCAATCCCTTTTTGTTAGTCGACGGGAGCATCTGCTTCGGGCGGCGGTCCACTGAGCCATTGTTCCACGTGCGGCAGTTCGCGGCGGTCGATGCGCACTGTCAAATAGATTCCGGTTTCCAGTTCGCGCCGCTCGATCACGTCAGCCAGTTCGTAGGCTTTGGCCACCGAACGCATATCACTGTAGGGGAATGCCAGCAAAACCGTGTCAATATTGCTTTCAGCCAGCTCCAGCATGCGCGCGCGCAAACCATTGATATTGATGCCGCGCTGCGCCGAAATGGCGATTCCCGGCTCCAGTTCCAGCAGCAGCTCGCGCATTTCTTCGACCGATTCCAGGCAGTCGATCTTGTTGTAGACCATCAGCGTCGTTTTTTTGTCGACTTTGAGCGCTTTCAGCGTCGCATTGACTGCCTCAATATGCTCTTCCATCGAGGGATGGGAGACGTCGACGACGTGCATCAGCACGTCCGCCTCGACGATTTCCGCCAGGGTCGAACGGAAGGACGCCACCAGGTGCGACGGCAGCTTGCGAATAAAACCGACGGTGTCGGACAGCAGCGCCGTGCGCCCGTTGTCGAACTCAATGGTCCGGACGGTTGTGTCCAGCGTGGCGAACAGCTTGTTGCGCACGTAGACGTCGCTGGACGCCAGCAGATTCATCAATGTCGATTTGCCGGCGTTGGTATAACCGACCAGGGCAAAGCGCGTTTTGGAATCGCGGCCTTTGCGCTGCGTGGCCTTCTGCGTCGCAATCTTTGCCAGCTTGCCTTTCAGCTGTGTGATGCGGCGGCGGATCAGGCGGCGGTCCGTTTCGATCTGGGTCTCACCCGGGCCTTTCATGCCGATGCCGCCGTATTGTTTCGAAAGGTGCGTCCACATCCGGCTCAGGCGCGGCAGCAGATATTCCAGCTGAGCCAGCTCCACCTGCGTTTTGGCTTCGTTGCTGCGCGCGTGCGCGGCAAAAATGTCGAGGATGATGCCGCTGCGGTCAACGACTTTGATTTTCAGTTCATTTTCGAGGTTTTTAACCTGGGCGGGCGTCAGGTCGTCGTCAAAGAGCGCCAGTTGAATGTCTTCGGCTTCAATGACTTCTTTGACTTCCTCTACCTTGCCGCTGCCGATATACGTGGAAGAATTTGGTTTGGGGAGTTCCTGGATGATGCATTCGATAACGTCGGCGCCGGCCGTTTCGGCCAGAAAAGACAGTTCGTCCAGATGTTCGCGGACGAGGGCGCGTGATTTGCCGCCGCTCTGCAAAGCCACTGCCACGGCGCGTTCACGCGGTTTTTCAGTTGTTTCGATCAAAGAGTAGAGCCGATTTTTGTGATTGAAAATGTGCGAATCCGCACTGCACGACTAACAAAATAGTCAAGCCGGGCGCGCAAATCAATCCGAAAAAATACGGTAATCGGCGCAATAGTTGCAGGGAATTGATTTGCTGCAATTCAACTGGAAGCCTGTCGAAATTCTTGTATCTTTGCGGTACGTCGCGCGGACCCGGCAGCATATTCCGCGCGTCCTGGCTAGAAGCGTCTTCCAAAGGCATCATAGATCGGAACCGTCAGCAGTGGCTCAAAGCAATCAAATCGGACAGCGCGGCGAACGCGGCGCCAAGGTGGTCAATTTACCCGTGGCGCACGAGCGCGTTCCGCCGCACTCGGAGGATGCCGAAATGGCCGTCCTCGGTGCGATCATGCTCGACAAACGCGCGCTCAGCAAGGTTGTTGAGATCCTGGAGCCGGACGCTTTCTACAAAACCGCGCATCGCATCATCTATGAAACGATGATGGACATGTTCGACAAGAGCATCACGATCGACTTTGTGACGCTGAGCGAAGAACTGCGCAAACAGGAAATTCTCGAAGACCTCGGCGGAACCTACTACATCGCCGAGCTGAACGCGCGCACGCCGACCTCCGCCAATGTCGAAAAATACGCGCGCATCGTTCAGGAACACTACCTCAAGCGCGAGTTGATCCACTCCGCCGCCGAAATTATGGAGCGCTCCTACAGCGCCGGTTCGGACGCTCTGGAAGAAATCGACTACGCCGAAGGCAAAATTTTTGAGCTGGGCGAAAAACGCCTCAACACGTCCTTTGCGCCGATGAAGCGGCTGGCCAAGGAAACCTTCGAAATGATCGTGCAGCTCTCCGATCGCGAAGGACAGGACAACGGCATCAGCGGCGTTCCGACGGGATACACAAAACTCGACGACATGCTGGGTGGATTGCAGCGCTCCGACCTTATCATCATTGCGGCGCGTCCTTCAATGGGTAAAACCGCCTTTGCGCTGTCGATGGCGCGCAATGTCTGCGTCGGCGCCAAAGTGCCGGTAGCCGTGTTCTCGGTGGAGATGGCCGCGGCGCAGCTCGTCATTCGTTTGCTCAGTTCGGAGGCGCGCGTCAACGCCCAGAGCATCCGCACCGGGCGCCTGAAGGAAATGGACCTGCCCAAGCTGGCCAATAAAATTGGCGTTCTGGCCGATTCAAAAATGTATATCGACGACAGTCCCTACCTCTCGGTCATGGAGCTGCGCGCCAAGTGTCGACGTCTGAAGTCCGAACACGACATCGGCCTGATTATCATTGACTACCTGCAGTTGCTGCACGTGCCCAAGGCCGAAAGCCGCGAGCGCGAGATCTCGATGATTTCGCGTACACTTAAACAAATCGCCAAGGAGCTCGACGTACCAATTATTGCGCTCTCGCAGCTCAACCGCTCGGTGGAATCGCGCGCGGACAAACGCCCGATGCTTTCCGACTTGCGCGAATCCGGCTCAATCGAGCAGGACGCCGACGTTGTGATGTTTATCCACCGTCCCGAGCACTACGAAATCGTGACGTTTGAGGACGGCACGCCGACGGAGGGCATGGCCGAGATCATCATCGGCAAACAGCGTAACGGTCCCGTCGGCGCGGTCAAGCTGGCTTTTGTGAAGGATTACGCTCGTTTCGAGAATCCGGAGTTCGCACGCGACGAACCGCCCGAATTTGATAATTCCGACTTTGCGGATGCGTTTTAGGATTTTTGGCACGGACGATTTTTAAGCTGTGATCCCTAAGGGCTCACAGCTCAAAAATCGTCCGTGCCAAACTTATAAATTCGCTGAATTTTTCTCTTTGAACTACCACTCTTCGACTGAACGCTCACGAATCTGCTTTTAACGCCCTGTCTCTTGTGCTGACCGCATCGCAGCGCGCGAGCGCGGCGTAAGCTCACCTCGACTACTCTACAGTTTCCATATCGTCCATGCGCAGCACCTGCGACGGCAGCGTGGTTATATCCAATTGCAGTGCACGCGCAAAGCGACGTCCGAGGGCGTTGGCGCGCAGGTCGCGTTCGTCGTCCTGGCGCGCGTCGATCAGCAATGCCTCGCCGCCTTCGATCAGGTGACCTGCAAAATTGCTCAACATCGGGCTGTCGCTGCGCATCGCCAGCCAGGCGGACATGAAAAAGTGCTGAATTTTATCGCTGTCGCCTTCGGTGGGAGAGTCCTTGAACAAATAGCGCGGCATCCGATTGAATCGCCGATTCAACAAGCTGTCGTTCTCAAATGTGAGCGGGACGTTCAGTCCGAAGCGCAAAGGAATACTGCGATGCGTTAAACAAGCCAGCCCTGCCAGTGCACAAGCCCGCAGATAGTCGCCACGCGCCACGTCCAGAGCGTAGAGATAGAGGCTGTCGACTCTTTGACGGTCCAGTTCAATTCGCGCCGTGTCGAGGTTCTCAGTCAGCGGGGTGGGGCTCTGAGCGCGCAGGTAGTTAAACATCAGCGGTACGTCGCGCGCGATGCCGGGATGCAGCATGTGCGCCAGAGTGTGTCGGCCGCGCGTGATGCCGGAGCAGGCTGCCACACCTGTCAGCAGGAACAGGAGAATTGCCAACCTGTAAAATCGGTTAATCGCCGCAGGCATGCCGGCCTTCCTTCGCCGCAGCGGACAACTGCCTGTCCAGATCGATGAAGTCTCCCGGACTCAGTTCTTCGGCGCGTTTTTTCAACACCGCTTCCAGTTCCGGCTGATTGTTCGTCAGTTCGCGAACCGTAACTTTGCAGCGCGCGTTGATGTAGCGCTCCAGCGCATTGGACAGCATCTTACGGCGCTGGTTAAACGCCGCGTCGACAAGCTGTTTAACAGTCGTGTACTGCTGCGGCGGGCAAAGCGGCGGTTGGCTGAAGTCAAACAACACGACGGCGGAGCGCACGTTCGGACGCGGCACAAAACAGCCCGGCGCCACGTCGAAGAGCATTTTGGCTCTGCCGCGCAGCGCCGTTGCAACTGTTAAAATGCCGTAGTCTTTGCTGCGCGGCGAAGCGACAATCCGTTTGGCTACTTCACGCTGCATCATGATTACGGCGCGGTCCAGCACCTCGGCGTGTTCCAGCGCGCGGAACAGCAGCGGCCCGGTGATGTAGTAGGGGATGTTGCCGACGAGTTTAAACTGCGACTCATTTTTATCAGGGCCTGGAATGTCGGCCCAGTTTAACTTCAGTGCGTCGCCTTCAGTGAGCCTGAATTGCGGAAAGCGCTCCTGCGGAATAGTTCTGTTTAACAATTCAACAGCGCGGTTGTCGATTTCAATGGCGCTTAACTTCACGCCGGGCTGTTGCAGGATCAGACGACTCAGAGCGCCCTCGCCGGGGCCGATTTCCAGGACGCAGTCACCCTTGTTTAAGTCCAATGCGGCGACAATCTTACGCGCGATATTGCGGTCGGTCAGGAAATTCTGGCCGAGCGACTTGCGCGCCTGGATGTGTTCGCCGCGCGATTGTTCAGGCCTGGCGGAGCGCTTCATAGGCATCGCTTATTTTTTGCCGGCTGTCTTCCAGCGATTCCGATACAACTTTAACATCCGATAAAACAGGCATGAAGTTCGTGTCGCCGTTCCAGCGCGGTACCAGATGGAAGTGCAGGTGGTCGGGCAGTCCGGCGCCGGCCGTGCGTCCAAGATTGGCGCCGATATTCATTCCGTGTGGACTGAACACTGTGCGCAGCACCTGGTCCGTATCGCGGATTGTTAACATTATCTCGGCCAGTTCATCGGCTGTCAACTCCTCCAGCGCACCGCTGTGCCGCTGTGGCACAACCATGACGTGCCCGCTGTTGTAGGGGTAGCGATTCAAGATCACGAAACAGCTTTCAGCGCGGTGGACCACCAGATGCTCTTCGTCCGCATCCACGGCGTCGCGCGCCGCGCAGAGAAAACAAGCGGGTTTTTCGGTTTCGTCCTTAAACGACTGGATGTACTGCGAACGCCATGGGCTCCACATCTGCTGCATAGTTTTCGGCCGTCTGAATGTGCAAAAACGCTAAAATACAAAAAGACCACAAGGTCCGGTCGGTCTGCTGCTTGCCCTGGCGGGCGCAGCCATGATTTTTTTGCTTGTCGGCGAGTGTGAAACCGGAAGTCCCGCAGTCTGTCGGCGGGTACAAAAACTGCCGGCCTGTCTCTGCACGACTAACAAGAGGGGATTTAGAGGGCTGTTTCAACAGTGAGGGCCGGTACGCGGCGGAAGCAGAATCAGGAGCAATTTTTTTGGCACAAAAAAAGCGTCCGCTTTGAGGGAAGCGGACGCTTTGGACTTGCGGTACTCGCGTGACAAATAATGCGTTGGCAGCAGGTACAATCAACAGTTTATGATCGAGACCGATGATGCCGCACGTTCATAATATCAGAGAGCGAAACGAACATCGACGCCGGCCTGGAAGGCGTTAACGCGCCAATCTTCGTTGGTCGTGACTTTCGTCAGACCGAAGTCATAGATCACGTGCGGAACGACGATGAAGCGGGACAGCGACAGTTCGTAGAGTGCGCCGATTTTGACACCGACACGGATGCCGGCGGCGTCGGGCACTTCACCATCGCGAATCACGATGGTACGGAAGTCGTTTTCGTACTTGAAGTCCGTGTTTTCGTCGGGCTTGAATTGAGCTTCGAGCGGCGAAACCAGGTTGAACATTTGCTGGACGTTGGCGTCCATCACCATACCGACAGCGGGACCGACCATGATGCCGACACGCGTGTTGCCGATCATCAGTTTGTACATGATGTCAAGGTTAATCATGTTGTAGTCGATTTCCGCGGAGTGATTCACGACGGGGAAGATCACCGTGCCATCGGGATCTTCTGGCGTGACCACAAGTACCGGGTACTCGGTATCTTCTTCTTCAAAGGACGCCGGACGCGAGTCATAGGTCAGGCGAGCGAGGATAGACGAACGAGCGTCTTCGGGATCTCCAAGCAGATACTCAAAACTACCGCCCACGTAGAAACCAGTCGCATTACCCGAACGGAAGTTCGGACAGTTGACGTCCGCGACGAACGAGGTAAATCCACCACTGTGGAAGTTCTGGTTGAATCCAACGATGGGACCAACGTAGATGCGCGGAGGTTGAGCAGCAGGCATAATCGGGGTCGATTCGTTTTGTGCCAGAAGCTCGGGAAACGTGGACAAGGTCAGGAGTCCGCAGAAGATACAAAGCCGGAGCATCTTCTTGATCATAAGGAATTCCTACCGATTAATGATAAGGGATTGTTGTTGTACTTTGGTTCCGCTGCGAATTGTCACCGAGTACATACCGCCAGGGAAGTCTGAGCAGCTTAATTTATAAGAATGTTCACCTTTTTTCAAGAATATTTTCTTTTTATGAACGGGTGAACGGCCCAGAACATTTGTCAGCGATACGGTAACTTCTTGATCCTCGGGAGCATCGTACAGCAGCGTTATTTCATGAGACGCCGGATTGGGCGCAATTGTCACCGATAATCTGGGAACGAGCGTAATAAAACGGACCAGGTTCGCGCAGACTTCATTCAGATTGATTTCAATGAGCTCGTCGCTGCCGGCCATGCATGGCGTTTCGGCGACGTGCACCGTCATGTTGGGCTGGGGCAGGGGATCCAGGTAGGCAAGGAAAGGCGCCTCGGCGCGCCATTGCGCCGGCAGGATCAGATCCACTGTTTCGTCCGCATAGATCCGCGTGATGCCCCATTCTTCTTCGACTATCAACGGCAGGACAATCTCCTGATTCATCGCGTCGGTCAGCACCAGCGTTCCCGCATTGATGGTCGGTCTGAGCGAACTGCCGTTGTATCGCAATTCCATCGAAAACTGGAAAGGTACGCTCGGGCCTCCTGTAATTGTCCCGCCGAATTTGAGCGGGATTTCTTCGCCCGGATATACTCTGTGCCCCTCGTTGCTCTGTTCGTCAAAAGTTATGTCGAGCTTTGCGCGCAGGACCTCCACTTGCGTGTCGAATTCCGCTTCGTAGCCATTCTGCGCCCTTACGCGGATTTTCATGCTGAATGTACCGCTGCGCTGGGGCAGGATTGACAGCGCGATGTCGCGCTCTTCTCCAACTGCAAGGCTCAGCGGGACACTCTGTTGATCGGTCCAGCGCGCATCCAGGGCCGCATCCGCTTCGATTTCAAGTGCCTCGATTTCAAGCGGGACGTTGCCCGGATTGTGGACGCGCACTTTTGTCGAATTATCCAGACAAGCGAAGAGCTCAGTTGTCACGTCAAAAATGACATCGGAATCAATTGTGTCGCGCCGGTAGCCTTCGCCGATCAGTCGGACCCAGGTCGTGTCGCGCCGGTAGGCCGCCGCGGCGTCGTGCACCACGCGCAGGAGCGTCTCAAACGGTCCGATGGAGTCGGGCGTGAATGAGGCTTCCACGACGTGCTGCGCACCCACGTCGAAGCGGTCGGCACGGAAAAAGCGGGCCGCGTCAATGGTAAAGTATGTTTGCGACTCATCGTCGAATTTCATCAGATCAACCGTCAACTCTTCGTTGCCGCCGGCCGTGAAAATCGGGCGCGTCAGCGTGCTGGTGTCGTCGACTTTGACCAGGCCAAAGTCGATGTCGATCGGCTCGATAGCCGGCATGGTGCCGATACCGCGCAGACTGGCCGTTACCTGCGGCCGCACGGCCCAGTCAGTCGTCACCTGAATCAATTCGCTGAAGTCCTGGCGCTGATCGGGCGAGAAGTTGACGGGCAGCGTAACGGACTGGTCGGGTTCGAGCGTCAGGCCGATCGCCGCCGTGGCATCCAGGCTGAAGACCGAAGGCTGCACCAGCGTCACGTCCACCAGTTTGATCGAAGCGCTGCCGTCGTTCGTAATTGTCACCGTTGAATCGTGGCTGGTGCCGACGCGGCGCTCGCGCCAGTCGACGCCCCCGATAAGAATGTCCGGCTCAATGCCGGTGCCCGTAATCAGGAATTCGTTTTCCAGCGCGCGGTCGTTGGCGGCCTCGTAGTCGCCGCGGAAAAAGTCGGTTTTGTCCGGCGAGAAACAGACGCGTACTTCGACGGTGTCGCCCGGGGCCAGCCCAAAGGGAAATGGATTGTCGGGGAAGCGGAATACGCCGGGGCAGGGGAAACAGTCGAAGCCGTTGACGACGAGCGGCACATTGCCGGGGTTCAGCACCTTGACGTCGGCGTAGACCGTATCGCCCACGCGCACTTCGCCAAAGTTGTAGCCGATGCTGCGAATCAGCGGTTTTTCCACAAATCCTTCTACGTCGACCCAGTAGCGTCCCTGACAGTCAAATTCCACAAAAATGCGGCCGGAGAGTTCGTCGGCTTCGCCGTTGGGCGTGTAGCAGACCAAAAACTCAAGCGTTTCGTTCGGCTGCAGGCGGATGGGGAATCCCGGCAGGTCCGGCGTGCTGATGCGCACGTCGCCGGAAGGTCCGACGCGGCGGATCACCATTTCTTCGCTGCCCGTGTTGCGCAGCACGTAGGGCTGGCAGTCGCGGTCGCCGAACGCCGAGGCCTCAAAAACAAAATTTGTCGGCGCGTCGAAGGACGGCGGCGTGTAATCGTACTCATAGGTCGAGGTGTTGCCGCTCAGGTCCGTCACCGTGTACTCAATGCGTCCCGGCAGCATTGGGTCCACTACATTGGCGTTGAAGGTCACATAGTGCGTGGAGTCTTCAACCGGCGCAATATTCCAGTTGAAATTGACCGTCGTTTCTTCGTTGATCTCAATCAGGGCGATGCCGGCCTGGTCGTGGCCCTGGTCCAGAATCCAGCCGCGCAGGCGGCCGCATTTGTAGTCGCTGCCCTCGTCGGAAATCACCGGCGGTACAATGTCCGGATTTTTCAGGTCGATCAGCGAGGTGCCAAGCGGAAAAGCATATGAGTCGTGCTGTCCGTTGGCGTAGATCACCCCGGCAAGCTTGCCCTCGGTTTCGAGGATGTACTGCACTTCCGCATCGATATCCACGCTCACCCAGAACAGATCCGTACCGGGAATGCGCTGGTTGGTCAGTTCAGGATTGGTCGTAATAAGCAGTTTGCCGTTCAGCCGTGCGTTGCTCAGGCCGGCGATGTTGACCGTCACAAGCACGTGATAGGCCGTCAGGTTGGTCGTCGGCGGAGCCTGGAAGTTGATGGTGTTGACAAACTGCTCGCGCGCAGGTAACACAACCATGGCCGGATCATAGGCGATTCCGTGCGTCCATGGATCGGTCGTCATCCGCAGAATGGCCGAAGACGTGTACATGTGCTGCACCAGCATGATCGGCTTGTCGGCGGTCCAGACCGTCGGTTTGTCGATGAGCGCCAGATCGGCGACGCCGTATTGATTGTTGATCGTGATGCTGCGGGAAGTCGTGCCGTCGCTCAGCGTGACGGTTGTGTTCGGCTCGGCCGCGTAAACGCGAAAGTGGTCCCCGAGCGATATGTCCTTGAAAAAGGGCACGGACACGTACTCGCGGCCCCAGGAACGAATCGGGTGCAGCATCTCGCACAGGTGGTCCTTGGTGTCCTGCGGCTCGTTGTTGATGATCGGAAATTTGATCCAGTTGGGGATCGACGTGCGCACGTGGCCGGATATGACGCCGATTTTTTTGTCGGCGCGGACGTGCGTTCCGCTCAGGTCGTTTGTACCGTTCGGCCCGCCCTGGGCCTGCAGCAG
This sequence comes from bacterium, assembly GCA_030430495.1. Taxonomy (GTDB): domain Bacteria; phylum Bacteroidota; class Ignavibacteria; order Kapaibacteriales; family UBA7675; genus JAUIKM01. Next base: position 92,759 of record JAUIKM010000009.1, on the reverse strand, counting down.
GAGGCATTCGCCTTCATCCAGCACCATCGAATAGGTCTGACCGGCAACGTGGCCCGAACTGGTATTGCAACTGGGCGTGAAGTCCACTGTCGTGCCGTCTTCGGCGGACATCACCAGAAACTGTCCGGGCCGCGGCGTTCCCCAGTGCAATTCGTAGAGCACTCGCTGTTCGGACGGATCCAACTCAGGCGAGTATTCGTAGCTGTCGCAGGGCATCGAGGCAATAACGTAGTCCTTGCCCCAGGTCGACACCGGCAGGATAGCCATGGCGTCCGACGAGGTCGAGCGCGCGTTCATCGCACTGACGACGACGGGTTCTTCGGAAATGATTTCAAATAGTTTGTCGAGCGGAGCGCCGGCCTGCGCAATTTCGCCGTTGGCGTCAAAGAAGTGCGTTTTTACTGAGTTGGCCGGCAGATTCCAGTTGAATTCACCTGCAAACAAAGGCGATCTCAGGCGCACCTTTGTGGCTTTGCTGGTGGAAATCGAGATTGATATGATCAACTGTTCGACAAAGATTCCGCGGGTTTTGACTTCATTTTGCATGAAACCCACGTAAAAATGACGGCCTTCGTACATGGTACGCGCCGTCAAACTTTGGATGCCGAATGTTGCCGCCAGACACAGAAGCAGACAAGAAGTCAATAAGCTTCTTTGCATAGTTTGGTCCCATTGTTGAGAGACGCAGGGGCTCAGGTTCCCGAAAAAAGTCGCCCAGGACAGGTTCGGACGTAGTCGGTCGAAACAGAGCGGGCCAACAGCAATCAGGCGTGGCGGCTCTGCGGTCGACGTATCGATCCGGCGGGTCGATCGATACATTGAGTGAAGCGAAAGTTCAGCGGACGAGATTTGCGGCGTCGAATGCACGCCGCGTTCGATCAAGATATCAGCAGATGAATCCGTAGTAATCTATCGATACAAATGTCTCTCGTTTTGTTGTACCGTTGAGGTCCGCTTGTCTCGTGTCTTGTTTGGGCGCGGAACAGCCGGCCGCGCTGTGCTCCAAAAGACGTGAGAAGTTCGCTAAATCATTCGAGAATGTCAATTGTTGCTTGCGAATAATTAACTGCCTGACACAATTTACCTTGATTCATCTCCAACGGCCTTTTTTTGTTCGTCACCGGGAGAGAAACGCGAAGTATCGGCGGCTGGAAACTCCTGAAACTGCAGGACGGGCGAAACGATTCCGTGTTCGGCTTTGAACGATTGCGGCAGGCGCTCGTAGGGCGTCGCCAACTCGTTTTCGCGGCGCGGAATGATCGCCGGCCGATCGTCTACCCACTTGAAATCCAGCAGTTTGTATTCTTCGAGCGCCGGCGCTACGATAAACTCCGGCACAAAGGAAGCGTCGACTTCGCGTATGGCGACGGCGCGTTCGGCCTGCCCGCCTTCAAACCAGATGCGAATTGAATCTGCGGCGTTGCGTATGGCGCCCTCGGCGTAGCCGTCATCGTAGCGAAAGGTGATACTGAATGCCTCGTCGCCGGCCAGAATACCGCGCAGCGTGTCGGCGTGCACCAGGATGTCGATGTGATTGCCGGCCAGCTGGTCGTAGCGCTCGGCAAAGGCGGAATCGCCGCGCGTGGCGGCGAACGCCGCCCCGTCCGCTTCGATGCGCTGTAGCTGGTGATTCGGAATCAGAACCAGGATGCTGTCGCCCGTGAGCTGCGTGGAGTCCATCCAGATGATCGGCGCGTCGTAGAGGCGGATGAGTTCGTTCTGGCGTTCAAAAATAAGGCGTCCGGCGCGCGCGCTCAGCTCCTCGCGCGTCAACTCGACGTTGTCCGTGGCCACGTAGCGGTCCAGTTCCGCCTCGCGGAAAGCCTCCAGCACCTCCGCCCTGATGCAGATGGAGTCCAGCGTCGTCGCCGTGCTGTCGTTGCCCGCGCGCAGTGTGTCGACGCGGCAGAGCAGCGGATTGCCGCGCGCCACGGTGTAGTGCTGCTGCGGCACGTTTGTCAGGGTGTCGCCCCAGAGTTTGCTGCCGTTGTGTTTCGCCACAGCCAGTACGTTGCCGACGGCGTAGCTGTTCTGCGAATCGCGTTCGTATTCCAGCACGTCGGTGATAATCAGCATGGAGTCGTTTTCAACCATCACGTCATCCACAAAGCGCGCTTTGCGGGTTCCGGAGTTGTAGCTGCCGTTGCGCGCCAGCAGAACCGTCTGGCGATCCACCAGCATGACAGAGTCGTAGCCGCGCAGGTCCCTCGTGTTGCCGTCGTAGAGGGCGCGCGGCGTCATCATCGTCACGCTGCCCTGCTGAAAACGCACATTGCCGTACAGATTGACCCGGTTGCGCGCGATGTCCTGCACGGCGCGGTCGCACAGCACGACGACATTTCCCTGCGTAAAACTGACGCGTCCGGACGTGATGCGGAATTCACCGCTTGCACGCGTCTGCAGTTCGAGTGTGTCGGCGTAGCGCAGCACCACGGGTTGGTTGCGGCTGTTGTCAACCGATCGCGCTTCGACTTTGAGCTGATCTCTTGTTTGTCCCGGAGACTGCAGGATGTTAAACCCGCCGGTTAACAAAAGAAAAAAAGCCAGGGCCGGCAAGGACCTGAGCGCTCTTCCAAAAAACAGCGGAAGTGTATGCATTATCATGCGGACGTTTCACCCTGTGCCGATCGTGGAACACATCGGCCTGAATCAAACAGCGCCGGGAAAGGGAGACCTACCGCGCCGCGGGCGAATCCGCCTGCTGCCGCGCCGCGCCGTTTTGGCGAATGGAAAGGAATACCAGAGCGCCGACGGCGACCAACAAGGTAAGAATGCTGATTAAACGGCCCGTGTTAAACGAGGACGAGTTGTACTCCAGAATCACGGTGTGCTCGCCCGCCGGAATATTAATGGCGCGCTGGGCGTGATTTGCGCGATACACGGGCGTCTCCCGGCCGTCGATGCGTGCCGTCCACGCCGGATACCAGACTTCACTTAAACAAAGGAAGCCGGCTTCCGCCGCGTCAACGTTGAATTCCATCGAGTTGTGGTCGTAGCGGGCAATTTTCACGGAGTGCCGCACGTTGCGCGCATCGGCTCCGGAGAGTTTGTGCTCGGGTTCCCGCATCAGGACCACATTGGAGCGGTAGTCGATGCGGTTGTGTTTCATGTGCTCGGCAACGGCATCCGCATCCGCCAGCGTCACGGCGTTAAACACCATCCAGGCGCGCGGCATGGCATCCGGCCTCGTGGCCCAGTAGCCGCCCTGCTGCGGATCGAACTTGACCTCGTATTTGATATTTAACAGGTCCAGGCTCACCGAGAGGCTGTCGGCCGGAGGAATGCGGTTTTTGAGCAGCAGCGGGTTGTAGCCTTCGTACAGCATGATTGAGTCGATCAGCCCCTGGTTGCGCTTCATGGCAATGACGGGGCCTTCGCGCATTTTGACGCGGAAGAGTGAGTCGGGCTCGTCCGTGCGGAACATGTCCTTCATTTCGGGCTGAAGCGCATATTCCGTTTCCGGGTCGCTGCCGCTGCGGTTAAACGCCGCACCGAAGTTAAACGCGTCCACAAACACCAGCACGGCAATTGCGCCGAACACCGCCGCGCCTGGAATAATGCGTTTAACAGCCAGAAAGTACACGGCAACCGCCGCCAGCAACAACAGCAGGCCGGGAAGCGCCGCCGCCGCCGCCGCGTCGGCAATCTCTTCCGTCGGCGCGCCGAACATCTGCGGCAGGACGCCGCTGACGGCCGCCAGACAAATGACCAGCAGGACGCCTCCGCCGATCAGCGCCGAGCGCTTAAGTCCGACTTCCTGTTTAAGCAGCGCGTCGAGTCCCCAGCCCGCAAACAGCGAGAGGCCGACGACGACAAAAAACATGATGCGCGGCGGGAAGCGGAACTGTCCAAAGAAGGGCAGGTGGAACATCAGCGGGAAGAGCGGGCCGTTGCTGCCCAGCGCAAAGAGCAGCGCAAATATTCCCGCGGCAAGCAGGAAAGCGCCCTCGCGGCTGCGCAGACGCAGGCCGATGCCGATGATGGCCAGAAACAGCACCACGATGCCGCTGTAAAATCCGGTTTCCCAGTAGAAGTAGTACTGACCGCCTTCCAGAAAGTAGGGCGCGGCATTTTCGGCGTCGCGCGGCAGCGACTCGCCGGTGACTTTCGGTGTGACGGCGGCGAGCAGCTGACCGAACTGCAGCGAACCTTCGCCGGCGGCTTCGTAGGTCATCTCGCTGCGCTCCGAGTAGTCGGCCAGTTCGCTGGTGGGCAGATACTGGATGCAGAAGAGTCCGACGGCAAGAGCCAGCACCGCGCCGAAGCGCGCGACGCCGCCCAGCGGCGAAGCCGCCGTCGATGAGTTTTCAGCGCCCGATGCGCGCATTTGAGCCGCGATGATCCAGACGCTCATCGCCGCCAGAAATGTGACGGCGTAGAGGCTCGTCTGCGGATGACCCGCCAGCAGCATCATGCCGAGCAGCAGGCCGGCCCAGACGGCCTGCCTCCAGTCGGCCCGCGTCAGCGCCGCATGTGTGCAGCGGATCACGAGGGGGAACCAGGCCAGGTGGTAGACAATCATCGGATGGAAGGCGTGCAACACCAGCGGCGCCGAGAATCCGTAGGCTATGCCCGCGACGATCGCCGCCGGAGCGCCGCAAGCAAAATGGCGCGCCAGAGAGTACATGCCCCACTGCGCCACAAAAAAGTGCAGGATCACCAGTGCCTGAAGGACGCCGATCGGCAATCCTTCAGCCCCGACAAAGAGCGCCAGAAACCAGTGCGGCGGATAAAAATAGCCCACCTGCGCGTCGGCCAGGAATGGCATGCCGTTGAACGCGTAGGGAGTCCAGTGCGGCAGGGTGAATCCGGCGGTGTGCGCCGCCGCAAAACTCTGCCAGGGGAAAAACTGCTCGACGAAGTCTTCCCAGAAAAATGCCGTACCGCTCAGCTGGGGCCAGAAGAAGATGAGCGTCGTGAGCAGAAAAAGAGCCGGCGGCAGCCAGCGTTGCAGCGAAGGGGAGAGGTCAAAGGGCCGGGGCCGCGACGTCCGTCCGCCGCGGGAGCGCTCCGCCCCCGAGCCGTCGGGACCGTGAGCGCTATGTCCGGCGCTGCGTTGAGACCGGTTCTTACGCTGTCCGGCGCTGTGTTTTGCCATGTTGAGTCGTTCCTGGAGTTCAGGCGGCGCAATTGCAGATTGGTGCGCCGCGGCGGCCGTCGGGAAGGGAGGCCGGTTTACGCAAGTCGCGAAATTTTCGTAATTTCGGCGTTAAAGATTTCAGGGCAAAACGAAAGTTTGGAGTGGGATTCTGAGCGCGCGCAGGCCGTTTTGCCGTTAAGTCGTCTCTCCGAATCCGATTTCGTTCTGTTGCCGATACAATCGAAAAATTAGCAACACCCGGTGTTATGAGCAAAGGAATCCGGCAGACCGGGGGCCGATTCCGCCAGGCGAGCGCTCCGCGCCCTGCCGTTCTCCCAGGAAACCAAAGCACGTACCCTCAGGAGTTTGTGGATGCTGGACTCTAAGATACCAGGCGGCCAACTGGCCGAAATGTGGGATAAACATCGTTTTAATCTCAAGCTGGTCAACCCCGCCAACAAGCGCAAGTTTGATGTGATTGTTGTCGGTACCGGACTGGCCGGGGCCTCCGCCTCCGCCACCATGGCCGAGTTGGGCTATAACGTCAAGGCGTTCTGCATCCAGGACAGCCCGCGCCGCGCCCACAGCATCGCCGCGCAGGGCGGCATCAACGCCGCCAAAAACTACCAGAACGACGGCGACAGCGTCTACCGCCTGTTTTACGACACGGTCAAAGGCGGCGACTACCGCTCGCGTGAGGCCAACGTCTACCGCCTGGCGCAGAACAGCAACAATATTATCGACCAGTGCGTGGCGCAGGGCGTGCCCTTTGCGCGTGAATACGGCGGCCTGCTGGCCAATCGCTCTTTCGGCGGCGCGCAGGTGTCGCGTACTTTCTACGCACGCGGCCAGACCGGGCAGCAGCTGCTGCTGGGAGCCTACAACGCGCTGAGTCGCATGATCAACGCCGGCAAGGTGCAGATGTACACGCGCACCGAGATGCTCGACCTGATCGTCATCGACGGCAAGGCGCGCGGCATTGTGACGCGCAACCTGGTGACGGGCAAATTTGAAACACACGTGGCGGACGCGGTGGTGCTCTGCACCGGCGGCTACGGCAACGTTTTCTACCTGTCCACCAACGCGATGGCTTGCAACGTGACGGCCTCGTGGCGAGCGCACCGCCGCGGCGCATACTTTGCCAACCCCTGTTTTACGCAGATTCACCCGACCTGCATTCCAGTACACGGCGACTTCCAGTCCAAGCTCACGCTGATGAGCGAGAGCCTGCGCAACGACGGCCGCGTCTGGGTGCCCAAAAAGAAAAAGGATCCGCGCAAACCGACGGACATTCCCGAGAACGAGCGCGACTATTATCTGGAGCGCCGCTATCCCTCTTTCGGCAACCTGGTGCCGCGCGACGTGGCTTCGCGCGCCGCCAAGGCGGTCTGCGACGACGGCTATGGGGTGGGACCGACGGGCATGGCGGTTTATCTGGACTTTGCCGATGCGATCCGTCGCGACGGCGAGGATGCCATCCGCGAGCGCTACGGCAACCTCTTCCACATGTACCAGAAAATCACGGATGAAAACCCGTACCAGACACCGATGAAAATCTTCCCGGCCGTACACTATACGATGGGCGGTCTGTGGGTCGATTACAACCTGATGAGCACCGTCCCGGGGCTCTTTGTGCTGGGTGAAGCCAATTTCTCCGACCACGGCGCAAACCGCCTCGGCGCCAGCGCGCTGATGCAGGGGCTCTCCGACGGCTACTTCGTGATTCCCTACACGATCGGCGGCTATTTTGCACAGGCCGAACTCGGAAAAGTCACGGCCGATCAGGCCGAGTGCCGCCACGTTGAACGCGAGGCGCGCGACCGCGTCGAAAAACTACTCAACGTCAAAGGCAAACGCGGCGTCGACAGCTTCCACAAGGAACTCGGCCATTTGATGTGGAACAACGTCGGCATGGCGCGCAACCGCCAGGGCCTGGAAGAAGCGCTGCGTCGCATCCCCGAGATCCGCAAGGAATTCTGGGAGAACGTCAACGTCAACGGTTCGGCCGAAGGGCTCAACCAGTCGCTCGAAAAAGCGGGCCGCGTGGCCGACTTCCTCGAATTTGCCGAGACGATGGCGCTGGACGCCCTGACGCGCGAGGAAAGCTGCGGCGGTCACTTCCGCGAGGAATTTCAGACCTCCGAAGGCGAGGCGCGCCGCGACGACGACAACTTTGCGCACGTGGCCGCCTGGGAGTACACCGGCGACCCGGCCAAACCGACCTTGCACAAGGAAGAACTCGAATTTGAATATGTCAAACTGACGCAGCGCAGCTACAAGTAAGCAAGGAGCCAACAGACATGAGTTCAAATACGATCAATATCAAGCTGCGCGTCTGGCGCCAGAACGGGCCCGAAGACTCCGGCCGCTTTGAACAATACACGCTCGACAACATTTCGACCGACGCTTCTTTCCTGGAAATGCTCGACGTTCTTAACGACCAGCTGATCGCCGAGGGCAAGGAGCCCGTCGCTTTTGATCACGACTGTCGCGAGGGCATCTGCGGAACCTGCGGAGCAGTGGTCAACGGTCAGGCGCACGGCCCCGAAAAGGGCACGACGCTTTGCCAGACGCACATGCGCACCTTCGGCAGCGGCCAGACGATTACGCTTGAGCCGTTCCGCGCCAAAGCTTTCCCGGTCATTCGCGATCTGGTGGTGGACCGCACGGCTTTCGACTCGATTACGCAGTCCGGCGGTTATGTGTCGGTTCGCACGGGTAGTGCGCCGGACGCCAATGCCATCCCGATCGGCAAGGAGCACGCGGACAAGGCTTTTGACGCGGCCACCTGTATCGGTTGCGGCGCTTGTGTGGCGGCTTGTCCCAACGCTTCAGCGATGTTGTACGTCGGCGCCAAGGTCAGCTATCTCTCGCTGTTGCCGCAGGGCGAAGTGGAGCGACACGACCGCGCTAAAAACATGGTCACGACCATGGACAGCCTGGGCTTCGGCAACTGCTCCAACGCCGGCGAATGCGAGGAAGCCTGTCCGAAAAACATTTCGGTTGAGAACATAGCGCGTCTCAATCGCGAGTTGTTAAAAGCGGCGCTTGTTTAAGCTCTGGTTTTAACTGTCAGTGTAACAACCCCGTGGCCTGCGCTGCGGGGTTGTTGTGTTTTAAGCTGTGTGGATCGACTGTTTGTGCTTGCGGGATCCGACCTGATTTTCTGAGCGCTTCGCCTCCGCTTTGCGGGCGGCTTGCTTTGTGCTTTTGTTTGCCGGCGAGTCAGAAGTCCCGGGCCGCAGAGTGAGTCTTCGCGTCCACCGGCGCGAAGCGCAGAGAGAGTTTAAGTGCGTGGAATCATGTCAGTTGGCTTGCGCAGCGGCATTGGTGTGATGGAGGAGGTTTCGAGCGTTCGCCGGAGAATGTTCAAGTTCCGGGTGTCGCGTCAATTGGCTGAAGTGAAAATGGAAGAGGCGGCGTGCGTTCGGCGCGGAGAATGTTTAAGCACAGTGAATCGCCGCGTCCGGCGGTACAGGCGGGAGTGCGGCCTTCAGGTCGGAATTTTTGGACGTTTCAATAGAGCGTCATTTAACGCGGCAGCGCTGTGTCTTCCCTGGATTGAAGGCGGGTACCTGGCCGGAGTTAAACGGGCTGCTGGTTTGAGCCGCTTTTAATAGAATCAGGCTGCGTGGCTGGGGATTTGAGACTCGGGGACAAACAAAAAAGTCAGTGAGCCTGAGTGCAAGCGCAGCGCAGACCTCAAAGCGATCAGAAAAAAGTGAAGATGGTTGCCTGGGCAGCAAAACAAGGTGAAGATTGTTGCTTAGGCAACAAATTTTTGGACGGAATTCGCCCCTTCAAAGGGGCCCCACCCCCGCCTCCGCCTGTCCAAAATTCCCAATTTTCACACCTCAAAACACACTCCACCGACCCCGACCGTTCGCGGCATTTTTTCGAGTGAATTCCTGCGATGCGCGTCCCCCTCGGTTGCGGGACGTCCCGGCGCGGCGCAGCCAAAGCCTCCGGATGCTTCGACACTTGCAACATCCGCATTGTCCGCCGGCCGTGCAAAGCGAAAAAACTGAGCGGGAGATATTCGCTTCCAAGCGTAGTAAAAAACAAGTTGAACGGGAATAATTTGCCCGGTAGTTCTGCTGCGACCCGAAAATGGGACCGAATCCAAACGACGGCGCTCTTATTTGATCAGTATCAAGGCTGTTGCAGGTGCACGCTGTTGCCGCGAAACATCAACGCAGGTAAAAAAGGCTTGAAATGAAACGGAGAAGCACAAAAGGGAGGAGCGACGCGCCCGCTCAGAATGCGGCGTAGTCGATGTCGAAGCTGCCGGTGACGTGCACAGTCTGGTTGCCGATCGTCGTTTCGAAGTCCGCCTGGGCTTCGATGATGCGCGTTTTGACGGGATTGTTCGGCGCGCCGCGGAAATCGTTGAGGCGCAGGCTGAAATTGCCCGGCGTGCCGGCGTCCGAAGAGTTGAATGCGATGGATTGGTCGCGGTTCCATTCGCGGAATTCAAATGTCCAGGGCAGCGCAGTTTCGACGCTGTTTTCCATCCGGCTCGTGATCATGCTGTTGTCGGCCGGTAAAAAGTCCGTCGTAAAGCGGAATTCGTCAAGCCAGTAGCGCGCCAGTGAGTCGTCGGAGTTGATAAGCGAGTTGGGAGCGCGGCGGTAGCGGATCGAAAGTTTAACCAGAGGCGGTGAGGCCGATGTGTCGATCGTGACTTCCTGCTCGAGTTTGAGGTTGAGGTCAAAAAATCGATCGACGGGATCGCCGGGCTGTGATACCTGAAACACGGCCCGGCGGAACGTGACATTATCGACGATATAAGGGTCGTCGATGACGCGCGGTGCGTTGACATCCTCGGCAAGTTCGCAGGCGGACAGGACCAGCATCAACAGCGGCAGCAGGGCGAACAGAATCGTGCCGCGCATCCGCCGAAGCGGCTGGTCCATGTCAGAACTTGTAGGAAATGCCATACGTGAAGCCCGTATTGTAGCTGAATTCCATTGCGCTGACAGCCGTGCTGTAGCTGATGCCGCTGAATTCCAGCGCCGCGCTGAGCGTAAGGCTGCGCATCACCGTGTATTCGGCGCCGAACATCGCGCGAACCATGCCGCCCGTGAAAGCGCCGGAACCGGCATTGTGCGCGCCGAGCAAGGTCTGCTCGAACAGCTTCAGATCGTCGGGAAGTTCCAGGAAAGCGTTCAGATCGTAGCGGTGGTTGACGCCGATCCAGTACAGCGCCGGGCGCTGTTGCATCGGCACGCCGGGCAGACCGCGGTATTCCGTCGCAAATTCCTGGCCGTAGATTTCCTGGCCGAATTCGACGCCGAAAGCGTTGTAGTCGTCAAACTGATAACTGACGCCGATGGCGTTGTCCAGCAGGAAGGTATTGCCGCTCGGGCTTTCGACGACGTCCGTTGCAAATGACGAGTTCGAGGAGATGCGGCGGAAGCTGACGCGGATGCGCTTGTTTTCGAGCATAGAAAGGTCGATGCCCGCGATCGCAAAACCGCGCGGCGCGTTGCCGTCCTGCACCGCCGCCGCGCCCGCAGGCAGTTTGCCGTCGAGTGCCGCCGCGGAAGAAATTGTTTCGATCAGCGATTCGGTCTGCGCGTCCTGCGCCGCCGCTTCAGTGTTTTGTCCAAACACGGCCGACGCCGGCATGGAAGCATCGCCCAGCAGAGGCGCTTGCCGTTGTGCTGTGACCGGCGCTGCGCCGTTGTCGTCTGTGTGTTCCACCGTACCCGTCTGTCCGCCGTCCGCGGCGGTTGTTGTTCCTGCCGCCGCCTGCGCATTCTGCCGGAAGGCGTGTTGCGCCGTGCCGTCGGCCACGGATTCTTCGCTGTACGAATAAACCACCGGCGGAACGTTTTCCGGCGCCGTCGGCATCTCGTCCAGCTCAATCCTGCGGTTGCTGCTGAGTTCTTCAGCCGGAGCGCTGCCGGCGCTGCTGAACTCATTGGCGTCGTCGGGCTGCATGTAGAGGAAGGCGGCGGCGGTGAATGCCGAAGCCAGTGCGGCCGTCAACAGATACGAGGCCATGCGACGCAGACCGGCGAAGCGGACTGCCGTCGCGGCTACCGCGGCGCTCTGCTGTGCGGCGGAGGGAATCTGGAATCCCAGTTGCGCAAAAACAGTCGTGGTGCATTCCGAAGGCGTCGTGATGCTCACCATATCTTCCTGACACAGTGACCGGATTTGCAGCATATCGCGGAAGTCCTGCCGGGCCTCCGGATTGGTGTGGAGTTCATTGAAGAGCGCGGACTCCAGATATTCCTCGCCTTCAAGCTCGCCTTCGAAATAGCGATGTATTAAATCTGAGTAGGACATTACTCGGGATCACTCAATTAAAGTTTGGATACTTCGGCCACGTAGCGCGAAAGGATCTTCTTAATTTTTTCCTTGGCGCGCCAGACCCGGTTTTTAAGTGCGGAAACACTGACTCCGGTTACATCGGAGATTTCCGCATAGGACATGCCTTGATATTCCCGTAGTATAAAGGCTTCCCTGTGGTCTTTGTCCAGAAGCTCAAGAGCGCTCCGTATCAGTTCCAGGTATTCCTTCTTTTCGTAGGACCCGTCATTCCGATACGATTTATGGTAATCTTCGAATGCCACCGTATCCTTGCGATCGCGCTTGAAATTGAGGCAGAGATTGCGCGCTATCGTCAGCAGGTATCCGGGCACATTTGATACCTCGCGGTCACTTTTGGCACTCTTGTAAAATTTCAAAAAGGTGTCCTGAAAGATGTCGCGGGCTTCGTCAGGGTTGCCCGTAACACGCAGACAGTAGGCGTAAATCCTTTGATTATAGCGCGCGTACAGTTCCCCGAACGCGAGCTCGGAGACATGGGTGTTCTCTTTCAAGGTATTGAAGAGTTCCAGGTCAGTATGTTGACTGTATTTGCGCTTCATCCAGCCCTGTATGTTTCTGACTGAGCGTATCGACACGGTACGCGGTCAAAGGTCACCGGGATAAAAATGGCCCCTTCTACCTTGCGGTAAGGGGCATGATTTTCTTGTTCGTTGTCGCGTCGGCAGCATCAAATTCCGGGTCGGATTTTCTGCGTTGGGACTACAATATTTGCTCTGCGTAGTTGGCTGTAGCCCCGCTTCAGATCTATCGCCTATCGTCTGACGTTCAGCGGCTGCGATATTACCGCGTCGCCGCTGCGCAGCACCAGTCTGTAAGCGCCGCTTGCCAGTTCGTTGAGCGGCACCGCCACGACTTGCGCCGTCTCCTGCGATCTGCCGGACCAGATGTTCTGCCGCGTTCCGAGTACCGACACGAGTTCGAGCGTCAGGTCTGCGCCGCTGCCGTCGCCGCGCACAATTACCTGGCTGCGCGCGTCGGCCGGGTTGGGCCAGGGAGCTGAAAGCTCCAGTCTGTTCGTCGCGGCGTCGCTCACGTCCGTCGAGGTTTCTTCCTTGTCGCGCAGCTCAACGTGGAACCACAGCGCCTGCTCGTCGGCCTGATCGATGCGAATGCGGAAGACGCCGGCCGTATTCTCGATGATGCGCGGCTCGCCGTTTTTATTGCCCAGCTTGTCCAGCGGCGTCAGCAGAAGTGTGTCGCGCTCGCTGACCAGCAGGAACTCCATTTCAAGCGCTTCAACGACGGTCGGGGCCGTGCCCCAGCCGCCCGTCAGGTCCACGCCGGCGTCCGGCCGGTCGCGCCAGACTGCATCCGTATTGGCGGCGCGCGAGGAAATTGTGATCATCGACTCGTCCGCTTCTTCAATCGCGTCCGCGTCCAGGCTGATCCACGTAAAAGTTCCCACCGGCGCCGCGTCGATGCGGTTTACCGTCAATTCGCCAAGTTCCAGAAATTCGCCGGACCACATGCCGCTGACCGCTTTGTAACGCTCTGTATTGATCGAGATGTAGCCGTCATCGGCGTTCCACAACAATTCTTCCGTGTCGCTCTCCATCGCCGAGGTGTTTACACCGTCGCCGTTGGACAGCTCAAAGACGTCGCGTTGCGGGAAGGAAGTCTGGAAGTCAGCGTCAAACGTCGCCAGGCGCGTCTTGCGGAACAGCGGCAGGCGGTTGTCCGTCGAGCTCTCCAGAAAGTAATTGCTCGCCTGGCGCGTGGGCCGCAGCAGGGCGTCCGGCGTCTGCTCCAGCAGAATCTCCTGTTCCGCAGGCCGCACCAGGCCGTTGCGGAAGGCGTATCCGGCGGACGGCAGCAACGACATAAACGCCGGGTTGGTCGTCGTATGATACCAGTTTTTAAAGCGGATGCTGTCGGCGTACATCGCGTCGCGGCTGTCCGAGTACATGCCTACATACAGGCCGTCGAAGTCCTGGTAGTTGGCGTAGGCCGGCCAGACCGTCAGCATCTCGTTCATGTGCATCGTCGGGAAGGGCATCACCATCTGGGAGATGACCATCGGCTTGTCCGCCGCAGCATTCCGCGAGGCGTAGGCGATGTTGCCGCCGTTGGTGTTCTGCAGCATGCCCACATTGCTGACGAACCAGTTGTCATCCGTGCCGGAGTTGCGGACGTAATCCCAGCTCAGAATCACCGAGTTGAAATCCAGATTGCGCTGAGCGTACAGGTCGTTCAGCATGTAAGACGTGTTGTTGCCCGTCACGAGCGCGTCGCAGCCCAGCGTATCGCGGATGTAGAGGTGCAGGCTCTCAAAGTGATCCTGTACCAGTTTGTTAAAAAACTCGATGTTTTCGTGCACGCGCGCCTGCGAGAACTGCGCCAGCTCGCCGTATGGCACAAAGCCGATCTGATCGTCGCGCAGCGTTTCGCCCGCTACGAGTCCGTCCTCGTCGATCATGCGCACGTCGAAGTCGTCAAATACCAGATCGCCGGCCTGCTGGCCGCACATGATGCGCAGCAGCGCGCCGAATTCGTTGTCGTCGGTGCTGCGGAATTTGTATGAGAATTTCTGCCACTCGGGCATGACCTGAAAACGCACATTGTTAATGCCGTAGTTGTTGTAAGGCGTCGCCGGATTCGTCAGATACAGGCTGATCGTTTTGGCCGACTGCGACATCGTGCGCGCGGCAAATGCGATTTCGTACAGGCGATCGGCTTCCAGCACAATGCTCGTGTTGCGCAGCTGGACGTTGGTAATAGCTCCGCCCGGCGTGCCGATGCGCACCCGCATCGCCAGTTCGCCCTTGAAACTTTCGGATTCGTACGGGTCGAGCGCCGCCTGCGCGCCGCCGTTGACGTTCAGCGTCCAGTCTGTTGAAAACGGATCCTCAAAACCCGGACTGCTGATCAGATTGCGTGCGCCGGTCGCTTTACGGCTCCAGGCCGCGTTCAGCGCCTGGTCCGTCTTGTATTTTTTGCGTAGGTAGTCGGCCCACTGTGCGTGCAGCAGCCGCGAGTGATAGTAGGAAAATCGATCGTAGGAATAAGGCTCAAAGCCGTAAGTGCGCCAGACCCAGAAAAAAGAGTTGTTGTCAACCAGATCCAGAAAAGCGAGCGTCGGGTCGTCCTTGTACTGCAGGCCCGTGTGCGGGTTTTTGTGCGTCAGCAGGTTGCGCGTCACGGTGCGCTGCGCCGCCTTCAGTTCCGGATCAAAGTAGATCACGCCGCGCTGCAGCCCCGGAATGGTGTCCCAGTTGGTCACCGCGTCATTGCGGCCGGCCGTGCGGCGCGAATGCAGCGCAAAGTGCACGTAGATGCCGTTCAGTTTGAACTGGTACATCAGCCAGTCGAATCGCGCCATCTGGCTTTCACTCAACTCAAAGCGCTCGGCGTTGGGACTCAGGAAGGTGCTGACCGTCCACGTGGAATAGTCGTGCAGATTAAAACGCACGGCGTTGATGCCGTAGCTGCGCAGTTGCCGCGCCATAAGAACGGCCTCCGCGCTGTCAGGGTACGCGCCCGAATACCAGAGCGTCGTGCCGAAGAAACGCATGCGCGTGCCGTCCGGTTTGACGAAGTGCCCGTCCCTGACGCTGATGCGCTCGGTAATTTCCACGCCGGGTTCTGCCAGCAGCAGCGGTACGTCGTTCAGTTCTGTCAATGGAGGAACAGATACGGGAAACGAGGACTGCATGGTCTGGGCCGGCGATACGACCACAGCGGCTGTCAACACCAAAACTAGCAGAAAAGTCAGGCGAACCATCGGCACTCTCCAGAGCGAAAAAGGGGCAGGAAAAAACTGAAGCCAAATGGAAGTCTAGCAAATTTTTTCACACAAGGCAATCGCCCCGCCGCGGAATGTTGCCCGCCGATTCCCTCCGACGCTTTAAGGTTCAACGATCAGCGCCTGCGTCGCTGCGCCGGAAGCGGTCTGCAGTTGCAGCACATATGCGCCGGAAGCCAGGCCGCGCGTGTTCAGCCGCACCACATCCGCGCCGCCGGCCACATATCCTTCGGCCGCCGCCACTTCAGCGCCCATCATCGAGACGAGTTTCAATCTGAACGGCCCGTCAAACCCTGCGCGCACTTCAAGCAGAGCGTGATTCCGCACAGGGTGCTCGGACAGAATGTGTAGCGTCGGCATGTTTTCCACCGCGTTGTCTTCGGCGGCGCTCGTGGTTTTGGCGTCGCGCATTTCAACGCCGAACCACAGTGCCGGCATCGCGTTCTGGTCGATGGTGATGCGGAAGAATCCGCCGCTGTTGGCTACGGCGACAGGTCCCGGTTCCACCAGCGGGCGGCCGCCCATGTCCAGCGGCGTCACAATCATCGTGTCGCGCTCGCTCTCCAGAATCAACTCGGCGCGCATGCTTTCCATCATGACGCGGCCCTCGCCCCAGTTCATTGCGATGGAATTCGCCTCGGCATTCCACACCGCGCCTTCGTTCACCGTGCGCGTGCAGATCGTCAGAAACGAGCGGTCCGCCGCGGCCAGAGTCTGCTCGCGGTCCAGCGTGATCCAGGTGATCGCGCCCGACAGGCCCTCGTCCTGCCTGATAATCGAAAGTTCATCCAGCTCAATCAACTCGCCGCTGAACTGGCCGGATACCGATTTGAATTTCGGCGCGCTGACAGTCAGGTAAGCATCGTCGGCATTCCAGCTGATTTCACGCGTGTCGCTGCGCAGGTCGCTCGTATTGACGTTGCCGTCGGACAGTTCAAAGATGTCGAGCTGCGGACTGCGCGTCTGGAAGTCGGCGTCAAAATTGGCGATGCCCACGCGCCGGAAGAGCGGCAAACGCGGATCCGTATCGCTCTCGATCCAGTACAGGCCGTTCTGAAGCGGCGGGTAGCGCAGCGCTTCCGCCGTTTGCTCCACCGCAACGTCGTCCTCCGCCTCGGCAATCAGATCGTAGCGGAACGCCGCCGCGGCCGACGGCATCAGCGCCACCATGTGCGGCAGATTGGCATAACTGTAGTAGTCGTTGAGCGGAATATTCGGCGCGTCCCAGTTGTCGCGCGATGAGATAAAAGTCCAGGTAAAGTAGGCGTCCCAATCCTGATAAGCGGCGTAGACCGGCCAGGCCGAAAGCGCCTCGTGCTGATGCGCGCTCGGGAAGGGATACAAAAGGCGCGAAAGCACATGCGGCCTGTCGAGCATCGATCCGCGTGCTACCAGAGTCGCCAGGCCGCCCCAGGGCACCGCCAGCGAACTGGTGTTGTCGATGTACCAGTTCGGCGTGCCGTTCTCGCGCACGCCGTCCCAGCCGGCGTTGACGGCCGTGTAATCCATGCCCGACTGTGCATAGACGTCGTTGACGACCGTCGAAATCGTCGGTGCGCCGAGCATCACCTCGGAACCAATGTTGTCTCGCACGTACGAGCGCATGCGCTCGTAGTGATTTTTCATCAAAGAAGTAAGGTATTCCATGTAGTCGCCCAGGCGCTCTTTGGGAATCAGCGTGATTCCCGTCGGGGCGGGTTGGGCGATGCCGCCTTCGAGCGTCTCGCCCTGGGCCAGGCCGTTCTCGGCCAGCATGCGCAGTTGTACATCGTCAAAAAGCACGTCGTTTTCCGTGCCGCCCATCAGGAAAATCAGCAGCGCGCCCAGCTCATTGTTGTCGGTGGAGCGGAAGGTGAGTGTGTACTCGTCCCATTCCGTCGTGATGTCCACCGGCACAAAATTGAGGCCGTACTGCTGATATGGCGGCGCGGGATTCATCAGGTGCACGGCGATTGTCTGCGCGGCCTCGGCCGATTTGGCCTGGAATGTCAGTTTGTACAGTTGATGCCGCTCCAGCGGGATGCTGCTGTTGCGCAACTGGATCAGGCCGATCTGGCTGGCGGTCTGGTTGATGCGGATGCGCATCGCCAGCTCGCCCTCGGCGCGGTCGCTGGAAAACGGATCGGCGACGGCCTGCGCGCCTTCGCCAACAATCAATTGCCATTCGGGCGAAAAGGCGTCCTCAAAACCGGGATTGCTCACCTGGTTGGCCGTGCTTGAAGGCGTCGTTGACCAGGCGGCGTTGAGCGTTGCGTCGTCGCCGTATTTGTCGCGCAGGAATTCGTGCCAGCGCTCCCGCAGCATGTCGCGGTAGTGATCGCTCAAAATCGAGCCGGGATTGAACAGCCCGGAGCCCCAGGCGTTGAAGAGCGACTTGTCTTCCGTGACGTCCAGCCAGGCCAGCGCCGCCTCGTCTTTATACGCGGTCTGCGTAAAGGGATTGACGTGTTCCAGGATGCGCTCCGCCACCAGTTTGTCCAGCTGTTCTATCTGCGGATCGATGAATTTCACCACGCGCAGCTGCCCGGGCAGCTGTTCCCATCCGTCCACGCCGTCGCCCGGCAGCGCCTGCCGATAACTCTGGAGCACAAGGCTGATATAAATGCCGCGCTGTTTCAGCTGATAAATCAGCCAGTCAAAACGGCGCATGCGTTCTTCGTTCAGTTGAGTTGTCTGCGATTCCTGCGGCCCCTGGAATATGGATGCGTCCGGAATCCAGGTGAAGTCGTGGCCCGAGATGCGCACCGCGTTACATCCAAGTGCGGCGATGCGCTCGGCAATCGCGACGGCGTCCGCGCTGTCGGGAAATACCGCCGTGCCGAACAGGCTGGTGCCGAAAAAGCGGACTTTCTCTCCTGAAATCAGGAAGTCGTCGCCGTCGCGACTGATCCGCTCGTCGGCCGGCTGCCATTCGTCAAAAAGGACTTGCCACGGCGCACTCGGCAGCGGTTCCGGCGGGCCGATCACCTGTGGCCGCGCGAGTTCCTGCCCCCGGAGCGGGACAAACATGAAAAGCGCCAGAAAGGTCAGCGCCGCCAGAGAGGATTGAGGCGAATTGGTCGAAATTTTCATGGTAGTTCTGTGCGATTCAGTGTGGACGATGTTTTTTCCTGAAAGGAAGGCCTTCTTGTTTGTCATGCGGCGGGAAACGCCAAATTTTGCGGTACGGCCGCTGCGTATCGGAGGCGGATCGCCCCGCGGCGGTCGCAAGTGATCCGAATGTTTGCAGGGCAGGGGAAAACCCGTAAATTGCGCGGCTACATCCAAGGCGGAAAATAGAAATTTATGCTTAAACCCTGGCTAACCCACAAGCGGGAGCGCGTACTGGACTGCCGCGTATTTGCGGTGGAATCGACCGAAAGGGAAAATCCATCCACAAAACAGCGGGGTCGGTTTTTTGTTCTCGACTCACCTGACTGGGTTAATATTATTCCGATCACTCGCGACAACTCCGTCATTCTGGTGCGTCAATATCGCCACGGAATGGACGGCATGACGCTGGAACTGCCGGGGGGACTCGTCGAAAAAGGCGAAGACCCACGCGTGGCGGCGCAGCGCGAGTGTGAGGAAGAAACGGGGTTCCGCGCGCAGGATGAGGCGATCTTACTGGGGAGCTGTCAGCCCAACCCGGCCATTCAGAACAACATTACATACTCGTACATGTGGCTGGATTGCGAACGGACGGGGCGGCAGTCGTTTGATCAGCACGAAGACATCGAGGTGGTTGAAGTCCCGCTGGATCAGCTGGACGCGCTGGTTGACAGCGGCGACATCCGGCATACCCTGGTGTTGACCACCTTCTACTATTTTCGCAGATACCACAATACCGGGCGCACGGTCCGGACCGGGATCCGTTGAGGTCTATGGCAAGAGTCATCGCGATAGCAAACCAAAAAGGCGGCGTCGGCAAAACGACGACCGCGGTCAATCTGGCGGCTTCGCTGGCCGCAGCGGAGCGCAAGACCCTGTTGATCGACACCGATCCGCAGGCCAACGCCAGCAACGGCGTCGGGGTTGATCCGCGCGCACTGGACAAGACGATCTACGAAGTGCTCGTCAACAACATTCCCGTCAGCGAGGCGGTGGTGTCGACGGAGATGCCGCTGTTGGACCTGATTCCTTCGCACATCAACCTGGTGGGCGCGGAGATCGAGATCGTGGACCTGCGCAACCGCGAGAAAATTCTGCGCGAGCGATTAATCGAAGCGCGCAAAACCTACGAATACATCATTATCGACTGTCCGCCCAGCCTGGGGCTGCTGACGATCAACGCGCTGACGGCCGCGGATTCGATCCTGGTGCCGGTGCAGTGTGAGTACTACGCGCTCGAAGGGCTCGGGCAGTTGCTCAACACGATTTCGATCGTGCGCAAACACCTGAACCCGCAGCTGGAAATCGAAGGCATTCTGCTGACGATGTTCGACTCGCGCCTGCGCCTGAGCAATCAGGTGGTGGACGAAGTGCGGCGGCACCTGGGAGACAAGGTGTGCAAGACGGTAATCACGCGGAACGTGCGCCTCTCTGAAGCGCCCAGTTTCGGCAAACCCGTGATCCTCTACGACGCCGTGTCCGCCGGTGCGCGCAACTACCTGGCTCTGGCCAAGGAAATCCTGGAACACGGCGCGGCCGGCGCCTGAGCGGCCGGCTCCGGAGCGATAATCCTGTTTTCTTCCGACAGATATGTGGAGTTTATGGCCAAGCGAAGTAAATCGGCGATAGGTCTGGGCAAGGGGCTCGATGCACTCCTGCCGTCAAACGTGCTCAAAGACCCGGGCGGAGCGCTCAATAAACCCGCGGCGGACGACGGCGAAAGCGTCGGCGTGATTGCGCTGATCGAGCTGGACCGCGTGCGGCCCAACCCGCTGCAGCCGCGCATCGACTTTGAGCCCGGCGCGCTGGAAGACCTGAAAAATTCGATCAAGGAAAAAGGCGTCATCCAGCCGATTACCGTGCGGCGCGTCGATGACGGCTACGAGATCATCGCCGGCGAACGCCGTTTCCGCGCCTGCAAGGAAAACAACTTCGACACAATTCCGGCTTACATCCTGGACGTCGGCAGCGACGCGGAGATGCTGGAGCTGGCCATCATCGAAAACGTGCAGCGCGAGCACCTCAATCCCGTCGAGGTGGCCAAAGGCTACCAGCGCCTGATTGAAGAGTGCGGCCTGACGCAGGAAGAAGTCGCCCAGAAAGTCGGCAAGGAACGCAGCACCGTCACGAACTTCCTGCGCCTGCTGAAACTGGACGAGGAAATTCTGAACGGCCTGCGCGAAAAACTGCTGTCGATGGGGCAGGCGCGCACGCTGCTGGGCGTCAGCGACCTGGCCACCCAGGCCGAAGTCTACCGCCGCGTGCTTGCCGACGGCCTGTCCGTCCGCAAAACCGAGGAACTGGTACGCCTGGTCGAGAGCGGCAAACCGGTGGACGTCAGTCTGGACGACAAAAAAGACAAAGCCCCGGCCCCGCCCAAACCCGCGGCGACCGAGCCGGTGGACCCGGAACTGGACAATGCGATCAAGGACATTGAGTCCAACCTGCGCCAGCTGCTGGCCACGCAGGTGCGCGTAAAACCGAAGACCAAAGGCGGCGGGTCGATTGAAATCGACTACTACTCGCCCGAGCAGCTCGAAAGCCTGCTGGATCTCTTTGCCAAAATTGAATCGGACGACTATTGAGCGGCGGGGCCGACAGGGACGTGAAAGACGTGCTGGCGTACACGACGGAAATCCGTGTGCGCTACGCCGAGACGGACAAGATGGGAATCGTGTACAACGGCAACTATCTGACCTACTTTGAAATTGGCCGGACGTCTCTGTTGCGATCCATCGGCCTGCCCTATTCGGAGGTGGAGCGCCGCGGTTACGGCCTGCCGCTGCTGGAAGCGCACATCAAATACATGCTGCCGGCGCGTTTTGACGACCTGCTGCAGCTGACGACGCGCTACGCGGACATCGACGGCTTGCGGCTGCGACTGTCCTACGATTTGCGCCGCGACGCCGACCGGATTGCCGAAGGGCACACCCTGCACATTTTTGCGCGGAACGACTCGTTCCGACCGACGCGCCCCCCGGCGTTTTTTACAGAATGCGTGCGCCGCAGCGCCGCAGAGTGAACAACCGCTTTTTTACCTTTTTGAGGCGCAGCCGGGCGTCGTATTTTTGCAGTTATGAATATTCCCAAAATTTCGATTCTCCTGGCCGCGTTGATGTTCTGTTCAACGCCGCTGTTGGCCCAACCGCGGGCGCTGTATTCCTTTTTGCGCAACGACGCCGGCGCGCGCGGCGCGGGACTGGCCGGCGCCGTGGTGGCGCTGACCGGCGATCCGCAGATCGTGGCCTACAACCCGGCGACGCTTTCGACGGTGGACAGCGCCCAGATCTCGGTGACGTTCCTCAAGCACGTCCTCGACATCAACTCCGGCGTGATTACCTACGCGAACGATTTGAGCGCTTTTGACGACGACGGCCGCTTTGCCGTCAGCGCCAACTACGTCAACTACGGCAGTTTTGACCGGGCGGACCGCAACGGACAGGTGACGGGCAGCTTCGGCGCCTTTGACCTTGCTCTGAGCGGCGCGTACTCCAACCTGCTGGACTCGAATGTTTCCTACGGCGTGGCGCTCAAGTTTATCGCCAATTCGCTGGAGAACGAAAGTTCACAGGCCGTGGCTGTCGACGCGGGCATCCTGTACAGCATCCCGGAATCGCGCGTGAACATCGGTCTGGCGGTGCTGCACCTGGGCACGCAGCTGTCCAACCTGAGCGGCGTCTCCGAGTCTCTTCCGGTTGACGTGCGCCTCGGTTTCAACCACAGGCTGCGCGGCCTGCCGCTGCTGCTGAACGTGTCGTTCCACCGACTGGCGGACGACTACGAGGAGGCGGCGGACCGGCTGCAGAACTTCGCGATCGGCGGCGAGTTCTACTTCTCCAAAGCGGTGCACGTGCGGGTGGGCTACGACAATCAGCGGCGTTCGGACCTGAGCCCGGACTCCGAGAAAAAACTGGCCGGGTTCAACGGCGGCCTGGGAATTCTGTTCGATACCTTTGTGCTCGACTACGCTGTCTCTTCCTTCGGTCAGGCCGGCGAGCAACATCGCTTTTCGCTCAATTTCGGGATTTAGAGCGGGCGACATTTGAGGCGCCGCGGCTGTGGGGCGCGCGGCATCCGGCCCTGACGCCCGGCTGCGTCGGCCACGTCGATTCGTCGCTCCCGCCGGCGCTATTCCACACTCTGATATGGCAAAAACTCTTCTGATCTGCGGCGGCGCCGGATTTATCGGCTCGAATTTTATCCGCTGGCTGCTCGCCAATTCCGACGTCAGCGTTGTCAACTACGACGCGCTTACCTACGCCGGCAACCTGGAAAATCTCAGCGATCTGGAATCCGACCCGCGCTACACTTTTGTCCACGGCGACATCCGCGACGCTGCGGCGCTGAACAAAACGGTCGGTGAACAGGACTTCGACGGCATTATCAACTTTGCGGCGGAAACGCACGTGGACCGTTCGATCAGCGGCCCGGCGATTTTTGTCGACACTAATGTTTCCGGCACGTTGGCGCTGCTTGAGTGCGCCCGCGCCCACGGCATTCGTCGTTTTCTGCAGATTTCCACCGACGAAGTGTACGGCACGCTCGGCCGCGACGGAACTTTTACGGAACACTCACAGCTGCGGCCCAATTCACCCTACGCGGCGTCCAAGACGAGCGCCGACCTGATGGTGCGCGCCTACCACCACACCTACGGCATGGACACTGTGATTACGCGCTGCTCCAACAACTACGGCCCGCGTCAATTCCCCGAAAAACTCATTCCTCTGATGATCCTCAATGCGCTGGACGACGAGCCGCTGCCGGTGTATGGCGACGGCGAGAATGTGCGCGACTGGATTCACGTGGACGACCATTGCAGCGCCGTCTGGGCGGTGTATTGCAACGCAAATGCCGGTGAAGTGTATAACATCGGCGCCGACGGCGAACAGGCGAACATGGACGTTGTTCGCGCCATCCTTCAAATTTTAGGCAAATCGGAACGTTTAATCCGCTTTGTTGCGGACAGACCCGGGCACGATTTCCGCTATTCGGTGGATGCGAGCGCTCTGCGGAGCAATCTCGGCTGGCAACCGCGGCACAGCTTTGAAGCGGGTTTGCGGTCTACGATCGAATGGTACCGCGCCAACGCCGATTGGTGTGCGCACGTGCGGTCCGGCGCGTACCGCGAGTATTATCGACAACATTACAAGCTCTGAATAAAGACTATGGCGTCACAACAACTGCATGGTTCACGGGGAGATGCGCCCGGCTACAACGAGCGGAACGCACATCCGGAGGCGACGGCGCTTGCGACGCAACTGCGCGAGAAAATCAGTGCCAGAACGCTGAAAATCGGCATTATCGGGCTCGGCTATGTCGGCCTGCCGCTGGCAGTCGAGTTTGGTCAACGCGGCATCCAGGTGCTGGGGTTCGACGTCGACGCCGCTAAAACGCAGGCGATCAATCGTGGCGACAACTACATCCAGGACGTCGACAGCGACGTGTTGCGTCAACTGGTGCGGGACAATCTGCTCGACGCCACGGACGACTTCAGTCGGCTCGCCGGTTGCGATGTGCTCTACATCTGCGTTCCGACGCCGTTCACACCGAATAAAGAACCGGATATCCAGTATATCATGAGCGCTACGGGCAATATCGCGGCGCACATGCAGCTCGGCCAGCTGGTGATTCTCAAAAGCACGACTTTTCCGAACACGACCGAAGGGCACGTGCTGCCCCAGCTCGAAAACGAGCAGAGAAAAGTCGGCCGCAATTTTTTCCTGGCCTTTTCGCCCGAGCGCATCGATCCGGGCAATCAGCGGTTCAACACGGGCAATACGCCCGTCGTGGTCGGCGGTGTGACGCAACTGTGCACCAAACTGGCGGCCGAAGTCAACGAGCTGATTATCGCAGAGGTTGTGACGGTGTCCAACCCCAAAGTCGCCGAGATGTCCAAGCTGCTCGAGAACATTTTCCGCAGCGTCAACATCGCGCTCGTCAACGAACTGGCGCAGCTCTGCGACCGCATGGGCGGCATCAACGTGTGGGAGGCGATTGAAGCCGCCTCCACCAAACCTTTCGGTTTTATGCCCTTTTTCCCCGGACCGGGCATCGGCGGACACTGCATCCTGATCGATCCATACTACCTCTCCTGGGCGGCGCGCAAGGACGACTTCGTGACGAATTTTATCACGCTGGCGGCCGAAGTCAATGAGTCGATGCCCTTTTATGTGCGCGACATGATTACGCGCGAGATTGCACGCCAGCCGGTGACGACCATCGAGGCTCGCATCCTGCTGCTGGGCGTCGCCTTCAAGCGCGACGTGGACGATCTGCGCCACTCGCCGGCGCTCAAAGTCATCGAGCTGCTGGACGAGGACGACATCCCGAATATCAACTACTTCGATCCCTACGTGCCGTCGATCCGCATTCACGGCCGCACGATAGACTCGCTGCCGGCGATCGATCCGGACGTGCTCAAGGGCTACGACGTCTGCGTGATCACGACCGATCACAGCAGCTTTGACTACGATATGATCGCCGCCAACAGCAATGTGGTGATCGACACGCGCAATGCCTGCCGCAACGTCCCCGAAGCCGATCGGGCCAAAGTGGTGCTGCTGGGAGACGGCAAATGAAAAAAGTGATTTCGGTCGTCGGCGCGCGACCCAACTTCATGAAAGTCGCGCCGATCCACCGGGCGCTGCAAGCCTGTGCCGATCGCATTCAGCACGTCATTGTGCACACCGGGCAGCACTATGACGTCAACATGTCGGATGTTTTTTTTCAGGAACATCAACTACCCGAACCGGACGTGTTTCTGGGCGTTGGATCCGGCAGTCATGCCGAAGTGACAGCGCGCGTGATGATGGCGTTTGAGGGCGTTGTGCAGGAGCACAAACCCGACCTTGTCATTGTCGTGGGCGACGTCAATTCCAGCCTGGCTTGCGGCCTGACGGCGCGCAAACTGCACGTGCCGCTGGTGCACATTGAATCCGGCCTGCGCTCCGGCGATCGCGAGATGCCGGAAGAATTGAATCGTCTGGCGATCGACGCCGTCTGCGACTACGCCTTTGTGACGGAACAGAGCGGCCTGGACAATCTGCTGCGCGAGGGCTGGCCGCGCGAGCGCATTTTTTTCCGCGGCAACACGATGATCGACTCGCTGTTTTTTATCCTCGACGCGGCGCGCGCCTGTCCGCTGCGCGCCGAGTTGGGACTGACGGCGGGGGAGTACGTGTTGGTGACGCTGCACCGCCCCAGCAATGTCGACGACAAAGAACAGTTGCGCGGTCTGCTGCAGCTGCTGCGCGACACGGCCGACGAACGCGACGTCGTCCTGCCGCTGCATCCGCGCACGCGGGCGCGCATCGAAAAATTCGGAATGCAGGCCATGATCGAAGATCATCCGCGCCTGCACATCCTGGAGCCGCAGTCGCCCGTTCGTTTTACGGCGCTGATGCGCGAAGCCGCGCTCGTGCTGACGGACTCCGGCGGCATCCAGGAAGAAACGACCGCGTTGAAAGTGCCCTGCGTCACCATGCGCACGAGCACGGAACGCCCGTCGACAATTACCCTCGGCAGCAATCGACTGGTTGCGCCGCAGGTGGATCTGCTGCGAACCGCCCTGGCCGAGACCTTTGCGCATCCGCCGCAGGGGACCGAGGTTCCGCCCTTCTGGGACGGGCGTGCGGCCGAACGCATCGCCAACGATCTGGATCTGATTCTCCGTGACTGAACAAACCTCTGTCTGTACAAACATGCGCATCTCTGTGATGCAACGCCGACCTATGATGCGAGCCGCGCTTCGACTTAATGCACTCCTTCTGTTCATCGCGATTTGCTGCTGTCCGGCAGTCTACGCCCAGTCCGGCGGTCTCGGCGGTGGCAGCGACGATTCCTACGGCATGCCCGGCCCGGGTGTGTCGGCGCAGAGCGGCGCGAGTCCGCTCGAATTGCTGGCGAGCGACACCGATGCGTTTCCGACCGACAACGTGGTCGACCCCGAGGTCTACCAGGTCGGCCCCGGCGACGTGCTGCTGCTGCAACTGGTCGGTACGCTGTCCGGTGAGTATCCGCTGATGATTTCGCCCGAAAGCATGTTGATGCTGCCGCGCATCGGCCGCATTTCCGTGCTGGATAGAAATCTGGCCGAAGTGCGCGATACGGTCGAAGCGCTGTACCGCGAGCGCAATGCCAATTGGGGCGTCGCGGTGTCGCTGCTGAAAGCGCGCACCGTATTTGTCGATATCGGCGGCAACGTCAAATATCCGCGCATGTACGCCCTGCCTGCTTCGATGCGCGTCTCGACGGCCGTGCAGTACGCCAATCAGGATCCAAAGACCACACTCGGCGGCGGCGGCAAACCGCTCATTCGCACCTTGCGCGACCGCGCCTATGCCAAGGTAGAGTCCGAACTGGGCGAGAATTACCTCTGTGAATGGCTGCGTCGCAATACGGTCGTCTACCACAAGGACGGCACCTCGCATATTTCCGACGACATCCGCGCGCGTCTGTTGAACCGTCCCGAAGAGGACCCCACGCTGCGCGAAGGCGATGAAATTTTTGTTCCCTTTGAACCGGCCGAAGCGCCGACCGTTTCGATTGCCGGAGCGGTGCGCCGCCCCGCCATTATTCCATGGCGCCGCGGCGACAGCCTCTCGCTGCTGCTGCGCGCCGGTTACGGCCTCGCGGATCACGCCGACTCCAACGAAGTGTACTACCTGGCGCCGGGCTCGGCCTCGCGCGAAAATATCGACGTGAACGCGGTCATGTCCGGTCAGGGCGATCGCCCCATCACCGCCGGCGCAAAAATTGTCGTTGAGCGCTCAGCTCTTGAGCCCGCAAGCGTCGTGACCGCGTCGGTCAGCGGCATGGTTGCAAAACCGGGGACCTTTGTCATTCAACCGGGTGAGACGCGCCTGAAAGATCTGGTGGAAATGGCCGGCGGAACCAACGAGGAAGCCTATCTGCCGCTTGCATACGTGTTGCGCCGCGACTTCATGGGAGCGGAACACTACACGCCCGAAGAGACCCAGGTGCGCCTGACGCAATTTTATACGCTCGGCCTGGGCGACACCGCGCGTTTCCGCATGCACAATATGCTGCGCAGCTCGATGGCCGCCTGCGACGTCGGCGCGGCCCTGCTGGAAAATTCCGAGCAGGACAACATCACCATGCAGAACGGCGACGTGTTGGTGATCCCGCGCAACCCAATGAATGTCTACGTCTACGGCCACGTCGCAAATCCCGGCTACGTCGGTTTTGTGGAGGGGCGCACGGCCGCCTGGTATCTGCGGCAAGCCGGCGGCGCGGCCGAATCGGCGGACATGGGACGCGCGGCGGTGATCAAGGGACGAACCAATATCTGGATCGAAGACAACTTTGACGACATCGTGGTCGAGTCCGGCGACATCATATACGTTCCGGCCGACCCGCAGTTTGCGCCGGGCGTGGAGGCGCAGGAATACTCCTTCTACGTCAACCTCGTGTCCGCTGCCGTGGTTGTGGCGACCACGCTCATCAACTGGCTGAACCGCTGATGACCCGACTTCGCATTCTGCTGCTGCCGGTCCTGGCGCTCCTGACGATCGCGTCCGCGACGGCGCAGGTGGAGTACCTGCCGATTGAACACCCGGTCTATCCCTGGCTGGAGCGCATGCAGGCGCGCGGTCTGCTCGGTAATTTTTCACTGGCGGAACTGCCGCTGCCGCGCGGGCATGTGAGCGCCGCGCTGCGGACGCTGCGTGCCGAAGCCACCCGGCTGGATGCCGCCGAACTCAGTCTGCTCGAACAGTTTGAGCGCGAGTTTGGTCTGACGGAATCGCGCCGCGCCGCCATCTTTGCGCACGGCGACCAGCAGGACCTCTTTTTTGACGGTCTTTTCAGCGACAGCGAAAAATCAGTCTACTACGACAGTACGGACCGCCTGCGGATGTTTCTGCAGCCGCTCGGAGCGGTGGAGCAGCGCATGCAGAGCGCCGATTCCTCGCGCAGCGTCCTGCTGGGGCAGGGCGGCCTGCGTTTCCACGGCAGTGTCGACGACATGCTCGGGTTTTACCTGCAGGTCACCAACGGCGCGGCGATTTCAGGTGAGAAGTCCCTGGCGCTCGAAGATCCGCGCCTGTCCGCCAACGTCAAATTCGGCGACCTGGACAGCGACTTTGACTTCGCCGAGTCGCATGTGCGATTTGCGCGCGACTGGTTCGGCGTTTCAATCTCGCGCATGCGGCGGCTCAGCGGAGCGGGTTACTTCAACCGCATTTTTATCGGCAATCTTGCGCCGCCGATGGACGCACTCAGCGTTGAGGCCGATTTCGAACACTTCGCCTATCGTTTTGCGCACGCCTCGCTCGTCGGCGGCCCGCAGACCGGTTTTCAGTTTGGGCCCGAAGCGCTGATTCCGGCCAAGTACATGGCGTACCACCGCTTTGCGCTGCGCGCCGGCTGGGGCCAGGTCTCCTTCACCGAGCAGGTGATGTACAGCGACCGCAACCTCGACCTGGCCTACTTGAACCCGCTCAGCTTTTTCAAGTCGATCGAACACTCGCTGCGCGACCGCGACAACAGCGCCCTGGGCCTCGACGCCACGATTCGACCGCTCGACGGCCTGGAACTGCGCGCCGCTTTTTTCCTGGACGATCTGCAGTTTGGCCGCATCGGCGATGAGTTTTCCGGCAACAAAACCGCCTGGAACGTCGGCCTGATGTTCGCTCCACGCCTGCCGCTCGACGCCGCGCTGGAGTACAGCCGCGTGCGGCCCTACACCTACAGCCACTTCAACGTGCAGAATTCCATCACAAATGACCAGGTTCAGCTCGGCGGTTTTCTGCCGCCCAACTCGGATCAGCTGGCGGCGCGTATGCGCTGGTGGTACGGCGGTCGTTATCCCGTCACCGTCGAGGCTTCCTTCCGTCGCCACGGACGCAATATCTACGCGGCCGACGGCGTAACGCTGATCAAAAATGTCGGCGGCGATGTGCTGCAGGCGCGCCGCAGCGAGGACTCGGAAATCAGTCCTTTTCTGGACGGCGACGTCGAACGCCGCTTTGCACTCGGGCTGGCGGCCGGCTGGGAGTTTATTCGCGGTTTTAACGTGCACGCGGTTTACCGGCTCGACAACGTCAACGGCGCGGCGGCGCACAATTTCAGCCTGGCATTTGCATTTGAAGACTTCTGAGCGCAGCGTCCGACGCGTCGGAACGTCACCGTGTTCATCTCCCGAAAATTCCGTAATTTGTCCGCCCGTTTCGGCGGATGTACCTGTGGCCTGCGTACGAGTCGGCGCAGACCTGGCCGCGTTGTTTAACCATTATCAGAAAGAGCAATGACCTGTAACGACGTACAACAACAGATTGTGGAAGAGTTTAACGCCCTCGAAAACTTTGAGGCGCGCTTTCGTTACATGGTCAGGCTCGGGCGCAGTCTGCCGCCGTTCCCCGAAGAGAAAAAAACACCCGAACGCACCCTCGTCAGTTGCCAGACGGTTATCTGGCACGATGTTAACTTCGTCGACGGCAAACTCGAATTTGAATGTTACAGCGACTCAATGCAGATGCGCGGCATTATTGCGATGTTAATGCGCATTTATTCGAGCCGTTCGCCGCAGGAGATTCTGGATTCACCGCCGAATTTTGTGCAGCAGCTGGACATGGATGCGTTTAAGTCGGCCAACCACACGACCGGGCTGGAGGACCTGCTGGCCCAGATTCAGCGCTATGCCGAGCAGTACCGCCAGGCCGCCTGATTATCTCTGATTGTTGCCGCGTTCACCACTTGCCCGGGCCGTTGTTTAAGCGGTCCGGATCTGCCGTTTGCCGATGTGTTTAAGGTTTGATTGAATCGGTATTGCTGATTGTCTGAGGTTTGAGCGCTTCGCCTCCGCTCTGCGGGCGGCTTGCTTTTCCCTCTTGTTTGTCAGCGAGTTTTAAGCTCCAAACCTGCGAGTCTGTTAACAGCCCCGAAGTCTTCCGGCTTCAAACCCGGTGACAAACAAAAGAGGCTGTTTAAAATGCGCAAAAGAGGAAGTGTCAAGGCGCGCGTTCCACACCCTGTTAACCAGGTGAAGACGTCGGCGCCTTTGCGTGCTCGTCAGGGTGTTGTGTTCGTGGAAGCCGCCTGAAGTGCTTTCTGTCTGCCCGCCGGCAGCAACGGAAGCACGCGGTCCAGCGTTTTGCCGCCCGTTTCAGTTTGATCCACGCGGCGTTCGACAATCGAAATCAGCGCCAGGTTGATGGCGTAGAGGAAAACGCCCTCGCGGAAGGCAAACTGGTTGCCGAAATAACTGACCATCAATTCGGCGGACAAACAGGCGAAGGACACCATCAGGGCGTAGCGCAGGAGCGGGTCGTGCACCCGCCGGAAAAGTGGAATGGCGCGCCAGAGGTGAATAATCAGTCCCGCCAGAAAGAGCAGCGCCGTCGGTATGCCCAGCTTGAATGCCAGGTAGAGGTAGCCGTTGTGAATGAAGTTGCCGACGGCGTAGGTGTTGAAAATCGGGTCGTAAAACATGAAGGTCGCGCCGAAGCCAAAACCGAGCATCGGCGACTCCGGAATGAGTTTGACCAGCTCAGCCGACTCGCTGCCGCGCGCTTCCAGCGAGACGGATTTGGTGGGCGAAAATATCGACTCAAAGCGCGACTGCAACATCCCCAGAAAAAGCTCGGCTTTGTCCTCGCCCACAAAAGTGAGGATGCCGAAAATTGCGATCGCCACGCCGATGAGCGACATGACCAGAATCTTGGCTCGCTGCCGCGCACGCGAAAAGACATACAGCATGCCCAGGCTCATCATCGTCGCCGCCCAGAAACTGCGCGAGAAGGTGGCCACGAGGCAGCTGAAGAAAAAGACCGTCAGTCCCAGCGAGAAAATATTGCTGATCAGTCGCCGCGCAAAAAGCAATGCGCCGGCGCAGCCGATGGTCGCGGCCACCAGCGCCATTTCCGTCAGCGCCGAACGCGCCGAGACCAGCTCGTAGGCGTAGACGATGTCCGTCGTGGCGCGAATATACGCCTGCACCGTCTGCACGCCGACCACGCAAAACACGCCCAGCAGAATGTAAAAGAAGATGCGCAGGCGTTTGTCGGTGGTGATGTACTCGCGTATCGGGAAGTAGTAGAGGATCATGGCCCAGAGCAGGAACTGCCGGAACCACTCCAGGATGAGAACTTCGCGGTAGTACGCCACGCCCAGGTTGAGGACGGCCAGACCGGAGGCTATCAATATCAGCAGGTCGCCGGCGTGGCGCACCAGGCGCTTGCGTTTGACCACAAATTGCCACAGGAACCACAGGCTGAGGCTGCCGAAGAAAAAACCGACGATGGCAATTTCCACCAGGCTCAGCCCTTTGTCGCTCGTGCGCAGCCAGACGGCGTGCAGCGCCACGACGCTGAAGATCCAGGCCTGCGGGTAGCGCGACATGATCGCCACGAGCGGGAAAGCGACAAACGCTCCGGCGGCCAGGTAGAGCACGCGGCTGTTAAAAAACGCGCCGATCAGGATCGCGGCCAGGACGGCTCCGAAAAGAATGCCCGCCCACCACTGCAATGGCGGGTTGCGGCGTAATTCGTTCCAGGTGTTTTGCAGGGCGTCGACGTTCATAAGTGCTGCATCAAAACCGGGCGGCTGTTGCCGCCGCTGAAAAAATTTCCGGAGCCTGTTCGCCGCTCCACGCGTCCCGTTTCAATTGGTCGGCAGTCTGCTGCGCCGCCGTTTGCCGAAGAGGGAAGAAATTTTGAGTTTCCAGACCAGGAAGGCGGCTTCGTAGATGATGTTTTTACTCATCTTGGAGACGCCCGAGCGCCGGTCGACAAAAATGATCGGGATTTCGACGATGCGCGCGCCGGCCTGCCAGGCTTTGAAGGTCATTTCAATCTGGAAGGCGTAGCCGTTGGACTTGATGTCCGAAAAGTCGATGGCTCGCAGCGTCGCGGCGCGGAAACACTTGAAGCCGCCCGTCGCATCTTTGACCGGCATGCCCGTCACGATGCGCGTGTACAGGTTGGCAAAGTAGGAGAGCAGCAGGCGCGACATCGGCCAGTTGACGACGTTGACGCCTTTGATGTAACGCGAGCCGAGCACCAGGTCCGCGTCTTCGATTTTTTCCAGGAAGTTTTTGAGCTCTTTGGGGTCGTGCGAAAAGTCGGCGTCCATTTCAAACACGAAGTCGTAGTCGCGTTGCAGCGCATATCCAAAACCGGCCACGTAGGCGGTGCCGAGGCCCATCTTGCCGGCGCGTTCCTTCAGGTGCAGGCGGCTCTCACCCGCGGCCTGCATGTCCCTGACGATCTGCCCCGTGCCGTCGGGCGAGCTGTCGTCCACCACCAGAATTTCGAGGCGTTCGTCCACGGCCAGCACGGCGCTGATAATCGCGCGGATGTTGTCTTTTTCATCGTATGTGGGTATGACGACAAGTGCTTTCATCGCTGTTCCAGATAATCGGCCGGCGCGTGCGCGCTCAGGCCTGGCCATGCCCCTTGAGCACGCGGAAGACAGTCCGCGCCAGGATTTCCAGGTCGAGTTTAAACGACATGTTTTCGATGTAGAAAAAGTCGTAGCGCAGCCGCTCGCGCACGTCCTTCAGCGTTTCGTCGTACGTGACGTATTTGACCTGGTGCCAGCCGGTAATGCCGGGCCGCACCTTCAGACGCCGCGGGTAATACGGAATCGCCTCGGTAAATTTTTCAACGTAGTAGGGGCGTTCGGGCCGCGGTCCCACCATGCTCATTTCGCCGCGCAAGACGTTCCAGAACTGCGGAAACTCGTCGATGTGCGTTTTGCGAATAAATCGGCCTACACGCGACACCCGCGGATCGTTCATTTTGGCCCACTGCGGGCCGTGTTTTTCGGCATCCGTGTACATCGAACGGAACTTGTGCAGCGTAAAATTGCGGCCGTCGCGTCCCACCCGCGTCTGTGAGTACAGAATCGGGCCGGGCGAATCCAGGCGGATCAGGATGGCCACCATTACCCAGAGCGGCAGGCCGACGACAAGGACGCCCAGACTGACGAGGATGTCGAGCAGGCGCTTGGCGACTTCCTCCCAGGGTTTCATCAGCTGCGGGCTGACCTCGATCAGCGGCGTCCCGTAAATTTGCATCGTGCGCGCCTGACCGGAAAAAATTTCGTACAGATCGGGCACAATTTTCACTTGAACGTTCTTGGCGCTGCAGGTGGACGCCAGGTCCAGCAGGTCGTCGTGACTTATCCGGCCGATTGCCATGAGGACTTCGCGCGGGCGCTTGTCTTCCAGAATTTTTCCAAGGTTAGCCGGCGATCCCAGATCTTCCAGGTCGCGCAGTTCGTCGCGCGCGGCTGCGTCGCGCTCGGCGTTTTCGCTGTCTGCGGCCGAAGGCTGTAACACAACACCCAGCGGAAGGTAACCGAGCGCCGGCGCGGACTTGAGCGAGCGGTACAAATCGGCGACTTTGTCGGCACAGCCGACCAGAATAGCCGGAATGCGAATAATGCCGCGTTCGCGCAGACGGCGCTGCACCGCCCGCGCCGTCAAACGGCCGAACATCACCGAGAGTGAAACGAGCAGCCAGTACACGAGTATGATCAGCCGCGAGTTGAGCGAGGAGCCGAAGTTGTCATCCCACAGAATCGCCGCGAACAATATGAAACAGCCGACGATGGTCAGTTTGACGACCGAGAAGAGTTCTTCAAAGGGCGAGCGCACGAACCAATTTTTGTACAGCCCGGCAAACCAGAACAGCACAATCCAGAAGAGCGAGAGGCCCACCACCGTGAAGGCAATCAGCAGCGGGTTGGAAGCCACGTGCGCCGGCGTTTCCGTTTCAAACCAGCCGGAGAAAAATTTGAGCCAGTAGTAGGGCAGCACCGAGCCGATCATCGCCACGACGTCCGCCAGAAACTGGAACACGCTGGGCGTCCATTCGGCCAGGCGCCGTCCGCGAATGCGGCGGCTGCGTACATCGGCTTTGTCTGCGGAAAGTGTCGACACCTCGGCTTCTACCGGCCTCCCTTGATTCCCAGTTTGTTCAGCACGCCCTGGAAGATGCTGCGGGCCAGGTCGACGTCCTGTTTGTCGACGGCGCGCGTCAGCACGACAAAAAGCACAAAGATAGGCAATGCCGCCAGAACAGCCGCCGCGGTCGGCAGGATTTGCAGTCCGTACCACGTTGCCGCGGCGGAAATCAGCGCCAGCGCGCCTACGTTGAGCAGCAGGCCGCGCAGGCGCTCGCCGTTGAAAACGTCGCGCAGGGTGTAGAGCGCCACGCCCGCCGTAATCAGGTTGGCGACGAGGCGCGCGACGATGGCGCCGAGCGCTTCAAACTGCGAGGTAAACACGATGTGCGCCGCCGCGCTGGAGACCAGCAGGGCGATGGCAATCCAGTTGTTGCGCCGCTGTGTGCCGATCGTGATGTGCATGAACATCACGTAGTGCACGACAAAAACGGCGAAGGACGTCCACGGGAACAACTGAAAATGCACCAGATTGTCCGCGTATTGATCTTTTGTCAGGAAGTGAATAATCCACGGCGCGGCCGCGCTCGTCAGCATCGAGAAGCCCACGGCCAGGAGGAGCAACACCTTTAAACCGCGATAAATCATGCGGTTGGCGCGCTCCGGGTCCTCCCTGTGAAAACGCGCCACCGAGGCGTAGAGACCGGTGGTGAACGACACGACGACGACCAGAAAAGGCAGGTAGACCTTGGAGGCCGCGCCGTAAATGCCGGTCTCCGTGCTGGTTGAGTACAGGTCAAAAAAGAAGATCTCGGCCTTTTCGGCCACCTGCATGAAAATGCCGGCCATGAAAATCGGCGCGCATTCGCGCAGGAACTGCCGCGCGATATCCAGACTGAAATTGCTGAAGATGCGTTTGACGTCGCCCGAGACCAGGACCATCCAGACAAAACCGGGCAGGGCGGCCAGCAGCATCCACAGCATGACGCGCTCCGGCGTCAGGCTGGACTGGTCGAAGATGACGAGTGTTGTGAAGAGCAGCATGTCCAGGACGGACAAAGCCGAGATCAGCGTCAGGTCCGTGCGTGCGCGGCGGCGCGTCTCAAACACCATGCGCATGACGCCGGTGCGTCCGGCCACCAGGTAAAAAAGCAGAGTGAGCAGGGTAAGGTCAACAACGCCAGGTTTGTAGAAGAGGATTGCGCCCAGCGTGGCGGCGGACACCAGCAGCCACAGCATCATGCGCAGCTTGATGAAGGTTCCCATGATGTCGTCGGCGCGATGCGGCTGGTGGATGATCATGCGTCCGGCCACCTGCGCCATGCCGAGCTCGACAAACACGACGATGGCCAGGTCGACGAAGCGCTGCACCCAGTAGAAATCGCCGTTGGCGTCCTTGGGCAGGGTCGAGAGGATGGCGCGCTGCGCAAGGATCATCAGGAGTGTGTTGATCATCTGCGCGGCAAACACCACCGCCGAGCCGGCCAGGATTGTCCGCCCCGCCCCTGCGCCCGCAGCCGCTTCTTGATTGTCGCTCAACGTAGAACCATGAATATGATGGCCGGGTCTCTTTGGAAGGCAGTACACGCGGAACGATCTGTCGTTCCACCCTCCGGATTCACGCTGCAAATTTACAATTTTTAGCGCCGCGGGCGTGGTCACGAATTTGGCCCCGTCTGACCCCGGTCGGTCGGATGGCGCTCAAATGATGGCCTGCAAGTGGCGGCGGCCCTGCAGGTGATGCCTTTTGGCGGGTTTGCGGCGCGCGTAGTCGGGTGGATTCTCCAGGTGGAAGACAATCGGCGCGGTCTCACGCAGCGCGCCCGGCGGCAGCACGGCCGAGCGCACGGCCATGACGTAACAGACCATGACCGTCAGGAACAAACGGCGCAGGGCGTTTCGCAGATATGTGATTTGCTGGATCATAGGCAGGTGATTCCGGCGATGATGCGCCGCTCAATTATTCCTGATCGACTCCTCGTCGGCTTCGCGATTTGCGCCGACGAGCTCGCGGATCGGCTCGATGTTTTTGACGACCACCAGCAGCGCGATGGCCGTCCAGGCGACCTTGAACTGGGACACGTATTCGAGCGGCGCAAACTGAATGTACTCGATAATCGGCTGCGGCGTGTTGAACAACAGCGTAGCCATGCCGAGCGCGCCGATGACCGTCGCGATGTGCACGTTGCGGCGAATAATATAAAAACCGGTAACGTACATCAGCAGGAAAAGTACCAGCGGCAGCGGATTCATCGCCAGCGCCGCGCCCGCCGCCGTAGCCAGGCCGCGCCCGCCCGCGCGGATGAAAATGTTGTAGTTGTGCCCGACCACCGCAAAAAAGGCCGCCACGCCCGCGCCCAGAAAGTCGTCGGGCGAAATGAATATGCCGAACCAGACGGCCGCCGCGCCCTTGAGCGCATCGCCCAGCAGTACTGCCACACTCAGCCATTTTGAGCCGGAAACCTCGTAAAAATTGCGCGTGCCGACGTTGTGCGAGCCCTCGCTGCGGATGTCGCGTCCCAATGCGCGGCGCATAACAAGCCAGGCCGTCGGAATAGCGCCGAGCATATAGCCCACCGCCGCGCTTGCTATCGAAACCAGAATCGATTCAAAAGTACTCATTCGCCTGTTCCGCGGTCGATGCGCAAAATTTTGATCTGTAGAAGGGAAAACAGCAGAATTATTATGAAAACCACATAGGCCAGCGCCGCCGCATAACCCATCATATCGGCTTTTTCAAAGGCGTTGATAAATACCTGGTAAATCAGCGTTGTTGTGGCGTGCAATGGACCGCCCTTTGTCATCACGTAAATCTCGACGAATACCTGAAACGACTTGATCGTGTTGATCACGAGGACAAACAAGAGGGTTGGTCTGAGCAGGGGAATGGTTATGCGCGTCAGTTGTGTCCAAAGGTTTGCGCCCGCCAGCTCGGCCGCCTCGTAGTAATCCTTCGGGATCGTCTGCAGCGCCGCCAGGAAAATAACCATGTAATATCCTGCCGAAATCCAGACCTCCATGCCCATCACGGCAAAGAGCGCCGTCGACGGTTCCAGCAGCCAGCCGCGTTCGGGGTAGTCGAGTCCCAGCATCTGCAGCAGGTAATTGATGTAGCCGTCCTTGGCGTAGAGATTGGTGAAGATGAGCGAGAGCACCACCAGCGAGCTGACCGAAGGCAGGAAAAAAGCCGAGCGGAAAAAATTGCGGAATTTTTTGACGCGGTGCACCGCCAAAGCCAGGCCCAGCGCCAGCGCCGTCGTGAAGGGGATCGTTCCGACGACAAAAATCGAGGTATTGGCCAGCGCCGTCCAGAACAGGTCGTCGTTGAAGATGCGTACGTAGTTGTCGAACCCGATCCACTCGGCCTCGTTGCGCAGCGTCAGGTAACGCGTGAAACTCATGTACAACGCGTAGATGAGCGGAAAAAGCCAGAACACCAGGAAGGTGATCATCCAGGGCGAAAGCAGGATCGCCGTCTGGCCGTGCAGGCGCGTTGTGCGCCCGATGCTCAGTTTCATTCGGCTGTAATTCCCGTAGTGAGGCATTCGCGCAGACGGCGGTACAGCAGTTCCAGCGGCAGGCCGACGACGTTGTAGTAACAGCCGCGCACCTCGCGCACAAAGACTGCGCCGAAATCATCCTGGATGCCGTATGCGCCGGCTTTGTCCAGCGGCGAGCCGCCCGCCACGTAGTCGCGTATTTCATCTTCGTCCAACTCGCGGAATTCCACGTCCGTGCGGCGGTAGTCAGCCAGGCTCGCGCCGGTGCCGGCGTCGATAATGGCAAAGCCGCTGTAGACCTGATGCGTGCGACCGGAAAGGCGGCGCAGCATCGCACAGGCTTCGTCCGCGTCGGCCGGTTTGTTGATGATGTTGTTGTCCAGCACGACGATTGTGTCCGCGCCGATCACCCATGCGTCGCCCGCGTCC
Organism: bacterium; assembly: GCA_030430495.1. Lineage (GTDB taxonomy): Bacteria > Bacteroidota > Ignavibacteria > Kapaibacteriales > UBA7675 > JAUIKM01. The sequence goes on along the minus strand of JAUIKM010000009.1, from coordinate 54,709 downwards.
CGAGCAATCGCGGCTGCTTTGGACTGTGCCAGTTTCATGACGTAGTCGCGCGGTTGCAGGCCGCGCGCAAGTTTTTCCTCGTCGATGCGCGCCACGCGCACCTCAAATTCCAGGTTGAGCTGGCTTAAGAGCTGCCGGCGGCGCGGCGAGGCCGAAGCCAGAATGAGCGGTTTGCGGAAGTCGAGAAGTCTGTTCATGGCCGTGTCGCCGCGGCGCCCGGATGCGCCGCGATTCCTGTGTTTGTTGCTCGCAATCGACGGCAAAACTAGCAAAATTGGGCGGAGCGGAGCAGGCCGTCGCAGGCCATGCCGCCAATTCCTCGTAAATTGCGGGATCGATTGTTGCGCCCGTCGGCTCCGGCGTCGGGTTCACAGCTGGGCGGAAAATTCAGTGAAGATTCTTTATCTCTTGCCGCGCATTCCCTGGCCGCTGCACGACGGCGGAGCGGTGGCTACCTATCAGCAACTGCGCTATCTGCGCCGCGCCGGGCATCACATCACGGTGCTGGCGCTCAATCCGGTCAAGTTCAGGCAGGACCCCTCCGTAATGGCCGAGGTCTGCGACCGCGTAGAAGCGGTCGACGTCGATACAACGCCGAGCCGTCCGGCCGCGATGCTGCACCTGTTCAGCCGCCCGCCGTATAAATACCGCCGCTTTTATTCCAGGGAAATGGCCGCGCGTCTGCGCGCAATTCTCACGCAGGAAGAGTTTGACGTCATCGTGCCGGACCAGACGCCGATGGTGCTCTACGTGCCGGACATTCGCGCCGTCAGCGCCGTGCCGATCGTGCACCGCAATCACAATGTGGAATACGCGCTGTTGACGCGCATGGCCCGCGGCAGCGAGTCGCGTCTGCTGTCCTGGTACCTGAGCTTCAACATCAACGGCACGCGCGCCATGGAGCGCGAAATGTACGGGCTGTGCGACGGCATTGCGCCGATGACGGAGCAGGACGCCGAGAGAATTCGCGCGCTGGGCTGTTCCACTTTGCTGCGTCCGGTGGCGCTTGGCGTGGACATCGAAGCGTTTAACAAAACGCCGGAAGTGCGGGCCGTGCCGCGTTCGCTGCTCTACTTTGGATCGTTTGACTGGGCGCCCAATGCCGATGCGGTGCACTGGCTGATGCGCGACATCTGGCCGGCGCTCAAGTTGAAATTCCCGGACCTGGAGCTGCATATCGGCGGTAAAAATCCGGAGCCGGACATTCTGGCGTTTAACAATCGGCCCGACGTGCATGTGCATGCGAATGTGCCGTCCGCACCGAATTTCCTGCATTCGTATGATATTCTGCTGGTGCCCCTGCGCATCGGCGGCGGCATGCGCGTTAAAGTCGTGGAAGCCATGGCGGCGCACAAGGCGATTGTCTCCACGGCCGTGGGCGCCGAGGGGATTGACTACCGCGACGGACGCGACCTGTTGATCGCCGAAAATCCGGAGGAATTTGTTAAGTCGGTTGCCCGCCTGCTGGAAGATGCGGCGTTTAAACAGTCGCTGGAGCGGGCGGCACGCACTACGGCCGTGCAGAAGTATTCGTGGGAAACGCTGACGCAGGAGTTTGAACGATTTCTGCGGGAAGCGGCCGGTCGGGCCGATAATTCTGAGCGGTGAATTCAACTTTTTGGGTTCTCGCGGCTCATTAAACATGAGGCCGGAGTCGGCAATGGAAACGCGCACTCTAACAGTTAATTAAAGTATGCCGACCCGGCCCCATTTTTCTCGGTGGACACGGAATGCCGTATCAACAACACCGTCTCATCGCGCAGCCGGCGGCCGTGCGTTCTGGGAATTGTTAACAGCAGTGTCAATGCCGTTGCTCACCAGCAGCGGCGTTTTGAATTGATTGGCAAGTGGATGGCTTCGGCTGCGATCGCGTTGTTAACCACGACCGGACAGACCGGGAACCGCCGGGGCAGGGCGGTCGGACTATCGGAAGAAGCCTGTTGTCAGAAATGGTAAAGTGGGTCGTTAAGCAACTGTATTAGTTGGAAGTCTGAGAAGTCGGAAGACACAATTCGTAGAAACAGATTTCATTGGCGCTTTTTCTGTTCGCAAAAGTTTTGTGCCTCAAACATACAACGCCGCTGTTTGTTGCGCAAGCAAAATGCTGGTCAAAAATCCGTCCCCTTTTTGTCGTCTGTTGTGCGCGCACTGCCTGTCTTTGCCCTGGAATGGCCGGCGGATACATTTCCGGCTTCGTGCCCGTCGCCGGAACAACGTCGCACTGATTCCTGCTTTAAAGCCGCTTTTGTTTGTCGCTGTGTTTAACACTTTCAGCTGCGCGACAAACAAGAAGGTCATGTCAGGGTTTGGCCTGTGTTAAACGCGCCAGAAGGGTGTTTAGTCCCACTGCGGCGACAGGCGTCATGCAGCTCATCATGTAAATGCGATAGCGCGGTTCCACGTGCGTGAGAGTAAACAGCGCTGTGTATGCCAGCACAAAAGCCAGGAAAACCAGAAAGGGCAACCACTGCCGGTTGCGGCGCAGCACATTCATGCCGACAATAAACAGTAGAATCATCGCAAAGGAAAAGAGCAGGTAAACGGGATTGCGCGCTTTGGGCGCGTACCAGTCGAAGGTCCAGATCATGGCGAATTTTGCGGCAAAGAGGCGTGCGGCGTGCGCGGGTTCGCGACTGATAAAGTCAAGCACAATTTCGCGTTGCAGGCTGTCGGCGGCCGGCTCAAAACGCGCGTTATACGGCAGCGAATCCAGGCGTGCGGCGATGTCGGTCCAGGGACCGTGACCAACCCAGACGGAGTTGCCTGCGGCGTCGTAGGAACTGCCGGAGGCGTGCGGGTTGGTGCCGCGCCAGATTTCATTCCAGGGGTGGCTGGACATGCCGACGGGTTTGTTGAAGAGTTGATAGTTGCGCAGCAGCCAGGGGCCCACGAGCACAAGAACCGGAAGCGCCGCGACAGCCAGAAGTTTGACAACGAGTATCCGCTGCGTGCGCAGCCGCGGCCACAAAGCGATCAGCAGCAGAACCGGTCCGAAGGCGATAAACTCGGCGCGCAGCAGGATGAGCAGCCCCAACGCCAGGCCGGCGAGCAGAGCCGTGGACAGATCCGCGCGCCGGTTGAGTCGCAGGCAGAGCCACAGCACCGTCAGCGCCAGCGTCTGGTACAGCGCCGAACCGCTGAACGAGGCCACCGCCGTTGCCGCCGGAACAAATACGGCCGCCATCAGGGCCGCCAGGCGCGCCGTGGATTCGGACGTGAAATAACGACAGATGCCGTAGGCCAACAGGACCTGGCAGCAGGAAACCAGCGCATAGAACAACAGGACCGCGAGGTTGGCGGCGGGTCCGTCGCCCAGCAGGGTAAATGTCCCGGCCAGCAGCCAGGGGTTGAGCGGCGGCAGAAAGGCCGTCTCGTGCGTCGGCGGTGCGTTTTTGAGCGCCTGACGCTGCGGGTCGATGGGTTCGTAGGGCCAATGCATCGCAAAACCGTGGCCGTGGACCAGGTTGCGCGCAATTTCGCCGTGTTCAAACTGACCGCTGCCGTCCAGCGGCGCGGCCGTGGCAATCAGCAGCAGTCGCAGCGTGAGCGCCAGCATAAAACAGGCCGTCAGCACGCGGCGCGTATCGAGCCCGTTGAAGCGCTGCAGGAGATCGGAAAGAAAGGATGAAACCATAGTGAGTACGTGTTTAATGCCTGGCCAAAACCGCTGCGCCGCTGCGCCGCTGCGCCGCTGCGCCGCAGCGTTCGGAGGCAAAGAATCGTGAGAATATCTGCTTGCCGCGGAAATCAGCCGAGGGCGCGTTCGATGCAGCGCCACATGGAGTCGGCCGAATGTTCCCAACTGAAGTGTTGCGCGCGAGCGCGGCCGGCGGCAATCAGGCGCGCGCGCACGTCCGCCGAAGCCGCCAGCTGCCGCATGCCCTGTGCGATTGCGTCGACGGACTCGGGGTTTACCAGCACGGCGGCGTCGCCGGCGACTTCCGGCATCGAGGTACAATCCGACGTGAGCACCGGTACGTCGGAGGCAAATGCTTCGACGATCGGAATGCCGAATCCTTCAAAGAGCGAGACGTAGGTCAGCGCCAGCGCGGCGGCGAGAATGTCGCAGAGTTCGGCGCTGCTGATGCGTCCGGTCAGGATCACGTCGTCGCGAAATTTCATTGTCTTGTAGGCGGCTTCGATGTCGGGATCGTTCCACATGCGTGCGCCGGCCAGTACGAGTTTGATGTTGGACGGCGCGGCTTCGCGAAAACGATCATAGGCCTTCAACAGGCGCGCGATGTTCTTGCGCGGATGAATGCTGCCGACGTAGACGAAGTAGGGCGCGCCGCCGCTGACTCTTTGTCTGACTTCTGTCTGTTTAACTTCGTCCATGGGCCTGAACTCGCTGCGCACGCCGTTGTACACCACGTCGATCTGTTCGTCGGCAAAGCCGTAGGTCTGTTTAACATCTTCTTTGGTAAAAGCGGACACTGCGGCCAGCCGCGTTGAACGGCGCGCGTAGTCGGGAATGTTGCGGCGGTAGTAGCGCGCCACCAGCGGCGGCAGCACTTCGGGGTGATGCTCAAAATTGAGATCGTGGATAACGCTGACGGCTTTGCCCGCGCCGCGCCGCGTAAACAGTCCGTCGGTCGCGATGAAAATATCGGGTTTGATCTTGTTTAAGTGGCGCGGCAGCAGCCACTCGTGCCAGATGTGCCACAGGACGGGGTGGCGCGCCTGCACCGGCAGAACGTGCGGCACGATGTTGTCGGATGTTAAAAATTCGTCGGCAAAGGGACGATCAAATAAATAGTGGAAGGAGTGCTCGGGATGGCGCGCGGCCAGGCGGCGGAAAATTTCGAAGGTAAACCAGCCGATTCCTTCGAGCCTTCCAGGCATTAACAAACGTGTATTGACGCTGATATTCATAGTGCTCTATCGGAGAGTGCTCACGGGTCTTGCACCCGGCGTGCAGGATTTGCCGTCAGGGGCAATTTACGTAAGTTTGCGCGCCTGCAAAGGGTGAAAAAAATACCGGGATTCCTGCCGCAATGAATGTTTTATTCATTTCACATTCTTCCGTCGTCGACGTGTACCAGGACAAACTGCGCTACCTGGGCCGTCGACCCGACGTCAATCTGAGCGTTTTACTGCCCGCGGTGTACCGCGAAGGCACGCGTCTGGTCGAAGCCTGGGAGGGCGGCGGCGAGTACAGGGTGATAAAACGACCGACGCTGGCAGGGCGCTATGGACGGCAGAACATGTACCTGTTTATCGGCCTGCCGGGCGTGATTGCGATGACGCAGCCGGACATTATACACATTGAAGAAGAGCCGTCCAGTCTGGTGACGCGGCAGATAATCCGGGCGGCGCGGCGCCAGGCGCCGCGGGCGCGCATTGTCCTGTTCACCTGGCAGAATCTGGTGTACGACTACGGCACATTTTCCCCGCTCAAACCGCAGCGCTACATTCAGCCGCGCGTGGAGCGATTTGTGCTTAAAAAGCTGGACTTTTTGATCGGCGGCAACGGGGAAGCGCTGGAGATTTTCAGCGACAAGGGCTGCACCGCGCCGCAGGCGCTGATTCCGCAGTACGGCGTTGACCCGCAGCGCTTCGGGCGACGGCCGGCCAATCCGGCGTTGAAGGAAAAACACGCGTTGCGCGGCAAGGTGATCGGCTACGTGGGCCGCATGTTAAGAATGAAGGGCATCGACAGTCTGCTGCAGGCGCTGCAGCGTATCGCCGACCGCGACGACTGGACGATGCTTTTTCTCGGCTCGGGGCCGGACAAAGAGAGATTTCAGGCGCTGGCAGGCAAACTGGGCATTGCATCGCGCATTCGCTGGGTGCAGTCGGTGCCGGCGGCGGACGTGGTGCAGTATTTCAACGCCATCGACATGCTGGTGCTGCCCTCGCTTACGACGGATGTCTGGAAAGAACAGTTCGGGCGTGTTTTGATTGAAGCGATGGCCTGCGGCGTGCCGGCGATCGGCTCGGACTCGGGCGAAATTCCGAACGTCATCGGCGAAGGCGGTCTGGTTTTTCACGAAGGGGATGCGGACCAACTGGCCGGCCGCGTGACCGAATTGCTCGATGACGAACAAAAAAGGCTTGCTCTGGGCGAAGCCGGCGCAAAAAGAGTGGAAACGCACTACACAAATGAAGTTATAGCAGGCAAGATTTACGAGGTGTACCGCCGCGTGACGAACGCACATCACTGATCGGGGCGCTGAATGTACTGGCGAATGCGCAACCACATGCGCAAGATCAGCGCTCGCGTCGGAATGGTCAGTCCGTTTTTTTTCCAGGCCCCGGCGATCTCGCGATTGGAGCGCAACATGTTTAACAGGCTGGGGTTGGACGCGCCGCCCAGGCGCATACGCACAAAAATCCGCGGAATGTAGAGGCCTTTGCGACGGTGAATGCGGAACAGACGCAGCATGAATTCGTGGTCGGCCGCCAGACGCATGGAAGGGTCGAACAGTCCGATGTCCTCATAGACGCAGCGGCGAACAAAAAGACTGGGGTGGGGAGGGACGTTGCCGTCCTCGAAAAAACGCGGGTACATGCTGCGCGAACGCCAGAAACGCACGACTTTGTCGGGGTCGTCCGCATCGACGTAAACAAGGTCGCCGTAGACCGCGTCGACGTCATTGCCGGAAAAAGCCTCGGCCACCGTGCGCAGAACGTCGGGAGATGCATAAAAATCGTCGGAATTGAGAATGCTCACCAACTCGCCGCCGGCCAGGCGCAGGCCCTTGTTCATGGCGTCGTAAATGCCTTTGTCGGGCTCGGAGATGAAAGTGTCGACAGCGCTGCCGAATGAGCGGACGACATCCTGGGTGCCGTCCGTCGAGCCGCCGTCAATGACGATGTATTCTATGTCGTCGTAATTCTGGGCCTGAACGGACCTGATGGTATCGGCAATGGTCTGAGCGCCGTTGTACACAACGGTAATAATCGAAATTTTCATGCGCGGGGGCTGGAAGACAACAACATTCCAAGGTTCACAAGCAGCCACGTAGAATTGCAATCTAGCTATTTTTCGGCTAAGCGGATCCGCAATTGGCGGTCGGTGGGAACGATGGAGCGCAGCGAGGCGTGCCGCAGGCGTGCGGTGAGAGATTTCGTTCGTAAATTAGCGGCGCCGCGCAGAAGCGCCTTTGTTAAACGAGAGGTTGCCGCAGATTGATTTCACGTGAAGCCAAACAGCCCGACGTCAGCGTTGTAATTGTCAACTACAACGTCAAGGACTTCCTGTACAACTGCCTGCAGTCGCTGCGCGATGCATTTGCCACGTTGGAAGGACAGGTCATCGTCGTGGACAACAACTCTCAGGACGGCTCCGTGGATTACCTTGCGCCGCTCTTTCCGGAGGTGGAGTTCATCCGGCAGACGGAGAACCTGGGGTTCGGCAAGGCCAACAATATTGGTTTTGAGCGCTGCCGCGGCGCGTTTGTGTTGTGTCTGAATCCCGACACGCTGGTGAGCGAAGACACGATGGACCACATGGTGGACTACATGCGCCGCCATCCGCAGGTGGGCCTGAGCGGCTGCAAGCTGCTCAACCACGACGGCAGTTTCCAGCTGCCCTGCCGCCGCGGCTTTCCGACGCCCTGGGTGTCATTCACCAAAATTTTCGGCCTGCAATCACTCTTTCCCAACTCCAGGCTTTTTGGACAGTACAACCAGACTTTTCGCGATGTGAACGAGACCTATCCGGTGGATGCGGTGGCGGGAGCATTCATGTTTATGCGGCGCGAGGCGCTGGAGCAGACGGGCGGATTCGACCCGGACTACTACATGTACGGCGAGGATCTGGACCTGTGTTATCGCGTGGGGCGCGCCGGCTGGCAGATTGTCTACGTGCATTCGACCTCCGTCATTCACTTCAAGGGCGAGAGCACGCGGCGTTCCTCGCTGAACGAGGTACGCGAATTTTACCGGGCGATGGAGGTGTTTGTTAACAAACACTTCGGGGCGAGCAAACTTTTCCTGTTGTTTTTGCGACTGGGCATCACGGTGCGTTCATTTATCGCCTACATCTGGCAGTACCGGGCGCAGTGGGGTCTGGCGCTGGCGGACTTTGCGCTGGCGAATGCGGCGCTGATGATGGGGATCAAGATTCGCACTGGTTCGTTCCTGGGTTTTCCGGCCTATGCCTACCCGGAGATTCCGTTGATTCCGGCCGGTTTTTTGCTTGTCTCGCTGTTGTATGCGGGCGAGTACTCGATATACCAACGCTCGTCGATCCGGAATCTGGTGACGGCGCTGATGATTTCGTTTTTCCTGCTCTCGACGGTGCCGTACTTCGTGGAAGACTACGCCATTTCCCGCGGCGTGCTCCTGATGTTCCTGGGGCTGAGTTTTGTTGGTCTTGGCGCGCTGCGCCTGGCGATTTCCGTTTTTGAGAAATTGCTGGGGCGCGACGCGGACAAGCGCATCGCGATTGTGGGCGTGAACGACGTCTCGCGCCAGTTGATGACGGACCTGCAGACGGCCGAGGCGCGCAACACGGACCTGGTGGGTTTCGTCAACACACAGCCGGGCGCAGCGCTGCCGTCCTGGGCGGACCCGGTGCTCGGGAACATCAGCTACCTGAACAAAATCGTGCGCGACCACGGAATCGACGAGTTGATCGTGACGGACGGCGAGCTTTCGCGCACGGAGATGCTGCGGAACATGACGGAGCTGGCGGGGCATGCGCGCCACTGGCGTTTTGCGCACAGTTACGACGAAGTTATAACCTCGCGAATAATCGAGAGTCTGACCGGCGTGGCGCCGGCGGCGGCGCAGTATAAAATTACGCGTCCGGGTAATCGTCTGGCCAAGCGTTTGATCGACATTTGCGGCTCGCTTTTTCTTTTGACAATTGGGTTGCCTATCGTATATTTGGCGTCTGCTGATCCAAAGGTCGCGAGGCACAAGCTGGTACTGGTCCTCAAAGGTGACTACAGCCTATTCGGCATTTATCCCCTGGAAGGCGATTCAGAGTCAAAAATCGGCAAAATCGGATTAACGGGCCTGGCTCACATCAACAAAGCCGAAAAGATATCCATCCAGGCTTTACGCAGTTTAAATGACTATTATTTGCGCCATTACTCACTGGCGCTGGATTTTGAAATTTTTGTAAAATATTTTTTCCGTAGAAACAGTGGCGTCGGGTAAAAAAAATATCAGCCCCATTCTCGAATTTGAAAAACCGATCATCGACCTGGAAGCCAAGGTCGACGAGATGCGGGCGATGGCCGATTCCATGGAGATCAATCTCGAGATAGACAAACTCGAAAGCAAAGTCAGGCGCCTGCGTGAGGAAGTGTATTCCAAACTTACCCGTTGGCAGCGCGTCCAGATAGCGCGCCACCCGCAGCGTCCGCAGACGCTTGATTACATCGAAAACATTTTTACCGATTTTGTTGAGTTGCACGGCGACCGCTCGTTCCGTGACGATCCTGCGATTGTGGGCGGTCTGGCCCGGCTGGACGGCCGCGGCGTCGTAGTGGTGGGGCATCAAAAGGGGCGCGATACCAAATCGAACCTGATGCGCAATTTCGGCATGCCGAATCCCGAGGGATACCGCAAGGCGCACCGACTGTTTGAGTTGGCGCAAAAATTCAACAAACCTGTTGTTTGCCTGATTGACACTCCGGGCGCGTATCCGGGCATGGAAGCCGAGGAACGCGGACAGGCAGAGGCAATCGCCCGCAATTTGCGTTTAATGGCGCGGTTGAGCGTGCCGATTATCATAACAATTATCGGCGAGGGCGCCTCCGGCGGCGCGCTGGGCATTGGAATCGGGGACAGGGTTCTGATGTTGGAAAACGCCTGGTATTCGGTGATTGCGCCCGAGTCCTGCTCCAGCATTTTGTGGCGCAGCTGGGAATACAAAGAGCAGGCGGCTGAAGCACTTAAACTGACGGCGCCGGATCTGCAAAAGTTCGGAATAATAGATCGCATCGTTCCCGAACCTATTGGCGGAGCTCATGCCGACCACGGCGCAATGTTTGCAACGATGCAGCGTATTTTGACTGATGAACTTCGCGGCCTGCTTAAGTTCGACACCACTGACTTGTTGGAACAACGATTGAACAAGTTCAGCGCAATGGGTATCTGGACGGAAGTAAGTGCGGATCCTGTCTGAAGAACGCCGGCGTGACCGAAACACACAGTGTTTTCGGGCGGCGACCTTCACGGGGCAAGACACGTTAAGGATCTGAGTGGTGAAAGCGTTTTTTCGCTGGATGCGAAGTCTGAAAGCCTGGATGGAAAGTTTTGCGGAAAAACCGTCCGCAATGTATGCTTTGTTCTTTTTGGCATTGGCCGAATCTTCTGTATTTCCGATTCCACCGGACGTACTGCTTATCGCCATCGCTGTCTCAAGGCCTGACAAGGCGTTACAGGCGGCGTTGTGGTGCACCTTGGGGTCTCTGGTTGGCGGGGTAATCGGTTATCTCATTGGATTCGGACTGATGGATGTCGTAGGAAATCCTGTTATCGCGATGTACGGCCTGGAATCCAAGTGGGAGGAATTCCAGGCGATGTACGACGAGTACGGTAACCTTCTGCTTCTCGGAGCGGCGTTTACGCCCATACCGTACAAAGTGGCTACAATCGCCTCAGGCGCCTTCGAGATGCCGATTTTGCCGTTTATTCTGATTTCTACGATCGGTCGTGCGGGGAGATTTTTCCTCGTTGGGGGCTTGATTCGAATCTTCGGAGCACAGATCAAGGTATTTATCGATAAATATTTCGATATTCTCTCTATCGTGTTCATCGTACTTCTGGTGCTTGGATTTTACGTCGTTAAAGTACTACTCTGAAGTCGCCTCAGCCCAACCGGTCCGTCACACCCACAGTCAACACACACATTGGTGATGTGACCGTGCAATTGAAGAATATGATATTAATACTTGTGTAATAGTTTGAAGGGAGATACCCTCATGAATGGGAAAAACAGAATACCGCGGCGCGACAATTCGCGCTCCGGCAGAGTCTGGAAGAATCAGCAATGGCAACAGGATGATGCCAAGGATCAGGACGCGCCGCGCCAACCGGAGCAACAGCCGCCCTACGATCAGGCGCCGAATCCGCAGGATGCGGCCGGCCGCGTGCCCAAGCGCGATTACGACTACGATTACGACTACGAAGAACCCGATGAGCACCGCTGGAATCGCGAAGGCGCCAACGTCGGCAACCCGAAAATTTACAGCGACCAGAACCCCTCGTACGGCGGCAACTACAACCGCCAGAAATCCGGCGGGTACGGCGGCGGTGGCGGCGGCAACCAGTCCTACCAGCGTCGTTCGTCTTATCAGCCGCGTCAGCAGCAGTACGACAACCGCCCGCCGCGCGACAACTACCGCGACTCGCACAACTATGAAAATCGGCAACCGCGCGACAACTACCGTTCGCGCGGCGGCGATTACGGCGGCGGCGGCAGTCGGGACCGCGACCGCGACCGCGATCGCGACAGTTATCAGCAGTACGACAATCGCGCGCCGGAACCGCGGCCGCGCCGCATGATCAAACGCCGTCCGCCGGGACCGGCGCCGGCGCAACCCTCACATCGAGGCGGCGGCGGCGGTGGTGGCTATCAGGGCGAAAGTCGCCAGTATCAGCGCCGCGAAGGCGGTTATCAGCAGGATCGGCAGCAGGATCGCCGCGGCGGCGGCGATCACCCCGGCGGCGGACAACAGGGACGTCATCCGGGCGGCGGCCAGCAGGCGCGCCACCAGAATCAGCGATTCCAGAAGCCGCGCAAACCGCAGATTACGCGCAAGGAAGCCCAGAAAAACTTTACCAAAAAGCGGCGCAATCTGCAGATTGTCTCGCTGCCGCGCGCCATGGCCAAACTGCAGTTCGGATCGCGCAACATTACGATCGACTTTATCCGCAACTCGCGCGTGTCGGTTAACAATGCTATCGTTTCCGATCCGAACAAACGCGTCATCCTGTTTAAGGACCGCGTTGCCGTCGACTACATGCCGCTGAAAGCAAATCGCAGCGGCAACTTCGTGGTGCTGCACAAACCGGCCGGCCTCGTGCCGTCCAAAGAGCCGAACGTGCGCTCGGTGCACTCGCTGGTGCCGAACTCCGAACACTGGTACTTCCCGGCCGGACGCCTGTCCAAAGCGATGAGCGGTCTGGTGATTACGACCAATGACGAAGCGCATCGCAATTCCGACGCGTCGGAGTTTAACACGCTGGAAAAAGAATACCACGTCAAGGTTAACCGCGTTCCCAAGCGCACGGAAATCACGGCCTTGAACAAGGCCCTGCGCGCGCTGCATGACGACAACGGCAAAGAGACCAAAGCTGCGGTCCTGCAGAAGAACAAACGCTCCTGCTGGCTGTCGATCATTGTTAAACGCGGCGGCGTGACCGATATCAACAAAGTGCTCAAAAACAACGACCTGGAAGTGCTTTCCATGCACCGCTTCCGCATCGGCACACTCACGACCGATACGATCAAGGAAGGTTCGTGGAAACAGATGAACGAAATCGAACTGGCCGAACTGCTCGGTCACGACACGACGGAGTCATCCTACTTCTATCAGCGTCCGACCAACAGCGACGCGGACGAAGATTCCGAAGAGCACGATGAGGATATGGACGACATGGACGACGAGATGGACGACGTTGACGACGTTGACGATATCGACGACATGGAAGAAGATGTCGAAGAAGAGATGGAAGCATAAGACTGTTAACAGGACGGGCCGCGCAAGCGGCCCGTCTGCTTTTAAACCCACCCATGCATGTACGGCGCACGAGAGATCAACGCCTTCCGACACAGTTACGACGTTTTCCCGACACCACGGTTTAACTGCTTTTGTCCTCCCGACCGCACTGATACTTTGGACCAGCCTGTTTCAGGCCCGCTGCGAACCGCCGGGATTTCAGGTGATGTTGCACTGATGTGATTGAAACGGACTTTGGACTTGAAGTTCGGCGACTTTTGGCTATCGCTGAACGCCTGGTTGTGATACTGTACAAGGTCTTTGTTCAAGACTACATCTGAATTGTTTTTTGCCGCCAGATCTAATGTCCATCGCTCAACCAGACGTCTCCAAACCAGCCCCACGCCCCGCTCGCGCTGACAAACAAAAATGTCAGGCCGCCGAGTAAACCAGACGTCTCCAAACCAGCCCCACGCCCCGCTCGCGCTGACAAACAAAAATGTCAGGCCGCCGAGTAAATGGGAAGCTGCAAGTCGATCCGGGCGGAATTCATCGAACGCGAAGCTTAAACAGGCGTGTACGTCAGGAGTCGAGCGGAGTGGTGAGCTGTTCCTTGTACTGCAATTTGTACAGCTTGGCGTACAGGCCGTCGGCCGCGATCAATTCCTCGTGGCTGCCCTGCTCGTACATCTTGCCGCGGTGCATAACAATGATCCGGTCCGCGCGGCGGACGGTGGAAAGGCGGTGTGCAATAACAATTGAGGTGCGGCCCGCCAGCAGACGCGAAATGGCCGCCTCGATAATCTGTTCCGTTGCCGTGTCGACGCTGGACGTCGCTTCGTCCAGAATGAGAATGTCCGGGTCCGCGGCGAGTGCGCGACAAAAGGACAAGAGTTGCCTTTGACCGACGGAGAGCGTGGATCCGCGTTCGCGGACCTGCGTGTCGTAGCCCTGCGGCAGCCGTTCGATGAAGTCGTGCGCACCGACGGCTTTGGCGGCCGCGACGGCATCCTCGCGCGTAATGTTTTCGTCGCCGAGTGTGATGTTGTCGAGCACGCTGCGCGAAAACATGAAGACATCCTGCAGCACAATTGCGATGTGACTGCGCAGGGAATTCTGGCGCAGGTCGCGGATGTCGACGCCGTCGACGCGGATACTGCCGCGCTGGAACTCGTAAAATCGCGTCAGCAGGTTGATGATGGAACTCTTGCCCGCGCCCGTGGCGCCGACAATTGCAATCGTCTCACCTTTGTTGACGGTAAAGGAAATATCGTCGAGCACAAAGTTGACGCCGTCGTAGGCAAAGCCGACCTTGTTGAATTCCACGGCGCGCGCCAACCTTGGCATATCCTGCGCCTGCGGTGAGTCGGAGATAAATGAGTCTTCGTCGAGCAGCTCAAAAATGCGCTCCGACGAAGCCATGGCGTTTTGCAGTGCGTTGTATTTGTCCGACAGTTCGCGCAGGGGACGGAAAAAGAGCTCAAAGAGCAGGATAAATGCGATCAGATCGCCCAGTTCCACGCTGCCGCCCGTGATGGCCCAGCCGCCGAAACCAACCGTTATGGCGGTCGACATCGAAGTCAGGAAGTCCACAACCGGAAAAAAGAGCGCGTAGTAGGTGACGGTGCGGATCTGCTCGTCGGTGTGTTCCTTGTTGATCTTGTCGAACTTGGCGGCCTGTTTGCGTTCCTGGGAAAAGAGCTGCACCACGGAAATGCCCGTGATGTACTCATTCAGGAAGGCGTTCATGCGCGAGACGAGGCCGCGAATACTGCGGAAGGCCTCGCGCACGTGGCGGCGGAAAATCGACGTGGCGATCAGCAGCAGCGGCACGATGGCCAGCGTGGCAAAGGCGAGTTGCCACGAGACGATGAACATGGCCGCGACGATAAACACCAGCTGGAAGACGTTCGAAATGATCATCACCAGGCTGTCGGTGTACATCGTTTGCAACACCTCCACATCGCTGGTAACCCGCGTAATCAGCCGCCCGATCGGATTTGTGTCGTAGAAACGCAGCGACAATCGCTGTACGATGTCAAAAAGCGTCGTCCGCACATCGTTGATCGTATTCTGGCCGATCCAGTTCATCAGGAGCGTCAGGAAATACTGCAGCAGGCCCTGCAGCACCAGCAGTCCAAAAATGCTGAGGCAGTAAAATTGCAGCAGATCGTAGCGTGTTTGCGGATCGTTTTGGGCATTCTTTTGTTTGTCAGCGGGAGAGAGGGCGGGAGTCTGAGGTTCAGTCGTTGCGCCGGGGGTGAGCGATGCGCCGGCGTCTGTGGGGCTGTCATCATCGACCGCCGTAATCTTGATGGCGTCGTCCACGGCGTAGTTCACGAGGACTGCGCGGAAGGGCCCAAGGCCTGCGGCCAGAATGTTAAAGACAATTGCCAGGATAACCAGGCGTTTATAGGGCTTCAAAAAGACGACCAGTCGTTTCAGCAATTTGCCGTCGAGTTTGTTGTCGTCCTTCGATGCGCGGCCCGGTGCGGATGCGTCGCTCATAGGCGCCACAGACGCGATCCGGCCCGTGAGATTGTCGATTGGAGGCGCATCGGCTCCGGAAAAATTGCGGGAACCAAACGCGCTGGTGAAATGGTTTTGCGGGGCTCATCCCGTTTTATTATGACTGGCTAAATCGCTAACTTGCGAAATTCGGTTTGTCGCGACGGCGAACCGTTCCTCTGGAGGAGTTGACGCATGACAAGAGCCGATAAATTCCTGATTACGGCGACCGTTCTTCTGCTTGCGGCGGTCGGCTACAGTACGCTTTTCAGCGAAGACGGCGCCAAGGTGCAGTGGTCGCTCGGCGGCAACAGCATCAGCGTTGAAGCCGGTTCACAAGCGGCGGTAGGTCTGAAAGCCACGATCGACGAGACCTGGTACATCTACGGCGTCAACCCCAAAAGCGATGAATACGGCATCGGACCGACGGCCACCGAGGTCGAGCTGGACGGTTTTGCCGACGGCATCAGCCTGGCCGGCGTAAAAGAGCCCAAACCCAAGTCGAAATTCGACAAGGGTTTTGATTTTGATATTGAATACCACGAGCACAGCGCCAACTTTACGGTCAACGTCAAAGCGGCGGCCGGAATGGCGCCCGGTGATTACACCGGCAAAGTAAGGGTGTACTTCCAGTCCTGCGATCCGACGCGCTGTCTGCCGCCGGACATGAAAGAACTGCCGCTGACGGTCAAAGTGAGCGGTGCGGCCACATCCACGACCGACAGCGCCGCGGATGATGCCGCAAGTGATGACGAAAGTTCCGACGAAGGCGAAGATTACTCCGAGTCGATGGAGTCGGACGGTGCATCGTCCGGCGACGATCTGTCGAATGCGAGCTACGACAAACTGGTCGACATCTCGATTGCCGACACGACGAACCTGGCGATTGTCGTCGGCGATACGGTGTACCTCGACGTCACCATGAAAATTGCCGACGGCTGGCATGCCTACAGCATCAATGCAACGGTTGACGAATACGGACTCGGTCCCCAGGCCACGACCTTCGAGGTGGAGGGCGGCGATAAAATTCGCATGGGAGACGTGACGGAGTCGCAGCCGACGGTGGAATACGACGAAGCCCAGATGATGGACGTCGGCAAACACAAAAAAGAAGCGACCTTCCGGATTCCGGTGTACGTGCCGGACAATGTCAAGCTGGAGCAGGACAATTCACAGGAGCCCTTCAGCATTTCGATCGACTATCAGATCTGCAAGGAAGGCGCCTGTCTGCCGCCGACGCAGCACAAAATGTACATCACGGCCACGATCAAGGCGACGACGTGGATGTACCTCATCCTGGCGATGGTCGCCGGCGCCGGCGCTCTGCTGACGCCCTGTGTGTTCCCGATGATTCCGATCACCGTGTCGTTTTTCACCAAACGCTCCGAGAAAAATCCGGGCCGCGGCGTGATCGACAGCCTGGTCTATTCCTTCGGCATTATCCTGACCTTTGTTGTGCTGGGCGTCCTTTTGACGCTGTTGTTCGGCGCGACGGGCGTTCGCGACTTCTCGACGAATCCCTGGGTGAACATCGCGATTGCCTCGGTCTTTATCATTTTTGCGTTTAATCTCTTCGGCGCATTTGAGATTCAGATACCGGCGGCGATACTTAACAAACTGAATACGGCCAGCGGCGACGGCAAGGGTTTCACGGGCATTCTGTTGATGGCTTTGACCTTTTCGCTGACCTCGTTTACCTGTACGGTGCCCTTTGTGGGGACCGCTTTCATTTCTACCGGCGGCGCTGAAACGGAGCTGCTGCGGCCGGTTCTGGGGATGACGGCATTCGCGACGGTTTTTGCATTGCCATTCTTTTTGCTGGCGTTGTTTCCGGCTATGATGCAGAAGCTGCCGCGCGCCGGCGGCTGGATGAACAACATCAAAGTGGTGATGGGATTCATCGAGATTGCGGCGGCGGTGAAGTTCATATCCAATGCCGACCTGGTGTGGAACTGGCAAATTTTATCGCGCGATCTGTTTCTTGCGACGTGGATCGGCTGCGCGATTTTCATCGTGATTTACATCCTGGGTATTTTCCGGTTTTCGCACGACAGTCCGGTTGACAGCGTCGGCGCTACGCGCGCGATGTTTGCGCTCTTTTTTGCCAGCATCACCTTTTTCCTGTTTACGGGATTGATGGGCAAAAACCTCGGCATGATCGACTCGTTCCTGCCGCCGGACGACAAAATCTACTTCCACAATTTTGAGGAAGGCGGAAACTCGGTCACGACTGAAAACAGCTCGACAAATTCAGACCTCGCACAGCCAGGCGCCGGCGAAGCCGCAGCCGGGGAAAACAGTAGTGATTTCCTGGAAAGGCTCAAGCAAAAACACGCAGGCGAGCAGATATTCCTGGACTACGAAGCGGCGCTGGCCGAATCGCAGAAAACGGGTAAACCGCTCTTTGTGGATTTTACCGGCAAAACCTGTACAAACTGCCGCCTGATGGAAAAGACCATGTTCCCGAAGGAGAGTGTTAAAACCCGTCTGGAACAGATGGTTGTGGTGCAACTGTATACGGATCTGCGCTCGGATGACAGCAACCGGTACAAGAAGATGCAGGAGGAACGCTACGGCGACATCAGCCTGCCGCTCTACGTGATTTTAACACCGCAGGAGCAGTTGATATCCAAGTCCGCCTACACAACGGACGAAGCCGCGTTTGTTAAATTCCTGGACCGCGCACTTTAAACACAGACAATGTACGACCGCACCGGATTAAACGGACGGAGATGCGGCGTGACCCGATTGGGACAAGGCAATACTTGATGAAGAAGATTCGCAATTTCTGCATTATCGCGCATATCGACCACGGCAAATCGACGCTGGCGGATCGGCTGCTCGAATTTACCAAAACGCTGAACGCCAAAGCGTTTAAAACCAAGCAGGTCCTGGACGACAATCCGTTGGAGCAGGAGCGCGGCATCACGATCAAACTGCATGCCATTCAGATGCGCTACAAAGCCAAAGACGGGGAAGAGTACGTCCTGAACCTGATCGAC
The DNA here is from genome assembly GCA_030430495.1 of bacterium. Taxonomy (GTDB): domain Bacteria; phylum Bacteroidota; class Ignavibacteria; order Kapaibacteriales; family UBA7675; genus JAUIKM01. The sequence continues at coordinate 36,576 of JAUIKM010000009.1, read as the reverse complement.
ACGCCGGGGCACGTGGACTTTTCCTACGAGGTGTCGCGTTCGCTGGCGGCCTGCGAAGGTGCGTTGTTAATTGTAGACGCAACCCAGGGCGTGGAAGCGCAGACAATTTCCAATCTCTATCTGGCGATTGACGCCGGACTGGAGATCATTCCGGTTGTTAACAAAATTGACTTGCCGAGTGCGGCGACCACGCTGGAAAACGTGCAGAAACAGGTGCGCGAGTTAATCGGTTGCGAAGATGAGGACATGATCCTGGCATCGGCCAAAGAGGGCATCGGCACGGAAGACATCCTTGAAGCGATTGTTGAAAAGGTTCCGCCGCCGACGGGCGACCCCGAAGCGCCGCTGCGGGCGCTGATTTACGATTCCGTGTTTGATCCCTACCGCGGCGTGGTTGTTAACATTCGCGTGATAGACGGCGTGATAAAAAAAGGCCAGAAAATCCGTTTTTTTGCCACACAGCCGCAATACGAAGTGGAAGAAGTCGGCATCATGCGCATGGGGCGCGTGCCGCAGAGTGAACTGCGTGCGGGCGAGGTCGGCTACATGACCGCCGCCATCAAAAACCTGCACGATACCAAGGTCGGCGACACGATCACAACGGTTAAGAACGGCGTCGAGAATGCGATAGCGGGATTCAAGGAAGTCAAGCCGATGGTCTTCAGCGGGATTTACCCGCAGGACAGCGAGGACTTTGAGAATCTGCGCGAGGCGCTGTCCAAACTGGCGATGAACGACTCGGCGATTACCTTTGAGCCCGAGTCCAGTTCGGCGCTCGGCTTCGGTTTCCGCTGCGGCTTCCTTGGACTGCTGCACATGGAGATCGTGCAGGAGCGTCTGGAACGCGAGTTCAAGATGACAATTGTGACGACGGTGCCCAACGTGGCATATACGGTCTACCGCACCAACGGCGAAGTGCTGAAAGTCGACAACCCGGTCGACCTGCCCTCGCCGGGCGTGATCAACCGCATTGAAGAGCCGATCATCCGCGCGCAGATCATCTGTCCGTCGGAGTACATCGGCGCGGTGATGAAACTGTGCCTGGAGCGCCGCGGCGCGCCGGTGAGTACAAATTACCTGAGCGAAGACCGCGTGGAAATGAACTTCGACCTGCCGCTGGCCGAGGTGATTTTCGACTTTTTTGATCGGCTCAAATCCTCGACGCGCGGTTATGCCTCGCTCGACTACGAGATCCTGGAAGAGCGTCCCAGCGAACTGGTCAAGCTCGACATCCTGCTCAACGGCGACCCGGTGGACGCTCTGTCGTGCATCATTCACCGTTCCAAGGCGCACGAATGGGGCAAAAAACTGTGCGCCAAGCTGAAAGAATTGATTCCGCGCCAGATGTTTGAAGTTGCCATCCAGGCGGCTATCGGAACGCGCATTGTTGCACGCGACACCATCCGCGCCATGCGCAAGAACGTGCTGGCCAAGTGCTACGGCGGTGATATTTCGCGCAAGCGCAAGCTGCTCGAAAAACAGAAAGCCGGCAAACGCAAGATGAAACAGATCGGCAGCGTGGAGGTGCCGCAGGAAGCATTCCTGGCCGTCCTGCGCATCAACGATTAAACTGCCGACTTTTGCCGTTTACGGCCGCGGATATTCCGGCGGTGGAAACATTTGCCGACCGGGCGCGTAGCTGCATCACTGTGGCTCGCGGAGCGCGGCGTTGCGTCGCCTGAAATGCGGGGCTGAAAACTCACTTGCAGACCTTTCTATCACGATACAATACAGGGTAAAACCGTGGCGAGACCAAAGTCGGAGGGCAAACGACCTTCAAATGAAAAAGTCGGTTTTGTGGCCGGCCTGACCTCCTGGATTAAAACAATCATCGGCGCCATCATCATCGTCATGTTCGTCAACGGCGCGCTGGTAGCGTCCTTCGTCGTACCGACCGGCTCCATGGAGGGCACGGTGCTCGCCGGTGATTTTGTCTTTGTAAACAAATTTGTGTACGGTCCTTCCACGCCGCAGATCGTTCCTTTTCTGAACGAGCCCCTGCCGTTCTGGAAGACGGCGCCGATCTGGGCTCCGGAGCGCAACGACGTGATTGTGTTTATCTTTCCGGGCGATCGCGACATGGTTGAATCCAAAGAATTCACCTACTATCTCAAACGCTGCGTAGCTGTCGGCGGCGATGAAGTGGAAGTGCGCGAAAACAAGTTGTACGTGAACGGCAGTCTGCAGGAAAACCCCGAGCTGGCGAATTTCAGCGGGGACAAACACTACCGCCCTGGCAGCCTGTTTCCGCGTGGAACCAGCTGGTCGCCGTCGAATTACGGCCCGATTACGGTGCCGAAGGAAGGCGATGTGGTGACGCTGGATGCCGATCCCGACACGTTCAATCGCTGGAATATCTTTATTCAGCGCGAGGGTCACGACGTGGATTACGACCAGGCGACGGGGACGTGGCGCATCGACGGGGTGGAGGCGCAGACGTATACAGTTGAGCGCGACTACGTTTTCGGCATGGGCGACAATCGCGATGACAGCCTCGACAGCCGCTTCTGGGGTTTTGTTCCGGTTGACAATATCGTCGGCACACCGATGTTTGTGTATTGGTCCTGGGAAGTAGGCCCGAAGAACAGCAATCAGGAATATCCTCTGGCAGAAAAGTGGTCGCGCCTGCGACTGGACCGGATTTTTACCGGCATCGACTGAGTTAAAAATCACAAGGTGAAATGCTGAGCGCGCCGGTCTGATTCAGGTGGGCGCGCGCCGAACATGCGGTGATCAACGGCCGGTGTTCCGGCGACCACGCAACGAGAATCGCTTGTATGGCCCGAATTGACAAGGCTTCGGATAAAACGCCCAGGCGATCGCGCGGAATCTATGGTCTGATAGCCGCGTCGTGTATTTTGGGTTTTCTCTACTTCTGCTCCGTGTCCACTTTTTTCCTCCCAACGGGCTCGATGGAAGGCACCGTGCTTGCGGGCGACTACGTACTCGTCAACAAAGCGCGTTACCGGCTGACCACGCCACGCACCATTCCCGTTCTCGGCGTGGAAGCGCCCTGGATCCCGCTTCTGCCTTCCTGGGATGAACCCGACCGCGGCGACCTGGTGGTATTTGAATATCCCGGCGATCGCGATCAGATCGAGGCGGGACAATTCAACTACTACCTGAAGCGCTGTGTGGCTATTGCCGGAGACACGGTGGAGATGCGCCATAACGATTTGTACATCAACGGCCTCAAAGACGCGCTGCCGGAACACGCCTACCGCGAAGACAATCCGTGGATGCCGGCCGGTGCGGGAAGGATTTTCCCCAAGGGCAGCGAATGGTCGGCCACCGAATACGGTCCGCTGCGCGTCCCGGCCGCAGGCGACGTCGTGACGCTCGACCTGAGTGAAGAGACCATCAACAGATGGCAGGTGTTCATCGCGCGTGAGGGGCACGCCGTCAATATCGATTTTCTCAACGAAAATTGGGTGATCGACGGCCGCCCAGTGATGAACTACACTGTCGAGCGCGACTATCTTTTCATGATGGGCGACAACCGCGACAACAGTCTCGACAGCCGCTACTGGGGATTTGTGGCGCTTGACGACGTCGTGGGCAGTCCTTTCCTCGTCTACTACTCGGTCGATCCGGTAACGGGGCAGACGCGGTCGGATCGCTTTATGACTTCCGTGGAATAGACCGGCAGCAGAATAATCAGCGAGTTCATGAGCGAATCCAGCCAACATAACGGCGCCGAAGCGCCCGATCCGTCGGAGCGGAAAGATGAGAGCGGCCCGGCGTCGGATTCCGACAAGGCTCCCGGGCCCAAGTCCGATTCCATCGGGCTTCGCGACATCGTCGAGGCGCTGATCTGGGCGCTGGCGGTGGGCCTGATGTTAAAGATTTTTGTGCTCGACATTTTCTCGGTTCCGAGCGGCTCGATGCAGCCGACGCTGCACATCGGCGATTTTGTTGTCGTCAACAAACTGGCGTATTCGGCGGGGCTGCCGCGCACGATACCTTTCACCGACGCGGACAACCCGCTCGACTGGCGATTTTCAACTTTTGACGTCGAGCACGACGACGTCATCGTTTTTGACTTTCCGGCTTATGGGCTCAGGGACGCGCCGCTGGAGCGCTACGTCAAACGCGCCTGGGGGCTGCCCGGCGATTCGGTCCACTTTGACGGTCGCCGCCTGACGAATCTGACGACAAATCAACAGCTCGACCTGCCGAAGCTCGGCGGTGCATTCCTCATGCGCGCACAGCGCATGCATCTGGCCGTGCCGGAGGGTGCGCCACGCGAACGATTGATCGTGCCTTACCGCGGGCTGACGATCAAGATAGACGATAGGAATATCGAAGCATGGAAAGAATTAATCATTTCCGCCGGTAATCGCGTGAACCTCAGCGAAGCTAAGGTGTACATCAACGGCGAATACTGCGACAGCTATACATTCGAGCACGACTACGTCTTTGTTGTAGGCGATAATCGCGACAACAGCTACGATTCGCGCTATTGGGGATGCGTGGCATGCGACAGAATTCTCGGCAAGGCCGTCCTGGTGTATTGGTCGCGCGACGACCGGGGCGAAATTGATTTTGGCCGAATCGGAACCATTGTCGAGTAATCTCTGCTCAGAAAAAGTCGTTAAACGAAAACCCGGAGCCGTGCAGGCGCGGGTCGGGTTTGTTTAAGCGTTAACCACGACGCTGTCCCGGTATTCACTTCGGTGCGGTCGTAGCGAGCCGCCCCTCTATCCGTACTTAAACACAGATTGACACTTCACATTCGACGGTGAAGCGGAGGCGTACGCCCCTGCATTTCATTGCCGTCGCCGCCATTGTTTGTCTTTAACAAACTGCGGCTGCGAATTCCGGACGGAAGACCATGAACGTAAAATTACTGCATCGATCTTTTGCATTTCTGACCTTTATCCTGGCGTTCTGCACCTACCTGCTGACGGTACAGGATACTGTTCCGTTCTGGGATTGCGGGGAATTTACCGCGGCGGCCGTACAGCAGCAGGTGCCGCATCCGCCGGGCGCGCCGCTTTTTCTGATGGTCGGTAAAACATTTGATTTGCTGATCCCCTTCGGCGAGTCGGCCTGGCGTGTTAATCTCGTTTCCGTCTGTGCAAGTGCGGTGATAGCGCTGCTGTTGTACCTGATAATTGTCCTGGTGATTGACAATTTCCGCGGCGGCCGGCCGCGCGAATTCACGGAGGCGCTCTCGGTGTACGGCGCGGGGTTTGTCGGCGCATGTTCGTTGACATTCAGCGATACTTTTTGGTTCAACGCAGTGGAATCGGAGGTTTATGCCGCTTCGACTTTGTTCGTCGCGCTGACTGTCTGGCTGATTTTACGCTGGCATCAAGCTGCCGACGAGGCGGGGCACGAGCGCTATTTGCTCCTCATTGCCTATCTGCTTGGATTGTCGATCGGCGTTCACCTGTTGGCTCTGCTGACGATATTTCCGATTGCGATGATCGTGTACTTCCGCAAGTACGAATTCAAACCGTTAACATTTATCACAATGGGCGCAATAGCTGTAGCCGTCTTTTTTGTGATTTATCCCGGTATGGTCAAGTGGCTGCCGGGCATGATGGACGGTCACGCGCCGTTCAAGACGGAAGCGAACGAGTGGATGGCGGTGGACAGCTCCCTGTTGCGGCTCCTGGCATATTCAATATTAAGCGCTGCGTTGGTGCTGTTTATCTGGGCATACCGTCGCCGGTCGGGGCTGTTGACGCTCGTCAGCGCCTGTTTTATTCTGACGGTTCTCGGCTACAGCACGTACGGTCACATTCTGCTGCGCGCAAATGCCAATCCGCCGATGAATGAAAACAATCCCGGCGACCTCAGCGGCCTGGCGGACTATCTGGGGCGCGAACAATATCCCCAGGCTCCTTTCTGGCCGCGTCGCCACGATACGCGCAAGCAGATTCAGCGCAACTTTGACGCCTATGGCGAATGGCAGCCGCCGGCGCGCAAACGCGTTGTTCGTCGCGACGGTATGGCGTTGAGCGTGGTCGACTACGAGAACAGCGACATCAATACCCGGGCGGAGTTGAACTACCTGCTCAGCTACCAGGCCGACCACATGTACTGGCGCTATTTTGCCTGGAATTTTATCGGGCGCGTCGGCGACATACAGGATTCTCCCTGGGTGCATCCGGGCGCAGATGTGGACTATTGGAATTATCGCGTCGGACTGTTCGCGGACTATTTTCCGATTAACTTTTTTGCTTTGCCTTTTCTGTTGGGCCTGCTCGGTTTGTTTTATCATGCACGGCGCGATCCAAAAGCCGCCGCGTCATTTTTCATTCTGTTTATTCTGGCGGGGATAATCGTTGCCTTGCAGCAGAACCAACAGAATCCGCAGCCGCGCGAGCGCGATTACTTTTACACCGGTTCATTCATGATCTTTGCCATGTGGATCGGAATCGGCGTTTATTATCTGGCGGAACGCGCACGCAGCATCAATAAACGCATGGCCCTGCCGATTGTGGCCTGCGTCCTGCTGGTGAGTTTTGTCGCCGCGCCGGCGAGCATGGCCATCCAGGGGTGGAAAGTGCACGATCGCAGCGGCAACTACATGCCCTTTGACTACGCCTACAATATCCTGCAGAGCGTTGACGAAAATGCGATTGTGTTTACCAACGGCGACAACGACACATTTCCGGTCTGGTACATGCAGGACGTTGCCGGCGTGCGTCGCGACGTACGCATTGTTAACCTGAGCCTCGGCAATACCCCCTGGTACGTCAATCAACTGAAAAACAGCGAACCGTGGGGCGCTGCGGCCATTCCACTGCGTTTCAGCGATGAGTCAATCCAGGTTGACGATCCCAACGCCCGCGAGGCGCTGTCGTACTACATCGACAAGGCCCGTCAGGTTGAAGTGCCGGTGCGCCGCGAAATCATGGCGCAATACACGGACGACCCGGCCTTGTTGCAGACGCCGAAGATGAGCTGGCTCTTTGAGGGTGAGGAGTTTAATCACGGTGAAGGCGAGTACGTGTTCCGTGTTCAGGATCAGTTGATCCGCGAAATAATCGAAGTTATTCGATTTGAGCGGCCCGTGTACTTCTCCCTGTCTGTCGGTCCAGACGCCTACGCAGGTTTGCAGGATCACTTCAGGATGGAGGGCATGGCTATGCGCGTTTGTCCGGTACCGCAGCACAATCGCGGCGATCTGTACGCCTGTAGTGAAGAGATGATGGACCGGACAATCATGAATATCGTTGAGGGTGATGAGTTCTTCACCGAACCGCATCCCGGCTGGAAGCTGCGCAACTTAAACAACCCGGATGTTTACTACGATGAGTCCAACCGTCGTCCGATTCCGAGCTATCGCAATATCTACATGAACTACGCCAACTGGTTGATTGCTCGCGGCAAAAACGACAAGGCGCAGCAGGTGCTCAACACAATGAACGACTACATTTCTACGGAGATGTTCCCGATGCCTTTTGCCGTCGAGCTGCAAACAGCCGACATGTACCTGCGCGCGGGAGCAACGGAGCGTGCGCGCGAATTCGCGGAGATGGCACTGAAGTCCTCGGAACATCTGTTAAACAACCGGGATCTGTGGGGCACGCGCGAACTGTACACGTATTCGTACAACCCGATGCAGATTGCCGCCGAGGCGGTGACCATACTCGGTCGCTACGACGAAGCGATGCAGTACTGGCGCGATTACGGCGCTTCAATCGGCCGGGCCGACGACCCCGGCCTGCGAGCGGTCATCGATCAGCTGCGCATCGAGCGCCACACGGCGGAGGGCGATGTGGTAGCGGCCATCGCGGAAATTCAGAAGATTATCACTGAGTACCGCGCTTCGGGTTCGGCATACCTGAACGGCATTATTCCGCAGTTGGAGCAGCATATGCGGCAGCTCCAGTTCAAAGCCGGGGCGCCGGGAGACTCGGCGGCTGGTTTGTCACTTCCCGACGCCTGAGCGGGCGGGATTTTGGGTTGAGCGTTGGTCGCTGCGGCGAAAAGACTGAAAATTACGTAAAACTACGTATGAGCTGTGTGCCCTTAGGGCACACAGCTCATTTTTCTGTCGTGCCAAAAACGGCAGATTCTTCAATCTCTGAGAAAATTACGTAGATCTGTACACCCTGCGCCTTTGAAAGAAGTTTAACGGGCAATCATCACCGTCTGCGTATATGACTCGCCGCAGCCGGAGAGCCTGACAATGTGAAGTCCCGCTTCCAGACCATTGACGTCGAGAGCAATCTGTCGGGCGGACCGCGCGTTCCGTGTCCGCAGCTTTCTGCCTGCGGCGTCAAAGAGTTCAACTGTCGAGTTTAAACAGTGCTTCGGCAGTTTGATATTGATTGTCTGCGTGGCCGGATTGGGGTAGAGCGTGACGGGTTCGTTTTGACGTCGCGGAGTGTCGTCGTCCACCGATGTGGTCGTCGGTTTGTAACGCACGATGTGGCCGTTTTGGCTGACAGCATAAGCCAGATCTATGTAGGGGTATGAAACCTTCATGACCACATGGAAAATGGACTCTCTGATATCGGATGTATCCACAATCCAGTTTTTACCGCCGTCACTGGTGCGAAGAATTTTACCGTAGTAGCCGCCTGCTATACCGTGATTTTCGTCGGCGAAGGCAATGCTGTACAATCCATAGGGTTGTTCTATTTGTTCACGAAGCAATGTTGTCCAGTTTTTACCTCCGTCTGTGGTGGAGTAAATGAGGTCGTTCCCAATACTGCCTTCGGTCGTTTCAAAACCAACCAGCCAACCAATTTCGGGTGTGGCGAAAAACATTTCACCAGGCTCGTTTGGAGCTACAAAGGCGTTCCATTGCTTTTCTCCCAGTTTTTTAGTTCGGACTCCAACACCGTTTTCAGGACCAGTGAATACTTTCAGGACAACGTCAATGCCGTCGTAAAATGCAATGTCACGTTGAGAAGCTATTCCGGGCGACTCGATTTCTTCCCAGGTTTTTCCACTATCATTTGTAAGAAATATCCGGTCATTGATAGTCGTGGCAATTCCGGAGCCGGCGGGCGTCACCGCGACGTCGCGAAATCTCTCATCAAAGCCAAAATTCAGAGTGTCCCAGGTACTTCCTTGATCATAGGTTCTCAAAATCAATCCACTGTCCGCAGCGACGATGGCAATATCTGGTGAAGGATGGGAAATCGCAATAAAACGAATTGGAAAACTGATTGCATTCCCATTTTCATCGCGCTCGACTTCATTCTCAATTACTGAGGTCCAGGTCTTGCCGCCATCCGTCGTTCTACGGATTGTCGGCCTCGCTCCGTTGGCCCAGTTGCCAACCGCCATTATTGAATTGCTGTCGGCACAATCAATGTCCTCGTAATCAAGGCTTGGGATATGATCGACAGTCTCCCAGTAGTGTGGCTGCGCAATGGCGCAGACTACTACGAACATACTGTTGATAAAGAAACAAGCGAAAAATTTCCCGATGTTGAGGCGAAGGGGCGATTTGAAATTGTGCATGATTTTGTCTGTCGTCCGTGCGGGCTTCATTGAAGTCCGATTGAAAGTATCAATAAAGGTAGGAGGGACCGGTGATGCGATCCCTCCTACTTCTTGCAGCCAACAACCGTAATCGGCTGAATTGCGTTGCATAGTATTCTGAGAAAAAGATAAAATAACGATTCAGTATATTATTTGCTGATCACAAGTTTGTCGTTGACGAGTTTGCGCCCGGCCACCGTCAGTTCATAAACGTAGGAGCCCGGTGTCAAATCGGCGACGTCGACGGCGACGCGCGCTTTGCCATTGGCAAGGCTCACAGATGTTTCTTTGACGATGCGCCCCTGCATGTCATAAATCGCCAAATGTGCCTGGCCGGCTGCGTTTACGTCGAGTTCGAATTCAACCGTGGTGCCGGTTGCCGGATTGGGCATGGCAATCGCATGCTCAATGGCATGTGCCGGATCGTTGGTAACTCGGCCACCAGGTAGAGAACCTTTGCCCAGAGTAAATCCGTCAAATTCGCAGGTCGTAAAACAGGGGCCCTCGCCAAATACAGGAGTAGACTGGGCGCAATCACCACCGCCAAAGGGGCCACCAAGAGGTGTGATTGACTCAATATTTCCATTGTTGTCGCGACAAACCCGAAGCGGGGTCAAACAACAGGTTTCACCGTCGCAGGGCACGAGGAATGTACCGGATCCTCCTTCCGGAAATGTCACGAACCATTCGTTAAAGCAGCCGGCTGAAGAAATACGCCAGTTATTTGCACACTCTCCATTATCAGGGTCTTCAAAAATTCGAGGTTCATCCATAATCAGTGCTTCAAATGCCGCTTCGAATACTTCTTGCAGCGTACATCCACCACAGCCGGAAACCAATTCTACTTCAGTTATCTGCATGTCATCGAATGCTCCGCAAGCACGTCTTGTGACAAAAGTCACTTCTATAGCACAGCCAAAACACTCATGAAACAAGATGATATTTCTCGTCTGCGGCGGTCCCCACGGCGATTGCCGGCAGTCCGGCAGGCATTGTGCGTTGGCGGTTAAACTTGAGAACAGCAGAATCATAACGGTCGTCAAAAGCGTGCTCGTTATCAATGAGCGTTGATAGATTTGTTTCATCATGTTGAAATACTCCCAGTGTTTGGGATGACTGAGCGAATAAATCGCGATAAACGGCCTTGGTTTTTACTTGTCGCCGAACCAAACACGTCTGTTTGGTTCATCTTTACGCCGGGACTGAACAGTGCACCATCCATAAGGCGTATGTACTCTCCGCAACCGAGTGGGTTTGAACCTTGCGGTTCACGGCAGTGGTTTTTGCGGATTTCTGTTATTCAGAGACCAGTAAGAATCGGATACATAAATGCAGAGTGTTGGGGAGTGGATGTGCTGCGCGATTCTTTTAGATGTCTTTGAAATTTGTGGGAACATAGCGAACGTTTGCCAAATGAAACAAACCGAAAACATGGCCGAGGTGAAAAATCTACATTACGCGTGCCGGAGATGTCCGCCTTGCAGGCTGAATTCGCCGATAAGAGCGAGCGAAACAAAAATTTGATCTGATCGAAAAAAATCGACCAACGGCCGGCGTACCCTTTTGCGGTCCCGATGTCTCCAAGTTCGACACCCGCCGGCAAACAAAAAGAAAAAAGCAAGCCACAGAGTGGAACGAAGGGGCGAAGCGCTCAAGCCTCAAGTCGTTCAGCGTCAATCAGGCAGGAGAACCAAAAGCGCACAGCGCTTTCTGACAGGCCTCAATCCCGCCAACCACAAAGCCGCTACACGTTTTACAGCGCTCAACCGTGTCAGTCCCTCAGGAACATCCGTGTAAGTCGCCGGAGAAAAATCCGGCGTGTTATTAAACAGGGAAATGGCGTGCAACGCGGACTCTATCTGCATATTCCGTTCTGCGATAAAAAGTGCATCTATTGCGACTTCTATTCCATCGAAAATACCTCGATGATCGATGCATTTGTTAACGCGCTGCTGCGTGAGATCGATCTGCGCTTAAACAAACTGCCGGAAGGTCAGCGGACGGTCGATACCGTATTTTTTGGCGGGGGAACGCCCTCGCTGCTGCGGCCCGAACAGATCGGAAACATATTAAACAACGTACGCGAACACCTTGTGTTGACTCCGGATGTCGAGTTGACAATGGAGTGCAATCCCGGGACGGTAACAGTTGAGAGTCTGAGCGGCTACCGCGAACACGGCGTCAACAGATTAAGCTTCGGCGTGCAGTCCTTTTACGAAGACGATCTGAAATTCCTCTCGCGCATTCATTCGCGAACCGAAGCATTTGACGCGCTGACCACCGCCAGAGCGGCCGGCTTTGACAATGTTAACCTGGACCTGATGTTTGCGCTGCCGCGCCAGAAGCGCGAGCGCTGGCAGGCAAACATGAAGCACGCGCTGGAACTGGGCCCCGAACACATCTCCGCCTACAGCCTCATCTTTGAAGAAGGTACGCCGCTCAACGCCATGCGCCTGCGCGGTGAAGTGCGGGAAGCCGATGAAGACCTGGACGCCGCAATGTACGACGACGTTATGCAGATCCTGGCGGACGGCGGTTATGAACAGTACGAAGTATCCAATTTTGCGCGCGACGGCCTGCGCTGCCGCCACAACCTGAAATACTGGAACGGAGAAGAATACTTTGCCGTCGGTCCCTCCGCGCACGGCTACCTGGACGAAACGCGCTACTGGAACGTGCGCAACCTCAAACGCTATATGGATATGATGAACGAGGGCGTGCTGCCGCTGGCGAACTCCGAACGCCTTTCGCGCAGCGACCGCATGTTTGAACGCGCTTTTCTCGGCCTGCGCTCCACCGGAATAGTACCGGCCGATTTTCAGCGCGAATTTGATATCGACGTCGTTGCGGCGCTGGGCGACTATGCCGGGCAGCTGCAGGATCGTGGACTGGCGCGCTTTGACGGGGGCGTTATCAGTCTGACGGCAGCCGGTTATATGGTCTGTGATGCAATTTCAGCCGAGGTGATCACGCGGCTGGAAGACGCCGCCGGAGCGGAATGGACGCTCGCCGCAGACGAAAGCCGCAAATAAGACCTTGCAGTCTGCGCTCAAAGCGGTAAATTACGGATTTGTGTGTCACAGGCCGGACGCGCGCAGCGCATTTCTCCGACGGCCAACAATTTCAATCGGACATCGGCAACCGTATGGATACAAAGACTCTCCATCGCGCTTTTGGCATCCTGGTATTTGCTCTGGCGCTCGTCACCTATATGCTCACGGTGCAGCCGTCGGTCCCGTTCTGGGACTGCGGTGAATTTTCGGCCGCGGCCATCCAGCAACAGGTGCCGCACCCGCCGGGCGCGCCGCTGTTTCTGATGGTCGGCAAGGTGTTTCACGTTTTATTGCCCTTCGGCGATGAAGGCTGGCGCATCAACCTGGTCTCCGTGCTTTCCAGCGCATTTTGTGTCCTGCTTCTCTATTTGATCTCCGTCATAGTCATCAACAACTTCCGCGGCGAAAAACCGAAGGACTTCGGCGAGGGCCTGATGGTCTACGGCTCGTCTTTTATCGGCGCGGCGGCTTTTATCTTTTCAGATACTTTCTGGTTTAACGCGGTGGAGTCGGAGGTCTATGCGGCCTCGACGCTCTTTGTGGCGATCATTGTCTGGCTGATCATGCGATGGCATGAGGAGGCGGACAATCCCGGCAACGAGCGCTACCTGCTGATGATCGCGTATCTGATCGGCCTTTCAATCGGCGTTCACCTGCTGGCGGTTCTGACGATCTTCCCGATTGCACTCATTATATACTTCCGCAAAAACGAGCCGGGCCTGCTGTCCTTCCTGGTCATGGGCGTCGCGGCGGTGGCGGCTTTCGGCATGGTCTACCCCGGCATCGTCAAGTGGCTGCCGGCCATGATCGACGGCAACTGGACAATCAACGCCGGCAAACTGGACCGCATCGTGGCCGGTTTCCTGGTGCTCTTCACGGCGGTTTTCATCTTCTGGTCCTGGCGCAACAACCGCAACCTCCTGGTGGTGGTCGGCTCCTGTTTTGTGCTGATTTTTGTGGGCTACAGCACCTACACGCACATCCTGCTGCGCGCCAACGCCCACCCGCCGATGAACGAAAACAACCCGAACGACCTCAGCAGCCTGGTGTCCTACCTGGGCCGCGAACAATACGGCGATGCGCCTATGTGGCCGCGTCGCTACGACACGCGTCCGCATATTCAGCGCAATTTTAACGCCTACGGCGAATGGTATCCGCCCGATCGCGAACGCGTTGAGCGCGAAGACGGCGTGGTGCTGGCGGTACCTGTCTTCAACCAGGTCAACGCAGCCGGCGAATTCAACTACCTGATCGACTACCAGGCCAGCCACATGTACGGGCGTTACTTCGCCTGGAACTTTATCGGCCGGGTGAGCGACATTCAGGACGCGCCCTGGACCAAAATCGGGGCGGATGAAGACTATTGGCTCTACGGCGTCGGCACCTTCGCCGAGCACTTTCCGGCGCGCTTCTTTGCGCTGCCGCTGCTCTTTGGACTGTTGGGTCTCTTCTTTCAGGCATTCCGCGATCCGCGCATGGCAATCGCGTACTTTGTGCTTTTCCTGCTGACCGGAATAATAGCTGCGCTGCAGCAGAACCAACAGAATCCGCAGCCGCGCGAGCGCGACTATTTCTACACCGGTTCATTTATGGTCTTTGCCATGTGGATAGGCCTCGGCGTGTATTTTATCGCCGAACAATTGCGACGTCAGCGCGAGGCGGGTTACGCGCCTTTGGTGGCCGTCATTCTGATCCTGTCCTTTGTGGCGGTACCGGCCAACATGGCCTGGCAGGGTTGGGCGATTCACGATCGCAGCGGCAACTACCTGCCATTCGACTACGCCTATAATATTCTGCAGAGCGTCGAGGAAAATGCGATTGTCTTTACCAACGGCGACAACGACACCTTCCCGGTCTGGTACCTGCAGGACGTCGCCGGCGTGCGTCGCGACGTGCGCATCGTCAACCTGAGCCTCGGCAACACCCTCTGGTACGTCGATCAGCTGAAAAACGAACGACCGTGGAACGCGGAGCAGATTCCGCTCTCGTTCAGCGATGCTTCGATTCAGACGCGCGATGAAAACTCGCCGGTCGCATTGACATATTACATCGACCGCGAGCGCACGATGGAAGTCAGCGTTTCGCCCGACATCCTGCGCCAGTACACGGACGATCCCGCCATTATCAACAGTGGTAAAATGAGCTGGCAGCTCATCGGCGATCCCTACGGCAGCGGTAGTGAGCCGCAGGAATACGTGATCCGCGTGCAGGACCAGCTGGTGACGGACATCCTCAAAACCACGCGTTTTGAGCGTCCGGTGTACTACTCCATGTCCGTCGGTCCCGACGCCTATGCGGGGCTGGAAGACTTCTTCCGCCTGGAGGGAATGTGTCTGCGCGTCTGTCCGGTTTCACAAAACAACCAGTCCGGCTTTTTTGCCTGCAACGAAGCCATCATGGACCAGACGCTGCTGAACATCATTCCGGGCAACGACTATCACAAGCAGCAGCACTACGGCTGGAAACTGCGCAACCTGAACAATCCGGACGTCTACTACGACGAATCCAACCGGCGCCCGGTTCCCAGCTATCGCAATATCTACCTGAACTACGCCACCTGGCAGCTGAATCAGGGCAACAAGGAAAAGGCGACTGCCGTCATGGACACGCTCGACAAATACATTTCGAGCAAGATGTTCCCGATGCCTTTTGCCACGGAAATGCAGATAGCCGAAATCTACAGCCGCGCCGGAGCGGAGCGCCAGGCCGAGCACTTTGCGCAGATGGCGCTGGAATCGTCCGACTTTCTGCTGCAACCCGAAAATCGCCAACTCTGGAATACGCGCGAGCGCTATACCTACTCCTATAATCCGGCTCAGATCGCCGCAGACGCCAGCACAATGCTCGGCAACTACGACGCCGCAATGGATTACTGGCAGCAATACGGCGAATCAATCGGCCGCGGCGACGACCCCAGCCTGCAAGGGATTATCGATCAACTCCGCATCGAGAAATACGAGTCGGAAGGCAAGTACAGCGAGGCAATCGCGGAAGCCGAGAAGGTGATCGAATCCTATCGCAACTCCGGGCATCAGTACCTCAACGCCCTGATTCCGCAAATTGAGTTCCAGATCATGGACCTTAAACGCAAGGCCGGTTTTCCGGTGAGCGACAGTCTGCCGGAAGGCGGGGCGGACGCGGCATCCGGCGGCGCAAACCAGTAATGCAGTTCCCGCAGGAACACGAACTTCAACAAGCGGCGGAGCGCATAGCACCTTACGTGCGGCGCACGCCGCTTTTGTTTTCCGCCGAGTTAAACAAAGTCACGGGCCTCGATCTTCGCTTTAAACCCGAGAACCTGCAGCACTGTGGCGCGTTTAAGTTTCGCGGCGCATGTAATGCCGTTTTTGGTCTGGACGAGGAAACCGCCAAGCGCGGCGTGACCACTCATTCTTCGGGCAACCACGCGGCGGCGCTGGCTCTGGCGGCGCAGATGCGCGGAATAGACGCAAACATCGTCATGCCGGACAATGCACCGGAAGTTAAACAACGGCGTGTGCGCAATGCCGGTGCAAATATTCATCACTGCGTGCCGACGCTGCAGGCGCGCGAGGACGGGGTGGCCCGCCTGGTGGAGGACCTGGGCGCGCACGTGGTGCATCCCTACGACGACGAACGCATTATCTGCGGCCAGTCCACGGCGCTGAGGGAAGCGCTGCAGGACGACGACGTGTTTAACCACGTCATTGCTCCGGTGGGCGGCGGCGGCCTGCTTTCCGGCACGGCGCTGAGTCTGCGCGCCGACGGCAGGACGGCCCGACTCTGGGGCGCGGAACCGACCGGGGCCGACGACGCACTGCGTTCACTGCGCGCGGGTCACATCATTCCGTCTGTTAAACCCGACACAATTGCCGACGGACTTCTTACTTCACTGGGCGAGCTCACCTGGCCGATTATCCAGCATAATGTCGACGATATTTACACGGTGGACGACGCGGATATCGTGCGCGCCATGCGTCTGTTGTGGCAATACCTCAACATCATCGTTGAACCCTCGGGCGCGGTCTCGCTGGCGGTGGCGCTTAAACAGGCCGAACAATTGCGCAGCAAGAGAATTCTCATTGTCATCAGCGGCGGCAACGTCGATCTGGACACGGCTTTTGACCTCTTTCGCCGATATGATTAAACGACGTTCACCGCGGCTCTGCGAGCACTTTTGTTAACTTTCCGCTGACTTTTCACCTGGCCTGAGGGCGCCTCACTCGCTGCTTTGCAGGCTCATGGGCTTCTTGATTTTTTTGTTTATCACCGGGTTTGAAGACTGTGAGCTGCGGGACGGGTTGAAGTCTCGGAGACTTTGGGTTTGAAGACAGTCCCGCAGCCTCCGGGCACAACACTCCACGACAAACAAAACAGTCATAAAAGCCACCGCAGGTGAGCGCTCTGAAATTGGTCGGTGGTTTAACAAAGTGAGCCGACAAAAACAGGCGCGCAGGCGCAATTTCGGCAGATGTACTGCCGGAAGTTAACAAAGCCCGGCCTCGTCAGGCGGTCGACTTGCGCTGGCGCAATCCGGCAAGGAGCAGGACGCCGCCCGCCATTCCGGAGAGAACCCAAAGCTGCTGTGCGATGTCGCCCGCGGCGGCGCCTTTTAACAGAACGCGGCGGATGATTTCGATGAGATAAGCGACGGGATTGCCGCGGCTGATTGACTGCGCCCAGTCGGGCATACTCTCAATTGGCGTAAACATGCCGCTCATGAGAATGAAAATCACCATGATAAACCAGGCGATAAACATGGCCTGCTGCTGTGTTTCGGTGACGGTGGAAATCAACAGGCCGAGCGAGAGAATGACCACGAGGTAGATTGCCGCCGCCGCAAAGACGAGGGCGATGCTGCCAAGGAAGGGAACGTCGAAGACGAGTTTAACAAAGACCATGCCGAAGCTCAGTTCGCCCAGGGCGAGCAGCCAGAAAGGCAGCAGCTTGCCGGCGATAAACTGCACTCTGTTGATCGGAGTGACGTTTAACTGCTCGATTGTGCCGCTTTCTTTTTCCTTGACGATGTTCATCCCCGCCAGGAACAGGCCGATCATGGTGATCAGCACAACCAGAATGCCCGGGGCCATGAAGATGTCGTATTCCATCGTGCGGTTGTACCAGAAGGACGAACTCAGATCTATTGCCGCCGCTTGCCCGCCGCCACGGGGCGCCGCAGCGATCGCCGCCAGATATTCCGCGTTGAACTCCTGCACCAGAGCGGCGATATAGGACTGGCTGACGCCCGCCGCAAATCCGTTCAAGGCGTCGACCGAAACCTGCACGACGGGATTTTTACCTTCGCGCAATTCCCGTTCAAAGTTGTGGGGGATGACAAGGGCGACGTCCGCGTGGGCTTCCGCCAGACTGCGACGTCCCTCCATTGCCGTGGCGGAAGTGTTGACAATGCGGAACAGGTCGCCCGCGACGAGTTTTTGTTGCAGCAGCTGCGAAGCCTGGCTGCGGTCCATATCGTTGACGTCGAGCCGAATGCTGCGAATCTCAAAATTGGCGGCGTGCACCAGCACAAAGAGCTGGATGATCGGCATGACAAAGATGATCGGCAACATTTGTTTGTTGCGGAAAATCTGCAGGAATTCTTTCTGGATGATAAACAGGATCGTGCGCATGCCGTCCGTGCCGATTGTGTTTAACTACTGCAAACGAATGTTGAATTTGCGAATGCTCAGTCCGGTGAACAGCAGCAGCATGAAAACTATCACCGCCGTTTGTGTCCAAAGCTGCTGAATGCCGAGCCCCTTGATCATGACGCCTTTGAGTATTTCGAGAAACCAGCGCGCCGGAATGATGTTGGCAATTACCTGCAGCGGCAGCGGCATGTTTTCGATGGGGAAAATGAAACCCGACAGCAGGATTGTCGGCATCAGCAATCCCGCGAGCGAAACCATCATGGCCACCTGCTGCGTGCGCGCCACCGTTGAGATGAAAATGCCCAGTGCCAGCGACGTGAAAATGAACAACAGACACTCGACCCAGAAGAGCAGCATGCTGCCGTTGAAGGGCAGTGCAAAAACCGTCTGCGAGAGCACGAGGATCAGTGCGGCGATTAAACAGGAGAGCAACAGGTAGGGCAATACCTTGCCGAGGATAATCTGGAAGGGCCGCAGCGGCGAGACGAGCAGTACTTCCATCGTGCCCATCTCTTTTTCACGGGTGATGGCAATGGACGTCATCAGTGCCGAGACGAGCATGAGCACAACGACTATCAGGCCGGGCACAAACATGTAAACGGATTGCAACAGCGGGTTAAACAGAAGGGCGGTGCGAATACGCATGCCCGGCGTTTCCGGCGCGTTTAACTGCTCCCGCTGAAACTGACGCACGATCGCCGCGGCATAACTTTGCAGCAGGCGCGCCGTATTCGGGTCGGCGGCATCGGTCACGATACGCAGAGCCGCGCCGTCGCCGGAGCTGAAACGCCCGGCAAATCCAGGACCAAAGATCAGACCGAGTTTGACGCGGCCGGCCTGCATCGCCGCGTTGATATCTTCTTCGCTCCCGACATCTTCGACTATGTTAAAATACTCGGAGTCGCGCATTCTGTCGAGAATTGCGCCGCTGACTTCATCGCGCGACATGTCGAGCACGGCGAGGTTGGACGTGCGCAGTTCGGTGCTGATGGCAAAACCGAAGAGGACGAGCTGGATGACGGGCATGCCGAAGAGGATCAGCAGAGTGCGCGGATCGCGGATGATATGCCTGAATTCCTTGCGAACAAAACCTGCAAAAGCGCGCATGCGTTTTACCCTCCCGCCTCAACCGAACTTTTGGGACCGCGGACCAACCGAACAAAGACGTCGTCCATCGTTTCAGCCTGAAATGTCTGTTTAAGTCCGCGCGGCGTGTCCAGTGCGGCGATACGTCCGTCGACCATAATCGAGACGCGGTCGCAGTATTCGGCTTCATCCATGTAGTGCGTCGTCACAAAGATCGTCGTGCCGCGTTCGGCCTGTTCGTAGATCATTTCCCAGAACTGCCGGCGCGTTATGGGGTCGACGCCGCCGGTCGGTTCATCCAGGAAAACGATGGCCGGATCGTGGATCAAGGCGGTGGAAAACGCCAGGCGCTGTTTCCAGCCCAGCGGCAGTTCTGCGAGCAAGGTGTTGCGTGCGTGTGTTAAGTCCAGCTCCTCCAGCACGGCTTTGATTTTAGCCCGCAGCGTCTCCGAACGCAGGCCGTAGACCGCGCCGTAGAATCGCACGTTTTCGTAGACGGTCAGATCTTCGTACAGGGAAAACCTTTGCGACATATAACCGATGCGTCGTTTAATGTTTTCACTCTGCGTGAACACATCGTAGCCCGCCACGCCGGCGCGGCCCGACGTCGGTTTAAGCAGACCGGTCAGCATGCGCATGGCCGTTGTTTTACCCGCGCCGTTGGCTCCCAGAAAGCCAAAAATTTCACCGGCGCCGACCTCAAAGCTGATCGCGTCGACCGCGGTAAATGCACCGAAGCGTTTGGTCAGTTTATCCGCCGTGATGACTTTGGCGTTTTCAGCCATCGTTGCGCTCCGTGGAGAGTTCCATGAAACTGTCCTCTATGGTCGGTTCGATCGGGTGCAGTTCTTCCACTTCGATGGAGCGGCCGCTCAGGTAGTCGCGCAGTTCGCTGATGTCTTTTCCGGTCAGCGTTGTACGCGCGTCGCTGTAGTGCAGGGCGTCGCCGAAGCTGTACACACTGTGAGCGTGTTTAAACTCGCGCAGCGCACGCAGGGCGGCAAAACTCTGTTTAACACGCACGCTCAGCAGCGGCCGGCGGTAGGAGCGCGACAGGGCTTGCGGGCTGTCGGTGCTCAGGATACGGCCATCCTGAATCAGTGCAATGCGGTCGCAGCGGCGCGCCTCGTCCATGTAGGGCGTGCTCACGACAATGCTGATTCCGTGTTCCCGCAGGCGTCCGAGCATGTCCCAGAATTCGCGGCGCGAGACGGCGTCGACGCCGGTGGTTGGCTCGTCGAGCACGAGCAGTTGGGGTTTGTGAATCAGGGCGCAGCACAGCGCAAGTTTCTGTTTCATACCGCCGGAGAGTTTGCCGGCGCGCCTGTCTTTAAACGGCGCCAGCTGCTCGTACAGGTCGCGTATCAGCTCGTAATTCTGTTGAACATCCGCGTCGAAAATGCCTGCAAAGAAGGTCAGGTTTTCCTCGACGCTCAGGTCGTGATAGAGCGAAAAACGGCCGGGCATGTAGCCGAGCTGCGGGCGTATGCGGCGGTAGTCGTCGACGACGTCGAGGCCCAGGACTTCGGCGCGGCCTTCATCGGGCGTGAGCAGCGTCGTGAGAATGCGGAACAGCGTTGTTTTACCCGCGCCGTCCGGGCCGATGAATCCGAAGATTTCGCCCTGAAGGACTTCGGCGTTGCAGTCGTCCAGCGCCTGCACATCGCCGAAGCGTTTAACCAGGTGTTCGATGCGGACCACGGTGGATTGCATATTTAACGTCCCGCTTCAAAGTTGACTTCGCCGGGCATGCCGATTTTCAGCGAGCCGTCGTTCGGCGTGCGGACCTTAACCGCGTAGACCAGATTGACGCGTTCTTCGCGCGTCTGCACAGTTGTCGGCGTGAACTCGGCTTTGGCGTTCACCCAGCTTACGACGCCGGGCAGCGTATGCAGGGAGCCATTGCCGTCGTCGACGATAACCTCGGCTTTTTCACCGAGTTTAACATTCGGCAGGTCCGCACCGGAGACAAATACCCGAAGGTCGAGTTCATCCAGCGCGGCGATCGTATAGAGCGGCCGTCCCGGCGATGCCAGTTCGTATTCCTCGGCGTGTTTAATCAATACTGTTCCGCCGACGGGATTGACGATGGTCGACTTGTTAAACATATCGTCCAGCCGCGCCTCCTGGGCGTCGATGAGGCCAAGCTCGGCGAGCAGCGGTTCGTGCTGCGTCCGGATGGATCTGATGCGTTCTTCGAGCACGTCGAGCCTGCCGTTAACTCCATCCAGCTCCTGCTGTGTGGCGGCGCTGTCAGCCACGAGCGCTTCCAGGCGTGTTTTATCGCGTTCAAGTACGGCGCGCTCGGCTTTGACGATGTCGATCTGGGCCGTTAACTGCGGATAGCGCGCGCGGACGGCATTGCGCTGCGCATCCAGCGTCAGGCGTTGCAGGTGCAGATCGCTTGTGTCGATCTGTGCCACGGTGTCGCCGGCTTGCAGCATCTCACCTTCCGTCACGTTCAGGCGCAGAATTTTTCCGGGCGTTTCGGCCGAGATAAGAATTTCATCGGCTTCAAAGTTGCCGTATGCGTCCGATGTGCGCGTGTTGTCTTCACACGCGGCGGTTAACAAAAGTGTTCCCGCCAGAAGAAATACCAGACTGTTGCGTACCACGATTATTCTCCTGCCAGAAAGTGAAGCGTCGCCAGCAGGCGTTCGCGTTCCACGCGGCGACGGTTAAACTCAAGTTGTGCGGTTTCCAGAGCGCGGATATCGGCCAGATAGTCGTGTGCGTTGACGACTCCCTGGTCCAGTCTGCGAGCGCTCCGCGTCGTGATGTTGCGCCGCAGTTCAACGACGTTTTTGTCGAGTTCCATCTGTTCGTCGACGGCCGCGATACCTGTCAGGACATCGCGCATCGCCAGGCTGCGTTCGCGCTCAAACTCCAGTCGTTGTGAGGCGACCATTTCCTGCTGAAGCTGCAAGGCGCCGCGCTCGCGGTCGGCGCGTCCCCAGTCCCGGAGCTTCCAATTCAGCTGTATGCCGAAAAGGGCGTAGAGGTGCGGGTCTTCGGCAAACACGTTGTAGCCCGGCCGTCCGAATGCCGCGTCGCCGAAGACCTCGACCGTCGGGCGGAGATTTGCGGCGAGGATGGTTTCGGCCTCGCGCAGGCGTTGCGTCTGCGCGGCAAAGAGGCGTTGCTCCGGTCGCAGTTTGTTTAAGGTGTCGGCCGCCAGATCGGCACTTAAACGCGTGTTGGTGTCGACGTTTTGGCCCAGGTAGACCGAGAGCCGTTGCAAGGCGATCCGGCGCTGATGGCGCAGGCCGATGCGTCGCGTCTGCAGGCGCAGGGCGTCGGCGGTTAACTGGTCGATCAGATCGGGCGTGACGACGCCCTGCGCCAGGCGCGCGCGCATCTCGCGCAGTTTGTCGTTTAACAGTGCGAGCTGTGTATCCAGGATGGCCGCATCTTCCTGCAGACTTAAACACTGGAAAAACCAGGTGTTGACGTCCGCGCGGATGCGATAAATCGCCTGGGCAATTTTCAGGTCTTCAACCTCGGCCTCGGCTGCGTTGATCTCGCCGAGCGCGCTGCTGCGTCCGCCGTCGTACAGTGTCTGGCGCAGTTGCAGGCCGATGGAGTAATTGGTCTGCGGCGGTGAGGGAATGTCGACTCCCGGCAGCGGAACGTCAATTTCGGCCGTTTCCGACTGCCATGTGGCGCGTGCATTGAGCAGCAGGAGCGGCAACCAGACGGTTTCGATGTTTTCCGCTTTGAGGGCGTAGACGGAGTCCGAGAGGTTAAACTCGACTGCGCGCGGGTGATGCTGTTCGGCCAGATTCCAGGCGCTGCGAATGTTCAGATCGCGGGCCTGCAAAACGCCGGCCGCCAGCAACAGGCACAGGCAGGTGAAGGTTTTCATGTTGTTTTGATGGCTTGTTGGAAAAATGCGGGCAGATGCGTCTTGCGTTCCTCCAGGAACGCGGCAAAATCCGCGTCGTCCATATTCAGCACGCGTTTGAGCAGGGGTGCGGCAAGGAAGGGAAACAGCGCCAGGCCCAACATGTTGACCATCAGATGTTCGGGGCGCGGGCAATCAAGTTCGGGCTGCTGGTAGATCTCGGCAAACTGCTGCAGGAGTTTTTTCGGCTTGTGGACGCCGTGTTTTTTGAATATTTCCGGCAGCCAGTTGCCGTTCTGATTGACTTCGTTGACGACAAATGCGGGCATGTGCGGATGCCGCTGCAGGATGCCGATGTATTCGTTGAAGAAGAGCGGAATCTTGTCGTCGAGCGGCGCGTCGGATTCGACGATGGCAAAAACGACGTGCAGGATTTTGCCGAGCGCTTCGGTAAACACCGCGTCGAACAGCTTCTGTTTATTGCGGTAGTAGTAGTGCAGCATGGCTTTGTTGATACCGGCTTTGTCGGCGATGGCCTGCATGCGCGCGCCGGAAAATCCGTTCAGGATGAAGACCTGGCGCGCGGCGTCGAGGATGCGCTGCTCGGTTTCCGACTCGCGGTTCGCCTGCGGACTCTGCGCGGGCAGATCGGAGGACTCGCGACCGCCCTGCGGCACGTTTGACCTATTGCTGTTCATTGGCGGACCTCTGTTATGCTCATGGACTTCGGACAAATGCGGCGAAGCCGCACTTCTGTTCCGGGGACTGCGTGTTTCAATCCCGGCGACTAACCAAAAGGGTAAATCAAAGGGTTTAACCATTTGGTTGACGCCTGCAAATCTATGCGAACCGAGGTTGACCTGCAAATTATTTTTACGGATGCGCCGGAAATCCGGCCGTGTTGTGCGGCGGTAGAGAGGCCGAATGGGCGATATTGCGGTGCAGGGACTATTTTTGCAGGCGGATCGGCTGCGGCTCGCGATTCGGTGTCGGCGAGAACTTCGCACGTGAGATCGTCGATATGGCACGGTGTACAGTCAATCGGGTGGATGGGCGGTGTAAGCGTCGGAATGACGGCGCAACTGCCACAGGCCGGGGTAGATGTACGCGGAGGGCGGAATGCCCCGCAAATTTTCCGGGACTCAGTTTGGACGGGCGCGCAGCGGTGCGCCGGGGAGGGACACTATGGGCAGCAGACAGGAGGAGAGACGCGCTTTTCTGCGAATGGGCGGCGCGGCGACCGTGGCTTTGGGCCTCGGCAGTTTTACGGGCGCATTGCAGGGGGCGGCACAGCAGTCCGCCGACGGCATTCTGACGGAACCGGCGGCCGACGTCGAGCCTTTGACGGAGCTGGTGTCCGACGCCGCCGACGAACGGGCGTGGACGTCGCTGCGCAGTCTGTTTCCGCTGCGCGACGACAGGATTTACTTAAACAGCGGCGGATTCGGGCCGGCGTCCTGGCCGGCGTTGCAGACCAGGCAGCGCGCCGAACTGGAGATTGCCGAAGCGGGGGAAGAGCAGCGCAAACGAATGAAGACGGCGCGCGGGCGAATGGCGACGTTCCTGGGCTGCGACGACGATGAACTGGCGTTTACGGCCGGCACAACATCGGCCATGAACCTGATTGCCAACGGGCTGGCGTTAAAGGCCGACGATGAAATTATCATGAGCACGCATGAACATCCGGGCGGCGCCATGATCTGGATAAAACGGGCGCAGGACATCGGATGCCGCATCCGCCTGTTTGAACCGGGCGATACGGCGGAGGCGACGCTGAACGCCGTGCAGGCGCTGTTGACGCCGCAAACGCGGCTTGTCATGGTTTCGCACGTGACCTGCACAACCGGTTATCGCATGCCGATAAAAGCGATCAGCGCGCTCTGCCGCACGCATGGTTGTTTAAGTGTTGTTGACGGAGCGCATCCGCCGGGAATGTTCTACGTCAACCTGCGCGAACTCGGATGTGATTTTTACGCTAGTTCGGGGCACAAGTGGTTGTACGGTCCCACCGGGACGGGTATTCTGTATGTGCGCCGTGAATTGCTGGACGTGTGGTCGACGCCGCTGGCCGGTGCGTACGCGGACGCCAGTTATTCATTGGAAGAAGCCGATTTTACACCGCTTAACAAGGCGCGTGCGGTGGAGGTCGGCACGTATAACTGTGCGGCTTTCGAAGCGCTGGCGGCCGCCGCAGATCTGGCGGAATCCATCGGCCTTGAAAACATTGCCAGGCGCGGCGCCTTTCTGGCGGAATTCCTGAAACAGAATCTCCTGCAGATAACCGGCCTGAAACTGTTAACACCGCTGACCGAGGCGGACAGCGCTTCAATCGTTACTTTCCAGATTTTAAACGATGCGATCGATCCGCGTGATTTACTGCGCGTTTTATCGGAGCGCGACGGCATCCGCCTTCGTTTTGTCGGCGAGCACGGGCTGAATGCCATTCGAATTGCGCCGATGTATTGTACTTCAACAGCCGACTTGCAGTTGCTTGTCGACGTACTGCGCAGAGAAATTCGTTAACCGCCGTGAGTTTTAACCTGGCCCGATCTCAGTATGTGTCCGCCGGCACGGATCTCGTCCGCCCGGTTGCGGTCGGTATTTGCCTGCATGCGCCCGCCCGATTGTAACCATGTTGCCTGTTTGTTCATCTCCCGGTCATTCAATTCACGGGACGATTCTCCGACGTTGCGTGACGGATTGCGGTGAAATCAGGAGCAGGCGGCACATAGTTCGGAGCGGTGCGCCGCTGCGCCGGTAGCGGTGCGCCGATTCACTCGGGCGGGAGGCGGGGATGCTGTATTCTCCGCCTTCCGCCATTATGGTTGTTTAAGTTCGGCGTTTTGTTAATCCTGCCTGACTCTTCTGAACACCAGCTCATCCATCATCAGCTGATTGGCCACGCGCCAGGTGAAGTCGTCCAGGTAGTTGTCATTGTTGCTCGAATAGTGTCCAACCCAGGCCACGGCGCCGTTGCGAACATCAACAAGGCGCGCGCGAATGTTGTAGTGTCGCGTCACTTCTGTTTTCATGTAGCCGCCTTTTTTCTCGACAACGGTCCACTCCTCACGCACACCTTTTTCACTGTTGCGTTGCGGTTTGGCACCGGTGGTATCCTGCCTGGCGCTGCTTTGGGTGCGTTTGTTTTCCTCGCGTGTTTTGGAGCTGGTTGTTAAGGGCACAAATACTTCCGTGGTTGTCGAGTCGACTTCAACGTCGAATAGGAGGACGGCGTTCACTCCCGCCAGCCGCAGGATGCTGTCGCCTTCCGTGCGCGTCCATTGTCGCGTGGGCGGAACCAAACGCGAACCGGAGAATGCACGCACGCCGTTTTTGTGCAGCGTCTCCAGCGTTTTGGTCTCGATGATGCGCCGCCATTGTAAGTCGCTGCTGTCGCTGTACACCGCGATCGCGTCAAAGGTCTGCGAATAGTAGGCCGGATCGACGTAAGCCGTGATGCCGTAGCGGTCGCTGTTTTTTGATTCAAGGTAGTTGAAATGACAGGATTGCATACCCGCCGCAAGTGCGAGCAGCACGAGGATGTACTTGAATGAGCGCATGTGTTTGCCTCCGCGTTTTAACACGCCGACAGGCCGGGAACTCTGGCGCAAATTTCAATTGGTGTTTGCCGGAAGACTGCCGGGTCATTGGAAACGCCAACGGACAAAAGTACGAATGGTTGCGGTGTAAAACAATCAGCAGCCGCAGTGCGAATAGATGTAGTTCGGGCTATTGAGATTACTGCGCGGTTGTTTAAGTCCGGCCCGGCCGGGCGGTGTGGAGATTTGATTGTTGCGACTATCAGTTAATGTTTGTCAGGCATAGATCGAAACCGGTCATTGATACATTATATGTTGCAGGCGCTTAAGTCCATCTCTAATTTTACGACGTTCCGAAGAACGCACTTTTATTAACAATATTCCGCTGCGATTTGAGACTCGTCGGCGTGAAAAAAATCGCCCGGGCCTCAAGTATTCTCCACTACCAGACCAGGCGCTGCTCACATCGCCTTTTGCAATCCATTTTTGTTCGTCGTGCAGCGATCGGTTAGAGGAATGGAAGATGGGTTCGAGTCTCACAATTGCGGACTAACCGAGTCGCATGCAGCGGGCGGAATGAGGCGCGGCCCAAGGTGCGCGCGCCCAGGCGAATGGGACTCGAGGTCGCCAATTGTGCAAATCCCGAGGCTGTGCAGGTTTCAGAAACCAGGAGAAGCAGTATTCAAGTTCTTGAGACTAAGATTTGAGCGCATTTTTGCGATGAATCTTTGGGCCCACCCGTTACCCTCCACCACCACGCCTGAAAATTTTCCGTGCACAGGCTCTCCGTCCGTTCGTCCCCGCCAGGGTTCCCGGATTCAGCCGCTCGGCGCCGTCGCGCTCAGCTGCTTATCGGCGGGCCGAATGCACGTGCCTGCCCGCTTTCAGTCCATACTACGGTCTGTTGGCCTGAAATCCATGGCGAAAAAACTGAGCGGTGGGGAAAACCTGGTTGAACGGTCGTTGGATTGTCATGACCGGCCGACCGGCATTGATTCACCTGCCGGCACTACTCCCGATTCGGGCGGCCTTGGCACAGATTGCGGCCATGTTCACGGGAGAGTGTTGTGTGCTTTGAGGCAAGCTCTCATTTAGGCAGAACCATGTAAAAAGTGATCCGAGTCGGCAATCAGCCAATGTGCTGATGAATTGGGCGCACTCCTGCGATGAATCTTTGGGCCCACCCGTTACCCTCCACCACCACGCCTGAAAATTTTCCGTGCACAGGCTCTCCGTCCGCTCGCCCCCGCCAGGGTTCCCGGATTCAGCGGCTCGGCGCCGTCGCGCTCAGCTGCTTATCGGCGGGCCGAATGCACGTGCCTGCCCGCTTTCTGTCCATTCTAAGGTCTGTTGGCCTGAAATCCATGGCGAAAAAACTGAGCGGTGGGGAAAATCTGGTTGAACGGCGGTTCAGGAGCGATGAACGGGAATTGCCGGGGCATTCGCCGCTTCGCGCCGGTCGACATGATGTGGACGCGAGACGGCAAACACGCTGACAAACAAGAAAATCAGGCAGAGGTTTCAGAGAGCAAGGCGACCGGAAGAGCGTCCGCCGGGGATCGTCCCGCCCTGCCGAGTGTCGGGCTGTTGGGCGGCTATCGGGATTGTCGTATTTTCCACCGGCCGTTCCGCGGCCTGCTACACCGAACCAAGAGGGAACAGGATTATGCCGACCCCGCGATCAATTGCGGTCAGCCGTTTGATGAGATTGCCGCTCTGTTTAATCGCCGTGTTAACATGTGCGACCGCGTCGCTGCATGCCCAGGTGAAGTTCGAAAGAATTTCGTGGGATCAGGGGATTTCCCAAAGCCAGATCAACTGCATTGTACAGGACAACCGCAGGTTCATCTGGATCGGGACCAACAACGGATTAAACCTGTACAACGGCTACGAATTTCGCGAGTTTAATCACGATCCCAAAGATCCCGCCAGCCTGAGTAACAGCCGGGTGTGGGCCGTGTATGAAACGAGCGACAGCGTGCTGTATATCGCCACCTGGGGCGGCGGCTTAAACAAACTGAATCGGGGTTCGGGGCGTTTTACCGCATACCGCCACAATGCCGGGAACGCGTCGAGTATCAGTTCCGACGACGTGCGAACAATTTGTGAAGATCGCAAGGGCAACTTGTGGGTCGGGACCTGGGGCGGCGGCGTGTGCCGGCTGAATCGTTTAACAGAAGAGTTTACGCGTTATCAGTTGGCCGATTCCAATTCCGTTGTACGCGAAGACAATGTCTGGGTGGTGTACGAAGATGTCGATGGCGACATCCTGGTGGGGACCAGCGGAAATGGACTGATGCGATACAATGCGGATGCAGACGCCTTTGAGCCGGTCGTACTGATGGAAGGCGCGGAGGCCGTTGCACATCTTAACGATATTTCCGCACTCCATGCCGTCGGCGACTCGCTGTGGGTCGGGACCTGGGGCGCCGGCGTGTTCCTGCTGGATCGCGTCAACGGAAACTCGCGACGTTTTATCCACCGTCCGGAAAAGCCCAACTCGCTGTCGAACGACTACATTCGCAGCATTGTAAACGATGCTGAAGGCAGCTTGTGGATTGGCACCTGGGGCGGCGGCGTTTCCATACTCAATCGCGGAGCATCCGAGTTCAGGCTGTATGACAATGACCCCGAGGAGCGTCAGAGTTTAAGTGATGATCTCGTCAGTTCGATCTGCCGCGGAGCGTCCGACATCATGTGGGTGGGCACCTGGGGCGGGCTGAATGTATACGATAAACTTAAACAGAAATTTGCGCACTACCGGGCGCGCGGTACGGGGCAGGTAGGTATTAACCGCAATGAGGTGCACGCGATTGCGCAGGCGGACAAGACGACGCTGTGGGTCGGCGCCTGGAGCGGTCTGAACCGATTTAAACTTCAACGCGGTGAGTGGACCTACAGCGGCAGCGTCTCGTTTGAAAACTCAAATCTTTCCGCATATGATACTGATATTCGCGTGATACGTCCACGCCAAGATGGCAAGCTGTGGGTGGGCTCCGTCGGCGGAGGATTGATGATCTTCGACCCGTCGACCAATAATTTTTCGCAGTTTAAACACAAGCCGGACGACAGTACGAGCATCAGCCACAATGATGTCCGCGCTGTAATCGAACGGGCTGACGGCAAGCTCTGGGTCGGTACTTCCGGCGGAGGGTTTAATCTGTTTGACCCGGTGTCCAAAACGTTCAGGCGATTTCTCAATCGGCCGGGCGATGAAAATTCACTGGTTAACAACTTTGTTTCCGCGATGGTCGTCGACAGCGCCGGAAGATTGTGGGTCGGCACGCTCGACGGCGGCGTCAGCCTGTTTCAGCCAGAAACCGAGCGCTTTGTCAACTTTCGTCAGGAGCCGGATAATCCGCGCGGCTTGAGCAGTAACTCAATCAACCACATGTTTGTGGATGCCGCCGGGGCACTCTGGATCGGGACTGATCGGGGCGGCGTTAACTGTCTGCGCAATGCGGGCGGCGTTGCCGGCGTTTCGGCGCAATTTGAACGATTTACGGTTGCGGATGGACTGGTGAACAACCGCGTGTACGCAATTTGTGCCGACTCTGCCGGCGCGTACTGGATCAGCGCCGATCAGGGGCTGTCGCGGCTGACCTATGATGAGGCGATCGATGGCGGTGAACGGCGTGCTCATTTTCGCAGTTTTGATATCAATGACGGTCTGCAGGGGCACGAGTTTAATGAAGGCGCCTGCTTTGTATCGGCCGACGGGGAAGTGTTTTTTGGCGGGCCGAATGGTTTTAATGCGTTCCGGCCGGACCGCATTGTCGACAACCCCTGGATCCCACCGGTTGAGTTAACAAATTTCACTGTGTTTGGCGAGCCCTATCTGCAAGGCGTTGATCCGGCTGAGATCGACGAAGTCGAGTTGAACTACGACCAGAACTTTTTCTCGTTTGAGTTTGTGGCGCTTAACTACACGAACTCGCAGAAAAATCGATACGAATTCATGCTTGAGGGATTCGACCGCGACTGGGTCCAGGCCGGGACGCGGCGCTACACTAATTACACCAATCTGGACGGCGGCAGTTATACTTTCCGCGTTCGCGGTTCCAACAATGACGGGGCGTGGAATAATGCCGGGACCAGTCTGCGCGTGCGAGTGATTCCGCCTTTTTGGGAGACTCTGTGGTTTAAGATAACTGCCGCCGCCGTTGCCATTGCAATCATAGCGCTGATATTTACCCTGCGCATGCGCGGCCTTGAACAACAGAAGTTGGTGCTCGAACGAGAAGTTAAAAGTCAGACAGCTGAAATACGCGCGCAGCACGATCAGCTGGCATCCGCACATGCCGAAGTTGAAGAACAACGCGACAGCCTCAAGTCCGCCAACGCCAGGCTGGAGTCTGCGCTCACA
Organism: bacterium; assembly: GCA_030430495.1. Classification (GTDB taxonomy): domain Bacteria; phylum Bacteroidota; class Ignavibacteria; order Kapaibacteriales; family UBA7675; genus JAUIKM01. Next base: position 5,602 of record JAUIKM010000009.1, on the reverse strand, counting down.
GACCTGCGCATGACACAGGATCAACTGGTGCACGCCGAAAAAATGGCGTCGCTCGGAGAACTGACCGCCGGTATTGCCCACGAAATTCAGAATCCGCTCAACTTTGTTAACAACTTTGCCGACATTTCTTCCGAGCTGTGCGACGACCTGGATGATCAGCTGCGGACGGCGCAGCTGGCCAACGAGACCGACCGCGTTGAACTTGAACAGGTCCTGAGCGATATGCGCGGCAATATGGCTCGTATTAAACAACACGGCAGTCGCGCCACCAATATCGTCAGCGGGATGCTGGAACACTCGCGCGGGCATTCCAGCGCGCAGGTCCCGACGGATGTCAATCCGCTTGTTAATCAGGCGGTGAATCTTGCGATTCACGGTTTGCGCGCCCAGGATCCGGGTTTTGACTGTGAAGTCGATATGAATCTTGCGCAGGATCTGCCACAGGTCACCATGAGTTCGGCCGATATTCAGCGCGTGCTTATCAACCTGGTGAACAACGCCTGTTACGCCGCCGTGCAGCGTGCGCGGCAGCCCGGCAGCAATTCCTCGCCGCGTGTTGAAGTGTCGTCGGCGCGCAAGAGCGACATGCTCGAAATTCGCATACGCGACAACGGAGCGGGAATTCCGCATGAGATACGAGACAAGATATTTGCGCCCTTTTTCACAACAAAACCGAGCGGTAAGGGAACCGGTCTGGGGCTTTCAATTGCATTTGACGTGCTTACCAACGGGCACGGCGGTGCACTTGACCTGGATTCCAAACAGGGGGAATTCACCGAATTCAGGGTGCGCCTGCCCTTGCAGCGCAGGTCCTGATCGCTGGTCCGTCGTGTGGCGAAAAACTCGTATTTTCGCGGTTGCGGATTCGATAACATGGAAAGAAACCTGATTGCGGCGGTCGACCGCCTGCGGAGCTGAAGCAGATATGAGTGTGCAGATTTTGGTTGTCGATGATGAAGAGGATTTCGAAGTTCTGATTCGTCAGAAGTTTCGGCGCGCCATCCGCCAGGGGGACATGACCTTTCGGTTTGCCCGCAACGGCGCCGAAGCACTTGTGGTGCTGCACGAGCAGCCCAACGTCGACCTGGTGCTGACCGATATTAACATGCCCGTTATGGACGGTCTGACGCTCCTCAAGCACCTCAGCCAGGTCAATCCCTGGCTGCGTTCCGTCGTTGTCTCGGCCTACGGCGATATGGCCAATATCCGCACGGCTATGAATCGCGGCGCATTTGACTTTGTCACCAAGCCGATCGATTTCAACGATTTGCAGGTGACGATTGAGAAAACGCTGCTCCAGGTGGAAGAGCGCAAACGCGCCGATCGGCAGCGGCGCGAACTGGGGGCGATTGAGCGCGATCTGTCCGTCGCCGGACAGCTACAGCAGGATATACTGCCGGAGGCTTCGCCGCAGTTCGACGACTGGCCGCAGGTTAAACTGCGCGCTTTCCTGAAGCCGGCCCGGCTGGTTGGCGGCGATTTTTACGACTACTTCCAATTGGACGACGAACACCTCGGAATGGTCATCGGCGATGTATCCGGCAAGGGAATTGCCGCAGCCTTCTTTATGGCTGTGGCGCGTACGATGATCCGTTCTATCGCGCTGACCAACAGCGACCCCGGCGTCTGTCTGAAAAATGTTAATGAAATTTTGACCCGCGGCAATGACTCCGCCATGTTTGTCACGGTGTTTTACGGCAGAGTGAATGTCAAGACGGGCCTGATGCACTATTGCAACGGCGGCCATCCCTCGCCGCTCGTTATCGGCAGAGATGGTGAAGTTCGTTCACTGTCGTCGGACGGCAACCCGGCGTTGGGTTTTATAGAAGACGCCGAGTACCGGGGCGACAGCCTTAGTCTCGGCGTTGAGGATCAGTTTCTGGCTTATACCGACGGGATCACCGAAGCATTTGACGGCGAGGACAAGATGTTCGGATATGACGGGCTTCTGCGTGCTGTTCGCGACAGGCACACGTCTTCGGTGGATGAGCTGTGCAATAACCTGGTTATGGCTGTTGACGAGTTCCAGTCCACCAATGGGCAAACGGACGACATAGCTCTGCTTGCCCTGCAATGCGCTCGTTGATGTCTGGTTTGTCACTGTGTGGTTAACAAGAGAATCTGCCGCCGTGACGCAAATGACTGCCCTGCCCTGTGGTTAAGCGTCGACAGCCTCGGCTGTTTTCTGCTGCATGTGTTCAAGTGTTTCTTTTAAACCTTTTTCCAGCGGCCTGTTGTTGAAGTTCGGCAAGGCTGTTGATCCCGCATCTCCGCCTGTTAATTGCATGCCGGCCAGTTCGGCTGCGTCTGCCGCCGTATACAGATTGGGCAGCGGCAACACCGAGCCGACCAATTCCATTGTTCCGGAAAGCGCTCTCAAACCGTTGGGACTCATAGTCCAGCCTTTCACTTCAATGCCGGCAAGGTTGCAGATCCGTTCAATGGTTGTCTCCAGTTCCTCGGCCGGTCCCGATAAATCATAGGTTGCGTCCGGCTGCTGTTGCTGCATCGCCTGCACATGGCCGTCGGCCGCATCGTCAATGTGCGTCCAACTGATGCGGGTCGAACTGGGGATGTAGACTCGCTGATCGTTTGTAATTCGGGTAAACAGATCCTCGGCAAATCCCTCTTTGCCGGGACCGTACAGGATGCCCGGTATCACGATGGCAATGTTAAGTGTGGTTTCGCTGCGCAGAATTTTAACAAGTGAAAGAGCCGTCCGCATTGTTTCCTGAACAAAGCCGGCGTGGTCGTTCAATGCGGCCTGCAGGTGCTCTTTGGCATTGTCCGGCGTGTGTGCGGCCAGAATTGACGATGTGTAAACCGCTTTGGGAATGTGTAGTTCGTGCATTGTTTCCAGGACGGCGCGCGTGCCTTCAATTTGTGTCAGTTTAAGCATGCCTCTGTCCGTTGCCGACATGGAGAAGCCGGCGTCCTCCCATGTGTATGGGTCGGGGCAGTGGAACACGCCAACGCAATCGGTCATCGCCAGGCGCAGTAATTCGCGGTCTGTGATTATTCCCTTGTATTTTTTCAGGTTGTTGTGCTCCAGTTCCGGTTCGGTGCGCTCGGGGTCGACGATGCCGTTAACCGCATGTCCTTCGTTTAACAGTCTCGCTGCAATGCGCTGTCCCAGGGCTCCGTTTAAGTCGCTGATAAAGTATCTCATGGTTTTTTCTCCCAATTCGTGTTAATTCTACCGATTGTATGTCTTCAGCCGAGGGCAAAAGGAATCAGCCGGACGCAAAGTGTGCGACCGGTGTCAATAAAAGGATTGATTGTTGGATTGCCGTGCCGGCGGGATTTGCCGTAAGAAGGGGCGCCGGCTAATGCATCGGCTATGTTGATGTTCCCCGGTATGAACGTTTCATGCGGGTGAGTATTGTATTTGATCTGATGTAATATGTTTAATTAAACAGAATCGCAGCCCGGAGTCTTGTGAATTTCAGGGCAAAATCTGGCGTTGAGGTTTCTGATCATGTGAAGACAACCAAAACAGAAAAAGAGTGCGGCCAGAACGTCGATTGAATAGTGCACATGTTGAACGATTACCAGTACTCCCACCAGCGCCGTCATGATGCCAATGGCCGCTTTGCGCCAGGGAGTAGAGGTCATCAGAAATACGAGGAATGCCGTGTAGGTGTGGCCCGAGAAAAACAGATCCCGCATCAGGACCGTATCGCTCTCCACAAAGAAGTCGACCACCGGATCAATCAGAGGAATCGTTGCCGCGGGCGGGTCCAGCGGAACCAGCCAGAGCGTCACAATGCGAACCAGCATAATCAGGAAATACGCCTGTGCGCCGATCAGAAAGCGGTAGGGCCGGCGCAGCAGCTCGTAGCCGCCCAGGAGCACGGCGGTGTAGAGCATTGTAAATGTTATCCATGTGACGTCGTGGGGGCCGATCATGTCCAAGAGCGGATCGGCCAGAGTCACACCTTCACGCAGCTCATTTGAGCGCAGAAAGGCGGACTTGAGCGGGACCGTCAGGAAACCGCCGACCGTAGTTATAAGGACCATGATGCGGAAGCGCGCATCGCGCATCGCCAGGCCCCAGGCCCGCAGGATAGATAGTTTATTGGCTTGTGCTGTCTCTTTTGACTGTCCGCTTTCCACGTGTGTCCGTTTGCTGTTGTTGCGCGCCTTTTGCCGGATTGCCAGGACGACAGAATTGCCCGTTGTTATGTGAGCACGGCATGATCTCCACCGCCGCACAGTCAGGTGCGGAGCGGGCTCATCGACAAGTCGTAGTATCTAAAAGGACCACCGGCTGTACAGGACCGTGTGAACCGCAAATGGAGTGCCGCACCTGGCGCCTGGGGCGCCGTTCCCGCGCGAATCCTTGCACCTTGCTTCCCTTGTTTATAATAAGGAATGCGCTCCCGCATCGGCTGTCATCGGGCGCAGTGCGCTCCCGCCGTTGGATAGGTACGGCTGTGACAGTCGGCTCGCATTCACAAGGGCTCGTATATAAATGGAAGCAGCGTGCCCGGGCAAACTTCAATATACGTTTTGTTTGCCGGAATGTGGAACCCTCCGACGCAATTGTATGGAGCATTGCGACAGGGCATTGTGGAAAAAAAGTGCGACTCAGATGAAAAGCAGCGAATCATATCGGCGATTTCGGGCCAATTTTGTGGCACAATTATTCATGCAGAATTGCTTCCCGGCTTGCTCATTGAAAAAATTCCTGTATTTTCGCCGTCGCAAATCGTCGTCTTTCTTTGTTGGGCGGACTGCCTGTACGGAACCCGCGGAAATCCGTACAAGTGAATGTGGGAAGGGCCGGCCGACGACGACATCGCACAGCACTTGCCGGAATGGAATGCCGGCGCTGCGGGAGCGATGCGGTGAAAAGACGAGTACGTAAATGATCGCCTGAGCAATCAGGCGGCAGCAAGCCGGGCAGCGTGGTGTTTGCAGCTTTGCGCAGTAGCAGACAGACTAAAGAGGGTAACAAGGGTGCGACTTTTTCGCGCCCCCGTTTGTTTGTTGCGTCAAAGGCCAATCAACCCGTATCCTACCATATCTTCACAGCTTGCTTCTCTTGTTTGTCTTAAAGCGCGGTGCTCGGAATTTGTTCTTGAGGCGTTGCGCTTTTTTACGTCGTACGATTTTGCAGAAATACAGCGCCGTTCGGTTGGGTGCTAAGTGCTTAGGCGCTTGGTGTACCGGAGCTTCCGACGGCAAAAAGTCTTTGTGATTTGGACATCGAGGTCTGTCACGCTTAGGTCCTGTTTTTTCTTTGGAGCTGGTAGTAATATGGCTACTCTATACTCTTTGAACCGTTCGGCACAAAAATCCACGTGCGCGACGAAGCAATCTTCTTTGACTATCGACTCTGACCCGACGCCGGTAGCCTCCGGAAGGGGCGGTTGGCCGGCAGCAGTGCCGGGCGTGGCCCGCCTGTCCGGGGTCGGTCGTGCAGCGGGTGTGCTGGCAACTCTGTTGCTGGCCCTCTTTGCATTTACCACACCCGACGTCGCCCAGGCGCAAACCTGTCAGGCGGTGTACGGTTCGATTAACGGGGATGTCGGTACGCAAGGTGCGTTCGATCCGACCCCTCGCGTCGGGAACGGCATCCCGTTCACGGCAATCATGA
>JAUIKM010000050.1 GCA_030430495.1 bacterium | reverse complement strand
TGCGGTTGCCCTGAATCATCGAGTTTTCCTCGAAACCGGCGTAGATACCGGCGCGAGCGACATTCCAGATCATGTTGTTTTCGATCGTCGTTTCGTTGTAGAAACGGCGGAAGTCGGGATTCTCACCGTCAACGTACAGGGCGCCGAGACCCAGCGAAACGACACCATAGCCGAAGCCGCTGATTTCGTTGTTGCGGATCACGTTGCCGCGCGAGTGCAGCGTGTCGAGACGCAGACCTTCAAACAGGTTGTCCTGCAGAGCTGCATCCCAGGGCTGCGAGTTGTGAATCACAATACCGGCGCTGTAGGTCTCGATTACGACACCTTCATCGCTGGTGAACTGACGAATGTCGTCTTCGTTGACGAAGTCCGTCGAACCGCGGTAGTTCTGCTGCGGCAGATCCGTAGCATAACTCGGCGAGTCGCCGCCGTCGATGATACAGTTCTGAACCGTGTAGTTCGAAGCGCCCTGACCGAAGAACAGCGGGGAGCGGTGCTCGCTGTCCGACTCCATCGTGAAGCGGATAGCTTTGTACTTACCGCCGTCGAAGGTCATATAACCGTTCGGCTGCGTGTTTTCAGCATTCGTAAACTCGAACACAACAGCGTTCGGGTTGATTTCGGGATCGTTGTTCGGATGAGCCTGGCCGAATTTGATACCAACACCCGTAGCGGATTGCAGAAGGATGTTGATGCCGCCTTTGACCGTCATGCGCGTCAGGTGCGGGCGCCAGACAACCGGGTTGTCTTTGCTCAGACCGATAATGCGCGTCGACAGGTTGCAAGCCACCTGCGAGGAAGGATTACCTTCAACGTATTCGCGATCGAGGAATTCAAACGCAACCGGACCGCCGATACCACGGCGATACATGGCGTTGACCGCTTCGCGAATCGTCGCAAAGTCGCCGCCAAGACCTACCGTATACGTGCCGCTCAGCTGTTCCTGAACCGTAAAGCGGATACAGGCAATGTCATCGGCGTCAACCGGGTCCGTGTCCGGATCCGGATATGCGATTTCTGCACAGGCTTCGTATTCGCCGCCCGTTATCGGCGTGAAGGTCTTGAAGAACTTCGACGTCGGGATATTGCCGTTCGGCAGGTCGGGCAGGAACTCAAGCTCGTTGTAGACTTCCTCACCAGTCGTCAGGTTCGTGATGCGCATGCGCACCGGCACGTTGTCAAGGTCGGAAATACCGACGTTTTCGAACACACCTTCCGGCGTAAGCGGACGGTTGGCATAGATCGTCGAACGCTCTTCCGGCTCAGCCACGGTAACGGCGGCGGCCTGAATGTTGTACTGCACTTCAAAGTCGTCGCACAGCAGGTCGTTCGTGGTACCTTCATCCGTGGCGCTCAGCAGTTCCACTTCGGAACAAATTTCGTAGTCGCTCACAATGCTCGTAGCCAGGAAAGGCTGGAAGTCGATGCGAACCACATCGCCCGTGCGCAGTTCCTGTGCGGGATTTTGAGCTTCCCACGTTTCTTCGTCTTCGTACAGAATTTCGTTGTCAATCTTGCGCGTGATCCACGTTTTGGCGCGGAATTTCGACACGTTGTTCAGACCGACGTTCTGGTACTTGATCTCAACGGCAACCGGGCTTTCGCGCGGGTACTTGAAGTTGATGCTTTTCGCGAACGGCGAAATGATTTCATTGACGGACATGTCATTGTCAAACGTGACAATGAATTCCTGGACCCAGTCCTGCGTGAAGTCGCCCGAGGTGTACTCGGCCACAACGCGGTAGGAACCGCCCTGGATATTGCGCAGATCCATCGTACCGTCGATGATATTGCCCTGACCGTCAACAAAGGCGGCCGGGTACTGCGGATCCGATTCCTGCATGTAGTAGGTGATCAGGTCCGACGTGTTCGACGTCACAAAGATTTCCGTCGACTTCGTCACCGGGTCGACGGCCTGATAGATGATGTCCGTCGAAGGCGCCGGGCCTTCGATGCGGTACGTGAAGCTCACCTCCGAACCCGGAGCGCCGCGGAAGCGAACGTAGGGGTTGGAGAAGTCAGTCAGGTCAAAACGCAGTTTTTCCTGATTGTACAGAAAGCCGGAGCGAACAATCTTGCGGTCGATTTCATAGTCGCCGTCGTTGTCCGTGTCTTCCTGGAAATCCTCGGGGAAGGATTCTTCAATACCCGACTGGAAATGGAGACGGATGTTCGGACGGTTGTCGAAGATCCACGGCCAAACCGTCATGTCATTATTGATCGTACCCCAGCCCCACCATTGCATGTTGGACCAGCGGGTATTCGTTTCGTCGTTCGTGCTACCGGAAATACGCGTGTACTGCCAGCAACCGCGCTCGTCGCTCCACTGGGGCGAGCCCGGGAAACGGCGGTTCAGTTCCGGCGTGTATTCACGTGCAACGATCACAGCAAGGTGACCGCTGAAATACTGATACGGTTCGTCGAAGTCGACGCCATACCAGTCGTCGAATCCGAGGTTCTCAACGAACATCGGGCCTTCGTACACCAGCTGGAGGTTCTCCAGATTGAACGGCGGCGGTCCCGAAGGATCGATCAGGTTGGTAAAGTGGCGACCGTTGCGATCCTGGGTCCAGTTGTGCTGGTCCGGAGGAGAAATCGCCAGCCAGATCCGCGTGCGCTTGGCACTGGCCGGACGGTAGCTGTAGAAGTTTTTGTAGAACTGATTGACGCAAGTTTGCCATTCAAGACGTGCAATGCGCCCAGGGATGGCGCCCGCGTCTCGCATGGCGTAGTCGGTATAAATTGTTGCCGATCGATAGCGGTCGTAGTTGTAGTAGTTGTTGAACGGGTAGTCAACACCACTGCTACGGCCTTCACCGATCTGCACGATGGTCTGCGCTTGTACAGGAGGCACATCCTGTACGAACCACAAAGCCAACGCGGCAACGAACAAGGAGAGTAACCTCTTTGTCATCTCGATAGCTCCGCTTTGGTTTAACATTAAAATATTGATGCAGGGATTTGAACTAGGCATTATGCTTTGTTTTCTTCTGTTCTGATGTGTTTTGGTGGCCCAACCAATCCAGCCAGGCGGCTGGAAAATGCCCCGTAGGGACAAGGTGTTGTTAGAAAATGGGAGTGGGTAATTCCGAGAGAAAACCCGATTCCCGAAAGGGCCGGAGTGTGCGTGTTGGAGTGATTGGACACACCATGCACGAAAACATCACGTATAATTTGAAAAAAAAATAACTTTTGGCCAAAAAATAATAATGTGATGTCGTTCTGAGGGGCGTAACAGGCCGGACGGCGTCAATCAATCATCGCGTTCCGGAAGGATGATCTCCCGATACAATCGGTTCGCCGTCCTTTAAACTAGCACTTTTTTGCGAATTCAATTCAAACAGTCGCGGCTGCGAGCTGTTGACAGCAACAAACAACAGCGGGGCCAGTGTCTCAGTTCCATGCAGAAGCGCCGCATGACGCGCATCCGCCTGCACGCGCAGACCGCTGCTGCGCGAAGGCACCACATTGAAACGTCCGGTTCCGTCGCCCAACAGGAGCAGACCGGTCATCGCATCGTAGCGCACCGTTTCCACCTCCGCTCCATAGTTGTTGCCAACCAAAGCTGCGTCCAGGAAATTGTCGCCGTTGAAATCGTGGACCACGATGCTGCGCACCGGGCCGACCTGAACTTCCGGCGGCAGCTCCTGCAGCTGCAACGCCCCGCCGATATTTTCGATATACGCCGAGCTGAATGTCATGGCGCGATACTGCAGCGCCGCGTCCAGGCTCTCCTGCCCGTAGATGTCCTTGATGCTCGCATTGGCAAAAGAGCGAAACGTCGGGAAATCTTCAGCAATGAACGGCATCTGATCCGACGAACACTCGCGCCCGCGGATCGGCAACTCCTTGTCGCCCTTTGGTTTCGCCAGTACGATATCCGGCGTGCCGTTCTCGTCAAAGTCCGACATATATATAATGAGTGGTTTTTCAGGGCTGGCCGAATATTTGGTGTTCAATCCAAGATTGCCGGCGATATAATCAAAGTCGCCGTCCCCGTCAAAATCACCCATCGCGATTGTGTTCCACCATCCGGTTGTGTTCTGCAGGTGGAAATTTGTCGTCATGTTCGTAAAACGTCCGTTGCCGTTGTTCTGGTACACGCTGATCGGCATCCACTCACCTACCACCATCAGGTCCGGGTCGCCATCGGCATCGTAATCGCTCCACAACGCGTCCGCTACCATGCCGGGCGCCATCAGGTCGCGAACAACGTCGGCCGTAACGTCAGTGAAAACTCCCCCGTCGTTGTTCAGCAGATAACTGCGCGTCGCCATCGGATAATGTCCGGATTTGACGCGCCCGCCTACAAACAGATCCAGATCGCCGTCGTCGTCGTAATCCGCAGCGTCAACGCAGGAACCAATCGTACGAAGATCGGGCAGAAAACGCGGCGCCAACACAAAGTGTGTACCGTGATTGATGTAAAGTCGATCCTGCAGTTCCTGCGAGCCGTCCGCAAAAGCATAGCCCCCCGATACCACGTAGAGGTCGAGGTCGCCGTCGCCGTCGCTGTCGAACAGCAGCGCCCCCACGTCTTCCGCGTCGGCGTCCGCATTCCAGGGCTGTGAGGAATGCGGAACAAAACCGCCGTCCTGACTGCGCAGCAACAGCGCGCCTGCATGGCCGGCCGCCCCGCCGATATAGACATCTTCCAATCCGTCGCCGTTCACGTCGCCGGTTGCCAGCGCCGGACCTTCTCTGGACATGCGATGCGGCAACAGAACTTCGCGCGCAAAGTCGTCGTGCTCATTCTCGACGTGTGTAAACGGCACACCCGACGGCGTGCGCTCGCTGAACAGAAATGTTTTCTCCACGGCGCGCGGATCAGCCATCTGTGAATCGCCATACTTCAGCGTCAACACCTGGTCCGTCGTCACCGCCAGCCGCGTCTGCGTCTGTCCGTCCGGCCAGACAACTATCAGAGTGTCGATCTTCGGGTTGTCGCCCAGACCAAAATGCAGGTAATTTTCGGAAGCCGACATGTAGCCGCGCGTTCGTGTGTGCTGCTGGTACCACTGCTGTCCTTCGTCCTGCAACCAGACTTTGGCTCCCAGACCGTCGCGGTTGTGTGCGCTGCCCTCAAATCGAATGCGCAGCCAGTTGTTGCGCTTGTGGTATTGTTCGTTGTTGCGGTAAATCTGCCCCGGTTCGTTGACATTATTAATGACGAGGTCCAGATCGCCGTCGCCGTCAAAATCGCAATAGGCCGCGCCATTGGAAAAGCCCGGAATATTCATGCCCCACTGGTCCGTCACCGACTCAAACTTCAGGTGGCCGACATTGCGGTACATGTAGTTGCTGACTTTGGTCGACGGCATGATTTCAAGCAGGCGCTTGGTCGTAAGGTGATCGCGAATCTTGAATTGCTCGCGCTGGAAGTCGTTGTCGCTCACGTCGCGCAGAATGCCGTTCGTTATAAACAGATCGCGCATTCCGTCGTTGTCGAAATCCGCCAGCAGGGGCGACCAGCTCCAGTCCGTTTTGGAAATCCCGGCCAGCTGGGACACCTCGCTGAACTGTCCGTCGCCGGTATTCATCTGCAGCGTGTTCAGCATGTACTGATAGTGGTGCCCCGTGTTCACCAGATCCCAGAATTGCTCCGAACTCATCGGCGCCATGTTCACTTTGCTGCGAAAGTGATCTTCCGACACCATGTCCAGCACCACCACGTCGGGCAAGCCGTCGTTGTTGAAGTCGCCGATGTCCGAGCCCATGCCGAACATCGACACGTGTTTGAGCGCTTCTTTGGTCGCGTCGCGGAAAGTCCCGTCGCCGTTGTTGTAATACAGCACGTCGGGATATAAAAAGTCGTTGCTGACGTAGAGGTCGTCCCAGCCGTCCTCGTTCAGGTCGCCGGCGATGACATTGAGCCCAAATCCGATATCAAAAATGCCGGCCTCATCGGAGACATCATTGAATGTGCCGTCGCCATTGTTGCGGTACAGTTTGTCGTGCCCGCCCAGTTTGCGCCAGCGCTCCGGCTCGGCCATGATTTTATCCAGATCGGCGTACTTGCGCGTCAGCGAAAAATCGATCGGGTGATTGACCAGATACATATCCAGGTCGCCGTCGCGGTCATAGTCAAAAAAGGTCGCCTGCGTCGAATGCGCCTTGTCGTCCAGGCCGTAGTCGGCCGCGCGCTCGGTGAAGGTCTCATCGCCGTTATTCACGAACAGCAGGTTGCGCCGATGCGCCGGGTTTTCGAACCATCCCGATCGGCAGACATAGATATCGCTGTAGCCGTCCTGATTGATATCGACAATCGTCACGCCGGTCGTCCAGCTCGGAAATCCACCGGCCGTTCCGGAAGAAGCCGTAATATCCTCAAACTTCAGATTGCCGCGATTGATATAGAGCGCATTCGGCCCGTAATTGGCCGTAAAGTACACATCTCCCAGCCCGTCGTTGTTGACGTCCAACACCGCCACGCCCGCTCCTTCATACACATGCATGTAGGTCATGTAGTTGAGCGTGTCGTTTTCGACGATCCTGTTCTGGAACTCGATGCCCGATTCGGTCGGTGACAGCAGCGTAAAATGAGTAGCGGGCCTCGGCTCCACTGCGCTGTCCATTTCCTCACCGCAGGCGATCAGCGCCGGCAGCATTACACACAGGAGCAGGCCCCACGCACCTTTCAGGACGCGACGGATGGTTGTACGGCAAAGCAGAATCTCGGCCATGTGATGTATCAGCTCGGAATTGCGTGGATGTCCAAATACTCGGGCTCGCATTGTCCTTTTTCTGCAAAACCCCTCTTGTTTGTCACTGCGTGCGAATCGTCGGGCCGCCGTGCTGTCGCCGGTTTATCGGCCGGAAACGCGGCTCAGCATCTCCGCCGCCACTTCGCGTTCACCGCCGCTGAAATCGCCGATCGTAACGGAACTGACGTTGGCGGGCACGTGAAAACGGCGGCTGGAGCAGGAAAGGTAACCGGAGCCGTAGGGCGCTTCCACCCGACGTTTGCTCCCGTCCGCAAAATGCATCAGGGCGTAGTACTCATTGCTGCCCGGCGTCACTTCAAGGCGTGTCTCGGGCGTCCCGAGAAATTCAAACAACTGCGGCGAGGAGTTGTTGTGCGTCACGAGCATGAGTGGATTGCCGGTGGCTGCATCGTTGAGCGAAACCGCCGCTTTGGCGTCGCCATGCACGAACAGCCCCGATTCCATCACCGGCATGTCGCTGAAGTGCCCTTTGCCGTCGCCCAGCAGCACCAGACCGATCGACGCGTCGTAGCGAATCGTCTCGACCTCAGCGCCGTAGTTGTTGCCCACGACCACCACGTCCAGATTGCCGTCGCCGTTGAAGTCGATGACGTTCATGCCGTAAATCGGCGCAAATTGTGCACGCATCGGCAGCTTGCGAATGTCAAAGCGGCCGCTGCCCTGGTTTTCCACGTAAACGCTGGCCATGCCGAATGACTGCAGGTGCAGCGACTGTTGCAGCATTTCCTCGCCGTAGACATCCTGCAGCGTCGCCCGCCCCCATTTGTCGTAGGTCGGAAATTTCTTGGTCAGCATCGGCATTTGCTCGGACGAACACTCGCGCCCGCGCACCGGATAACAGACGTCGGCGTCTTTCTGGTAGGCCAGAACGATGTCGCCCACGCCGTTGGTGTCGAAGTCATTATAATAGACATGCGTCGGTTTGTCCGGCGACGCCTTGAACTTGGTATTTTTACCCAGGTTGCCGATGACGTAGTCGTTGTCGCCGTCGTTGTCAAAGTCGCCGACGACTATGCTGTTCCACCAGCCCGCCGTCGAGTCCATGTGCAGGTTCTGCACCATCGACACAAGTTTGCCATCGACATTTTTGAAGATGGAAATCGGCATCCACTCGCCCACGACAATCAAATCCAGCGAGCCGTTGGCGTCGTAGTCGGTCCATACCGCAGCAGTGACCAGACCGGGAGCGCGCAGTTCCGGCGAAACTTCTTCCGTCACATCGGTGAATTTACCTCCGTCGTTGCGCAGCAGCCAGGATTGTGCCGGACGCGGATAGGCGTTCGGAATGACGCGCCCGCCTACAAACAGGTCCAGATCGCCGTCGGCGTCGTAGTCGCCGGATACCACACAGGAACCGCTGGAAATCATTTTCGGCAGCGCACCGCGCGCGCGCTCAAAGCCGCCTTTGCCGTCGCCCAGGTAGAGCCTGTCCTGCAGCATGGGAGAGTCGGACTCAAATTCATTGCTGCCGCTGACCACGTAGAGATCGAGATCGGCATCGCCGTCCGCGTCGAAAAACAGAACTCCCAGGTCCTCGTATGACGCATCGCGATCAAAGGCCGCGACTGATTTCTGTTCGAAGTTGCCGTCGAGGCCTTGCAGTCTCAGCGTGCCGGGGTAACCAGAAGCCCCCCCCAGGTAGAAGTCATCAGTGCCGTTGCCGTCCACATCGCCGACGGCCACGCCCGGACCGTGCTGCGACATCCTGTGCGGCAGCAGAATTTCCGTGCGGAAGTCGTCGTAAGGCGTTTCGTGGTGCATCGCGTTGAGACCGCGACGCGCGGGATCGATTTCGCGCACCATCGGCTCGGTATTGTTGTGACGCGTGTAGTCCCAGGGTTTGGCATCCGGCGCCGGCTGCACTTTGTGCACCTGGTTCGGCGCGGGGGAATCGATCGTCTGGTAGGTGCCGTTCGGCCAGATGATCGTCGCTTTTGTCGGCTTGTGGTCTTTGCCCAGTCCAAAATGGAGGACGAGTTCGGGCATGGACAGATAGCCGCGCACATTGGTCAGCTCCTGCATCTGCATCTCACCGTCGGCAAAATCCAGGATGACGCGTGCGCCGTACACCTCGGGACTGCCCTTGGCGTCGCGCAGGTCAAAACGAATGTAGTCGTTGTCGTAGAGCTGCCGCGCGTTGTTGCGATAGACAAAAGCCGTATCGTTGACGTTGTTCGTAATCAGGTCCAGATCGCCGTCCTTGTCAATGTCGACGTAGACGGCGCCGTTGGAAAAGCTGGCGCGGTCAAGTCCCCACTCGTGGGTTTTCTTGGCGAAGGTGTAGTCGCCGTTGTTGTGGTAGCCGTAGTTCTTGATGCGCGTGGACGGCGATTCAAGCAAGAGCTCAAAGTTGCGCTTCGTAAAGCGGCGCTCGGCGTCCGTAAAAGCTTTCTGCAGCACCGGAATGTAGTCGTTGTGGCGCACGTCGCGCAGGATACCGTTGGAGACGAACAGATCCTTGAGCCCGTCGTTGTCGTAGTCGCCGAAGAGTACGGCCCAGCTCCAGTCCGTTTTGGAGATTCCCGCCATCTGACCGATTTCACTGAAGGTGCCGTTACCGTTGTTGACCTGCAGCATGTTGGCCATGTACTGGTAGTGGTAGCCCGAATCGAGCGCCATCCAGAAAGTCTCGCTGTCCATCGCGCCCATCAGGACTTTGTTGCGATAGTGGTCCTCGGCGACCATATCCACGACACAGACATCAAGCAGGCCGTCGTTGTTGAAGTCGGAAATATCGGAGCCCATCGAGAAGTTGCTGATATGAGCGAACATCTCTTCGATGCGGTTCGTGAAGGTTCCGTCGCCGTTGTTGATGTAGATGAAGTCGGTTTCGATGAAGTCGTTGGCGACGTAGATGTCGGGCCAGCCGTCGTTGTTGATGTCGGCCACCGTGCAGCTGAGGCCATAGGCGTAGTTGACGATGCCGGCTTCGTCGGAAACATCGCTGAAGGTATTGTCGCCGTTGTTGCGGAACAACTTGTCGCGCACGTCCGGATCCTGACGCAGGCGCACGCGTTCGGTGCGCGAATAGGTCAGCGGAACTTCAGCGCTGGGCCTTGCCATCAGGTACATGTCCAGGTCGCCGTCGCGGTCGTAGTCAAAAAAGTTGGCGTGCGTCGAGAAACCGGGATCGTCGATTCCGTAGCTCTGCGCTTCCTCTTTGAATGTGCCGTCGCCCTGGTTGACATAGAGCAGGTTGCGGCGGTCTTCGCGTTTTTCAAATTTCAGCGAGCGGCAGACATAGATGTCAAGCCAGCCGTCGCGGTTGATGTCGACCATTGTGACGCCGGTGGCCCAGCCGCCGGGCCAGACGATGCCGGCTTCGTCGGTCATGTTCTCAAACTGGAATTCGCCGACGTTGCGGTACAGGCGGCTTGGCACCTGTTGGCCGCTGAAAAAGACATCGAGGTCGCCGTCGTTGTCAACATCACCGACGGCCACGCCGCCGCCGTTGTAGCAGTTCAGGCAGGATACGTAGTTGATTTCCTTGGTTTCCTGCAGGTGATTGAAAAAGTCGAGGCCCGTTTCACTCGGCTCCAGCAGTGTAAAAAGGGTCGTTCCGGGCGGCAGTTTTTCTCCGCCGGGCGCATCGCCGCAGGACGTGAGGACAATCGCGCAGAGTGCGCCGAGAACGAAGTAGGAGCGTACCATGCTTCTCATAGTAGTTGTATTCGGGTAAGTCTTCGGGTTACCTGGTTTTTCCAGCTTCAAAATACACCGCATCAAAACGGCCTCCGCGCAGAAGGGATTGGCATGGAGCGTTGTCGACAGGGGCGCGGCTTCCGGTGGCCGATACGCGTTAGAACGAAAGACGGCGCGCCAATATTGCGCTTGCGGACGCCGCTCGTGAGTCCTAACGACTCGTTTGCAGGTCGCCGGTCACAGACTGCGGACATGCCGGTTTTGGACACACAAATCTGCAATTCAATGGACAGGGTCCCAAACAAAAATCGCCGCCGGATCTGTTCCGACGGCGAATATTATGCGAACGCGGCGCTGCGATGTACGACTGCCGTTCTAGCGACCACCGGCAATCGATATACTCACCTCAAGCCCGACCTGCGTGACGGTATTGCCGGGCGTGGCTGCGCCTTCATTCAGGTTCGCCTCGTAGCGGAAAAATCCGCGGGCGCGAACGCGGCGGCTGATTGTATAACGCGCGCTGGGCTCAATGATAATCTGCGTGCTGCCGTCCAGGCGGTTGCCGTCCGGGTTCTCCGGATCGTCAATGTCGAATACGGCGCGCGAAGTGTTGCGCCATTGCGCTGTAAAGCCGAACTCGATGTCGTTTTCGAGGTTCATGCCGAAGAGCGGGAGATTGAAACCGCGTTTGGCGTAGGACGCCTCAAGTGAGAAATCCCTCGTGTTGTCCTCGTTTATCGAGCGGCCGGCGGTCGACACGCGATATGTCGTGCGTGTGTTGTAGCGCAGCTTGGCCGAGAGGTTCCCGTCGAGTTTGTCCTGATCGAACTGGAAGTTGAGACCGATCAGCGGCTGGAAGGCCATGTCGATCGACTGCGCCTCAATTTCACGCCCCTGATCGTTCACCAGAATATTTTCCTGATAGGTCGACTGGTAGCGGTGCTCCAGGCTGACGCGGCGCGCCAGGCCGCCGAAGAACCAGAAGTCTTCCAGCCCTTCCCAGCGCAGCGTCCAGTTGAGACGCGGCAGGATGCGGCGGATCGGGTTCGGCAGGAAGGTGAAACTCTCCATCTCGTCGGTGAACGACTCGGCGAGAGCCTGCGCCAGGCGTTCGTTGCGGCGCAGCGTATCGGGTTCGTCCAGCTCGATTTCGGCACGTCGATTGTTGTACTCGTCTATCACGTTTTCCACGTCTGCACCGAACAGCCCCAGGCCAAACCAGCGCGGCAGGCTCAGGAAGGTCCGGTTATAACTTTCGCGCACCGTGATATTGCTGAACACCGGAACGCCGTCGTCACCGGTCGTCACCGTCTGATTGCGGTTGAATCCGAACTGCGAACGCCAGTTGAGGTCAAGCGTGGCGCGGTCCCACAGCGGCCGCGAGGTGCGCAGTTCGATTTCATTCTGCTGCGCAAAGTTGTCCTGCAGCGTGGCGTTGGCCGGACGCCGTCCGGGGAAGGTCTCAAATCCAATGAATGGGAATGACGATGAACTCGCCATCTTGAAACCGCCGTGCGGATTGCTGATCAGACCCAGTTGATAGGCCGCCGAAGGACCGAACAAATCTTTGTCGTCGCGATACAACGGCGCACCCCACAACAGGTTGTTCATCCCGTTGGCGCCAAGAATTCCGGGGTTGCGCGCCGTGTTGTTCTGCCGGAAATTAATCGTGACGTTGTCGTAGTCCAGGAAGATCGACTTAAACACCAGCCCGGCCGTACTGAACAGACCACCGCCGGAATCCGTGGTGTCCGTCGCGGTTGTGTCGCGGTCGGGGTTGTTGCGGCCGCGGCCCGTAAAACGCGAGCGCCCGCCGCTTTCGATGCCCCACCATTCATCGGCCAGAGACTTCAACCTGAAGTTCAGGCCAAAGCGAATCGTGTTGTTAAACGTCGCCGACTTTGTAATGTCTTCAATCAGCGGATCGTTCTGCAGCTGGTTGTCCCAGGTGTAATTCGTCGAAAATGAACCCGTCGCCGTCAGGAATCGTTCGATGCCAAGGATCGGCGGTACGGCCGGCTTGAAGTTTAAGGTGACGTTCTGGTTGTAGTTGATGTCGCGTCCAAGGTCGATAAACTTGCCGTTGTTTAACATCACGCGACTGAAAATGTCGCCGCCCGAACGCTGTTGGTTGTTTTCGTCAAGTTCAAAGCCGACCAGCGTGGAAGCGCCGTTCAACGAGTAATCGAGCGTCGTGTTTAACAGACCGCCTTCGGTCAACTTCCACGAAAGCTGCGCGTCGCGGGTCGCCGAGAAACGGCGCACAACCGGACTGGGAATATCGAGGAATCGCGACTGCTCCGTCGTGCGTCCGCGCGACATGGTTAAACCCGTCGAGAAGTTGGACGGCAGCAGCGAAATCTTGAAATCTTTATACCACTCCAGCACCGGAATGCCGTCGAAGAATCCAAAGGGCTCCAACGTAAAGTTCGGCGGAATGGTAATGTTGTACTTGGTTGTCAGATCCCACTGCCACTGGCGGCGCTCCGCCACGACGGGCGAACGCTCAAAACGCTGACTTTGTGAATACCCGACGGTCACGCGGTTAAACAAATCGCGAATGTACCAGGCGTTGCTGGGCAGTCCCAGGCGAATGCCCGTCAGCGCCCAGGAGTCCTCCACAATGACTGTCTCAGAGGCGCGCCGCACGCGCTCGCCTTCGTTGCGCGCTTCTTCCAAACTGCCGCCGGATTCCAGCACGCCGCGCTCAGCGGCCAGCGCCGCCTCTTCCAGGTTGAGGTCGGACTGCGAGACGTACTCGGGATTTTCGAGGCGCTCGTTGTGCGTCAGCGTGAAGGGGACCGCCGCGCCGCGCCAGTCGTTCGGCAGGAATTTTTCGAGCCCGGCCGAAAAGTTAAACGCCCACTCGCGTCGCTGGATGCGATTGCCGAACTGCTCCTCCAGGCGGTGGAAGTTCGGATCGACCTGACGGTAGTTAAACGAGGCGTTGCCGAAGTCGGACAGTTTAAGCTGGGAGTTGACAAACCAGCTGAGGTCGGAGCGGTCTTCGGCGTTAATCAGACGCAGCTCATTCACCCACATACAGGTGCTGAGTTCGTTCGGCTGGTTGCCGTCCGGATTGCGAATACCAAATCCAAACAACTGCAGGTTTGTCAGCGTCGGATAGCCGCGGACCGCATAGGTCGCCAGCGGATCGTTCGGCGCGGGAAACTCCTGACGGCGCTCGGCCAGGTTGGCGTTGCGCTGCTGTTTAATACCCGTCAATTCCTGCAGTGAGATGTCTACAGGCGTCCAGCCCTGCGTCAGCGGGCGGCTGAATTCGTAGTAGTTGAGCGAGTCGGTCCCGAAGCGCAGGTAGGCGACGGCGGGCGGCGTCGCGCCGGGCGTCACGTCGACGGGCATTGAGCCGTCGCCGTGAATGAAAAATTTCAGGCGTTTGTAGTAAAACACATCCAGATTGTTAAAGAAGCGCACGGCCGTGCGTTCCTCGCCCACCGCCAGATTTTCAACGCAGATTGAAAGCGACTGCTCGTTGAGGCGCACGTCCTGCGTCGGATCCGGGTTGTTTAACTGACGCGGCGCGGTAACGCCCGGCGGCATCTGGTAGAAGTCGGGTGCGCCGCTGTTTTCTTCGACGCTCACAAAGGCAATCTGAATAGTCGTGTCGGTATCGCTGTCCGACGGCGGCGCTTCAAAACGCTGCCATTGCGAGCCGGCCAGACGCCACTCGGCAATGCGCCCCTTGAAATTGCCGCCCTTCCACCAGACGCGCACGTACTGCACGTTGGAAAACAGCGGGTTGCCGTAAGACTGCCGCGGACCGCGGATCGGAATGCGATACAGGAACCAGGGTTCGTTGCCGCCGACAATCTGAGGGTTGGTTTCCGGCCTGCGGTCCAGATTGACGCGGTAGCGGAAAAAGCTGTTGTCCAGCATGATCGACTGACCGTTGTTGTCGTTCAGGATCTCCGTGTCCGGGAACTGACCGGTCTGCGCAATCGTGGCATTGCCCTCAAAGTTGTTGAATCGCAGGAAGTCGAGCGGCTGGTGTGAGCTGGCAGTCTTGTCGAAGTCGAAAAAATAGTCGTCGCGCGCCGGATCTTCATTGGCGTCGTTCACCAGACTGGCCGGGTACAACTGCCGCTCCAGCTCATTTGAGAGCTGGTCGATGCCAAGATCTTCCCCTTCGTCAATGATATCATTCGGGAAGGGCGACTCCGCCGTAAATCCGTCTTCCGTGTCGAGCTGCTGATTCGGAATGATATCCTCGCTGATCTGGCCGAGATCGATATACATCTCCGTTCCGGGCTCGTCCAGTTCGACGTTCATCATCAACTCGATATAGTCGATGTTGTCCGTGTCGAAATTGGTGTTAAACGAGGAAAGCAGACGCTGCATGCCGCCCCAGATGCGCTCGCGCTGCCCGGTAGCCGTCTGGTTGGAATACTTCGTGAAGTCCGATGAATCCGTGTATGCCTCGTTGCGGTTGTAAATGCCGCGCTCGTCCGGAATAAACCAGACATAGAGGTCGCTCAGGTTCGAGTTGCTGGAGACAAAGTCGCGCTCCGGATAGACCTCCCGTACCGGCGTGCGCGGAATGAAGTAACGCCACCAGAAAATGCGACCGCGGAAATCCTGCACTTCTTCAAGATCGAAGGCAATTGAACTGTCCACCGGCGGCGAGCTGTGCTGCCACTGCGTCGCCGTCAATCCGAGCGGAATGTAGCGCTGCGCGCCTTCAAAGTCGTCGATATACGCCACCGACTCGCCGCCGTCGTCCGGAATTTCCGACTTTTTCTTGTTCGGATCGGGCAACATCCAGGCGACTTCACCGCGAACTGTAAGGCTTGAGGGCTCTTTGACGTCCAAAAATGGAATTTTGTCAAGCGTGCGCGTGATGGCGTCGGAAGTCCAGGTCATCTGCCCGTCGAATCCAACCATGCTGTTGCTGACGGGTTCTTCGCCCACCTGCACGCGGTCGACCTGCAGCGCCTGGTCGAACATCATGGCGGTAAATCCGAGATTGCTTTTTATCTCGCGCGACCGGATCAGGTAGTTCATGTCCAGGTCCGCGCGCACCCCGAGAAGCGTCCTTGTGCTCAGGTTGAAGATGTCGTTCTGTTCGTATTCGATTGTGACGTTGGCGTTCGGCAGCGAGGCCTGCGGGTTGCGCAGTGTGACCGTGCCGGAGAAGTACTCCACCGTGTAGTCCGATCCTTCGCGCAGCGGCTGCCCGTCGAGTGTGACGCGCACACTGCCCTGCGCCACGTTAAAACCGTTCGGCAATGTGATGCGCGCGCCTGAGCTCCCGGCGGCTTCCCCGGAAATCAGGAAGCGATCCCGTTCCGTCTGCTGCCGCGCCACTTCCTTGGTCGTATCGTACACCGCGCCGTAGACATAGCGATCCGCCTGCTGCTGATTCAGTCCCGGCGTATTTGCAAAGTATTGCACCAGCTGATCGCGGAAAGGCTCCAGGTTGGGGAACATGATCTCGCCGCGCTCGCGGTTGAAAATGAAGGGGTTGCGCACGTCGAAGAGACCGTCGGGATTGGCGTCGCCGGACTCGTTGTTGGTGCGGTCCACGCCCAGAATCGTCACGATCTTCTGCGGCGCGCCCTGCAGCACGTCGGCCGAGTCATTGGTGTTGCGGAAGTACCAGATGCTGATGCGCGTCTGGTCCAGATTGACGTTGTTGACCGGCAGCGAGTAAATGTTGCGCAACTGGCGATCCCACAGCGTGCGGAAGCCCGGCTGCAGGTTCTGGCGATAAATCAGACGGAGCGCGATGACCTCGTCCGTGCCTACTTCGGCCGAAAACTCACCGTATTTGAGGTCGTCGTTGGCCGAAGGACCGTTTTCAACGCGGTACGCGACGGCGTAGGTGCGGTCGCGGCGCAGGCTCAGGATCGTCAGAATCCCGAGTTCTTCATCGTATTCGTAGGCGTCCTGCGTCAGCCGGCGGAAGTTACCGCGCTCGACCTCGCCAAGAACCACTTCGGCGCTGCGCGTAGTCGCCGGATAACGCTGGTCCGCACTGATCGCTTCAATATTGGCAATCGCCACCGCTTCCTTGGCGTCCGAACCGGCGGCGTCGGGCGCTGAACGAACGCTCTCCCACACCTCGATTTCCTTGATGCGCAGGTTGCCGAAGTTGGAAGGAATGATGCGCGAACCGCTGGTGTAGGCCTGACTGAATGCCGTTTTGTAGGCCGTATCCAGAAAAAAGTGGTTTTCCGCGTAGTCGTAGGCATGCAGGTTGAAAGTCTGCGCCAGGCGGCCGCCCTTCAGTTCCACAAAACGGCGTTGACCGCGTTTCTGCGAGGCGATGGTCTTCAGGTAGACCGGGCCGAACTGGAAATCGGCCGCCACGCCGAACAATGCCTGCGATCCGCCGATCAGCGTCGAGCCCGAGTTGAGCTGAACGTTGCCGACTTCGATCTTTTTGATGATGTCGTCGTCGTAGCCGTCGAACCCAACGCGAAACTTGTTGTCGAATTCAAACTGGCGGCGCGAACTCCAGTCCACGCCGAGGTTGAATTTATCACCGATGCGCCCGTTGACGGCGACTTTGATGTCCTGGTTGAAAATCGGGCCCGACTGCGTCTGGCCGAATGCCGAGCTCGTCCCGAGATTTTGTGAGTCCCAGCGCCAGCCGCCGGTGACGTTTACTTCACCGCTGACGTTGATGCTGATTTCCGGTTTGCCGAAGAGACCCGAGAGCGGGTTCGGCGGAATGGGAATAATGAGGTTGGTGGCCTGGTTGAGGATGTTCGACAGTTCGTCGTTGCTGAGCGCTTTGTCCAGATCGTAGTAGTGCGCAATCGAATCTGAAATATCGCGCTTGATATAGTTTTTGCGCCGCTCGATGTATTCGTCCAGGTCGAGCGCCTGCGATTCGTTATAGGGATTGTCGTAAATCGATTCACTGACGCGCAGGCGATTGCGGGCGGCGTCGATGTCGACATTGTACTTGACGTCGGCCGGCACCATCGGTGCAATCGTTCTGCCGTTGCGGCCTTTATTAGCGCCCGCGCCCGCAGTGCGCAATCCCAGTGAATCGGCAGGCGACATAAAGGGTCGCAGCGAATCGAGCTCATTTTTGCGCGACGACGTGTCGCTCTGCGGCAGCGGAACCGGCATGGCCATCGCCGCGGCCATAAACAGCGAGGAAGGAACCCTGGTATAACTCCAGACTCGCTTTTCGGCCCTGTATTCAGCACTCAGACCGTCGGCCATGGGTGCGGCCGACATACCGACCGCCGCCAGTACGCCGACAAAACAGCAACAGAGCAAAAAGAGTCCGCACGCATGCGGAGTATGTGCGCGTATATGGGAAAGTATGATTGGAATGGCTTGGAAACTCTTCACGACAACGGAATTCCTCTTCCTCAAATATACCGATATTCTTCTCCGGGAACGCAGTCAAAATGGACCTGCGCGCATTCAGGTCAGCGCGCGCACACCGCTCCGATGCCGTTAAACATTGGTTGGGTGCTGCCGCTATCCATGCCGGCCGGCGACTAAAAAATCAACCGCGCAGCCGTCTGAAATCGGTATCAAATGAGGTCGATAGAAATTCCTTGCCAATTGAGGAGGCCCGGCGTCGGGCTAAATCGAGTGCTTTTGAAGGGACAAATGTACAAGAGCCGGGATACATATTAAAGGGAAAAAATCAACCCTCTTTCCCGCCGCTGCTTTGAATGAACCCGTCAACTTCGCGCTGGTCGCTGAAGTCCAGACGCTCCGCACCGACGATCTGATACTCTTCATGACCTTTGCCGGCGATCAGCACCACGTCGCCCGCGCGACTCTGCTCAAGCGCCAGATGGATCGCCTTGCCGCGGTCGGGGCAGACCTGCACGCGCTCGTCGGCGACGGATTCGATCCCGGTCAAAATGTCGCGAATAATGTTCTCCGGCGCTTCCGTACGTGGATTGTCGTTCGTCACAATCAGCATGTCGGCTTCCGCGGCCGCCTGTCCCATCAGCGGACGCTTGCCGGCATCGCGGTCGCCGCCGCAGCCAAAAACACAGAAGAGGCGGGTTCCGACGGCCATTCCATCGCGGCAGGCGCGCAGGGCATTTGTCAGCGCGTCCGGCGTGTGCGCGTAGTCGACCACGGCCCGCGCGCCGTTCGGCAGCAAACTCGACTGCATCCGTCCCGGCGCGGCGGCGGCCGACGCCAGACCTTCGCGGACAACCGAAGGATCGATCCCCAGCCCCAGACAGAGCGTCGCCGCACCGGCGGCATTGAGAACGTTGAACCTTCCCGGCATTGCAATGTGCAGCTCCAGCTCCGCAGTCGAACCATGTTCGGACCAGCGCAGACAAAAATCGCTCCCTCCCGGCTGCAAACGCTCATTGTCAATCAGCACGTCGGCACTCGCCGTCCGGCCGTACAAACGCGAGCGGGCTGTTTCCGCTGCGGACGCCATTTCAGAACCGCAGGGATCGTCGGCATTCGACGCTGCCGCGGCACCGGCCGGCAACTGTTCAAACAGGAGGCGTTTGGCCGCGATATAGTCGCGCATGCTGCCGTGAAAATCCAGATGGTCGCGCGTGAGATTGGTAAAAAGCGCTCCGTCAAAGTTGATCCCGGCCACGCGGTCCAGCGCCAGCGCATGCGACGACACTTCCATCACAACCCATTCGATTTTTTCGGCCACGAGGCGCGCCAGCAGTTCGGCCAGCGCAGGCTGCTCCGGCGTGGTGAATCTGGTGGCTTCCAGACGCTCCTCAATGATATTCCCGGTGGTTCCAATGACGGCCACACGCGCACCGGCGCGGCGCAGTACAGCGCGCAACAGATAGGTGCAGGAAGTTTTGCCGTTCGTTCCCGTCACACCAAGAAAACGCAGTCGTTTCTGCGGGTCTCCTTGCATCCGTAAAGCCAGCAGGGCCAATGCTTTACGGCTGTCGTCCACTCGCACCAGCGCAACTCCGGCAGGCGCGCTCGTCGGCAGTTCTTCGCATACAACTGCTACGGCGCCGCGCTCAAGCGCCGCATCGATAAAACGATGCCCGTCGCTTTTGGCCGTCCGCACGGCAACAAACAGGGAGCCGGGCCCGCACAGACGCGAATCGGCCTGCACGTTTTTGACCTCCGCCCCGGCCGCGCCGACGATCTCGCGGATCGGCATTCCGTCCAGGAAAGTTTTCAGATTCATCCACCCGCCCCACGACACTGTTTGATCTCGAATTCACGCGGCATTCCGGAGCGCAGGGACGCACCAGGCGCAAAACTTGTGTCGCCGGCCGTTCGCTCGCGACAGCACTCAGGCGACAACGCGGCCCCCGGCTTGTTTCTCAGATGCTTCGCCGTGACCGGCTTGCTTTTTCTCTTGTTTGCCATCGAGGGCGGAGTTTTGCGCCGCCGCGCAGAGAGAAGTCGCTCCACGCGGAACGTTCAGTCGGGTTTTCAGCTACGTTCAGGCGGGAAACCGGCCCGTTGGCACTTTTCCGCTTGCGGGCCTGCAGCCGCGACCGCAGATTGCGTGCAGAACCTGGTTCACGGTCCGCAGGGCGGATCGACTCACCACATAATCACGCCCCGCGGGGAACCCGACCTTGAGCAAGGTCGGGGCGATGCTCGTGGCTTGTGGCCGGCTGAATTGCTCGGGACGCGCGGCACGCGGCCTGTACGATGCTTTGGCGCGCCAAACGCAGTGACAAACAAAACGGCCTTTGAAAAATACGCCAAACAAAAAGCATCAAAACGCCCGGCTGCGGGCGAAGAGGATAACAAGCCCGCGAAAAACGGCCCGGATGCGCCGCGCTTTTAATTGCGGAATGTGCGGTGTAATTTTGCCGCCCGCAAGCTCAAACCGAATTGCAGCACAGTCGCACGCAAAATCAACTATGGCATACGCTCCCCCGACGGCCGCTCCCGTGGACCGCAACGTTCAATCCGGCGCCGCAGCAGCGGAAACCGGTCAGGACGAGTTGCCCGGGATCAGCACGCGGCGGGGATTTCGGTTCAGGCAGGGGCAGGCGTCATTTCTCCACAAATACGCGGCGGCCCTGCGCGACGGCGACTACTACCACCTGGGCGTGTTCGTGCCCGGCTACGGAAAAACAATCACCGCACTTTCGTCCTTTGTCGTCGCACATGCCCTGGGGATCGCCAAAAAATTGATTGTCTTTGTGCCGCGCGGCAACCTGCGCGACCAGTATGCCGATCCGCGAGAACTGGCGCAGTTGTTCCACAATATCGGTGCGCCGAAATTCAGTTTTTGCGTGGCGGATTCGCAGCGCGTGTTCCTGAAAAACCGCACAACGCAAATTATTATCACGACCTATCAGTATGCCAGCGGCGCAACCGGCAACCGCGCACTCAAGGAAGTCTGCGAACAGACCGACTGCATGTTTGTGTTTGACGAAGTGCACCACCTGAGCGACGACGGCACGTGGGCCGAAAGCATTCAGCGGCTGCCATTCCGCACCAGCGTGGCCCTGTCCGGCACGCCGATGCGCTCCGACAATAAAACATTGTTCGGCGTACCTTTTGAGCAGGGGCTGGACGGACAGGCATACTACAAAGCCCTGCACGAAGTTAACATGCGCGACGCGCACACCGAAGGCAAGATCCTCAAACGCGTCAAGGCGCACGTGGTCGACTACCACATCGTGTTAACAAACTCTTTAACATTTCAGCGGGTGGAAATGCCGCTATCCAAGCTGATGGAGATCGCCAAGAACAAAAACGAACTTGACACCTTTCTGGCGCGACGCCAACTGCGCTTTCACGACGTATATCTGGAAACGCTGCTGGGTCCGGCCTTTGAACAATTCGAGCAAAAGCGCCGGCACTTAAACACCTACCTGGAGCAGCGGGGCAAGAGCGGGCGCAACTGCCAGATGTTAATTATTGCGATGAGCAACAAACACGCCGCGGCTATTCACGAATTTGTGCAGAAGCGCTTCCCGGCCTACAGCTCCACGCGCATCGGGCAGGACGTAGCCGAACGCGAACGCCTGCGCAGGCTGGAAGAATACCGCGCCGGGCAGGTGGACGTCATGGTACAGGTCGACATGATCGGGGAAGGCACGGACATTAAAACAATCAGTCTGATTGTTAAAGCCGACCTGGTACGCGCATACTCAAAAACCATGCAGCAGATTTTCCGCGGCATGCGCTGGTACAAGGACTTCGACGCGCGTTCCAACATCTGCGACATCTACGCTTCGAACGATGCCGAACTGGTGAAAATCCTGGAGTGGATCACCAACGAAGAAAAAATCGGCATTAAAACACAGGAAGCCCGCGAGGGGCTGGACGAACTGCCGAACGAATCCAAAGGCCCGGCGCAGCCGCAGTGGGAGTTAACCGGCGTGGCGCATCACAACACCGAATCCCACAATCTGGAGCTATTCCCCGGTTTTGGCTTCGACGACGATGCGCGCCCGCTCAAACGACTTAAACAGACGGCGCAGGCCGACGACGAAGAAGAGTTCGTGGCCGACATGGTGCTGGACGTGGCGGCGCGCGAAAATGAACTGCGGCAGGAGTGCTCGGGGCTCGCCGCTCGCCTGGCTTTTACGATGCAAAGCGACGGAAAAAAGACGGATGTTCGCAACGTGCATTCGGCGGCAATGCGGCGCTTCGGCAAGGCACAGGAGCAGATGAGCCTGGACGAACTGCGCAAAAAATATCACTGGCTGCAATCCTGCGTGGCGGCGCGGCGCATACTTTAGGGAGTTAACAAAAATGAAAGTGCTGTTTATTTCCCACTCTTCCGTCGTAGACGTTTACCAGGACAAACTGCGCCATCTGGGGCGGCGGGACGACTGCGAGCTGCACCTGTTAATTCCGCGGCGCTATCTGGAAGGATCGCGCGTCGTTGAAGGATTCAGCGGCACGGGTGAATACGAGGTGCACCGGCTGGACACCTGGTTCGGCGAGCAGGGACGCCAGAACCTGCACATCTACCGCGGCGTTAAACAGCTGATTCGCCGCATCGAACCCGATATCATTCACCTGGAAGAAGAACCTGAGAGCCTGGTTTCCTGGCAGGTGCTGCGCGCAGCGGCGGCATTAAACAAACAGCCAAAAATTGTATTGTTCACCTGGCGCAACATGGACCGCCGTCAGGACTTCTTCAAACCGGGCGAAGCCGCCGGCTACATTCAGCCGCGCGTCGAAAACTACGTCAACCAGCGCATCGACGCACTGATTTCCGGCACCGACGAAGGCATTCACATATTTCGCGATCTGGGGTTAAACTTCCCGATATATCACATCCCGCAGTACGGCGTCAACCCTGATATTTATAAACCGATCGACGTCGACGCCGCCATGCGCAGGGATGTTGTTCGCGGCGACGGCGTGGTCGTCGGTTTTGTGGGCCGTTTAATGCAGATGAAAGGCATCGCGACGCTGCTACAGGCCTTTCAACAGAGCCGCCGCGTTCACTCCGACGGCGCAATCCGGGACAGCCTTCTTTTGCTTGGCTCCGGGCCGGACAAGGAGAGTTTTGCAGCACAGGCCGCCGAGCTTGGAATCGCCGGGGCTGTTAACATTGTGGAGTCCGTCCCAGCCGTCGAAGTGCCGAAGTACCTGAACCTCATGGACATCATGGTGCTGCCCTCGCTGACAACACCCAAGTGGAAGGAGCAGTTCGGGCGCGTGTTGATTGAAGGCATGGCCTGCGGCGCGGCGATTATCGGGTCGTCGTCAGGGGAAATTCCGCACGTCATCGGCGACGCCGGACGCGTGTTCAGGGAAGGCGATGTGAACAACCTGTCAGAGCATCTGAAAGAGTTAATCGAAAACGACGAGCTGCGCTCACAACTGCAGGAAGCCGGCAAACGCCGGGTGGCGGAACACTACAGCAATGAACGCATCGCCGCAAAAATCTACGAAGTCTATCGCGGCGTGTTGAAGTAAATCCTCAGAGTGTTAATTACCCCAGTCATCAAGAATGAACTTGAATCCGCCGGTAATAATATCCGCCGAGAAGTCGGTGTCGCGCTTGTAGTGCTCGTACCTGAGATCGATGCTCTTGAACTTCAGGAGGCCAAGTTTAATGCTGGTAAAGATGTCGGTATATGAGACTCCAAAACCGAACTGTTGTGCATCGTAGGCCGAGAGATCGTAGTCGGAAGTATAAAACTCACTCGTTGAAAACAATTGGTTGTAGGGCGCAAAATAGTCCGCCGCTGTCTGTGTGTAATAACGATAGGACGGATACAGCGTCCAGCCTTCGCCCAGGATTTTCATGGGCACTTCGATGCTGACCGTGTGGGAATTGATGCCCCAGTCGTCGGTGTAATAGCGGTAGTAACTGCGAGCGACAAAGTATTCGTTCAGGAAGTAGTTCAACCTGCCGCCGACAGCGGTCCGCACACGTGAATCGGGCAGGCGCTCGACGTCGTCGGCAAGATGAAAATTCTGAATAAACGTGTCCTCGAAGTCGGCAAAGTACACGCGCTGCATGTGGTTCGCCAGTTGTCCATCCTGCAACGTCAGGTCAAATGACAGGGAAGCCTGCAAATCCTCTGTGAGGATCTGCGAGAGACCCAGACTGAAGTTGTAGGAATTGCGCGTCGTGACGTCATAAGGCGTAAAGATCGGCTGATAGTCCTGGTTGCCCGTCACGACATAACGGCGGATGTTAAAGCGCGATCCCTCGGCGTCGCCGCCGAGTTCGTAGGGATACAAAACGCGCCAATTGTCCAGATACACATCGGCATGCAGGCTGACGGACGTATTTTTTTCATTAAACAAGTGTGTGTATCCGCCGCCAAATCCGATCGACTTGTAGTCGTACTCGCCCGACGCCGAGGCCTTGAGCGACCATATGCTGTTGCGGTCGTCCGAACTGTGGCTGTACGAAGCGCTCGCACTGACGAGCGCATCGGCGCCCGACGCGCCCGAACTGGCGACAAACGGATCTGCAGGATTGCGGCCGTCAAAAGGATTGAGGTTGCTGGACGAAGCGGAGGTGTAAGCGGACACGCCGCCGTCGATGGTCAGCACGTCGTCCGCATTCAGCGGAATCGAGACCACGATATTAACCGGATAATTCTGCAGGTCTTCCGTGCCCGTGCCGCCGGTCACCGCGGCATTGCTGCCGTTCTGGGTGTAATAACTCGACAGCAGGTCGATCTCCGTCGACTCCAGCACGCGCTGTTTAAATTCGGCGTCATCGTCCTGGGCGCGGACATCGACGACGGCAAACAGCAGGACAAACAAAAGCAGTTTTTTCAGCATAGCAGTGTCAGTTGGAAGTTAAAATCAATTGCAGCCACAGCCGCCGCCGGTTTTGCCGCCATTGGCTCCGACAGCCGCTTCCCGATAAGCATGAAAGGTCGTAACGTAGCGGATACAGCTTTTGTCCGCCAACTCCATGTCGGGGTCGTAGATATTAACCTTTTCGTATTCTTTCACCGCCACGCAGGAACTGAGCGCCACGGCCAGGCCAAGAATAATCAGAGTTCGCCTAATCATATTTTGTCGATGTCGATATTTGTTGAAGTAAAGATGTTGCCGCGGTCGTCGATGACGAGGCACTCAACTTTGGGCATTTGATTGACGCGGTCGATGCCGGCATCCTTGCCCATCACAAAGACGGAGGTTGCCAGAGCGTCGGCGAGTTCGGCGCTGGGAGCAAACACCGTCACGCTGATCAGGCCGGCAGCCGGCCATCCCGTGCGAGGATTGATAATGTGACTATAGCGCGTGCCGTTAAACTCGACGTATTTCTCGTAATTACCCGAGGTCACCACCGCACCGTCGCTGATCGGCAGGAGAGCGTAATTGGTGTTTTTATTAAGCGGATTGACAATGGCGACTTTCCAGGTTTCGCCATTGGGCTGTTTGCCCCAGGTGTTCATATCGCCGGACGCGTTGATAATGCCGGAAACAACGCCGTGAGACATCAGCAACGATTTGGCTTTGTCGGCCGCATAACCTTTACCGATGGCGCCGAAGCCTATTTTCATGCCCTTCCGGGTGAGGAAGACGGTCGACGCTTCTTTGTTTAACTCAATATTCTGAAAACCGACTTTGGCAACTGAAGCTTTAATCGCGTCGTCCGTCGGCATCTCAGTCATACTGCCGTCAAACTTCCAGATTCGGTCCATTGAGGCATAAGTGATATCAAAGGCGCCGTCGGTGAGCCTGGAAATGTTGATAGCCCGTTCGATAAGATTCAACAACTCGGCATCGACTTTAACCGGGGCAATTCCGGCATTTTTGTTAATCGCCGAGGTTTGAGACTCGGAATCCCAGGAAGAGATCATCTCTTCGATGCGCGAGATTTCGGCCACGGCCAGGTCGATGTACTCATTGGCCTGAACCGAGTCGGGCGCGACGACGGTCACTTCAAAGCGACAGCCCATCAGTTTGAGCGTGCGTTTATACGGCTGCATGTTCGCGCCGCTTTTCTCACCAGCTTCAACTTCATCGGAGTCGTCGCCGGCAGACTTATATGACTCCAGCAGCTCGATGTATTCCTGCGGCGATACACTTTTGTATCCGGCTGTTTTGAGCACGCGGCCGTGTTGATCGAGCACAACCACAAATGGGAAATGGCCGTTTTTGTTGTATTTCTCGGCCAGCTGTTTGTTGTGTTCCTGTTGTTCGGCGGAGAGGGCGTTGCGGCTCTTGCGCGGGAAATCCGCTTTGAGCATGACGAAGTGATCGGCGGCGTACGCAGCGAATTCCTCCGTGCTCCAGATCTCGCGATCCAGGCGGATGCAGGGGCCGCACCAGTCGGAGCCCTGAAAGACGAGTACAATGGTTTTGTTTTCCGCCGCGGCTTTTTGTTTAGCCGTTTCAATGTCCGTTTGCCACTCGAGCGCCGACAGGGGCGCGGCTGAGAGCAGAAAGAGGCAGATCAGCACAAGACGATTCATGGTTTATTCTCCCGAAAGATGCCGCAATAGCCGTTCATCGAATAGTTGAAGACTGAACCAACGATCATGCCAATACTTCGATATGTGATTGAGAGCGCGTTGCCGGAAGCCGGAGCAGCACCGAAGGACTTTGCGCCCCGCCTGAGACGATACAAAGCCGTCGATCATGTTGCAATCGCAGCGTGCATTTTGGCAGGACATTCGCCGGACCACTCAGCGACGGTGCGAGGTACGGCGCCGGAATACAGATGTGGGTGGATTGTTACAGAGAGCGGCAGTGTATGAAAGATTTTTTTGGCGGTGATGGCAGGCGGCGAGTGAGGCTTGGGCTGATCGGGCGGTTTTTGACGGTGAACGGGCGGTTTTTGGTGCTGAGCGGGAGACTCGAAAATTTTGGCCGTACTCCTCGCTAGATCAGGGGACCTCCCCGCCACCGGTATGTTAAAAAGCAAGGAATTTATCCCGACCGGTGTTTTAGAGACGTGCATCCTCATGCGACGCCGTGTAAGACGTCACGCCGGTTACAACGTGTTTTCTGTCATTGACCGAGCA
>JAUIKM010000049.1 GCA_030430495.1 bacterium | reverse complement strand
AAACACTTCGTTGCGGCTGATTGCCAGTTCCATGCCGAGGATATTGTACGTCGTGACATTGAGGCCGGGCATGTAGTTGCCCTTGTCCATCGTGATGTTGCGCGCATCACGAAAGGCCAGCGAGAACTCGTGCAAAAATTTCGCGCCCGCCCAGGCCACCTTGCGCGTGCCGTTGGGATTGTACCGAAACCCTTGCTCCAGCAGCCAACTGCTGAACATGCGCTCGAAGTCAGTCACGCTGTCCGGTGAGTAGCTGGTCACATTCGTTCTGATGGAGGGAATCAGACCGCGCATGTGCCGCGTGGGACGCCCGGCAACGTCAAAGTTCTGTGAGCGCTCGCTGAAGAAAGCGGAATACTCAACATCACGCTTGAATTCCGTTATAGTCTCTTGCTGCTGAAAATTGAAATCCACCTTTCCGGTGGTCTCAATCAGATTCTTTGCATCCTCGGAAAAAACAACGACTCGTTCCTTGTGCTCGACAAAATTGCAGTCGTATATGAGGTCTCTGTGATGCGGCTGCGCCTCAATATTTTGAGATTCATAAATGGTTCTTCCGAGGAAAATCACATCGCTGGAGGTGAAGGGCTGGACAGGATATGCCTCGATGTTGCGCACGACGATGTCGCGGCCGCTGGTTCTGGTTGTGGTATTGCCGGTCAGCGCGGCCGACACGGCATACTCCTGCGCGCCGTACCGCACGGCGGCATCGGCGGTATGTGTCACCTCCAGTGTCTGACCTGTGGCGACGACGTGCAGTTTATCTTGCGGGTGATAGATCGGTCGGTTGCCCAACCGTCCCTGGCCCGTCATGGTCAGGCGCGCAAAGCGCTCTTCGCCTGCCAGCCCAAACGCATTACCACCGGCAAAATCGAAATGATCGAACTCGTCATACTCCAGGACAGTGACCTTGTGGCTGTGCGGTTTCTTGCCCTTGGCGATGTGTTCGAGCAAGTTTAACATCGGCGTCGCCTCGGGCGACAGCTTCCGTACTTTCTCGTCGATGTCTTCTTTGAGTGTGTTCGGATCGGCGGTAATGGATGTACGTACGCCGGGACGGATGATATTCTGATCAGCCATTGCCGCCTCCTTTGAAGAGACTCAGGAGGCGCTGCTTCTTTTCA
Organism: bacterium; assembly: GCA_030430495.1. Classification (GTDB taxonomy): domain Bacteria; phylum Bacteroidota; class Ignavibacteria; order Kapaibacteriales; family UBA7675; genus JAUIKM01. The sequence goes on along the minus strand of JAUIKM010000049.1, from coordinate 25,774 downwards.
TCGCGCGTCAGCGGCATGTCGCTGCTCTGCTGCGCGCCGGGCCGTGCTGCGCCGCCGGTGCCTGGAAGCATAGTCGGCAGCGCTCCCACGCGCCGCGCCGCTTCGCGCGCCGTCTGTCCGGCCGGGCGCTGCTGCGGCCGTTGCTGCTGCGCCTGTGGGGCTTGTGCGGGCGCTGCTGCTGCCTGTGCGGGCGAAGCACCGAAGGCATGCTGGACAATCGCGCCGGCCAGCCCGTCGGAAACGGTAAAATTGTAGAGGTCGACGCCGGGTAGAATCGCCTGCACTGCAGCCAGAAGCGAGTTGTGGTCGGTTTTGCTCAGCGCCTGCGCATCGCGTCCGGCCTCGCGGAGCGCGCGCGCCAGCGCGAGGTCGTTCTTCTGGACCACGGTCGCGCTGGCCTGCTGGGCGCGTATGCCCTGGAGTTCCCGTTCCAGTGCCGCAATGCGTTTTTCTTCCTCCGACTGCCACTGCTCGCCGGACTCCTGTTCACCGGAAGGTTCCGCCGCCTGTTGCGCCTGCGCAGGAGGCGCGGCCGCCCCGCGCAGGTGTTCAAGAATCTGCTCGTCGCTGAAGCCGCGATGCCGGTGCAGGAGGACGTACTGCGCCAGGTTGCTATCGCCAAGCGTTCGCAGGATCGGTTCATACTGATCCTGCTGTGCCGGGTCATCCTGGCCTTGCTGGTCCTGCTCAGGCGGTGCTGGTGCCTGCGGCGGCGAGGCCGGTTCTGCGGGAACTGCGCCGCCCGCCTCGTCGGCAGGAGCTTCCGCGCCGCCGATCAGATCATTCAGCTTGCCGCTGGTATACAGGTCCACAAGCGTGCTATATGGGATGGAACCGACCTCTTCGCCGGTTTCCCGGTTCTCAATCGGAATCTCCATTGCCCACGGATCATCGCCCATGCCGTCATCCAGACCGGCGGCATCACTCTCCGGCGCGGGCGGGGCGTCCTGCTGTGCGGTCGCCGCCGCGCCGCCGGGAATCTCCTCTTCCATTGCTGTACCTTGCGATTGCGGAATTGGGGGTCCGCAGGCGCAATGTTACGCGGCCATGAGACTTTGCACAAGGCCGGGAGTGCCAATCGAATAACCGTTGTTAACTGTCTGGGGATGGGTGGTTTGCTGGGCTGTTTCCATGTGCTCTTTCAAGTCAGAGCGTTTCAGCGATTTCTGCACCGATGCCTGCAGCTTGGCGTCCTCTTCCTCGGCGGCGCGCCGCGCGGCGAACTCCTGATAGAAAGAAATGCCTGCGAGTAGTCGTTCCTTGCGCGACTGCGGCAGCGAAGACAGTTCGATCATGGTCGATAGGATGATTTCCGGCGCGATACCGCCGACCGACTGGAACAGTTCTTTCATCTGGGTGAACTCCCGCTCACGCTGGCTGTCGGTCGATGCCACTTCTTCCAGACTGATGCTGAGTTCCATTTCCTCCAGACTCTCCGGCGGATCACCCTCCAGATACATCGTGTGCCAGAGCGCCAGGGTAAAGAGCCTGCGGCGAAAGAGGCGTAAATTGTCCCACAGGGGCAGCCTGCCGATAGAGCTGGCGTTCACGCGCTCGGCGACCGCCCTGCCGGACTCGGCGGCGTTTTCCGTGAGTCCAAGGTAGTTCCGTCCACCGGAATAGTCGACCATGCGCGACATGGCCATGTCGATACCCTGAAAGAGCGCCGGATCGGGACTCTTTCCCTGCAGCGTATCGATGGCCCCATGCGAGAGGACCGGAAGTACGGGCGCAGTTTTTGACAGTTCACGCCGCACATCCTCTGCGCGCCAGCCGCGCCGCAGCAGCGATTCCATTACGGTAACGGCGTTCCTGATCGACGTGCCGAGCTGGTAGTCCCATTGGGTCAAATATCGATTCACAAAAATCTGCGGGTCGATCAATTGGTCGACGAAGGCCCAGAAATCACCGTCGTGGTAGTGACAGAATGACACCACATAGGGGAAGTCCGGCAGGGCCGTCTCCTGGTGCAGCGCGGTGTGCCCGCCGATAATCAGCGTCTGATAAATGGCATTGCGGGTGCCCGCCTGAATGTGATAGCGCGAGCGGCCGTCCGCCGTAAACATCTCGCCGCCGGACAGCGCCGTGCCCGTGGTCAGGCCCTCCAGCCAGTCCAGCGCGGCCGCGCGCGTGCCGAACACTTCGCGCGCGCCTGACGCTTCGTCGACCACATGCCAGGTATGCACCTTGCGCCGCTCGTAGAATTCCGTAATACGCACCTCGTTGCTGCGCGTGGCGCGCCACATGCGGCGCTGCGAGAGGATGCCTGGAAGATCGCCGAAGTCATTCGCACCTGCGCGCTCGATAAGCTTGCTGTACTCCGGGAACTGTTCGGCGGCTTTGCGGCGCGGCAGAATGCTGGAGCGCGCCAGCCACCGCGCCCCGGCCAGCGCCCGGTCCGTAGCCGTCACGTCCCAGAGAATTTCATATGGCGAAATGCGCTCAATCTTGATCGGCATGCCCGGCTCGGTGCCGGTACGTACGGCCGCCACGCCGTATCCGGCCAGCAGCGAATCCAGGAAAACATCCGACTCGACATATTCGGCGTCGGACAGATCGGAGATTACCGCCAGACGGGCCGTCATTTCGTCGGCCTCGGCGGCGCGCTCCGGCCGCCGCGAGCGCACCACCGGTTCTGTCCGTGTGCGCCGCTGCACGCCGAGCAAATGGTCCACTTTTGTCGCGATTTCATTGAACACATAATGGTGCCTGAATTGCGAATGAAACGCGCGAATCTCCTCCGGCGTCCATTGGTCGCCACGGTAGTAGCGGAACGCCCGTTCGTAGCAGCTCCAGCGGTTCTCAAAGTGCGGGCGCGCCTCAAACAACATGCGCTCGGCATGGCGCTGCGGGTCGCGGTCTATGTCTCTATATACATCCATCTGGTTATCCGAAGTTGGCTGAGGGTGGAATCGGCTGGTCCCACCTGGCTGCCAGCTCGTCGCGCGGCGTGGCGCTGGTCGCCGGCTCCTGTTCCTGCTGCGGCGGCTCGTCACTCGCCACATGTGGCGGATAGCCGAAGCCGCTGACAAGGCCGTAACGCAGCGCGTCGACCGCGTCGTCCCGGCCGCGTGTGTCCAGGTCTTTTGTCTTTTGTCCGCCGCGTCCGCCACTGTAGCGCTGCAGCGGAAATGTTTCGATCAACACCGTGCAGCATGCGAACACCTGCAGCATCGGCGGCCCGCCGTCCGGTGGCGACTCAAGCCACTGTTTCACCACGAGCCAGCCCAGCGAGCGGTCATTGTTGGCCGGTAGCAGCGCAATGCCGTTCCGAAGAAATATCCGTGCGGGAGACTCGGAATCGTAGCGTTCTTTCTTGCCCTCGGCGAACATGGCCGGGTCGCCATAGCCGAGCTGCGCGTCTTCATCCGGCGGCTGCAGGGCGCTTATCTGCATGACATGGTGCTCCAGCGGACCGGCGTCGGCATACTCCCGGTACACGTAGATACGCTGATCCTCGGGGTCTTGCGCCAGCCACAGGCACACGGTCGGATGCGTGCTGTATCCAAGGTCGACACAGCGCAGACGCGGCCAGTGTTCGGGAATGTCAAACGGTTCGATCACATGGCGGGCCGTCCGCCACGATGCAAAAAACTGTCCCGCAAAGTTTCCCCAGATGCCGTGGAGCCACGCCTTGCGCAAGTCGTCGGGCAAGGCTTCCAGCCGCCGCACATAGTCCCGGTCGACATGCGGATTATGCTCCACACGCGCGTGGATATAGTGGTAGTGGTCTTTCTGTGCCAGCTCCGACTCGGTCCACTGCGAGTAATCCGGTTCGACAAAGTGCGTGATGAAGTAGTGATCGCTGATTCCGCCGGGGTTGCCGGTCATGATGGTCGTCGGGATGAACCCTGATCCGGCCCGTCCGCGCACCGATCCCTGCAGGCGCTGAAAGATGCGCTCTTCCATGTTGGGCGCTTCGTCGATGACGAGGAGATCACATTCCACGCCCTGAAGCTTTTCGGCGTCGGCTTCGGTTTCTACCGCGCGAAATATGATGCGCGAGCGGTTCCAGAACGTTGCCGTCTTTTCTTTTTGCTTGTATCTGTGTAGTTCTTTCCCGCCATGCGAGGAAGGAAAGGTGTCAAGGAACTTGGTAATGAAAACGTCTTCCAGCTCCGGGTAGGTCTTCCGCACCAGCACGACTCTGATTCCGCGCATTTGGCAGGCCACGAGCCACGCCGCGCGTAGACAGAAGCCTGATTTGCCGCCCGCGCGCGCGCCGCCGAAAAACAGCACGCCGCCCTTGCCGACATACTGCCACGCCTCGCGTTGTTTCGGCGTGAACTGCACCCACCGGGAGGGACGGAACGCTCCCGTGTCAGCCGCCGAGGACATGCTCCTCATCCAGCTCAACTTCGATGGCACTCTCTATCTGCGCGGCGCGGCGCTGCTCCAGCAGGCGGCCAATCGCAACCAGGCTGCCGCTGATCTTCACCGTCATCTGCGGATCGGCGTCCTTCAGTGCGCCGCCCAGCCGGTCGATCGCAATCACCAGCGCCAGGTCGACCGCGTCCTGCATTTCGCCGAGCGTCGGCGGGTCCGGGAGCGGATGCATGCCCGCATGCACATCGCAATTCTGAGTGTTCGTTGCCATGCACGTCAAGCTAGGGAGATGTGAACCTGATTGCAATGCTGCGCTCGCTCATTTGATAGCATTGGTTAATGCCGATGAGCAAGTGAATGTACAGGATGGTGGATCAATCGTTTATTGGGCACTGCTGCGCGTGTAACCAATGCTGGTCAAATTTCATTTGCACTATTCAACCAATTTAGGTTAATTGAGTCCATTGCATAAATAACCAGTGCTGGTTACCCGCTCAGTCATCTTAAGGAATTTGGCATGGAACACCTTGACATTTGTACTGTCGAGAGCAGAGAAGAGGCCCTGCAACTAAGCATGAAGGGATACTATCCAATTCAGGTCCGGTTCGGTTTGAACCTTTTCAGCAACAAAGATTTGTCGGCGCGGTATACGACCGGCTTGGAAGGCTCCCTTGGTTTAGGCGCGATTGCCGCACAAAGCGATGATCACTATGCTGCCTCCGCCGCGGTTAGTAAGCGGCTACTGGACTTTCTGAATCACCAGGACGGTCAGCACGGCACCAGCTTCGCATATCCGGACAGGTTTGCGGTGCGGGGCATTCCGACGGCCGACAGTAGTTTTGCGATTGCCTTGTATGGTGGACTGATCCGACCTTACGAACGTGACCAGACTGGAGTCTGGGCGTTCGGCAATGACGGTCAAGGATTGAGAGCCTGGCAAATACTTCAAGCGCTGATAAAACAGCATGCTGATCCAACAAACACGCTGGAGTATGAGGCCCTGTCCGGCTGGGAATTCATTATGGCGTGGGAAGGCTACCAGCCGGACAATTGGAGTGACGCCGTTGGTATTTGGCAGAAACTGGTCGATGAAGGTTGGACCACCGAAGCGAGCCAACATAGAAAAATCGGTGAATCCTTCAGAAGGTTGGAGAAAACAGAAGCCCAGAAAGAGTGGAACCATCAGCGGGGCGCAGCCATAGCACCGAACGGATGGAGGCAGCCGCAGGTGATTTACGACTCAAAAGTGGACGGAATGACCTGGTGGCACAAGGCCAATCCTGCCGCTCACAATATTGCAGGCGCGCCGATCACCCATCCGGATTACTGGAAAACCCCGGTCGTCATTCAGCTCCTTGAGCAAGGGTTGGAATTCGAACCGGCTGGATTTGATGACGATGAAGATGGCGATGATGGCGTTGATGGCGTTGAAACGACAACCGTCATGAATATCGGTGTCCCACATCCCGAAGTAGCCGAACAGCTTTTTGGGGCCGGTGGGCTGCGACGTCTGGCAAGCGACTTGATGCGCAGATTTCATCCGCAGCAGCCACGATGGGAATGGGAAATGCTCACTGAGCGCATTCTCCGAGCGCCGGCCCAACTGAAGCTCGACGAGGATTCGCTTCCGGAAATACTGGAGTTCATCGCGTATTTGTCGAATGAACTGCAGAGTGCCGCGATCGACAACATCTGGGACCACAGTGATCTTGAGGCGTTTGTCAGCCGGACGATTACACGCAAGGCTGAAATTGAATTCAGGAGCAAGCTGGCGGACTTTGTCGATTTGAGGAAGGCGGCTGAGAGGTGCGGCGTAAAGGCTGAGACCTTTCGGTCGGCTTTCAAGAAACTGAATGACGGAAAGGGCAACATCGCTGGAGCCGTAAAAATTGGTGCCGGTGCATGGTTGCTCCATCGCACGTTGGTGGAAAACATGAAAAGAACTCTATGGCCGGAGAACTGAATTGCACCTACAAAAAAACGCCTGCCGAATTCATTATTCGGCAGGCGCTTGTTGATCTTTCATTCCTTGTTGTAACGGACGCATGACACAGAGTTAGACAAATGACATGCAAGATCTACTTTTACAATCGTGTTTCAATCCTTGTTGCCCGGACACAGGGCTATAGACAAGTCCTGCGAAACACCAATCATCATCTTTTCCATCCTTGTTGTAACGGATGCATGAGAGTCAAATCCACATTAGATGACCAAAATAAAATCACCTAGGTGACATTTGTCCTATCTGCAAGATGAATAATTACCTTCATGTTTCAATCCTTGTTGTCACGGACACAGGGCTATAGACAAGACCTGCGAAACACTGAGTGTAATCATTTCAATCCATGTTGGTCCGGATTGATTCACGCGTCAACAGGTGTGAATGTTGTTTTGCTTTGCAATGAACATGACTGTCATTGCAAGAATACGCAAAGTAGATATAACTTCCAACCATGAATACAGAAAACTGCGACCACGATTCTTCCTGACCATTTTATCACGTCCTATTTTTCCGGCTCCTGAAATTCTTGTTGGCAGTTCGTTCCCCAGGGAGAGAACCCTGCCTACGTGTGTGCCTCATAGTCGTGTCCCCTGGGGAACCTAACCCGATCACACCGAATCCCCTCGCGGAAGCTTTTCCCAATCCAAGATACTCGGGAATCAGAGCATTCGAATAGAAGCTGCACTCAAAACCAATAAGTCTTTCGTTTTTGAAGTTGACTCCTTGTGTTTGATAGGAGGAAATAGTGAGTTGAATCCTCTCACTAACCCGAAAGTCAAGTCCTTTGAAGCATGACAGGATGTTACCTACTAATGTTCGTTCCAGTAATGCCGGACGCTCATCCTCGCGCATTTGTCTGAATTCACGATACCGTTCCTGTTTGAGAGCGATCCAATACGTGAGAAACTTGTAGTAGTTCAAATCCGAAGTCACACCGAATTTCGCTGGACCTTGCTGCAGGTCAACTTCGTGCACAGGCACGATTCTTCCATCTATGTCCAACTCTTTTATCTCAGCGCCAATGCGAGACACCAAATCAGCGCCTTCCCCTATACCAATAATTGTACCCGTGCCACGAATGACTTTGTATTGCACCAGCGGATAGCTGTGCCTGAGTCCGCCTTCGGTCCCGACGTGATTGTGGAGCAGCGTGGACAAGTGACCAAATTGATTGGCGATATACCCTCTCAGGTAGTGACCTTCACTTTCTCTGAGGCGCACGTTAGGAAATCTAAGGATTGTCAGGGGGTGCTCAACAGTTGACATTTGAGTTCCTTGTTCTTTCTCGTCCGGTGTTGATTAAGTAAATTGATAGGTTCCTTTCAACATGTCAATTGTAGGCTAAGGCAATACATGTGCTGAAGTTTGCGATCGATCAGCCAGGCTTGAACGGCTGCAGTATCTGGCAATGCCGCACAGGCAGGTGCAACCCGTATGCTCAACAGCGAAGTTAGTTATTGTCTTCACTCAATACAAACATTCTTGCTCCCTGTTCTGGCTTTACAAGTTGAACTGTTCAGCGATCGGAACTGTTTTCAGGTTCTGCGGCGCAATCCCTGAGATCAGGGTGCGACGTGTCTATTGTCGATGGTTCGATGCACGTGATCACGTAAGCCAGGTAAGCAAGCTGCAAGATCATCTGTAGTTCGAACAGACGAAGATAGGTTGTTGCGTGGGCACTATATCAAAGTGACTACAGTGCACGTTAACAGCACGGAGTTCGCATCGATCTCAGCCAAACACTCTAGCAGGCCAGCGCGCACAATCTCTGAAAACAACAGGCATACGGATTCTATTACAGGCAGTGCCTGTCAACTTCAAAGCTTATTACGTCACCGGTAGCTGATACTCTTTGTTTAACTTGCACCCCGCCACACCTCATGTTAGAAAAGCAGGTGGATTTATCGCTCAGAGTTGGCCTTTGGAAAATTAAACAGTCAGAGTATAAGTTTAAATTGTGTGCTCAAAGAAGATGCTATGTTAATTGTACGTTGGAGTCTGATTCAATCTGCTCAACGAGTGCAACTATCTCGGCAAGATCACTGTTTACCCGGCTAAAGTCTTTCAATTCAGGAGCCGTTAATCGGATAATCGGGCTCGGACTTCAAGAAAAGGTTCCCGAGTTGCTCCCGTTGTGGGGTTTCAATCCTTGTTGATCGGATAATCGGGCTCGGACCCGTCATTTGCCCTAAGTCTTTGGTTTTTAAAGATCTGGCGATTTCAAACTGTTGGTCGAATCTACGTTTTCTGTGGCTCATAATCAACAATTTTGGCTGATTTCCGGCTTCGTCCGCTCGGATTCTCGACTGTAAGCCTTTGCGCTGCAAGACTTTACGCGCCTCGCTCCGCGCGCGCTCAACAAATTGCCGCCCGGGAACCGCCGCTGCGGCTTCCAACTTCTCTCCCGCCGACGAACAAAAAGAAACAGCAAGCCACGTCTTCGGGGCGAAGCGCTCAAGTCCTCAGTAAAAACAACAAGCGGCACAGTGTTAAACATCCGTGCCGCCGGCTTTTGTTTAAAAGTTAACCCCGAAGCTCAACGCCGCAGCGCCGCCAGTTGTTCGTAGATTTTTTTCTCCTCCGCGCTCAGATCGCCCGGGATTTCAATGTTAACCGTCACAATCAGATCGCCCTTTTTCGCGCTGTTGTCCGCGTGCGGCATGCCGAGGCCTTTTAAACGCAGCTTGTGACCGTTCTGCGTGCCGGGCTGAATGTTTAACTTGACCGTGCCCGACCAGGTTTTAACTTCCACCGATCCGCCAAGGATGGCCGTGTAGAGATCGACCTTCGCCTCGCGGTGCAGGTCGTTGCCCTCCACCGTCACGTCTTTGTCCGGACGCACATGAATGTTAACATACAGATCGCCCGCCGTCTGGCCCGGCGCCGCGGCCGGCTCGCCCTTGCCCGAAATCTTGAGTTTCTGGCCGTCGCGCACGCCGGGTTTGAGTTTGAGTTTAATCTTTTTGCCGTTGACGGCGATTAAACGCTCCACGCCGCTCCAGGCCTCGCGCTGATCGATTTCCACCGTGGCTTCGTAATTGCGCGCCTGATTGCGGATGCGCGCACGTCCGCCCGCGCCGCGCGCCGCGTTGCCGTTCTCGCGGTTAAACACCGACTGGAAAAAGTCGCTGAAACCGTCGACGCCGCCGCTGAAAAACGAGCCGATATCGCCGAAAAACTGGCCGCCCTGGCCCTGAGCGCCCTGCCCCTGGCGTGCGCCGGACGTCCACTGGCTCCAGTCAAAACCGCCCTGGCCGCCGCCGCCGCGCTCGTATTGGCGATACTGACTGCCGAGGCGATCGTATTTCTTGCGTTTGTCCGCATCGCTTAACACGGCGTAGGCCTCGCTGATGGCTTTAAAGCGCTTTTCGGCCTCCGGATCGTCCGGTTTGGCGTCCGGGTGATTTTCGCGCGCCAGCTTGCGGTACGCCTTTTTGATGTCGTCCTGGCTGGCCGAACGCGACACACCCAGCGTTTTATAGTAGTCCTGAAATTCCATAGAGCAGAAATCCACACGTTTTGTAGAAGTACCGGTGTAGTAACGGACGATGGGCGTCCGACATTTTCCCGCCGCCATAATTAGCGCGGCGCTGCCTCGTCACAACGGACAAGTTTATGCGCGCCTGCCGCACCGCTCCAGCAGGTCCATCCCAATTTCCATTTACTTATTCAAATCGGGACGCCCCTATGTCATTCGAGCTGCTGCGCGAACTGTGCGCCACGCCGGCCGCCCCCGGCCGCGAAGATCAATTTCGTCAGATTGTCCGCCGTGAACTCGAGCCCATCGCCGATGAAATCACGCAGGACGCCGTCGGCAACCTCTTTGCCGTGCGCAAGGGCAAGAGCAAATCCGCACGCAAAATCATGGTCGCCGCCCACATGGACGAAATTGCGCTGATGGTACGGCACATCAACAAAGATGGTTTTGTTTATTTCAGCCCCCTCGGCGGATTTGATCCGCGCACCCTCGTGGCCCAGCGCGTCAAAGTCCACGGCCGCAAGACGCTCGACGGCTGTATCGGCATCAAGGCGACCCACTTTACCACGCCGGAAGACCGCAAAAAAGTGACGCCCCTGCCCGATCTGTTTATCGATCTGGGCCTGCCCGCCGACGAAGTGGCCGAGCTCGTGCGCGTCGGCGATCCCATTACGCTGGAACGCGAACTGATCCCGATGGGCAATTTTTACTGCGGCAAAACCCTGGACGACCGCGTCGGCGTCTACACGATGATCGAAGCGTTCAAACGCATGGAGCAGAGCGACGACGACATCTACGCGGTGGCGACCGTACAGGAAGAAGTCGGCGTGCGCGGCGCCCGTGCCGCGGCATTCGGTCTCGATCCGGACGTCGGTCTGGCGCTCGACATCACAATCGCGGCGGACACGCCCGGCATCGAAGAGCAGAACCACTGCGTCGGCATGGACAAGGGCGTCGGCATCAAAGTCTTCGACTCCTGGTCGATCTCACACCCGCAGCTCGTCGATTTCCTGCGCGAACTGGCTGAAGAACACAGCGTGCGCTACCAGATGGAAGTTCTGCCCGCGGGCGGCACGGACGCGGGCGGCATGTTCGCCAGCCGCGCCGGCATCCCGGTTGGAACTCTTTCCATTCCCTGCCGTTATACCCACTCCGTCGTTGAGTCCGTGCACCGCGACGACGTGGAGCGCTGCATCGAGCTGACGCGCCTGTTCATGCAACATTCGGGGCGTTTTCGTCTCCAGTCTTGATGGGGACCAGGTAAAACTACGTAGTAGCTGTGAGCCCTGAGGGCTCACAGCTTATCCGTAAATCAACGTAGTCTCTTCGGTTCGGAACTCTTTGCGGTTATCTCCCCGCTAAATCGTAGTTTGCATTTTACCGGCTTCTCCGCGTCCCAGGCCCTTCCCGGCGCAACTAATCAAGCTCAGCCGCCGATCAGACACGCGGCATTCGGCGCCCGTCGTATGGATCAGTCAGAGTCAAACATCACGCCGGCCAAAACTCCGGATACCTCCCGACCGTCCATCTTTCGTCGCATCTACCGCTTTGTGACGACCAGCATCGTCGTACTCCTCCTCGCCCTGATCCTCATCTCCGCCGGCGCCTTCATGTTCTCCCAGACGCAGTGGTTCCGCGACATCGTCCGCGAACGCATCCTCGTCATTACCGACGACGCGCTGGCCGCCGACCTCAACTTCACACGCCTGGGCGGCAATTTCCTGACGGGACTGACCCTCGACAGCCTGACCTTGACAACATCCGGGGATACCCTCTTGTTTTCCCCGCAGGTCAGTTTCCGGTATGATCTTTCAGCCTTGCTCGACAAGCGCATCTACGTCGATCGCGTGCGGATCAAACACGCGCGAATCAACCTGCTGCGTTCGCCCATCGACTCGTCGTGGAATTATGAAAACATCATGCCGCCGAGTGCGGAGCCGCCGGACACGACGGAAGTCTCCGAACCATTCGGCTGGAAAATTGCGCTCGGCAACATCGTGCTCGACGGCGCGCGCCTGCAGCGGCGCGACCTGCCGGACGCAGCGCCCGTGACCGAGGAAGAAATTGCTCTCGCCGCGCGGCCCGATCTCGTGCGCCTCGGCAATCTGGATGCGCGCAACCTGAACATGGCCTTCAGCGCCGAACTCGACCCCGACGCCGGCGACTTCAGCCTTAACCTTTCCCATCTGAATTTCCTCGAAGCCAACTCCGGCTTCCGCGTGCGCGACCTCAGCGGCAACTTCCACGTCGACCGCAAGAACGCCAATGTCGACGACCTGCGCGTGTACACCGACGACTCGCATCTCTACGTTTCGGCCGAACTGCTCGACGTCGATCTGCTGGGCGGCGTGCCGATGGAACAGTGGAAGTCGCAGCCGGCTTCAATCCGCATCGACGCCGACTCCGTCGCCGCGCAGGATCTGCACCGATTCCTGCCCGACCTGGCCTTTCTCAATAACTCCGTCGGGCTCGTGCTTGAGGCCTCCGGCACCTATGGCGACCTCAATATCGCCGAGCTGGACCTGCAGATGCGCGAGTCGCGCGTGCGTATGGAGGGCCGCCTGCGCAACCTGCACACGCCGGAAAATCTGTACATCGACGCGCGCATGGACCGCACGCAGCTGAGTTATCGCGACGTCGTCGCTCACGTGCCCGGCCTCGACATTCCCGACCTGAGTTATCTGGGCATTGTTGGAATCAACGACGCCGTTTTCCACGGTTACCCGCAGGATTTTCAGGGAAAAGTCGATGTGGCCACCGCGCTCGGCACATTCACCGCGGACGGCAAACTCAACGTCAGCGGGCCGGAGATTATCTACGACGTGCGCGTCCACTCCCGGGAGGCCAACCTCGCCGCCTGGCTGCAGGACGAAAGCATGCACTCACATCTGAACGCCGACGTGGTTCTGAGCGGCCGCGGCGTCGACCTGCAAACGATGAAAGCCGATTTCCGCATCGAGTCGCAAAACTCGCGCATGGCCGGTTATCGCTACGCCTATCTGCTCGCAAAGGGGTCAATCGGTTCACAGGCGACGGTAACGCTGGACACGCTGACGATGCGTTGGCCGCGAGCACAGTTTGCAGCCGACAATTCCGACCTGCCGCAGGTCAGCGGTCAGGGCTGGCTGCGCCTGCAACAGATCGAAAATCCGGCCTACAATCTGTCCTTTGACCTGCGCAACCTCAATCTGGAAGAGTTTTTCCCGGGCGACACGTTACCCAGCGCTATCAGCGGGGCGATGAGCATCAACGGCGTCGGTTATCATCCCGACAGCCTCGACCTCAGCCTCTCGGCCGACATGCAAAAGCTGGAAATCCCGGGCGACACGCTGCCTCCGCTCGAATTTCAGGCGCAGTTGACGCGCAAGAGCGCCGACGAGCGCTCCTTCCTGCTCGAATCGTCGATCGCCCGCGTGCGCCTGGAGGGCCGCTACCGCTTCGACGCGCTGGCCGCTTCGCTCGGCTCCGTCGTCGACGGCGTCGTCCAGGTGATCGAAGAAAAGTACAATACAATCAACTCGGTGGTGAACGACAGCACCTCAATGTCGTCTCCGATGTTCATCGAAATGGACGAGGAAATTGTTCAGACGGAGTCCGAGCCGATCCAGGCCGACTTTTATCTGCGCGTTCTGGACATCAGCCCGCTGCGACTCTTTGACCAGTCCGACCGCCGCCTCGACGCCGATTTGCAGCTGCGCGGTTCCATCGGCGGACACACCGACGACTTTTTGTTGAAGCTCGACAGCGGTTCGGTGATTTCGCGTCTGGAGCTGCGGGACAGCTCCACCGCGCTGCGCGTTCCGCCCTCGCGCCTGGGCGCCAGATTCAGGCATCAGCGCACCGACTTCGGCTTTGCCGTCCTGACCGGCGACTTCTCCTTTGACAGCGACAGCACGGTGTTGCTGAACGACATCACCCTGAACGAGCCGCACGTGGCGCTCAACTACGGCAACGAGACTCTTGTGTTCGACGTCAGCACGGGCCTGCTCGACGACTACCACGTTCGCACGCGCGGTACTTTTGACATCAGCGGCCTCGACGAATACGCCATCGCGCTCGACTCTCTGCGGTTTGTGTATCGCGACAGCCTGACCTGGCTGACGGAAAACCGCATTGAGGCCAACCTTACCTCGTCCGGCGTCAAACTCGATTCCGTTCGCCTGTACCGTCCCGGCGCCGAAAAAATCCAGTTGAGCGGCCTCATCAGTATGGAGGATTTCAACAACACGGCTATAACGGTAGAAAACTTCACGATCAGCGATATCAACAGATTCCTCGCCCCGGAAACAAACGGCCGCATCGAAGTGCTGGACGAGATCGAAGGTGAAATCGACAGCCTCTATGTTGGGCTGAACGGCACCTGGGCCGCGCCCATTATCGAACTCGACATGCGCGCCGATTCGCTCAGGTTCGCCGGCGACTACGTGGGCGACAACTTCCTGCATATGAACTATCGCGATACGAGCATGACCGGCACACTGGAAGTAGTCAAGAGCGAAAACGACATCCAAAGCCGTGTTTTGCTGCTTTCAATCGACAAACTGCCGATCTACCTCGGCCTGGCTGAACGCACTGAAGACGCCCCTTTGATTGCCCCCGATCGCGAAGTGTCTATTTCTTTATTGGCCGACAGCGTTTCACTTGGATCCATTGGTCTGTTTGTGCCTTCAATCGACAAAATCTATGGTTACGCCCACGCCAACTTCCTGATCAACGGTTATACGCCGAACAACCTGAATTACTACGGCCACGTCGACATCCTGAACTCGCAACTGCGCGTCGTCAGCACCAATATGTTGTACGGTGCGCGCGGCTCAATAACCTTGAACGACGACGTGTTGCATATCGATTCTTTGATGGTCATCAATCACCCCACGGATCTGAGAGGGACAGTTGACCAGCGCAAAGCGACCGTTTCCGGCGACGTGCGCCTGGACGGTTTTGACATTGACAATTTCGACGTCAAAATCGAAACGGATCGGTTTATGGTGATGAATGAAGGGTCACGCGCCACCAGCCCGGACATGTACGGCAATCTGATCATTGCGACGCGCAATCAACCCCTGCGCCTGCAGGGCAACATGTTGCGGCCAAAATTGACCGGTGCAATCGAAGTGCTGGAGGGCGATATTTCACTTCCGCTGACGCGCAAACAGACCAAAGTCCGCCGGACCTTCTGTTTTGAACGCATCGAACGGCGCGACGGCAGCATCATTGTGACGGAACGCGATTGCAACGACTCGCTGTACAGCTCACCCGGCAACGTTGTTGTTGCCGACGGCCCGCAGTTTTCGCCGGGGGCGAATGGCCGCAAAACGGTGGAAGAGGATCTGGCTTTTGCGGATCGCATCATCTACAACGTCAGAGTCTGGTTGCGCGACGACGTTACGATTACAATGGAGCTGGGACCATTCGAAGAGTTGACAGCAGTGGTGAATCTGCAAAACCCCTCCAGTCCGCTGAATTACACATCGGTACTTCCACAGGGGGACATTGTTAACAAAGTTGAGCACCTGATTGGAAAACTGGATCTGAAAGAAGGCTCCAAATACGACTTCTACCGCAGTTTCAAATCTGAAGGCACGGTCGAATTTAAGGGGCCGATTGTAGCCCCGGTCGTCGACATTAAAGCAACCATTGAGAAACAACGGCGGATTGACAACGGAACACAGGATTACAAAGTTGAGATCACTCTTAAAGGCACGCTGGAACAACTCAAAGTTGAGTTCAGATATTGGCTGGACGGCGAGCCCGGACGTGGAACTTCCGACCAGATAACGAGCAATGCCTTGTCTTTGATCGTTTTCGGAAAAACCCTGGCAGAACTGCAGGGTGCGGCGGCTCTGACATCGGGAGGCGGGGCCGCGTACGGCTCGGTGACGAACAAATTAGCCAGCGACATCCTGGGCGAGTTCCTGCAGGATCTGGGTTTTATTGAGAGCGTTGAAGTACAGTTTGGTGAAACACAGGAGACCAATCAGCTTGACTTTTCACAGGCACGCGTTATCATTACCGGCAAGATTTTTGACACGGGACTTGGTTATCACGTCGATTCCGATCTCGGTGAAAGCGGCGTTGCAACGGTCACGGTGGACGTCCCGATGAGCATTTTGTTTACCGACGTCGGCCTGCTGCGCGACCTGCTGCTCAGCGCTTCACATACCACCGGCGCGGCGAACAACTCCAACCGCCGCACGAAGGAATGGGAGTTCAAACTCGGTGTTCGGCGCTCATTTTAGCGATCGCCCGATCGTATTCCGGCATGGACGAATTGAAAACAACGATCAGCTTTCAGCCTTAGGCGGCGTGATCACGCACAGGACCTGATTTTTCTCGACGGCTTTGCCCGCTTCAACCTGCAGTTTGGTGATGCTTCCGTCAACCGGCGCCGCGATGTCGTTCTCCATTTTCATGGCTTCCAGCACCAGCAGCCGCGCACCTTTTTTGACCACTGCGCCCTGCTCAACATCGACCGATTTGATCAGCCCGGGCATCGGCGATTTGACTGTAACAGTGCCGCCGGCACTGCGCGCTGTCTGTTTCAACAGGCTCTGCAGAAAGAGATCGCGTTCATTGCGCACGCGCAGCCGGTAGTTATAACCGCGCATCGCCACGATGATTTCGCCGCTCTTGTTTGTTTGCGCCACAAAGGGAATGCGTTTGCCGTCCAGCAGAGCGTAGTAAACACCGGTTTTGTCTTCATCTGCCACAATGTGCAGCCGCGGGCCGTCAACCATGGCAACGCCGTCTTCAACGAGGTTGCCGTGCAGAACCGACTTAAACAATTCAGATTCAATCTGGTAGCGCATGATTATCCGGCAGCAGTAAAATTGTACAGCAAAACTCCAATTTACGCAAGCGGCCGATTCCCGCCAAAGCAGTCGATCAGATAGCCGACAACCGCCGCGCAGCTACCAAACCGGCCAACGGCATAGCCATAAATGACTATGCCATAGTCAACAATGGCCAGAGACATTATGATGATTTCGGGCTATTGAAACCGAGACAGGGTTCGCGTAAATTGCTTTGGTCTTCAGGATGGTGACTGATACAACAGCAGTTCCCAACTACTCATCTTTGAAAATCGACTTTCCTCTGCTTGCGGCTGCAAACGGGGAAAATACCTACTCTCGCACTGCGGACCCGGATGTCAGCCGGACGGCAAAACATCCGCAACTGGAAACACTTCGATCGGCGCAGAGACAGTAATTCACGCTGTTGAACCACCAGCACCGTGTGAACACGCGCCTTGTTTCACACGTCGTCCTCTATTGCAGGACAGACACCAAACTCGCCATGTATTCGGTTCAATGCTGTGAAGCACTTTTCAGGAGTCAACCGATCGCAGTTTCAGCCGGATTTCCGTTTGACCGGAATCTCGGGTTCGCAGTGGCAGAGAGATGTCGCCTGATGGCGACCGATGCACTCGCCTGCTCACCTGTCACTCCACAGAAATGAGTTTATCAGAAGCACGTCCCACGACGTCCGTCACTACTGTTCGCGGCGGTTTTCCTCTCAACCGACGGGAAAACCGCCGGCAAGGGAATGTCCGTGCGGCCGGGCCGGCACTTCCTTGCTCAGCGCACCGCCGGCTGTAAACCGATCTGTTCCAGGTAGGTTTCGTGAACGTTGTCGTGCAGGCCCCAGTACGGCAGACGTTCGGACTTCAGCAGAGTGCCGCGTTCGATCACCGTGCCGCCTTCGCTGTTGCTGTATGACAAGATCAGATGAGGCGCCGCCTTGGCCACCGTGAATTCCCACTGCGAATCCCCCGCGGTCACCGTCCAGATAGTGGCGGGGGCAATCTTGCCGTCCTGATTGACCGAGACGTCGCGTTTTTTCACCTGGCCTCTGCTCGCCTTCATGTCGACATGGAACAGACGGCAGAATTCCAGCGTCGGATAGATCGTGTATTCGCCTTCCGCAAGCGGGCGCGCCAGTTCGCGCACGGCGATAAACAGTTCATCCGCCAGCAGGGTTTTCTGCGGTTTGTCCAGCAGGTGACGCCGATCCGATTCCATCTCAAAATAGGAATTGGACTGCGACTCGATTCCGTCGGTGCGATTGTTGAGCTGGTGGAAGGTCATGCCGCACCACTCCTGACTTGAAAATGTCACTTTGATCGGTTCTCCGGCATTGGCCGTTCCCGTCTCGCGCCCCGACAGGCTGTAAATCGGATAGTCGTTCAGCGGAACAAAGACCGAGTTCATGATCGAATACTCGTAGATGCCCGTCTGAAACAGCTTGACGCGGTTTTGTTTGAGCACCTGTACAACGCCTTCTCCCTCGGGGCTGTCCGACTTTACCTGCTTGCCGGTATTGAATGGCTCGGTGACGTAGATGTGAGCCACGCGGGCTGTTCGCTCCTCGCCATAGCGATTCTGAACAACTTCATACGTGCTGATTTCAGCTTTGCCGTCGCCCCAATGGGACCAAAAACTCGGTGACAACACGAACAACATACTTGCCGCTACCGCACTGAAAGACATCATGGCGCTCTCCGGGAGGCTGTGAATAATGCTGATTTGTCAATTGCAGTGGTAAACGTTTCAGCGGGCTAATGTTGTTCCGCGCTTCAGACTTTGTCGTTGGATGCCGGCAGCATTGAGCGCAGCAAATTGGTCGTTGCAATGCTGCGCATGTTTGCCGGAAGACTGAAGTTGAAAACCTGCCACACAAAAACAATAAAGACAATCCCCAGTGACGTCCCCGCGAGCGCAGTATACAAAGCGTGCAAATCGTCGAACCTGGTTTGGAGCCCGGCCACCGTTTCAACGGCATCCGTGTGTAAAATTGCTTCGCGCAGTTCGCGCATTTCAGGCCCGATTGACAGCGCGTAATACGAGGTGATTCCCAACGCGATGACAAGCAGAAAAAGGGGCATCAGATTGCGCAGACCGCGATATCTGAAAACAAACAAGGCCAGACCGGACAGCATGCAGAAAGCGCCTGCAAACTCCAGGATATTGAGCCGGATCAATATCGTCGAGTTCACCTGCCCCGCGGCTTCGCGGCTGAGTTCCGTGAACAACACCGGCGCCACGCCCATGCCGAAAAACACAAAAGCGCCAAACCAGATGGCAAAACCGAAATAAAACAGTGAGGACGAGAAAAAATCGGTCAGCGTATACCTTCGCTCTAAATCACCGGGTGTCTGCGATTCAACGCCGTGCGGCATCTTGCACCTTCAGGACTGAGTGTTCAGGTGAATTTTCAGGCAAAAAAAATGCCTTACCATCGGGGAAGGAGGTTGATGGTAAGGCATGCAGCATAAAGAGGAAGAGAACGACTGAAATGGGCGAGCGGGAAACGAGGCTCGAACTCGCGACCCCAACCTTGGCAAGGTTGTGCTCTACCACTGAGCTATTCCCGCTGGGTCCGTCAAAGACGAGTGCAAATATAGCGCTATTTGCCAGCCTGTCAAATCTTTTTTTCATAAAAAATTCACCGGCCATTAATGCCGCGGCAACCCTGGACCAGAAGGCCGTTTGTTGCCGCGGCTTTGCCGATTTCATCAGAAATTGACGGCTTCTCCAACGGCGTCGGCCGCAGCTTCCATGACGGCTTCGCTGAGCGTCGGGTGTGCGTGCACCGTTTTGAAGATCGTTTGCACGGTAGCGTCCAACGAACGCGCCAGGCCCATTTCAGCTATAAGTTCGGTGACATCCGGGCCGATCATGTGCGCGCCGAGCAATTCGCCGTATTCGGCTTCAAAGATCAGCTTCACAAATCCCTTGGCTTCGCCGATGCCGTGTGCTTTGCCGTTCGCCGTAAACGGGAACTTGCCGATTTTGAGCTCGTAGCCCTGCTCGCGTGCGGCGCGTTCGGTCAGACCAACGCTGGCCACCTGCGGATGACAGTAAGTACATCCCGGAATGTTCGTGTAGTCGACGCCGCTCGTTTCGTGGCCGGCAATGAACTCCGCCACCACGACGCCTTCAGCGGAGGCTTTGTGCGCCAGCCAGGGTGCGCCGGCCACGTCGCCGATGGCATAGATGCCGTCGACGTTCGTGCGGCAAAACTTGTCGATCACAATGTTCGAACGCTCGACGTTGACGCCCAGCGCTTCAAGGCCAATATTTTCAACATTGCCGACGACGCCGACCGCGTTGAGCGCCACATCCGCCTGGATCGTCTCCGTGCTGCCGTCTTTTTTCTCGACCACAACTTCAACGCCGTCGCCGACCGTTTTGGCGGACTGCACTTTGGCTTCGGTGAGCGCTTTGATTCCGGCTTTCTTGAATTGGCGCGCCAGTTCCTTGGACACGTCGTCGTCTTCCACCGGCAACAGGCGCGGCATCATTTCCACCATCGTCACTTTGGCGCCGAAGGCATTGTAGAAATACGCGAACTCGGCGCCGATCGCACCCGCGCCGATAACGACCATCGACTTCGGAATCTCGGGCATGATCATCGCTTCCGTGCTGGTGATGACGCGCTTGTAGTCGACGTCGATTCCGGGAATCATGCGCGGACGGGCGCCCGTTGCGACAATCACGTTTTTGGTGTTGATCACGCCGGTGACGTTGCCGTCGTTGTCGCGAATCTCCACTTCATTGGCCGAACGCAGCGAACCGTGGCCGCCGATGTGTTCGACCTTGTACTTTTTGAACAGAAAGTTGATGCCGTTGGACATTCTGTCAGCTACGCCGCGGCTGCGCTCGACAACCTTGCTGAAATCCACACTGACTTCGCCCACGTTGAATCCCCATTCCGAGGCGTGATTCAGAAACTCCATGTATTCAGCGTTTTTCAGGAGGGCTTTGGTCGGAATACATCCCCAGTTGAGGCAAATACCGCCAAGTCTGTCGCGTTCGACGCAAATCGTTTTCAGTCCGAGCTGGGAAGCGCGAATTGCGGCTACATAACCGCCGGGCCCGCCCCCAATGACTACTACATCGCTCTCGTAGGTTTGCATACGGAGATCCTGCCTCAATAATCGGGATTCTATGGAATGAAGATGAACTAGCTGGAAGTGTCGGCCGCATACTGGCGGCACAAGCCTTCAAATATACGGAATTACGCGTTTTCAACGGCCGCGAGCACCTGCATCCCCGGCGGCGAAAAAAAAGCGAAAATATTTTACGAATTGATGTGACCGAACTGGTGGTATCGGGATTAATCTTGCGTCGTCGGGCAAAAGGGTGCGACGCCTTCGAGGGAAAGGCGCCGCGTGATCCTCAGACCGCATGGTCCAGCCGGAGCATACCTTTTGTTCCTCCGACGATGAAATTGGTACTCGTATAGTCCGCGGAAATGCCCGAATACTCCTCACGGAGACGTTCGGGCGTTTCTTTTTATATCCGGTTCCGTGGCTACACACCGTCAGAACTCATTGTCCCCCTGCCTGCCCGTTTCCGCCGTTTTCGACCAATCACACGCCATTCGGCCCCGGGAAACGCACTTTTTTACCTTTGTCGAAACGAAAAACAGAATAAAAAAAACCAAGTGATTTTTACCTTGGAAGTAATTTTTTATTGATTTCACCAATCATCTTTAATAACTTATCGGACAGGCCAGGCAAGAAAATTGATCGTTCAGTGGGAAGCTTCCAGATTGAATCATCGAGAATCGCTTAGAAACCCGTCCGCAGCAGGTATGCCCCCGGTCGTTTTTACTGCAGTTGCACTCTTGTTCCTTGCAGGCTTCGTGCCCGCGGGGGCTCCGGCGCAACAATTGACGATTCACGAATCACATCTGGCCTCCAGCTTCTCGTCTCCCGACCTCAGCCTTCTGACCCTCCTCGCCGACTCGGCACCCGACAAAATCGTTACCAATTCCAATCAGGACAGCTACGCCGAAGATCATGGCGGCGACTACCTCAGCCAGGTAGCGCCCTCCACGCAGCCGACGCAGCTTGTCCTTCCGCGTTTAAACGTCAAAGTTGGCGATACTTTTGACATTGAAATTGCCGTTGTTGCCGGCTCGTACCTGCCCTGGCAATTTGAAACGCGCAACATTGTTGGATTTACGGCTACGGTTCGATTCAACGCCTCGCTGCTGGCCATAACCGATGAGCGGGCGCGCGGGCGAATCGTGGAGGGTTTTCATTACGTAACGCTGTCCGGCGACATCTCGGCGCGCGAACTCATGCTCGGCGAACCAACCGTCCTTGGTTCTTTGCCGGTTCAGGCCGCACTTGGGAACGACAACTCCACCGCCGTTGAAATCGCCGATTTTGCCTGGCTTTCGGGCAACGGTCAACGAATCCCGATTCAGGTGGACGCCCGCCCCGGCATCGTGGTGATTGACGATGCTTACAGCGGCCGCCGCACCGTCGACGAATCCCTTTTTGCCTCGGTTGAAATCAGCCCGAACCCGCTCACCTTCGAATCGACAATTTCCGTCAGCAACGTTGGCAGCGGCTCCGGCAACCTGCACATTTACAACCTCCGCGGACAGCTCGTACGCAGCTACGATGTCAACGTGGACGAAGGACGCGAAACCTTTGACGTCCGCATCATGCGGCGTGACCTTACCTCCGGCCCCTATTTCTGCCGCTTAACCGTATGCGGGCGTACGGTCGTTCGCACAATGATCGTCGAGTAATTCTCCTCCGTCCTTCCTATATTCAGAGCAGATCAGCAATTGTATACATTTCGAAGTACGTTGTGCGCGCAGTACGATGGTGTTTGTTGTGCGGTGTAGTGTTGTTCGTGTTCGCGGTGCTCGGCCCACGCGTACATGCCCAATCCCTGCGCATAGACACAACTTTTAATATTTCTTTTCGCTTTGACGCCGGCCCTTCTTTTCACGAAGCGGATATCCACACCGTTCCGGGCCTGACGCCTTTGCCCGCCGACGTTGCCGCCTACGGTTCGGCAACCGGCGTCTCAACTGGTTTTGGACTTGCCTGGGACACGCGCATCGACTCCAGCAACCTGCTCTGGGGTTTCAGCCTCGCCTGGCGCGACCGCTCTGTTGTACTGGAAACTGAAGAACCGACGACGTTTACGGACATCAACGGCGGACCAATTTCGGGCCTGATCCGACACAATCTTGAACTGGGTTATCGCCAAATTGCGCTACGACCTGAACTTTTTTTCAGGGTCGCCCCGGCCTTGCACCTGCGAAGCGGAATCAGCCTGGACCTCACGCTTGAATCGACGGCCTCGCAGAACCAAACCATTGTGTTTCCCGAAAACCGCCGATTCGAAGAATCCGGCAGCAATCAATTGACAGTTGATGCGCGCGACATTCCAGACCTCCGTGGTATCCAGTTGGAATTTATGGTCGGCGCGAGCTACGACTTCCCCATCGACGATCTGCACGCATTTGTCGCCAGGCCCTACGCCGAATTGAGCCGCCCGCTCTTTGCGCCCGCAGCCGCCATGAAATGGAATTACACGGACCTACGTGCGGGCCTGGAAATCGTCTGGACGCCGAACGCCCCGAAATTCGACATTCGCGACACGACAATAATTCGCGACACGACTGTCCGTTTGACGCCGGATGTCGCCGATCAACAGACGCTGCTGATTTCCAGCCGCGGCCTCGACTCCGTTTCGGAAGACTACAGCACGCGCTACACACATACAACTGTCACACAGGAATATTTGCGGATGCTGCCTCAGCCGCACCCGCTCATCAACTCCAACATCGAAGCCCGGTTTGTTCTGAGCGACGGCCGTCTGGCGGAAAGTGCGCTGGTCAACATCGAAGAGGTCATTGAAAACAACGTCATCAACCTTCTTCCCTACATCTTTTTTGATCTGCAATCGGGCGAACTGCCCGACAAATACCAGCAGTTGATTCCCGATGAAGGCCAGGTCTTCAGTGTGGGCGCTCTGCCAAAACGCTCGACGCTTGAAGTCTACTACAATCTGCTGAACATCGTCGGCTACCGCCTGCAGAAAGCGCCCACGGCCAAGCTGGTCCTGACCAGTTGCAACGACGACCCCGGCACGGTACGCCAGAAACGCAGTCTGGCGCAGCAGCGCGCGGCGCGCATTATCGGCTACCTGGAGCACGTCTGGAGCATCGACCGCAGACGTATCCGCACAAACGTCAAACGCCTTCCGTCCACACCTTCACCGGCATCCTCTGCCATTGGTCGTGATGAAAATCGACGCGTTGAACTTTCTTCCGACGACAGCTCCATCCTCGCTCCCATTATTGTCCGCGACACAACCAAAAACGCCGATCCTTCAGTTATTCGCTTCCTGCCCGATGTCATCACCGAAGCCGGACTCGCAACATGGCAAATCGATCTGGTGAGCGCAGCCGGAGGCAATAAAATCCACACGATAAGAGGCCAGAATACGATCCCGGAATTTATCGACTGGGATTTTAACAACAACAGCGACGTCCTCCAGCCCGGTGCAACTGCATTAAAATATCAACTGATCATAGAGGACTATCTGGGTACACGCGACAGCAGTGCCGTTGAAGACCTGCTGTTTGAACAAATTCACCCCGACGACGAGGAGTTCGCCGACGTAACTGTCAATCGCTATTCGCTGATGAGTTTCGACTACAACCTGTTTAACCTGACCGACTACCACCGCCGCATTTTGCAGCTTGTTCGCGCCGCCGCGACAAAGTCGTCGAACATCCGCATTCTCGGCAGCACAGATGTGATCGGCGACGTAGCGTACAATCTGCAACTCTCGCGCAAACGCGCCGAGACAATCGCCGACACGCTGAATCTACCGACCATCCAGGTGAGCGGCATCGGCGAGGATCCCGTGACCTTTCCCAACGACCTGCCGGAAGGGCGTTTCTACAGCCGGCGTGTGGACATCATTCTGCGCGATGAAAAGACCGGTCCGGAATAAAACCTCGGCAAATTCATTTCCCCGGACCGCGGTCCTGCGATGTTAAGTTCAGGCGGCACGCGCAAACTTCGAGCTCAGAAAAGAAGCGTCTTCAATGTGTTTGTTGTCAATTCCAAGCGCATTGCTGAGCTGTTCTTTGTAGTTGGTTTGAATCACTCGACCGGCAGCGTTTGTCAATCGCTTGACGACAAATACAACCACCCCAAAAACTATGATACATGCTGACGCAAACAGGATTGGGGGACTTCTTAACACAACATGAATTGCCACGCAATCATTGGCCTGTGAACGAATTCGGGTGAGAAATTCCTGCAAATCTTTGTCATAAGAACTGACCAGGGATTGCGAAATTGAAGATGATATTTCGTGAAGCTCCGGGTTTCGTTTCAAAAATCGGTCCCATCGCTTAATCCGTTTTAAATTGACTGTCTCCAGAAAACGCAAGTGGTAATTGATCAACTGTCGCAGCAGCACATACTCGCGGCTGTCCAACGGAATACTGTTTGCAACACAGTGACCTCGCAATTCATCGCGCAACTCAAACAGTCGGTCGCGCACCATGTCGGTGACGATTCGCCGATACATGGGGATCAGGACGAACAAAATCACGAGAATCGATATCCCGAAGAAAACAGCCTCGACTGAAGTGAGTTCGTGCATAGTTGCTCCCGGATTTTTTTGAATGTTAAGTTCTGTTGATATTCCTGGTTAAACGTCCCAATCTTCATGTATTCACCGAGAGTCCAGCTATCCTGTGTTAATCCGCCCGTTCGTGTGCTGCGTATTTCAACTCACATGGTTCTGGCGTTGAGTTCTGATTCCTGACAGGTTGTCGATTCCGGTCATAGAGCGACACGGCGGTCATTATTGCCAAATTCCGGCATTAAACAACATTTTTGTGGAACACCAGAATCTCCCACAAAACCAATCCCTCCGATTCCTTGGCGATAGACAGCTAAAGTAAGGAATTCGCCTTGATTCGCTTTCAAGTTTCTCGGAAAAATTGCGCTGTTGCAGCTTTCGCGTTAAACGGGCCTTTTTCTCCCCCAAACGGACAGTTAAACATCGAGTAGGAGGGGGATTTACATCCCCCGTCCTCTCACACCACCGTACGTACGGTTCCGTATACGGCGGTTCATGGACGTGCATGAAATTGACGAGAACGTTCGAGCAATGAGATGAGATCCATGT
>JAUIKM010000073.1 GCA_030430495.1 bacterium | reverse complement strand
GCCGTGTTAAACGCATGGCGGCGCGCGCGCAGCTCACGCGCGCGGTCACCCTGCACTGTCTGCGTCACGCGGTGGCCACGCACCTGCTCGAGGCCGGGTTGACGTTGGAGCAAACGCGCGACTTCCTCGGTCATCGCACGATCGACACGACGAGAATCTACACGCACATTAAACCGGCGGGACCGCAGACATGAGCTTCGAAGCGTGGTTACAGGATCGCTATGCGCCGTCCACGGCGGCAGCCTACGCGCGTTATGCGGCCTTGTTTAATGCCGAAATCGGCGCGTCACATGCGCGCTATACGGACGTCGCCGACTGGATCGGCCGGGTGCGTCGGCGCACGCCGAACGCGGCGACGGTGCGGCCGCATCTCTTCGCGCTCAGGGCCTATTTTACCTGGCAAATCGAGTCGGGCCTGCGCACCGACAATCCGGCGCGCGCCTTTGTTCTTGCGGGCAATCCGCCGCGCGCCACGGCTCTGCCGCACCTGTTAACGCCGCAGGAAGTGCGCATCCTGCGCGACCGTTCACGTGAGCTGCCGCTGCGCGAAACAATCATCCTTGATTTTTTATCCTGGTCGGCACTGACGAGCCGCGAAGTGACGATGTTAACAACGGACGACCTCGACCTTGCGCACGGAACCTTGCACGTGCCGTCCTGCGGGCGCACGCAGGAGCGTGCAATATTGTTGCCTAAGCAACAAGTTGTGTGTTTAACAACCTACCTCGAAACCGCGCGTCCGGCGCTCATGGGAAACACAGATCTGCCGTACCTGGTGTTAACACGGCGCGGGAACGCCGAAACGCCGGACGGGGTGCAGCGCGTCGTTCAAAACGCCCGCTTTTTAACGCCGGGCCGCCGGTTAACGCCGACGCTGATCCGTCAGTCGGTGATTGCGATGATGCTCGGCGCGGGCCACAACCTGCGCGCGGTGCAGCTCTTCGCCGGTCACCGCCTGCCGGTCCCGACGGAGCGCTATCGCTTCACGAACCTGGCCGAACTGAGCGCGGCGGTGGGGAAACTGCATCCAATGGGATAACTTCAACAACCAGGAGGAAAAGTATGCGACAGGTAATGTTGCACGAAGGCGAAGACGGCGGCTGGGTGGTTCAGTGTCCGTCGTTGCCGGGCTGCGTCAGTGAAGGCGAAACGCGCGAGGAAGCGCTGAGGAATATCCGCGAGGCGATCGAACTTTACATTGATGTTCTTCGGGATCACGGTGACCCTGTGCCGGAGGATAAAGGGACGGCGGAGATCGTCGAGCTTGACGTCTGAGACGGCTGTTTTCCGTCAGTAGATGTTGCCGCGGTAGTCCATTGCCCGGGCATACAGGTACATCAGGTCCGGTCGTTCTTCCACTCTGAAAATCACCCGTGCGTTCCTGAAGCGAAGCCTGTAGTAGTCTTCGCTATCGCCGATGAGCTTGCGTGTGCCTGGTGCGTTGGGATGTTGGCGCGCGACGACGTTCAGGAGTTCATAAAGTCTGTCTTTGGTGATCAGATGGGTGTTTTTAGCGAGAAACTTCTGAACCTGTTTTGACAGTTCCACCTCGACAGTCACGCGGTAAATCTCCTTTTTTCGGCCGGTACGTCGCAGTCGGGATCTTTTAACAGTTCTTCCAGTTCGGCCTGTTCCTCGTCGCTGACGTATTCGATGCCGTCATAGAACTCGACCACCGTGGCTTCTTCCTCGGGCAGGAGCGCCAGCAACTGTTTGATGGCCTCGGCCACCTTGTCGTTGACGTGCAAGGTCAGTGTCTTCATATTCCATGTTCCTTGAAAAAACGTGCATTATTGTACTCGAAAGTACGACGGAGCAATGGTTCCCGCAATTGTTGATACCGATGAACGCAAAGTACACGCGCCGCTTGGCAGGCCGCTCCCGTCCCGGCCACACCCCGGTCCGTCCGGGCCGCCTGCGCGCCGCGGCCGCCGGAGGCGGTTAAATACCCGCCTCGTGACTCTCGCCGCGTCCTGCTTCCCATCTTCTCCGAACTCCCGCGCGCTCGCCTTACATAAGCTGTTTTAAGGCGCGGCATCCTGCCGCGACCCTAAAACGGTCTTATGCAAATCGCGGCCTGACGGCCGGCGCGCGCGGGGCTACGTGACTCTCGTCCTTCCCGGCGGCATGTGATAAACCCCTGAGCGAAAAAGCAATGACCAGGTGACGAGCTGCGGCGCGAACAGCCGCGAGCCGAGTGTTCATCGGCGCGGCGGCTATACGGACGGTCGGCTTTTGGGCGGCGGTCGCATAGTGACGAGTCGGCGACCGGCCTGCAATCCCGGCCCGCGCCCCCCGCCTGAAAGGGGGCGCGCGTGGCCGAGGCCGGATCGCCGAAGTTTAGTATCTTCCAACCGGGCCAAGGTTCCGGCCGCCCGCGCAGGCGAGATGTTCTTTGACAAGCTTTTTTTCTTCAGCGGGGAAACGCGCGCGGTCCGGCGCGCAGCGGGGCACGCAGCGGCGAGTCTCAAAGTGCGCAGTGGCCGCCCAACGCGGGCGCAGCGGCGCGTCCAAAAAGGCGTCGAAGACGCTACCTGTACGGGTTTAACGGCATGGAGATGGACAATGAAGTTAAGGGCACGGGGAACGCACTTAACTTTGGAGCGAGGATCCATGATCCGAGGTTGGGACGGTTTTTGAGCGTGGATCCAATTGCGACTTCAATGCCTTCTTTTTCAACATATGGCTTTGCGTTTGATAGCCCAATACTATTCATCGACGAAGGTGGGCTTAGTGGAATTCCTCATTACTTTACTCCACAATACTTCATTTGGAAAGATGTGGGGATGACACATCAACCAAATGAGGCTGAGACGCGTGAATTATTAAACAGCTTTCTAACAAAGTACGCAGTGGGATTTGGCTCAGCGATGGTCATCGGAATTGGGGCCGGAGCATTAGCGTCAGCTCCAATGGTAGGTGGACTAGGAATCGAATTTTCACCCACACTGGTCGGTCTTGCTAAGACTTCTGCCATAAGTTTCACCTTCAGTTTAACAACCCAAGTAGCAACGATTCAATATGTGCACTACCAAAAAACCGGTGAGTTGGCATCTGGTACGATGGTCGCAAGGCAGATCGATGCTATAGATTTAGGGTTGTCGGGACTTCCACTTGGTGGATGGTGGGGTGTTGTGAGTAATGTGCTGCTGCCATCGGCAGCTGACTATACTCTCGACAAAGGTTTCAGCAGTATCGCTGATGGGACCAAATCCACGGGCGAATTTGCTAGTGAGTTGGTTATTAATGGGATATTGCACGGAGTTGCATCAGTATTGTCGTCCATGCTTGTAAAAAGTGGTGTAAAGTCAACAAATAGCCCTGAAGCTAGGAGTATGGCTTATCAAATGTATTTGAAGATGTCGGCTGGAGCACCGGGAGTAACGCCAGGGACCTTTGAAGGATTCTGGGATGCTTTTCAGAATGGATCATTTGATTATTCGTCAGCTTCCGGTACCGATGAAGCTTCTAGGGCCTTGTGGCAAGAATGGGTTGAATTTGGCATGGGACTTGCCTTAGGAACATTGATCGAACAAGATCGAGATGGAAATCCTGTCAATGTGACACCATTTCCAGGAAGAAATGGCTCAGGCGGAACAACTATGCCTGCAGATAACACGCAAACGAGAGCTTCGTATCGACATTACATCGACCGATAAGGTTCAAGAATTTTTTTTAAGGAAAGTAGTGAACAAACAATTTTTTACTAGTAGTCGATTCAAGAAAGTGTATTTGCCAATTAGTGTCGGTTTAATATTCCTGTCGTTCTTAGTCATTAAGCAGTATACGTTGTTGATGGATTTTAAGTACCATGGCGAGTGTACTGTTGGTACTATAGAGTCGGCTCAAGTCGGTTCGTATGGCTCTATGTTTGCAGAATTCACGTTTCAAGTTCGGGGGGAGAAATGCACAGGAAAGACTAGCGGTGACGTGGATCTGAACAGTGTAGGAGAGAACTTTGTGGTAATTTATATTCCGGGCAATTTGAAGACCGCCCGAATGTTGTTTCACTATCCCGTTTCCAGTGAGAAAGATATACTGTCAGACTGCTCAGAGATACTTGCCAGCCTATCGATTTTTGATATATAGACTATTCAGGTCAACTGCTTTTACAGCTGGACACATTCTGTCTCCCTGATAATAGCATCAGCGTTAATCAATGTTGCGAATATAATGCGAATCAGGTTTGCCTTTGATATTTCCAATGATATCGGCTGGCTTCTCACCTGGCAGTTCGCGCCGCAGGCCGCGCACTCTTCATCTCGCGCGTCCGGCCTTCGGCCGGCGGTTTGCGGCTTCTCACTTAAACTCAAGGACTCATTGACTTTTGGCCGGCTTCTCACCTGGCGGTTTGCGGCTTCTCACTTAACCTCAAAAACTCGATGACTTGTGGCAGACTTCTCACCTGGTGGTTTGCGGCGCATGCCGCATGCTCTTCATCTCGCGCGTCCGGCCTTCGGCCGGCGGTTTGCGGCTTCTCACTTAAGCTCAAGAACTCGATGACTTTAGGCAGACTTCTCACTTGGTGGTTTGCGGCGCATGCCGCATACTCTTCATCTTGCGCGTCCGCGTCAGCGGCGGTTTGCATAATGTGCTTTATGCCGCGCACGGCTTGGCAAGCGGTATAAGGCCACATTATGTAATGCCGAGCGCATTCATTTACTGTCAGGGCGTAGCCCGGAGTTTAACACTGCGGCTTGCGGCGTACGCAGCGCGGAGGCGGCCCGGAGGGAGCGGGGGGACCCG